>JAGAYS010000055.1 GCA_017940385.1 Ruminobacter sp. | reverse complement strand
TTATCCCCAAAAAATTTCTGAAGTTGATAAAAAATTTGGCTGACGAAAACAGAAATTACAAAAAAATTTTTGGTAATGTATTTTGGTTAGAAGTGGTAAAGAAAAAAAATTATAACTGGTTTAATTTGAGGTTAAATTCCAACTCACTGCTTACATATCAGAACCAACTTAGGCACGTTATCATTTATGAAATTATGAGTCAAACCTATAAATAAAATATAGCTAATTATTTGGTGCAACTGCTCATCAAATAGACATTTGGAAGTTAAGTGATGAAGTCCTAATGATGTTTTTTAATCAGATTTCAGAACTCTTCCCCTATAGACGTCGACTCGCCCATGCTGAGCGGCCCTCTTCCCTAGATGTCGCTACTAACAGCTAAAAAGCAAAGAGATAGTGTGTTAATGACAATTGCAAACGCAGTGCGTTCGTATTTTTGGAAACATGGCGTAGAACTTTTTTATCAGTTATATCATCGATATTAATCATTATTATTTTGGCTAAACGCCGAATTTGAATGGTGAGCACAAAACTCATGAATCAAATTACAAAGTTGTACAAAGGCCTTATCTGTAAATTTGTACATGGTATCCATAGCCTTCTGAATATCTACAGAACTATAATTATTCGTTTTATTCTTATACTCTTTCTTAAATTTTGGAATATCACCGCCTATAGTTGAATCGGCTACTTGCATTTTTATCCTAATACCGAGATTATAATTATGCTTAGTTAGATTATTAAAATCACATAAATACTTAAACTCATCGGATTCAAATATTTCAGAAACATATGTTGCAACGACATCATTGTTAATTTTAATCTTTTTTAGTACTGCAAAATCTACACTATTAACTTTCACATTGTCCTCTGAAAAAAAAACTACCAATGTTTGAGCAACATAATCAAAAAAATTTCTACACTCCTGAAAAAAAGCATTTATATACATATTCGCTAAAAAGCTCAGTTGGATCTCTTCATTGCATAAAACAAACTTATCCCCAGGTATAAGTGAACACTCATCTTCAGGAATTTCTTTGTTTCCAAATATGATATCATTAAAGTTAGACTGTTTTTTTTCGAAACAATCCTTAATAAGAAGATCGTATATATGCATTGCTTTTAAGACGCTCTCCGCACTTTTAAAGTATTTCCAAGTATCACCGTAACCTAAATTATCTAATTCTATTTTTCTTAATAAGGCCATAATAATTTCCTGGTTCTTGAGCTACAAAATTAACAACACTTACAACTCATAAAGGGATGCGGACAAAAAACTGGACATATATTACTCAGATTGTTCCCTGCTAAGTCTGTACTGAACAGGACTCAATCCACCCAATGTAGGAGATATTCGGCGTTAAACTTTGTTAAGCACTTTTTAAAAAGTTATCTGATATACCTAGCTATCCTTAGTACCTGTTTCACCAAGACAGGATAGCTAGTTCAGAACAGTTGCCCAATTCTGGATTTTAGCATTAGCCTCAGATTATTTTTCATCGTTTCTATAGGATTCCAAAAGGGTGTTCCAAGCTAACTTATGCTCATAATTAATTTCAGTATTATTACTAAGATTTTCAATATATCTATTAAGAAATAAATCAGAATTTTCCAACAATCTCAAATAATACTTTAAAGTCGGAAACACACCATTGGCAATAATTTGGCATCCATGTTCCTCTCGTTATAGAGCAAATAGAAGCATCGATACCCACTCTTTCCTCATCAGATATCTCTGAAGTACTTAATAAATAATATCTTTGAACTGGTTTATCCTTGATTTTGTTATACGCATCCTAAACCATAATTGCTGTAATTGGGATGTCAAATTTAACCTCAACAACTTCATAGATAGAGGAATCCTTATTCCGTACAACAATATCGCCTGTCTCACCACTACTTCTATCACAACTATGATGAGAAGCCAATTTATCTAGAGATTTACCGCTAAACCTTTTAATTCTTCAACGATGCATTGATAAACACCATAGAGTGCAACAACAGGTAAAATAAAAGCTCCTCTACTTCTATACTGATAATAAAAATGGCTATGAAGCAATTTCATTATTTTGTCAATTGTTACAGTTGTTTCTTTATGAATAGGGTTAACTAAAATACAGTCTTATCCTTTTTGCGTTTTATGCTGTACGCAAGCATTGCTATTAAATATATATTGGGATCAACATTGTTCACTTCTACATCGTTGAGGATACCCAAGAATGATTTTTTACATTTACATTTTGAATTTTTCCCGGAAAATCTAAATCGTAAGGAATATAATGCTTGGCACGGAAAACCTGCACATAGAATATCAAAATCAGGAATGATGGCAGGGTCTAATTTAGTGATATCGCAATAGGGATTATTGCCAAAATTCAATTCATACATTCTACAAGCATGTTCATCGATTTCCGAGCTAAACACACATTTACAACCAGCATTTTCAAAACCGAGTCTAAATCCACCTATACCAGCAAAAAGGTCTATGAATTTAAGATCCACTTGCGTCATATAATCCTCTTAAATATACATCTGATTCTCACGAAAACAAAAAAATAAACTTAAAACATCAGAGTAACTAAGTAAATTTTGAATACAATAACTATACATATGCTAACAATTGATTTTAACTAAAACAATCACAGTTAAGCTATTCAAAATTGATATCTTCGCTTAAAACATTATAAATATCAATTTGATTTTCAACTTCTAGCCTGTTAACAATCCATCCCCTAAGCGAGGCTTGATTAATAAAATCTTCTATTCTATTAATTCCTTTTATTTCTTTTAATGTAACAACAACACCAAACTTTATTCCTCTGCCATCTTTATTTCCTAAGCGTTCAACAGCTTGAATGCTCATGCCCCATTGAGGATTTGACGGGTTCAAAATATCTCTAGCTCTATTACGCTCTGTAAAAGACTCACTTATACATTTTACGTTATCCCATTTTCTATATTCCTTTCGAGCAAATGCTTCACGAATATAACTAGGTGCATCATCAATATATTGCTTATCTTTATTGATAGATTCTATACGTTTAGAATCATGCAAACGACCAAAGATAATCTTTAATTCCGTATTTGTGTAGTCTACTCCCTGATTACGAGAGCATTTTGGAAAATAACAAAGTGTCGCTCTTGCGACGTAAGGATATTTTTTATCAAAAATTGGTACAGGGAAATTGTAATTATACGTATCAAACTTATCGGAAACATCTGAAACAATAAATTTAATTTCATCATCGCTAGAACTAAGAATATCCTTAATTTTTATTGGAATAACTCCATGCCCCATAAGAATAGAGTCCTCATAAGACATTTTTTTTCTCCAAGATATAGCAGAATCAATAAGTAATGCCTTGGCTTCCTCCCGACTCAACCCCATAATATTTATAAGATACGCTAATTTTCTTGAAACCAAAGGTGCAGCGTAACTAGTTCCACTGGCTGGATGAAGACCTAAAGGTCGACAAACATTTATATAACCATGGCTGTCTCCACCATAGTAAGATATATCCGGTTTTATAAAAAATGACAAAACCTCACCACGTCTAGTATAGTCTGTTGGACAATTATTGAAATCCACTGCATTAACAGTCAGAGAGTTTAAAGAGTCAGCAGGTGAACCAATTTTTTTACGGGTATTATTTTTCATTTTGTAGTTTGTTCCCGCAACAACAAAAATTACATCATATTCAAATTGAATCTCATCGAGAACTGCCCCTTCAATCGAAATACTATCATCACTAACTTCTTCCATAGCACCCAGAGACAAATTCCATACCTTAATATCTAGGTTTTGGGAAACTATGCGCTTGATATTCTGTATTATACTGAATGAACTAAACCCCCTATGTAGAGCTACTCCAAAATGTCTTACTTTAAATCTTCCACAACCATCATCAAGGTTTGGATTAATATTCGGAGCGTCAACAATCAGAGAAGTTACAGCTGTTCCATGGTCATAATCTTCAGGTACTTTAGGTATTTCATCAGATATAAAATCATTGTATTCAACCCACTCACTAAAGTATACATTCTGATCAAATAAAGTATCTATAACACCTATTGTAGGCTCATTAGTCGGGGATGGAATTATATTTGTAGGTAGACTATTTGAATATTTAAAATCATCTGGGGATAATATAGAAAAATCTTCAACAGCCATTGATATAAGGTACGGAATTCTATCTAATATATCTTTGACATATTTTTCATCAAGCAAGACAGTCATCTTATCCAATATACTAGAACGAGAAATAGTTATGCCAATCCTTTTTAGAATATCCACAGCATCTACATTAACATCATAAAATGTAATAACAGATTTATTTAGAGCTTTTTCACGTATCGTTTCAACACCAAAATTTTCAACAAAACAGGCGTCTCTCAAGTATTGTTTAAAATCTGTTTTTGTCAAAGAGTATTTGGAATAAGGTAATGTTTCGAGAATTGTTCCATTTTTAAATTCAGATGTTGTTAACCCGCTTTTAGCAAAAAAATCTTCAAACAAAGCAATAATTTGGTTCGATTTTTTTATGGTTTTATCTAAATTTTCCTTAGAAATAAAATGAGTAATAATATGCTTATTTTTATCAGAATTAAATCTTGCCCCTACAACTGTATCTATTGGATGCTCGTTTTTTATCGAATATAAATATCCACGAATCCTGTTTGATTTAGAAACAATTCTATTGTAATAAACACTAACCAAAACGCCTGAAATAACGTCATTATTTTCCCAAAATTTTCTAACTTCTGTAAGAGAAGTATGTAAATCCTTTAAATGCGCCAACCTAACACAGCTTCCTCCCGGAAGTTCTATATTTCCACCTCCGGAATGACGGGAACGATGTTCAAAGCGATTTCCACGTAAGGTTAAAATATTATTCATACTCTCCTCCGTTCAATCCTCTCGATACACTACTTTTTGAAATTCCAGTTAATATTTCAATTTCCCTTACGGTAAATCCTAACGAATGAAGTTCCTTTAATGTAGGAAGCTTTCTGCCAAACATAGCGGAAAAAAAACGTTTCAGATAATCATAGGGATCCTTTTCATCACTAAAAGCTAATGATGTTCTAATAATATTTTTTAGTTCTCCAGGGTTAGGTACATGTTTTGCGTTTTTTAATATTTTTTTAAATAAGCGAAGATCACGTGCAACATTTTTGAACTGACGAACATAATTATTTAAAATAACCTCTGCTACGTCAATTTTGTCAGTAACTGTATATCTATCAAAATCTATTGTTGCATCAAATCTCCTAACTAGAGCTTTATCTAAATTTGCGAACAAATTAGTTGTAGCAATAATTACTATTTCAGAAGCTACTGCATCTAACGATTTGAGAAAAGTCGAAGTAACTCTTCCCATTTCTCTGACATCATTCTGATTAATTCGATCCAACGCTATAGTATCAATTTCATCAAATAAAATAATATTCTTGTTAGGGAACGGCAATCCATTAATTTCACTAAATAAACTTGTTAAATTTTTAGCTGTTTGGCCAAGTTTACTATCCACAAGATTACTAAAATCCACTTGAAGCAATCGACGTCCCAACAATCGTGCTATATGTTTTGAACTTTCTGTTTTACCAGTTCCTGGTGAACCAATAAACAAAAATTTATTAACACCAATACCATGATTTACTGCATTAATAATACCTTTCAAGTCATTCATTATAGGTTCAGGCAACGGCAAAGGATCTGTATCTAACTTTACAGGGATAAGGGAAGATGCAGCATCTTCAGATTGAGGAAAAAAGGTATTTGCTTGAGAAAGAATTCCCATAACATATTGAGCTAGTTGTGAATCTCCTGTTTTATCAAATTCACGCGCAATCGTAATAGTTTTATCCTTAAATTCTTTTTCTCTATTTTGAAAATGATATTTTATTAAATCTAGAACATCCCCTTTTTTCATAGTTTCCTCCATTTTATTTGGATATTGTACCTATAACTGGGACAAATTCCAATACTTTTGGGACAAAATATAAGCATATTCACAACTATTACTAGTCATATTTTGAGAAACATCAAAAAATAAGGCACTCAATTTTTACACACTGCTTGAGCTTTCTCAGTATCAAAATTAGTCCCGATATATTATTTACAGTACTAAAACGATTCTAGCAATAACCAATTAGCCAAAAAGCAACACGTATAACATGTAAGTAATTTACAAATTTCTAACATTTTTATAACTTTACAACATATCATATTTATTTGTTTTATATCTCATTTTAGTAAAACAAATAATAACCATTCTAACTGTTTTGCCCCATAAAACATTGGAGAAATCGTTTTACTGAATGTAAAATCGAACCTTATAATTATTGTTAAGTAGATCACATAATTGATTTTTCAAATACCTCAGCAGACACCCTTACAGATGCCTGCTTTTTTAGTCTGAGGAGAATCTGGCTCCCGGATTTTAAGCTTCTGACAACCGTATTGAATACACAATTTCAGTACGGTTTTTCTTTTGCTTTTTTCAGATTTGTATCTGCTTTCAATAATTCGACCACTCACCTGCGTAAGCTCACCAGGTCGCGAACTGATGAGTGCATGGCTGAAACAGGCGAATTTTCATTAACAGTCCGGTGTCATGCACCACTGGTCACCTTCCGAAACGGGGATTATCCCGCGAGGTGACCTTATATGTACACGAGACAATTTAGCCATAACGGTTTTCTCCGCTTCGGTTTTTCCGAACAGGAGAAGCCACAATGGCAAAAAGAGTTAAGGGTAACTGTACCCAAAATCCAAACAGATTACAGAAGGAGTTTTTCATACCTTGTGAAGTATTTAGAAATGAAAAAGAACAAAGGGAAAGCGGATTCCCCGGAGAGAACTGCCGGTACGTTTCTTTTCCCTCTGGAAAAAGAGCTCTTGTCGGTTTTATCAAGACCAATATAAAGCCTAGCGAAGTTCTTGTTAAAGACCTATGGAACAGCATAAACAGGCAGCTTAACGAATGGCACCGTAACTCTCGTTGTCAGATTCCCGGCAAACACGGTTTTTTAATCAGATGTCCTGATAGCAACAAATGCTCAGATTGCCCTTTTGGCGTTAAAGCAGAAGACCGTCAGTTAACCATAGTGAACTACAGCGAACCGGAGGAATTGGCAATTAGCATCTCTGAATTGGATAACATTGAGAATGAAATGGATCTTGAAGTCATCTCTAAAGAGATTAACAGGAAAGATTCCAAAGCCGGCAGAGTCTTTGACCTATTAGCTTTTCATGGCTATCAGCTTGAAGACATTGCCAGGATGGAAGGATTGACTGAACGTCAGATGCGCTACATCCTGAATAAGATTAAGCAATTCGGAGTAAGTCTTATGACGAGATAAGCTGATATAACATTCATTCTTTAAAGCAGTGTCGCGGTTAGAAACTGCGGCACTGGTGCTTATCACTACAAATTTCTCTGCAAATACTCTAGTTATTATTTTGTTTATCGAGAATTCCTTCTATAGTTTTAAAAATTTTTTTAAATCCGTCTACATTTATGTTTTCATACGGTGGTTTGCCCTCATATATTTGCCTTGCAAATTCTTCCTTTGAAACAGCCAGTTCTTTTTCTTTATCGTTGTATACATTCGAGTCTACGACTTTGATAATTTTTCTTTTTATTGCATCATCTATTGTTTTATTTTGAGATACTACAGACGTGTCTGTTTTCAACTGATGAGATTTTTCAGAAAACTCATCTGTTAAGTATAAACGTCTTTTATCCGGCCATTCCTTAGTCAAATCCTCCCTAGAATATAATAATTCAATGGAAATTTCCTCACCATAGCCTTGTGTATCAGTTATACTACATGCATAAACATTATTCCCCAATGGAGTAGGCTTTATATATTTCTTCCCAACTTTACAGTCGTTATCGAATACTCCAATGATCGGAGCTGTTTGATCAATCATAGCAAGTTTAGACAACAATGCATCTAGTTTATCAGCTCCCATTGCCTCTTCACCTTCAAAGAATTTTACATTTACCGTCTTGAAGAGTCCCTTACTGTGAAAAACATTCAAGGCGTGCTTAAGATGTTTCCAATCCGTTTTTCCCTCCGTGATAATAAGCGGCTGTTTTATCTTTCGCATTTCATCGGTGATGTTTTCATACTCTTTGATGAAACCGGTATATGTTTTGTTGACAACATCAAAGCAGTTTCTAATTTCATTAAAATTTATTAAGTTATGTATGTTTTTACCAAACGGCATTTCAATAAAATTACAATTATCTTCAAATTTATCTTTCATTCCAAGCAAGAAAAATGGAGAATAACTGGAAACAATAAATTGTATGCCTGAAAAAAAGTGAATTAGCTCTGGCAATGCTTCCTGGATAAAGTCTGAGTGCATATGCGCATCGATTTCATCTATAAGTACAATACCCTTAATGCCATTAATGCCATTAATGGCAAAATTTCCAACACCTACTCGATCTGCTTCCCTAAGTATCGAAGCCATCATTCCTAGGAGCATTGCCTCACCAGAAGACATATTTGCCATTGTAGGCATTATTTCATGTTCTTCTTCTCCCCGTTTTCCAATGATCGCTATCTGCCTGCAAAGACCTAATCTTTTTGTTACTGCGATCCTAGCACTATCATATCCTTTATGTTTATATAGTATTGTCAGGAATAAATTAATTGTGGCCTGAATACTATTGTTAGGCCCTGAGTATACGAGCTGAGTTCCTCCTTTTCCATCAGGAATGAACAACTTCTCATCATAAAGTACTTTGTCGATGATTACATCTAATAACCATTCCTCGATATTGGATAACACATTGTACTTAACCATATTTGAAGAACTTTTTCCGACAAATCCATGCTCGTCTGATGCGTAACTAAGATTCTCATTGCTTTTATTTATCCAGGTCGGAGTATAATATCTCTCAACAGGAAAGAACAAGAAAACCTCTTTATCAAAGAGATTGTCCTGCGGGGCAATCGCAGAACTAAAAAAACCCGTCTCCTTCAGCTTATTATCCTCAATATTTACTCCCGGATAATCCTTTGCAGAATAACTATCTTTTAAATTTTTATAATTCTTTGTCATCACTTCTGTGAAAGACGCCTGATCTGTAAATTCTATACGATTATAAGCTGTTAGTGTACCCGCTCTAATATAATTCAATGATCCAACTCTATAATAATTATTCTCTGATACCTCTAATAATGTACTGTATTTTTTACGCTTCATTTCGATGATAGCGTGTAAAATGTTGGATAAAAATAAAGTCTTACCAGTACCATTTTGTCCGATAAGAACAGTCGGTTTTGGATTTCCTTCTGAAACGTTTTTTATCTCAAGATTTACTTCCTCCAAAGGACCATAGTTTTCAAATTTTACTTTTGATACGTACATATATTTCTCTCTATACTTAGATGACATGAGACTTTAAATTGTAGGCTTGCCCTTACTACAATAAAATTTCCACTCTGAACTTAGAAAAAGTAAAACCGTAGCCACAACCCTACCGCAATAATAAAACCGTAGCCACAACCTCTGTATCTCTCTGCTAAAGTGTATTTTCAGATACAGCAAAAAATGCCTTTTTACCCTCAACCTTTCAAAATCCCAAAACTCGCCAAACCCTTGATTTTACGGGGTTTTCAGCCGTTCTGTTTTTCCCTTGACAGTAATACCACCGTCTCGACGTGAGAGGTATGCGGAAACATATCGACTGCGCTGATGCATTTAACATTGTACCCATACTGCATCGCAATTAGAATGTCACGACACTGGCTCTTAGGATTACATGAAATGTAGGCAATCGTATTGATACCTGCTCCTGACAGAGTTTTAAATACTTCCGGTGCACAGCCCTTTCTTGCAGGATCAAGAACGGCTTTTGTCACTTTATGCCCCTCTGCAATAATCTGAGGAAGAATCTTCTCAACCAGTCCGACTCTGAAATCAGTATTTGAAATACCGTTGGCAAGAGCATTCTCTACCGCATTATCTATGGCTTCACTGACGCACTCAACTCCAAATACCTTATGACACATTCCCGCCATATAAAGTGAAATTGTCCCTATTCCGCAATATAGGTCCAGAACTGAATCGTCATGTTCCAGGCAGAGCAGATCTACTGCGGTTCTGTATAGTTTTGCCGTCTGCTCGGTATTTATCTGCAGGAAAGAATACGGATTAACCTTAAATTTAAGATTCAGAAGTTCTACGTTAATGGTATTATCACCCGTAAGTACACTCATGGTATCGCCGAGAATTCTGTTTCCTTCATCTTGATTCACAGAAAGAAGAACGTTATTTATTCCAAGTGAATTCAATTTATCCGTAAGGAGATCAATTCCCGGAAATCTGCAGTAGACAACAAGAACCGCAAGCTTTTCTCCTTTGTCTGCTCCCCGTAAAAACAGATATCGGAGAGTTCTTTCAAATGTGGCGGTAAGATTTCTGAATTCGGCAGTATTGAGGATATCACGTATTCCGTTTCTTGCTGCGTTAATCCATTCAGGCTCAAGTCTGCAGCATCTTATGTCAATGATAGCGTGTGACTGTCGGCGATAAAGCCCCACCTTATATTCATCACCGGATTTTTCAACTGCATAAACAGCCTTGTTTCTGTACTCGAACGGAGACTCCATACCGATAAATCCTTTATAAAGTGATTCATCGTAGTTCTTTCCAATGGTATTTGCGTAAAGCTCAAGGAGCTTGCTTTCCTTGAAAGCAGTTTCTGTCCTGTACTCAAGATCGGTATATGAGCAGGAACCGCACTGATTCTGACAGAAAGGCTGAATTCTAGAAATCTTCGAACTGACAATTCGAATGAGCTTTCCCTGAGCATATTTTTCCTTTATTCCGTAGAGAGTCACCTCGACATCATCTCCGGGATACCCGCCCTTAATGAATATCTTAATACCATTCGGACCAAAGGCAATTCCTTCACCGTCTTCGGTAAGATCCACTACCCGAACGCGTAAAACATCACTCATACATTACTCCGACAAAACATCAGACTCCAAAAAGTCAGAACCCGAAATGGTCACAAACATTATCCTGCATCATATATAATTACCATTTCGGTGACAATTATATATAATGATTCCGTCATGCAGTAACGGCTTCTTCAAATACATTTAAAATGCCGTCTGTAATCCGTATACAAAACGAAATACTCATTGCAGTTCAGGAAAGCACATGAAAACAGTAAACGTCGTGGCAGCAGTAATCATAAAGGATCATAAAATTTTTGCAACCCAAAGAAGCTATGGTGAATTCAGCGGAGGCTGGGAATTCCCGGGTGGAAAAATTGAGCCCGGCGAGCATCCTGAAGACGCCCTTAGACGTGAAATCAGAGAGGAACTGGAAGCAGAGATTGACATAAAAGGTCTTCTCGATACCGTGGAGTATGATTACCCAACCTTTCATCTTTCCATGAAAACATATCTGTGTACGCTTGCCGGAAGTCATATAAAACTGCTTGAACACAGTGATGCCAGATGGCTGGAAACCAAAGAGCTTGATTCTGTTTCATGGTTGCCGGCGGATCTCAGTCTTATAGACAGAATACAAACGGAATCAATCTGAGCAGGAAAACACGCTTCGTGGTCAGAACGGTTTTACGCCGATAATCGCACCGGGCACCAAAAATAAAGGGAACCACACGGTTCCCTTTATCTTACGGTTGGAATCAGTTCCTATTTAAGATTAAGAAGTTCAGTTACCTTGGCCTTCTTATCATTAAAATCAGTAATTCCTAAACTGTCGGCCTTACTTCTCCAGAAGGTTGCCTTGCTGTTGTCCTTATCAACGCCAATACCCTTGGAATACATTGTAGAAATTGCTACAACAGCCAGCGGATAGTCATTGTAGGCTGCCTGTTCAACCCAATAGAAAGCCTTACTCATATCCCTCGGTTCGCCTCTGCCGTTAGCAACCATCACACCGATATTAAACTGTGCGGCAGCCACATCAACGTCAGCTGCTTCTTTATACCACTGGTACGCCTTGCTGTAATCCTGCTTAACACCGAGCCCCTTTTCATATGCATATGCAAGAGAGTTCTTAGCGTCGGCACTGTCATGTTCTTCGATGGCTTTTTTGAGCCATTCAATACCTTTCTCACGAACGTCAGGTGAGTCTCCGGTCTTTATGTACAGTTCGCCGAGCTTTGACTGAGCCTTGATATGATCGTGTTCAGCCGCAAGCTTGTAAAGAGTAATGGCCTTTACGTTATCCTTAGGAACGCCAAGCCCCTGATCGTACATTGTTGCCTGAATATACTGAGCTTCAAGCATGTTTGCACCGGCAGCCTTACTGATGTAGTGGAATGCCAAATCAAAATTCTTCTCAATGCCTGCTGACGGTTCACCGTTAAGATAGATCTTGCCAAGCTCAAACTGGGCAAGATGATTATCATTGTCAGCAGACTTCCTAAGATTTTCCACGCCCTGTGCAGGATTTCTTAAAATGCCGTTACCCTGAATACGCATCATACCAATGTAGTACTCACATTCAGGATTTCCCTGAAGCATACCCTTTTCAAACCAGGATAGCGCATTCTGATAATCCCCCTTTTCGTACAGGAGAGTACCGTAAAGAGCCTGTCCCGGAGCATAATCCGTAAACGCAACCTTTCTCGCAAGATTGTAACCTTCCTGCTGTTGGGAAGGATCCTTCTGGTTCAGGAGCCACTTGGCATATTCATACATGCTCTTAGGGTCTTCCTTTTCAGCCCCGATCTGGAATTCTCTTACCTCGTGATACTTGTCAAGATAACGGAGTGCTCTCTCCTCTTTCCATACCGCAGCCTTGTCGAAGTATTTATAACCTTCGTCAAACTTACCCTGATTGATTAAAAACAGCCCCCATTCATATTCGGCATCAGTTCTTTCGGCATCAGCTGCCATGTGAAGATATCCCAAAGATTCATCCAGAGACATAATGTCAGGATTCGTATCTCCGAGTTTGTATAACGCAAACATTGCGTTATCATCCTGATTTGACTCCACCAGCTTTACCCAGATTTCCTTTGCCTCTTCGGGCCTGCCTTCCTTTAAAGCTTTAACACCTTCTTCGTACGTCTTTGAAAAACATCCTGTAAGAACTAAAGAAGATAAAAGCATTACGGAAGCAAGAGTTTTTATTTTCATCTTACGATCCCATTCCCAAATCGTTTTATAGTAATTATTAATCCGCCGGTCTTTAATCATCCTTAATCAGGAGACATCGGAAGTAATCCCCCAGCGACGGATATCAGCTAATTTATAATAAAACATGTTAATGTAATAGGCTTTAACATGAAAGCCCCTGCACCATATTTTGCTACAGCCTCGACATTGTTAAATCCAAACAGGCCGAAAAACAGGCTAAATGAATAAAATATAAACAGTTTTCACCATTTAAGGAGGCGGTGCCGGCGTGCCTCTGCCTTTCTGCGGACAAGACAGACTATGAACACATGTCAGGTAAGACCGCCTGCAGCAGCGGTCCGTATCCGATTATTCTTCGCACGCATTTACATTATACATTTTTTTAACATTATGTTAAATTATTAAACGTTTTTAATGATGAAACGGCAGCAAACGGTACTAATCTTCCTTTGTTAAAAGCACCGTATAATTGTGCGCATAAGATATGCCGAATAAGGTAAAGTACCTGCAGGAGACAGCAAATTTAAACAAGAGGGCCTGATTTTGTGTTAAACTGTTTCAAATACTGAAAAGGAGTGCAGGGAAGCTCCCCCGCAGCCGCGTTTAAACTGAACGGGGTTTAATCAGGAGCAGAAAACACGAGAGAGTGTCGTCATGTCAGAAGAAATTAAGTCAGTAATCATATACAGCCGAATCAATGATGAATCTGTAGTATTTACCCTGATAGAAATCGTTAATTTTCTTGTTGACCAGAAAATAAACGTCATTCTCGAAAAGTCAACCAATGCCAGACTGGGACTGGATCTGCCAACTCTGAGCTTTAATGAAATGACAGGAACGGCCGACCTCATGATTATAGTCGGTGGAGACGGATCAATGATCAGTGCGGGAAGAAAAATCACCGATGTGGGTATTCCCGTGCTCGGCATAAACCGCGGGCATCTTGGATTCCTTACCGATCTGTCACCGAAAAACATCAGAAGAGCGCTGTACAGCATTCTCAAGGGAGAATATGTCCTGGAGGAAAGGTTCCTTCTTTCCACTACCATAAAAGGACCAAAATGCCAGCAGGCATTAGCGCTTAACGAGGCCGTAATACATGGCGTAAAGACGGCTCACATGATTGATTTTTCAATTTTTGTCAACAACAAGTTCATGTACTCGCAGAAAGCCGACGGCCTCATTGTAAGCACCCCTACCGGTTCAACCGCCTACAATCTTTCAGCCGGAGGTCCGATAATAGAACCATCCCTCAATGTTGTGTCTCTCGTTCCGATGTTCCCTCATTCGATGAATCTTCGTCCCTGCATTCTGAGCGGAGACAGTTCCATTAAGGTAAGCTTCAGGAACAGACTTACTCCGGAAAAAATTACCGTAAGCTGTGACGGTCAGATCATCATGAACGCCGATGACCGCTGCGAAATATGCATTGAAAAACATAAAGTCCCTATCAGAATCTGTCACCCTCATACCTATGATTACTTCAAGGTTCTGAGATCAAAGCTCGGCTTCGGCACAAAGCTTGTCGACTAGCCGCCTGCATCAAAATTTCAGGTTTGACAGTCCGTCTCCCGCAATTACGACAACCGACTGCGTAATTCACATTATGCATTACGGCTGCTTCTGCTTAAAAAATATACGAATAATATTTATTTTTACTCAACATGCAATCTGCGCGCGAATTAATAGTATAATTTCCAAACAGTAGATGCCCGAATCAGTCCTTTATTAATACCCAAGGACGCAAGGAGAACAAATGCTTGAATCCCTAACAATTGAAAACTACGCCGTCGTGAAGAAAGCGACGTTAAACCTTCACAAGGGAATGAGTGCCATCACCGGTGAAACCGGTGCAGGTAAATCAATATCCGTGGATGCCCTGGAACTGGTAATGGGAGGCAGAGCCGACTCAAAGTCGGTGCGCAGCGGTTCCGGCGCCACAAGCATATGTGCAACCTTTGATCTGTCTGATTCACCCAGAGCTCTCGGGCTGCTCAGGGATTACGATCTCCTCTCCGATGACAACGAACTGTGCATCGTAAGAAGAACAGTCTCAAAGGACGGCCGTTCAAGGGCATTCGTAAATGACAGAAGCGTAAACACCACTGTTCTGAGAGAACTTTCATCAAGACTTCTCAACATTCACGGTCAGCATGACGGTCAGCTTCTTTTAAAAAGCGAACACCAGATTGAGTATCTTGACGCCTTTGCCGGTCTGGGAAATCTCTTAAGTGAAGTGGAATCTTTATTCTACACATATTCCAGGGGAAAAGACGAAGTAACAAGACTCGGGAATCTCCAGAAGGATATGGTTGCGGAGTACAAACTAACCCTCTACCAGATTGCGGAACTGAACAGACTTGCCCCAAAGGAGCACGAATTTGAGGAACTTTCGGAAGAATACGACAGACTCAGCAACGTACAGACCCTACTGCAGAACAGCATAAACGTACACGGTCAGCTTACCGACGATGACGGAGGTATTCTGACATCCGTAAACGCACTTCTGGGAGGAATAAACTCTCTTGTAAAAATAGATAAGAGTCTGACTCCAATACTTCAGAGTATTGAAAGTGCCAGAATACAGCTGGAGGATGCAGCAGGTGAGATCAGCCGCTACAGTTCGACTCTCGAATCGGATCCGGAAAGACTAAACTTCATTAATGAAAGAATGGCACTGTACAACGACATGTCTCATAAATATGCCGTCACTCCAGATAAACTGCACGAAGTTCTGAATGAACTTCAGAACAAAACCAGGGAATTTTCCTCAATAAAAGACGAAATTGAAGCAAGAACCGCCGACGTAATGGCCGCCAAAAAGGCCTTTATGGAAAAAGCCGAGGAACTCAGGCGCAGAAGAAAGGAAATGTCCGTGGAATTTGCAAAACGGATAACCGACATGCTCCATGAACTTTCCATGCCTAATGCCATGTTTGAAATTGAATTTACCGAAGTTCCGCCGCATCACAACGGCATAGACAGTGTATGTTTTAAGTTTAATGCCAATGCCGGCATGACTCCGGATCTTATATCCAAGACCGCATCCGGCGGTGAAATCAGCCGCATTGCCCTTGCAATACTCGTTCTTACCGCCAACAGAATATCGGCTCCTACTCTTATATTCGATGAAATTGACACGGGCATCAGCGGTTTTACTGCCGCAAATACCGGCAGACTGCTGCGCAGACTGGCAAAAACATCTCAGGTTATTACCGTAACCCACCTGCCACAGGTGGCGGCCTCCGCACATAATCAGTATGAGGTTCTTAAAAAAGATATTGATAATGAAACGGTGACATCCATAACTGAACTGGATGCCGACGGCAGGGAAAAGGAAATAGCCAGACTTCTGGGAGGTCCCGTAATATCTGAATCAGCTCTTGCAAATGCCAGAGAACTTCTGGCAACGCAGTCCGCGGAATAATGAATTAACCACGGTCAGGGGCTCTCGCGGAGCCCCTTTTTACCGACCGCCAGTACGGTCATCTAACCATTCTGATCTCTGCCGTCCTGATATCACGGCAATCCGGCACCAGCCGTAATGCTCCTGCAGGCATATAGAACGTTTAGTATTTCTAAATCTGCTCAGTTCTGAGCCACGACCACATGGAATAAATCACTGTTTTCACTGACTTGACGGTACTTTTCTGCTTATATTTTAATCATCTGCACGAATCTGCCGATAAAGACTGAATCACGGAATCCAGAAATGGTACTTCCGGCATCTTACGTAAAAGTTTATAAAACCCTTAATTTAAACGTCTCAGGGCACGTTAAATTTAGCACCCGATTTATTTAACTGTTGTTCTGACACAAAATCTACGTAGAAAACTTCTATTTTTTATAGTAAAAACAGGTGGTATTTGTCACGTTTTTTAATGTTTTTATGTAATTTAATTACATGTTAAACGAATGTTAAACAAAATTTTTTGTTTACAACCATATATCTAGACATATTTTGTTGCTTATTTTTAGTGTTTACCACACCTCTGACAACGTTTTCAATAACATGAAAATATTTTCATGTAATTTTTTTAGTTTTTTTTTAAAAAAGACTTGTATAAAAAAATGAGTCTAACTATCATGTGCAACGTGAACAGGGAATACTACAGTTCACGTTATCAATAATAATCATTAACATTTTAAGGAAAAAATTAAATGAGATATTTTATAAAGAAAGCAAACAACGCAGGTCTGGCTCCTGTAACTCGTGATTATAACTTCAGTTACGTTAAGCAGAATTTCTAATCAGCTACTTTTTTATAAATTAAAGACTGAAATTAAATAATCCACACAATTCTTTTAATTCAGTTTGCTCAAAAATTTAAACTACTCAAAACATAATTTTTAAGCATTTTTATTTAACAGGGAAATTTAACATGAAGTATTTCATCAAGAAGTCAGATTACCAGTCTATTGCACCGGTAACCCGCGAATACCACTTCAGCTACGTTAAGTAAGCGAAGTATAAAAAACGATGACGGATAAGACCGGAATCGAAAAAGAAGTAACAGTTGCAGAATTCTCCGACATAATAAAACGGATCTCTACGGGAAGAGATAAATAAACACACAAAAAAAATAAAGATCTGCAATCAGTATCGTTAACACAGAGGATAAAACTATGACAGAATTCAATATCCGGTAAGCCTTTACCGTCCAATGCCGATTTGGATACAGCTCACCGTCAGGTCTCGCAGAAGCGAAAAACAGACTGACAGGTCAGAGTATCGGTAACTGCAGTTTCTGCATTACTTATTTACCCTAAGCTTATTATCCTTCGTCGCATACCAGCATTCGATCAGAAACATCACCAGCTTTTTAATATTTCCTTCCTGGTAATGATGTCCGGCCTCCTTACTTCCGGAATTTGATCGTTTAAGTCCTCAAACCATTGTTATGCGGTGCTTGATATATTTTTATGGTGAAGTGTCCCTGATCCCGACTTCGTCCTCAAAGCTGTCGGAATCAGGGAGGTAGTCAGAGTTTCATAAACCAGAGAATAATGCAATATAAGTCATTTAAGGATCTGAAAGGATTGCGTTATTCGGAGAGGATACAAAGATGATATTACCGGAAAACAACAAACTCAGAAGACCGGAGATTCCGCTTCCAAAGCACACTCCGAATGGTACGAGTTTGCCTAACATTTAACGTATAACTTACGCGTGGATGTTTTGGTTTTCGAGAAACATCTTACCCGATAAACTTATTTTATCTATTCTAAATTAGCGAATTTTCAACTCAGCCTTCTAGCTTGTGGCTGAGTTTTTTTATCAGGCACCCACTGTACTTATCCTGTACCGGTCTCAATCATCGCCGGAAGTCATTATCACCTGAAAAACTCCGGTAAAGACACGGCCGTCAGACATTTTTCAAGGCATCAGATTTAACTCACTTAACTCATGATTTCCCGTCAAAACAGACAGAAAGAATACAACGTTTTGCATGTAACTGCATCATGTGCATTCAGGATAATACGCCGAGACTGCAGACAACAAACGTGCGTGGCCGCGCATAGTGCAGGCCAATCAGATCCCCGCTCTGTATATTAGCTGGTTAATCACTGACAGCAGGCTATCGGATGTAGGACATTTTTACGGAAAATATAAGAAGACAGGAAGAAGTTAAGAAAAAATTTCAGGGCCGGGTGGCCTTAAAAAGAGCGGATTACCTGCAGTCCCCATGAAACGGAACCTCTCCCGAAAGTTAAGCTGACCTGCGGGAGAATTGCATTTATCATTGTCTCTTTTCAGAGTGCTTTGTTGCGAAAAAATTATGACTCACTGTCGCTCAGGCGTTGACCTGCCTCAATGGCATCAATACGGTTCTTTTCCTTGGCAATCATGCTTCGGGTCTGAGCATCATGGAATCCGAACCCAAGTCCTATCTGGGAAAAGATAAGACGCTCCCTCTCGGATATGTCTCCGTCGACATGCATCATGCGGATAAGTTTCAGCAGCAGAAGCTTTATCTCGTCAGGATCTTCCTCCTGATACTTTTCCCTGAACTTTTCAATATCCTCATAAGGCGCATACTTTACTGAAGCACCGGCTTCAAAAGCTTTTATGTACTGCTCATCTGCAGGCATACCTACAGAATCAAGCATTCTCATAAGCAGCTCATGTTTTTCCTCATCAAGCTCCCCAAAACTGCCAATAATATAGCCGAGAAGCGACATCAGCAGAAGATCAGCCTCTCGATTGATGTATTTTCTGACACTTTCTGATTTCATGTCCGAAAACAGATTATCGGCCGCGGCATTTCCTTCAGCTCTCCTGTCCTGTCTGATTCCGGATTTTGACTTTTTCCTGACAGAAACCTGATACCTGCCGCCGGCATAATACTTTAACGCATAATTAATATCTTCCTTAGGAAGACTGAGAACCTCTCCGAAACGTTCGATAAGATCCAGGGTCTTATCATTGATGCTCTGAGTGGCATAGACTATGATAACAAGAGTATTCAGAAGATCCCTGCGCCTGAAAAGTTCATCAGGAACAAGAGTGCCTATCTTTTTCAGAAGATCATCCGCGTCTACGGAATCACTTATACCGTTGTTAAAACAAGCCGTAAGAACCTTGATTCCTGAGGCATCAAGAGGTCTTACACCGTGAAGAAACGCCTTTTTGCAGAGAGGACTTCCACCGTTCAGAAATGAAGCATATCCGTAGAGCTCGGCCACGTGTGCCGCAAGCTCCTTTTCTTCAGTCTGTCTGACTTTGGCATATGCCGAGAACACCTGGCTCTCGCTTTTCTGCAGAGAGTTTGCACTGATAAATGCCCGGACAATACCAATAACTGAAATGTCCTTAACTCCCGGTGGCATGACACCAATAATGAACTTACGGCATTTTTCCTTATTCCACAGAGAGCCAAGATAGCAGCAAACGTGAATTGGAATGGTGCACAGAGCCTTCCCCATGTTTATCACCCCGAGAATTATGTAAAGATTATTTCTTCTGTTAAGGAATACAAAAAAATATACGACAACCAGAAGAACAATGAGGACCCAGAGCAGAACTGGGATTATGGCTCCTTCCCTGTCAAAAAAATAAACCGTATCCTCAAATATTCCGGAATACCACAGAATTATAAAAGGAAGCACAAGCAGGAAACACAGACAGGCCGGCACAAAAAGAAGGTAAAGATTATAAACAACACTGCTTATCACCAGTGTCTTAGCAGTATGGTGTATGTGTGTGTCATCATAAAACGGAACTTCCGTAGAAGTCTCAGAGGTATGACGAGTTTTGTTTGACATAAGGACAATCCCACAATAAAAAAATTATTTATCCCTGTCACACACGCTCTGCCCCATGGAGTATTTTTCAGCCGATTTACCTTTATTATTGAGTCTGTGTTTATCTGTTTTATGCTTATATTTATATTTTTGTTCTTATTAAGCTTTTCTTCCGGCCGCCCTTCCGTCTTTAACATCCGGGAAAACTCAAATGACATTAATATTATTTTACTTTATATTGGCAAATAATCAATTTAAGAACGGATCAATCCTAAAAATTAATCACATTTAATACAATTTTATAACCGTTGTTTAACATTGTGTTTATTGCCTGTTTACATCTACGGTTAAAATTACGCCACATTTCATAAAAACCCGACTGTCAGGGAATATTTCAGAGTTTTCAGTTAACCGGACACGAGGCTGTCGGTCTCCGGCTCATATTGAAAAATAACGGGACGAAAATTCATGTTTCCGCCCCGTTATTCTATTATGTCTTACCGACAAACCATGACGCCTTTCCGCAGGATTTCAACGACACTTTAACTGTAAAAATCCGCAGAGAACTGCTTCTTCTGAGGCTTCCGCCCAAACCTGCCGCCGGTCTGATCATAAAGTATGCTCTGAACGGCAGACTCATTCAGCTCCAGAAGTTCCGCTATTCTGAGAATTCTGTCATATTCAGCCCGACTTACGTCTCCGTCTGCATACGCCATCTTAATCAGTAAAGAAAGCAGCTCCCGGTATTTAATCAGCTGATTTCCATATTTTTTACGAAACAGCTGAATGTCCTGGCGAGGATTATATTTAGGAGAAGTTCCTCTGTGGAAGCGTTTAACGTATTCATCCTCCTTGTCCTGGGCTATCTTTTTCTGCATATCCTCAATCATGGTGATAAACAGATCGTATTCCTCATTGGTGACATTACGATCTGCAGATGCCACATATCCCATGAGTGTCAGAGCAAAGGTTTCCACGGTGCCGTACTCAAGCTCGTAATCAGCCTTTTTCTTTTCTTCCTGGGTCATGTCGTTAATGCCGTAACGTACTCCGTACCGACCGTTGGTCCTTGTATTCAGAATACGGTTCAGTTCCTTATCATTAACTTCAACCCTTTCACTCATTTCCCTGATGAATTTGAACTTATCAACCTGAATATTGTTATCGATAAAACTGAGGGCAACAAGCATGTCTATGAACTTAAGTCTCTGTTCATGATCCTCAGAGGTCTTCATGACATACATGTTGATGTCATTCTGCAGGTTATAATTATTGCCGAGACCTTCATAAAAACGTTGCACGTAGATGGCAGACTTACTTTTGTTACCGCTGGCAACGATGCTGTTCAGCTGCCTGATACAGTCTGAATCCACACCTCCTCCGAGACCCACCATATATCCTGCTATTCTGTAGCTGAGATTATCAGGTTCGTTTTCATATACCAGATTCAGATACCTGGTTTCACGATTATCTCCGTAGATCTGATTTTCGTATCGCCACATTCTGTCCTGAAAATCTTCTTTTATCTGCCTCAGTTCAGCCCTTGTGCCCTCAACACCGTATGTCATAATCATATACAGATGAGCAAGCACGATGGAAATCGGAATAAGGAGAATAAAAAAGAGGAACACGTAATAGCTTACGAAAAATGCCGATGCGAGGATAACACTCGCAAGCAGTGTAACAACCGTAGATATAATGGTTCTTATCACCTGATTATCGTAAATATATCTGAAAACAGACAGGGAGAACATCCAGAATCGTACCAGCGGGAGCCAGAACATCTGATGAAAAACGGTATTTTTTTTGGAAGATTTACGATTCATCTTACATCCTAAACCGGGAATCTGAACAAAATAAAATCTCAGTCACTTTATAGATTCTATCATTTTCACGGGGAAATTACATGTTTATCGGAAACCTGCAATCGTAAATTGTACACCGCCGACAGACTGGTATACAGGAAAAACAAATGAGCCGGCATTTAGCCGGCACATTTTCCTAAAAGTGTTAACGCAGACTTGACAGTTTCATCTGTTCAGCCTGAGCTTTAGCTTCTTCGGCCTTCTTTCTGGCCTCGTCAGCCTTCTTCTTTGCTTCAGCAGCCCTTCTCTTGGCTTCATCAGCCTTTGCCTTGGCTTCTTCGGCTTCAGCCTTTACGCGTTCAAGCCTTTGCTGTTCCTCTTTAAGCTTTTCTGCGAGTTCTTCACGTTCCTGCTGTCTCATTGTTTTTTCAATGTCAGGAACATTTTCATCATCGGCATAGTTGCCGGAAGTAAAGTCAACATCAGGACTCTGCGCGGCTGCAGCAGCCCCAGCTTCATCTTCGGCATCTGCCGCAGGTTCTTCATCAGAACCGGCCTTCAGAGTATCGTCATGAAGAGGCTTGTCAAAGCTGAAGAAGGAATCATTTCTGGATCTTTCGGCATCGGATTCGGCTGATGCATCACTTTCAGCCGCAGACGTTCTTGCATCAGTCCTACCCTTGCTTAACATGGCCACAAGGTTGGTGAAGATTACGTCCTTGTCACGAAGGTTTCCGGAAATACGGGACTTGTTACCGGAAATATAGAACTCACCGTAGGTATCTCCGTTCTTAAGAAGAATGGTGTTTCTAGGAGAAAGCTGCTGATAGATGATAACCTCGTTTTCATCAGCCACAAAAGGATTAACCCTCATTGAGCTTGACTGGTAGCTGTCGAGTTCCAGATACTCAATCATTTCGCCGATTGAAATGGTTGAAACGTCGTTTTCGTACTTTCTCGGCCTCTGATGCTTATCAATGAAAATCAGAGGCACTCTGGTGATACCAAGCTGTCCGTAAAGATCATACTCTCTCTTTGACAGGGTTACCGGAGCACGGTGATTACCGACGATTACAAGAATACCGTCCTTGAAATAGTTCATCTTTTCAAGTTCAGCAACAAATTCACCGATTGCCTCATCGGTAAATTTTGTTACCGTGGCGAAATCATATTCAACCTTGGTAGGATCAAGACGTTTTTCGACAGGAACAACGTAAGGAGCAGCACCTGATGAAGTCAGAATTTCAACAAAGAACTTGTCCCTGCTGTACTTGTTGTTTGACCAGAAGCGTATGTTCTTTGCAGCTTCCTGAAGCAGAACCTTGTCATCCAGAGCGCCGTGGTCATAACGCGGAGCCGTGTCAGGATAGTTCGGATGCATGTAGTCAAACAGATGTTCAAAGCCGGCCTTATCGAACTGGGTTCTTTCGGCTTCAGTTGGCTTGGATGAGTACATTACGATGGTCTTGTAACCTGCCTTTTTGAAATCACGGGCAATGGTTGATCTGTAAAGACGCGGATCGGCAACGTTTGAACCATTGTGCAGGAAAGGACGCATGGTAAGGAATGCATAATTGGCCACGTCTGAATCATATCCTGATGAATATGAATTTTTGAACCATATATTGTTTGAAGCAATACGGTCAAGATTCGGAGTCAGATCGAGCTTTTCCTCATAAAGCTTGCTGGAGAAGCTTGAAAGTGATTCAACAACGAGAACCACCACGTTGTTCTTGTGTCCGAGTCCCTTACGCTGAGTAACAATTTCATTGGTTGATGACGCGCTCAGACGGCTAAAATCAAGATTTTCAATACCTCTGTTCACGTCCACCATGTTATAGAACTTGTTGTTGAACACACTGTCTGTTCCGATGTTTACGAAATAGACACCGACTGACAGAGCCATGAACACGATGAATGAGAAGAACTTAAGCCAGCCGAACTTCAGTCTGTTATTGGTGAAAATGAACACCAGCATGCAGATGACGGTGGTTGCGACTGCACAGGTAAGAACACCCTGACCGGTGGATATATAATGGTTGATCGCATTCGGCACATCACGAAGATTCTGGTAGCTGAAAGTGTCAATACCGATTCTGGAGAAAATCAGACGATCAGACTTTTCGGTATTCATGATGTAGTCGAGGAACATCAGGAAACCGGATACGACCGCAACTGAGGAAAGGGTTATCTTGAAGAATTTGTGCTGAACGAAGATTGCGGTGGCAAACAGCAGCACGATGGCAACATCAAACGGGAAGTCCTGCTTAACAATGTGCAGATAACCCATGAACTCACTGCGGTATACAATGCCCACATTATTACGGAACACGCAGTAACGTACGAGCATCATCAGAACAAGGAGAAGCAGTGAATAACAGGCATACTTGTGATTGACAATCGTGCGGAAGAAGAAACATACGAATCTTGCAACCATGACGCCGCTGATTATCAGCATGAGATTTGAATTGTGGAAAACGTAAGCTCTCATTATTTCATTAAAGGCAAAAAGACATACAAATTCCACTATGGCAAGGAAAATAATGAATGATACGTAGTCAGGGATACGGACGCGACGGTAATTATGTTCAAACGAAGCCAGAACAATCTGCCATACCAGAGAGCACAGACATACGAGACCGGCGAAGAAGAACAGCTGCCATTTGTTGAACGTATCGACGGAGGTATATTCAATAAAGTTACCTGAAAGGAGATAAGGCTTCTCGTGAACCGCATCGAAATCATTCTTCTTTACGTTGAAGCAGAGATCCTCAGTGCCGGCGTCAAGAGGAGTAAGACCATTGTAGGTAAAACGTTCGGTGATGAGTTCATGAGTACCGCTTCTGCCTGAAACGGTAAAATTCTTGAAACAGATTTCGGTATCGTGTGAATCATCAATTTCAAACTTTATCTGTTCGAGACGATTGGTATTTTTAAGAGGGATTACAACCTTTTCGTAATCATCGGAGCTGGAAATGAGATACGGAGAACTGAACCTCTCGTTGAACTCCGTTCTGCCGTCACCCAGTGAATATACTCTGGTGTCAGTGGAATACTTTGCCCTAACCTCATATGAAAACTCAACCGGATCAGTAAACCCTAGACCAAGCAGATTCATTACCACGGTAAGGACTGCAGATATCAAACAAATAACAATCGTACGCAGGAACGCCATAATTCAAAATCCATTTATCATATATGATCAGTACACCGAAGCGCATCGTATATCGTTACGCACGTGTATGTAATCAGCCAACGTTGATACTTTTTCTTTTTTTATTATCATCTGTTGTCAGACTGTTTTCCTGAGTCATCCTGCCGGTTCCTCGTGTTCAGCAACAAAAACGGATCACAGGGTAAAATGAAGAAACATATCTCCTCATCACGCAAAACCGGAGCCACAGCTCCGGCATTCCCCAATCTCCCGCAATCTGTAACAGAAACACTCAGCATCCATGACGGACATGCGTCTCTTTTTATAATTGAAGACGGACAATGGAATCAGTCATATCCAACATTTTCCGCGAAAGTGTGTTTTTCTGTGTGGTCACCTCATTGAAACTGCGACAGATACGAGCTTTCAGACGGAAATACGAATTAATTCAGTATCTAATTTATCAGAATTTTTCAGATAATAAACGACAAGTGAGTAAAACTGTCATTTTAAGACGACACGATCATGTTTTTTTGAACTGTTTGGCGAGTTTTTAATCTTTTATTTACACTTATTTAACATTTTCTTTTCCATAATTTACAAAGACTGTAATTTTTTTAAACAAGTATGGTCTCATGCTTCATAACGTTTTACAAAACCGACTTTTCTCATGCCGGAAACTTTATTTGACCTAAGCATAATCAGTTGAGACAGAGCATCTCCGGGGGACGTTAAACGCCAATTCAGGCAAACCGAAAATCGGTGGCAGACAGTTTAAAAATGTCGGTTTCATTCAGATTCCGTAAGTATTTGGCGGCAAATAGGCGGCTTCTGATTGATATAAGGACATTTACCACATAAAATACCTCTGTCTTATGGTAAACATTATCTTTTAAAACATTGTTTACCTGCACAGGAAAATTTAAACAAAAACTCACCGAGGTTACAATGAGCGGTCCAAAAACAAGGCGTGTACAGCTAACCGCAGAACAGATTGAGGAAATGCGCAGAAGACGCGAACTGGAGCTTTTGCGTGAAAGAAGAATCATTGAGTTCGGCAGAAAACGCAATGACTTTCTGCAGAATTCCCCTTCCGTCAGTAAAATAATGGCCGAGTTACGGAAAAATGCTGAACGCTCCGGCTCATTTACCGTACTTACGGAAAAAGATGTCAGTGAAAGAATCTGCGCCATCAGAAATGACATCGAAAGTCTGCATCTGAAAATGACTGCGGACGATACTGAAGTTATGCGCGCATATGACTCATTCAGGTCACTTAAAGAAAAACATTACCGTATTCTGGCGGAAATCAGTGAGGAAAAAGAACGCCTTGACAGAGAATACCGAGAAAAGCTCCGCAGGCTTAACGAACTGAAACAGACCGTTTCCAGTCTCAGCGAGGAAATCGGCAGCATGCTGCGTGAAAATGAAACACAGCTGCACATGCTTCAGGAAAAAATCAGTCAGTGTGACATCAAATACCCGGAAGCATATACAGGTCTGCACAAGAAGCATGAAAAGAGCAGTTCGGAGTTCAGCGAACTGCTTTCCAAAGCCGGAGCCGCAGGCGATAACGAGAACGAACTCAGACAAGCAGTTGACGGACTTCAGGCTGTCAGAGCAACCGTCTCCACTTTTTCCCTTTCCTGTGCGGAAACCAGGGAGCTCATAGTATCGAATTACGTAAGCAGACTGTCTGATGATATTTCCACCCTGCTGCAGAAAATCAGGGAACGTGAGGAAGAAGAACAGGAGAAGGTACGGGCAGAAGCAGCAAGAAAAGCTGCAGAAACCGAGAAAAAGCGTGCGGAAAAAACCGCTGAACTTCAGAAGCTTTATGATACCGCCAGACGAAAGTTCGCAGAGACTGTCTCCTCACGTAACGTTCCGGAAAAACAGGCGGAAAAGCTGAATAATCTGCAGGAGCTGTGGGCTGAGGCCTCTGAGACTCACGCAGGTGATCCGGATTATCTCAGAAGCTTCTTCTCAATAAGCATTGAACCAAAAATCAAAAAAATCAGTGTCGATATTGCAGAATGGAACAGTCTTCTTAATGAATATAACGACAGACTCCTTACCTATGAAACTCTGTGTCAGCAGTTAGGAGCCGTTCCTGCCAGATTCGCACTCACCGAATCAAGTCTCGTTCACATGGATTCAGCCATTGCTGACCTCAGGGAGGCTATCGATTTGCGTGAGCAGGAACTCTACATCAGAAAGAGCATTGACGAAATCATGCAGGAAATGGGACATGAGGTTCTCGGTTACGGCAAATCCGACTATTCCGGAGCAGATCACAGAGCCCTGTACCGTTTTGCCGACAATACCGCAATTGGCGTAACAATTGATGAAGACAATAACGTATGTATGGAACTCGGCGGACTTGACACCACTGACAGAGAACCTGACGAAAGAGAAGCCATGATGCTCGAAGAGGACATGAAAAACTTCTGCAGTGACTATCGCATGATAAAGGAAAAACTCAAGGCCCGCGGCATTGAACTGCTCGAGGGACATGAACTTCCTCCATCCGCAGAATACAGTCAGATTCTTAACCTCACTGACTACGATATCGATGAACGTACAATGGAAGAAATAATGACCTCCGGCCGCCACACTGCGTCGCAGGAGGAAAAGAAGCATCTTACCATTGACAAATAACCTGCAAAATAATTACGAATAACGTATCAACGGCGTGAAAAAATGGCAAAAGTAAAAATATGTCCCCACTGTCATACGGAAAACCCTACTTCGGCTGCAGAATGCTCAGAATGTGGCTGTGACATCATGGACGTTAAATCAACCGTAAGACAGGAATCTGTCACAGGTGACACCGAAAGTCACAGAATACCTGAAGCAGAAAACGAAAAGTTCCCGGCTTCTGAGACTCAGGCAGACGGTAATGAAGTACCGGAGACCCCGGCTTCATCAGCTGCCGCCATCGGGAACACCTCTTCTGATAACGGCTCCGCGGCATCGGATGACGGCATGGAGTACGTAAAAATATGTCCGAAATGCGGGCACCGCAACAGAGGTGTCGCCAGAATATGCGTACACTGTAAGGAAGCAATTAAAACCGTAAAGCCAGAATTTCTGCCGAAAGAAGCTCTGACAAACACGGTTTCCGACGGAAGGACACAGAACCGTGAGGCCGGGGCTCAGCTGAATACACCTAAACATGTGGCCAGACTTAAGGACGCCGAAGACCGGACAATCCTTGAAATCACTGACGACACCCCGACACTGGTGATTGGCCGCGAGCATACACTTTCAGGTTATCTCAGAAACTGCCATTATACCAGCCGCAGACATGCGGAGATTACCGTAGTCGGCAGCCGTATTGCGATAAGGGATCTTGACAGTTCCAACGGCACCATGGTTAACGACGGAAGGATCGAGGCAGGCCGACAGCGTCTTCTGGAATCCGGTGACAGGGTTTCACTGGGAGGTTGCTGGAACACCGATGGTGCCGGTTCATTTACCGTAGAGTATGACCGATGAATGTCGCCAGACTTCTTTATCCCGTAAAGGTTCTGGGCCCCGGAAACCGTATGGGCATCTGGTTCGCCGGCTGCACACACGGCTGTCACGGCTGCAGCAATCCCGAACTGTGGAAGAAAAAGCCTGAATACGAAACGGGCTGTGACACGATCATGAAAATGATTAAGAGCGTGGCCCGGACCGGGAAAATTGACGGTTTTACGCTGACGGGAGGCGAACCCTTCCAGCAGCAGGAGGCTCTTCGGGAACTGCTCCCGCATCTTGCGGACATTTCCGACGATATACTTGTCTATACGGGATTTGAATATGATGAGGATTTCAGGAGAGAGAACGCTGACATCCTGAGTTACGTCACCGTGCTCATCGACGGCAGGTACATACGTGAACGCAACCGTAACTGCTTTCTCAGGGGCTCAGACAATCAGAGAATCAGCATTCTTCAGGACAGACACCGGGAACGGTATCTCAAATACATTAGGGAAGGACATAATCAGGTTCAGAATTTCAGAACCGGAAACGGCTTCATATCTGTAGGCATCCACGGTGCCGACTATGAAACGGAGCTTAAAAAACGTCTTTTGGAAAAGGGACTTACAGGACAGGACAATGGACAATCTTGAAAAACTGCCCAGGTGGCATAATGAACTCAGTATCTTTAACAGAATCAAGCCTCAGATAATCATTGAAGGCAACATAATGGACAGGTACGTATATCCTGAGGACAATGACTATCAGGATAAGGGTGCCATCGTAAACCTCCGTGACTATCTTTACGCATTCTTTAAGAATCTGGGATACAGACACGTGGTTTTCTACGACCACATCACGGGATTCTATAATGACTGTGCTACCGACAATCCTAACGCTGTCAGTGAATTTGCCGAACTTGTCAGTGCCGATGCTGAAAACGGCAGAATTCCCGCCCTCTTCAGCGGCAGAGGCGCCAGAGCCACTCAGTACATCGATTTGGCACTGGGTCAGCAGGCTGAGCCGACTGCTGTCATCATGGACTTTGCCTCCAGATACATTGTGGCTCCGAATCAGATACAGCCTGAAGACGTTGAAAGCTTTACAAGACTGCAGAAGGCGGTAATGAACAGCCGTGAGGTTGTTACCGAAAACGGAACCCATCTGCGAAACACCGTGGTGCTTCTAACCCAGAAGGTCAATGACCTCCCTGCCTGGTTTTATCTGGACAATCCCCTCAGCAAGACCATAAGAATAACACCTCCTACAAGGGAAGAACGTTTCAATTTCATTGATACGCAGTTCAGATCCTTCTTTGACAGGGATATCTATCAGTCAGACATCGTCAGATATCAGGATGAATCAGGTCTGGAAGAGCTAAAAAAAATAAAGGAAAAGTTCACCGGCATTACCGAAGGAATCACGTATACCACACTCAACGATCTGCGCATTCTCTGCAAAAACAGAAAATTCCGCATAAGTGAGCTCAACAGGGTCGTGGATCTCTACCGTTACGGCGTAAAGGATAATCCGTGGGAGAATCTTCATTACGAAGACTTCGATAAAGCGGAAGATGAATTCAGAAAAAGGGTTCAGGGACAGGATTATGCCATTGCCAGAACTCTTGACGTGGTTAAACGTGCGGTTACCGGCATGAACGGTCTGCAGCACTCATCCCACACAAAGCCAAAGGGAGTTCTGTTCTTTGCCGGACCTACCGGTACAGGTAAAACGGAAACTGCCAAGACCCTTTCACAGAAAATATTCGGAGATGAGAGCCGCTGCATAAGATTTGACATGAGCGAATTCAGCCAGTCTCACAGTGATCAGAGACTTCTGGGCGCCCCTCCGGGATACGTGGGATATGAGACAGGCGGTCAGCTTACCAATGCCGTGAAAAACAATCCTTTCTCAATTCTTCTCTTTGATGAAATTGAAAAGGCTCATCCATCCGTGCTCGACAAATTCCTGCAGATACTTGAAGACGGCAGAATGACGGACGGTCAGGGAAATACCGTGTATTTCTCCGAATGCATCATAATCTTCACCAGTAATCTGGGAATATACGTTGAGAATGAAAACCATGAAAGGGTACAGAACGTAAGTCCGGATGAAAGCTATGAAGTAATACGGACCAAGGTAATCTCCGCCATAGAAAACTTCTTCAAGTTCAAACTCAACAGACCGGAAATACTCAACCGTATCGGTGAAAACATTGTGGTGTTTGACTTCATCAGACCGGAAACCGCAAACAGAATAACGGATTCCCTGCTTAATAAGATTAAGCGCGAACTGCTCGAAACAAAGAACATCACCATAACCTTCAGTGATGAGGCGGTACGCACCATTAAAACAGCGGCTGCCGGAAACCTTGAGAACGGCGGTCGAGGCATCGGCAACATCATTGAGGAATACCTTATCAATCCGTTGTCCAGATACATGTTTGACAACAGAATACGCAAGGATGAAACAATCCGCGTAAACGGAGTCATCTGCAGCAGTAACCGTATAAGTCTGGACTGTACCCTGCAGAAGGAGGCTGATTCATGATAGTAACCTGCATTTCAGTTACGGGTAATCATGAGCACTGTGAAGACTGTACCCTGGTTGCAGGCAATGGTGCGGATCCTGTTGTAATTCATGAACACAGCTCAGAGATGAACGCGGCGTTTCCCGCACTGCTTGCCGTTGCCGACGGTGTCGGCGGGCTGCCGGGCGGACGCAGGGCTTCCGAATTCGTGCTGAATGAGCTTTCATCACGAAGACCTCCCGAGACCCACGAAGCATGGGAAGGAATTATCAGGGATATCAACGCAAAGCTCATTACGCATGCCGAAACCGCAGATGAAGGCAGGTACGCCGCAATGGCAACAACCTTAAGCCTTGTGCACCTAACGGAAAACTCCCTCATATACGCACACGCCGGAAACACCCGCATTCAGATTCTTAACGGCATTTACCTGAGACGGGTAACCGACGACCAGACCATGTACCAGTGGCTTCTTGATACAGGAAACATTGAAGCGGCCGAAAAGGCACCGAAAAACGAAATCTACAGCTGCATGGGTGCGGGGAATGCCTCAAACCTCAAGAGAATCCAGACGGGAACAATCCCCATTACCGACAGTCAGAAAGCCGTTATCATCACAAGTGACGGCATTCATGAGTATACCGACACTGATTTTCTTGAAGACACACTGAACCGCACCGATATCTCAACCATGAAAAAGGCGGAACTAATCATTGAAGAAGCCCTCAGAAACGGCTCGGAAGATGACATGACGATAATGATCGCCAAATTCTAAATACAGGGCAGGCACCGACGGGCAGGAACGTTCACGAACGGAATGTCCGTCATACAGACTCCCGAGTGTAATCCTGATGATTGATGCAAATGCGGAAAAACGCATGTAAACAGAATAAAAAACATCAATTCAATCATGTTGTTTTTTACGTTAAAAAAGGCATTAACCTGCCGGTGTCATTACTTAATAAAACACATTTTAAAAACACCTGAGGATTCCGGTCAGCCGGTGTAAATGGATAAAATTCAAACCTCAGCTCCCCGTTAACCGGACATATGTTTACGTATTAGAGTCAGGTAAAAATGACAGTGGGAGAGTACTGCGACGTGAAACATGAGAATTTCCATACCGCCGGTCAGGCCGGAAATTTATCAGAAAATAACGGAAATCACCACCCAAAAATCAGATGACGGATGCGTAAAACGGCAGAAGTGCATGGAAGAACCATTCGGTTCCCATTTTAAGCATCAGATTAATTATGATTTTTAACTTGGTTTTATATTATATTAATTCAGATTAATTGTATACTCAAATCCATTAATATAAATTAATCACCGTTTTAACATTATAAAACCATATAAATTAATCTTATATCATAAAAAATCACAAATAACGGCAGACAATTCCAATCGCCGATAACCATCTGCCTTCAAATATGTACTTCATAAAAAACCATTCTGAACGGTTCATAATCTTCCGGGATGTTCCGTTACAAATCACGACGACTGTTCTGACATGATACCGAAAGCAGATACGGTCAGAACATGCTAATGAAAAACCTCACCCGGTAACTTACATGTACCGCACTTAATCATTTATTCAGTCAGATCATTCCCAATGCTCTGCTGTCCGGCAGTACCGTTATGCTGTTTCATTTTATGACGTGGCCATTTCCGGTCTTTATACATGATTAAAATACATCAATCATTCCGTCACCGCCGTAAAGCTCCGTCGTACTGCAGGTACCATACGACAGCGTAATCGAGTAGGCGGGGTTACCCCACGCCTCTCACACCACCGTACATGCGGATCCGCATACGGCGGTTCAAAACAATGATACGGTGCGGTTACCTAATTGCACCGTTCGAACATATTGATACATACCCATCCCTCCTGTGCCAGCATGGCTTTAGGAAGCATTTTGTGCAGTAACTGAGATTTAGCCACGCACCAATATCTGTTATTGGAAAAGCTGTGTGTCTCCACATCCGATGAATGCTTAACCCTTCTGATGTATTCCTCCTTACGCTTTGAAGGCTTCTTCCACTGCTTCCATAACAGCTGTCTTATCCTTCTGCGGATCCACTTGTCTGTTTCCACCATCCAACTCACAGGAATAGCTCCCTTGAAGTAATTG
>JAGAYS010000054.1 GCA_017940385.1 Ruminobacter sp. | reverse complement strand
CTGCTACAGCCATAAAATCATCCATATAAACATATAATATATATGTTTATATTATACCGCAAAAAATTATGGAAGTCTTGTATTTTCTGTAACTTCCATTAAATTATTTTTCGTATATGTTTAAAACAACAAAGTTTCGGAATAACCTGAATATAGGTTATTTAGTAAATAATTAAGTCCTAAAGATTTTTCTTTAGGACTTTTTTTATATAATAATAAAAGTTTCATTCTATTGGATTTTAAATTTATGCGTTGTCCGTTTTGTGATGCTGAGGATACAAAGGTTATTGACACCCGCGTTTCATCAGAAGGATTTCAGGTAAGAAGACGCAGACAGTGTCTTTCATGTAATGAGCGTTTTACTACATTTGAGCATCCGGAAATAACCATGCCGACCATAATAAAGAGCAATGGTATTAAACAGCCCTTTAATGAAGAAAAAATAAGGGCTGGAATGCTCCGGGCACTGGAAAAAAGATCAATAGGAACAGAACAGGTAGACAATGCAATTAACAGAATCAAGGCAAAGCTGAGAGCGACAAGGGAAAAGGAAATTCCGTCAAACCTTATTGGTAAAATGGTAATGGAAGAGCTTGAAAATCTTGATCCTGTAGCGTATATCCGTTTCGCATCAGTTTACTTGAGCTTTAAGAATCTTAAAGATTTCAGCAAGGAAATTTCAAAGCTTGAAAAGCAGATGTAGTTTTCCGTCTGAATCGAGGTTCTTTTTATTGTCTGCTCCGTTAGATTACATTCTCAGTATTTATAAATTTCATCTAAGTCACGGTTATTAACATCATGGTTTCACAGCAAGAATCAGACATGCAGTATATGCTGCAGGCATTAAATCTCGCCGAAAAAGGCAGGTATTCAACGCTACCCAATCCCTGTGTGGGATGTGTACTCACAAAAGACGGTGTAGTTATAGGTTCCGGATATCATAAGAAAGCAGGAACCGGCCACGCCGAGGTTAATGCACTTGCTGATGCACGCAACAGAAATCAGGATACGGCGGGAGCCACTGCCTACGTGACACTTGAACCATGTTCTCATTTCGGACTGACGCCTCCATGTGCCGTTGCTCTGGTAAAAGCAGGGATAAAGAGAGTTGTATGTGCAATGACGGATCCAAATCCTCTTGTGAGCGGAAAAGGATTCGAAATATTAACAAATGCCGGAATCGAGGTGTTTGTCGGAATCTGTGAAAGCCAAGCCCGAGAGATTAACGTTCCTTTTCTGTATGCAATGGAGAATGAAATACCGTATGTGACACAGAAAATGGGGATAAGCCTTGATGGTAAAATAGCTTTGGCCAATGGTGAGAGCAAATGGATAACTTCTCCGGAATCAAGGTCTGACGTACAGGCACTCAGAGCAGAGAATCAGGCAATAATGACAACTGCCGATACCGTAAAGGCAGACAATCCGTCAATGAACGTCCGCTATACCGAATTACCTGATTCGGTCAAAGAAACAGTCACGGAGGAGCTTGTAAACACTCCGGTGAAGATAATTATCGACAAACATGAGATTCTGACCCGTAACGAGAAAATTTTCTCATCTTCAGGTCAGGTTATGCTGGTTTATCCTTCCACTGACGGAAAAATTGAAGAAAAAGTAATTTCTGAAAAATTAACCATTCTGAGAATACCTTTGGTCAGTGACACAGAACATCAGAATGACAACATTGACATTGAATGTCTTCTAAAATACCTACATACCCGTAAGATACGCAATATTTTGGTAGAATCCGGCCCGAAATTCTGCAGATACATGATGGACAGCAATCTTATCAATAAACTGGTCCTTTATGTTGCCCCAAAGCTTATGGGGAATGATGCCATATCATTCTGCAAATGCACGGGATTTAGGTCCATGGATGAAATCCGATCCTTCAGACTTGCAAAATGTACGCAAATTGGTGATGATATTAAATTAGAATACATTATTAAGGAGTAGCCTGACATGTTTACCGGAATAGTACAGGCATTGGGTACAATCCTTTCCATTTCCTCCAGCGGGAAGGGAGCCGAAATCTCAATAGAATCCAGTGATTTGGATTTTTCAGACGTGGCAGTCGGAGATTCGATTGCCTGTAACGGTGTATGTCTGACCGTAACAGGCATTTCCGGCAACAGCTTTGTTGCGGATATATCCCATGAAACCATGGAACGTACGATTTTTAAATATCTTGCCAGCGGTTCCAGAATTAATCTTGAAAAGGCGCTTACCCCCAATACTCATCTGGGAGGACACATTGTTCAGGGACATGTAGACGGAGTTGGCAAAATCACCAAAATTTCCAGAACCGATAATGCCGTGGACATATGGGTAGACTCTCCTCTGGATATTTCAAGATATATCGCAATAAAAGGCTCCATAACCATAAACGGCATCAGCCTTACAGTAAACGAACTCAAAGGTGATGCTTTCAGGCTTACTCTGATACCTCATACTCATGACATAACAAATGCCATGATGTGGAAGGAGGGGGACTTGGTCAACATAGAGGTAGATGTTCTCGCAAGATATATAGAACGCCTGTTAAATCATAAAGAACAGAATAATAAAAAAAGCAGCATGACTGCTTCATTTCTTATGGAAAACGGCTTTATGTAAAACAATCAGCTGCACTCTGTGCAGATAAGGACATAGTGAACATGTATAAAAAATTAAGTACAAGAACTGCTAACCGTCTTTTATGCGGCGGGCAGATTATCAATATCTCTTCAGTCTCACCGGACGGAGTGAGTGATGTGATGACGGCGGCATGGAACTGCCCTTACGACGCAGATCAGGTACTCATAGTGCTGGATCGCGGACATACCACAACCGCCAACATTCTTGATAATGGCAAGTTCGTTATTTCAATTCCTTCAGAAGATGACATCAGAACCATCAACAAGGTAGGATCTGCCCACGGCCGTGACGTCGGTGATAAGTTTGTATGGGCCGGCATTGAATCAGACAAATCTCAGATTCTTGGATTAGATGTTATTCCGAATGCCCTGGCATATATTGAATGCGAACTTATTAACAGGGATGTGTTGGACAAAACCGGGGTATGTCTTGGTAAAGCAGTTAACATTTATGTTAAGGACGGCCTTTGGGATGATGAAGGCAGCCATTTTGGCGAAGGTATGAAACTGACACTAAGTTATGTTCATGAAGGCCTGTACAGAGTTAACGGCAGAGAAGTTAAAGTTTAATCATAACCATAAGCTTAGCCGTAGAGACTTTTGGGGCTTGCGGTTCAGTCATATGCTTTTGGTCTTTAAACTTGAGGCATAATGACTGAACATTGTTAACGAGGTCATAAATTTATTTCATTTATGATAAAATAGCTTTATATTTTTCGGAGTTTTCTGAAAAACGTAATTTGTGTTTTAATGAGGTTTATAGAACATGCAGGAAATCCAAGGAAACTTAGTTGCAGCTGATGCCAAGGTTGCAATAGTCGTATCACGCTTTAACAGCTTTATTAACGAGCATTTAGTATCCGGTGCTCTTGATGTTTTAAGCCGTGTAGGTCAGGTTAAGGATGATAATGTAACCATTATCAGAGTACCTGGTGCAGTAGAAATTCCTTTAGCTGTTAAGAAGGCTGCAAAGACCAAAAAGTTTGATGCCATTCTGGCTTTAGGCTGTGTAATCAGAGGTGATACCTATCATTTTGAAGTTGTTGCAAACGAAAGTTCAAAGGGTCTTACACAGGTTATGTTGGAACAGGAAATTCCGGTAGCGTTTGGCATACTGACTACCGAAAATATTGAACAGGCAGTACAGCGTGCAGGTTCAAAGGCCGGTAACAAAGGCGCTGAAGCTGCTTCAGCTGCTCTTGAAATGATTAATGTATTAAAGCAGATTTAATTTTAGCGGAGATTTAGACGTGAATCCAGGTCAGAGACACAGAGCCAGACACTTTGCCATGCAGGCTCTTTACCAGTGGGAAATCACCAAAGAATTGGCTTCTGTCATAGAAGAACAATTTCTGGAAGATCAGCCCGTTGATGACAAGACTGATAAGGAATACCTCCATCAGCTGATTGTCGGTACCATCACCCATATTGATGAAATCGACAAGACTTATAAGCCTTATTTAAATTCCAGAAGCATTGAAGATCTGGATATGGTTGATAAATCAATCCTTCGTCTGGCAACCTATGAACTTCTGTTCCAAAGTGCTGATGTACCTTATCGCGTTATTATTAACGAAGCCATCCTTCTGGCAAAGGATTTTGCCGCACAGGACAGCCACAAGTTTGTTAACGGTGTTCTTGATAAGGTTGTTAAGAACATGCAGTTAAAGGAAGTCGAGAACGATAAGCAGTAATTCTGTCGAAAACGCTGTTACGATAAAGAATCTATAAGATGCTTATAGATTCTTTATTTTTATATGTACTTTAGGCGTCAGCGGGGAAATCATACAGGCTTTCTCATTATTCTGTTATTTAAGTTTTTATGTCAGGAGTGAATTAAGTATGGGGGAATTTCAGTTAATCGAGAAATATTTTAACCGTAATGTCTCCGTTAATGATTGCAGCTCCATTGAACTTGGAATCGGCGATGACTGTGCATTGCTGAATGTTGCACCTGACAGTACACTTGCCGTATCCACCGATACTTTTCTTGAAGGTACTCATTTTTTTAAAGGTACCTCCCCATTTGCCGTTGGATATAAGTCATTGGCAGTAAACGTATCGGATCTGGCGGCCATGGGAGCCGAGCCCATCGGTTTTACCCTTGCTCTTACCCTTCCTGATAACAATGAATCGTATGTGGCAGAATTTGCCGATGGTTTGTTTGACATTGCTGACAGATTTAAAATTCCTCTTATAGGCGGCGACACTACAAAAGGTCCGCTGTCGGTAACAATAACCGTATTCGGTAGCGTACGCATGGGCCAGGCCGTAAAACGTTCTTCTGCAAGAATTGGCGATGCTGTCTGTGTAAGCGGTCATCTGGGAGGTGCTGCGTACGGCGTGGCTCTCCGTTATGGAAAAGAAACTTCAGTCTGCCATGATACTGAGGAAAAGGCATTTAGACTGCTTGACTATCCGAATCCGAGAATGGATCTTGTTCCCTTCTTTCGCAGATATCATGTTCATTCAGCACTTGATATTTCAGATGGATTTATGGGAGACCTTGGACATATTCTTGACTGTTCAGGTGTGAGCTGTAAAATCGAACTGTGTGATTTTCCTGTTTCAGACGTCCTTATGCATCTGTCCAGACAGAAACAGCTTGATTACGCCCTTAACGGAGGCGATGACTATGAACTCTGCTTTACTCTCGCTGAGGAAGATTATAACGAATGGAGTGATGCCGCAGGAAGAGGTTTGGCTCCGATAATCTACAGGGTTGGCAGTATTAATTCAAACTCGTCCAGTGAAAATGACCGGTTAAAAACCGGGGGAATCATATTCACTGAACATGGGAATCGCATTAACCCTAAGACCTTAAGACATTCATTCAGTCATTTCTAGTAATGAGGTGGAGGGGTTTCCTCGCTTCTTGAAGCCACATTTGAAACTTCAACAGATTTCAGCTTGCTGGCTAAAAAGTTAATCTGAACTTTCTGTTTTTCAATAATCTGTCTTAACTCATAAACTTCGCTGCTCAGGTTTTCCAAATTGTATTCGAGATAAGCTATTTTAGATTCAAGACTTTCCAGTAAATCAGGCTTAATTAACATATTTTGATTATATTTAATTAAAAATTTGAAGATAACATAAAATGAAGTACAATACATTTTAGCAAATTTTATTATATAAAAAAATTTGTCATTGGTTAAATGCACCTCAAGGTTTATGTAGTGTTATATATTCGCATTGTATTTAGCCCAATGAGATAAATATTACCATACAGGACTATCATAATTATGAAAAAATTATCATTATCAATTTTAGCGTCTATTATCGCATTATCAGTAAGTGCATGTGGTGCTGAAGAATCAACCGCTCCAGCCGCAACAAAGACTGCAGATACTGCCGCAACCGCAGCTACTCCTGAAAAGAAGGACGTTTCAGATTTAACCTTCAATGACAAAGTTGCCGTTTCCATGGGTTACATGTACGGCCAAAATATTTCAAACGGTATCAATGAACTTAAGTCTGAGTTTGACATTGCTATCGACAACAAGCTTCTTCTCAAATCTTTCAATGAAGCCGTACAGGGTAAGACCTCAGCCTTGTCTGAAGAAGAAATGAAAGCAACCATGCAGGAATTTGATAACATCATCAGAAAGAAGGTTGAAGAAAAGCGTGCTGTAGAAGAAGAAAAGCATGCTGCTGAAGCTGCAAAGAATCTTAAAGCCGGACAGGAATTCCTGGAAAAGAACAAGACCAACGAAGGCGTTGTAGAAACTAAGACAGGTTTACAGTATAAGATCAACACCTTAGGTACAGGTAAGACCCCTGCTGTATCAGACACCATCAAGGTTAATTACCGCGGAACCACTATTGACGGCAATGTATTCGATGAATCAAAGGAACCTGTTGAATTCCCTCTCCGCTCCGTTATTCAGGGATGGATTGAAGCATTCCAGCTTTTACCGGTAGGAACAAAGGCTACATTATACATTCCTGCAAATCTGGCTTATGGTGAAAACAGTCCTTCACCAGCTATTCCAAGCAATTCTGTTCTTATTTTTGATGTTGAGTTACTCGATATCGTAACACCTGAACAGAAGTAACAGGTTTCAGATAATTTTAACCGGTCTACCGGAACCTAATCGAAGGCACAGTCCAATATTTGGACTGTGCCTTCATGTTTTAGTTGGAGTTATCACTGTAACAGTTACATAACAAATATATTGGCTTAATACAATAAAAATTTATATTATCCTTATTATACCGATATATCTTAGATTATTAAAGGTTTAATACTATACGCATTAATATATAATTGCATTTCTATTGATATAAATATTAGGCTTATCTGCTTATAACAAAACAATTCAATATTATTGAATATCAACATTTATGTAGGAAAAATAATAAATATGGAAAATCAAGTTGCAATTATCAAAAATGTTGCCGTAATGGACAACGATTGTGAAAGTGGCAGGATTGCCGAATCTTATAATTACCTAAATAGTGAGCCTCCATCACTTAAATCTTTATGTGAGGAATTTTTATACAGCCGCAGCAACAACAGTTCTGCAACATTAAGGACTTACGGCGGGCTGATTAGTAATCACATAGCTCCTCATTATGAACAGTTTAAAAAGGTTGAAGATATTACCATGCATCGTTTGGGTTACATAATTATTATGCCAATATTGAAACGTGGGCATCAGTCAACCGCTTCTGCTGTTATTTCTCTGCTCATAATGATAATGAATTATGCAGGGATAGCCCACGAGGATATCTGTTTCCGAAATATCAAAAATCTTTCCAAAGTCGTCAATATGAAAAAGAAGGATGAATATGAAATTCCTCAGAAGGCAATGATTAACAAGAATATCGGAAAAAATATCAAATATATTTTTAGGGTATTTCGGGAACGTCATTCCAAAAACAAACAGGTAAATCAGTTACTCCTGCTGTCATTTTACCTTTGTCTGCGTCAAAGTGAAATACTGTCCATTCGTGTAAAAGACGTTAACTTTAGGCGTCATAACCTTCATATTGTCAAAACCAAAACCATTAAGAAAGGAGGTTTTGAAGTTCCAATGTGTCCTGTCCTTGAAGATCTTCTGGCAGAAATAATAGCAACATGTCCAGGAAAGCCGGACGATTATATATTTACTAACAGAAATAATAGAAGGCTTCACTCATCAACACTTGAAAGCTATCTGTATAAGACTGAACTGCGTGGTTTTCAGACGGCTCACGGCATAAGAGCTATTTTCAGTACATGGGCCTCAAGAAACAATAAGGATAATCTTACCAGTGAATGTGTCCTTACACATAAAACCTGGAACAGGGTACAGGAACTCTATAACAGAGATTTAAACGGTTATCTGTATAACAAGAGAAAAAAACTGATGACTGAATGGATAGAATATGTTCATTCTCTCGTTTCAGACACTCAAAAACAATCGGATAAACTGTAGTCAAATAATATTCTGAATTTTGATTTTTTTGTTTAAATGATGTTTTTAAATTCCTTTAGAAGCTTTGATTTTAAAGGAATTTTTAGATTTAAATTTTCATGATAAAAGGAAATTATCATGAAAAAGACTAAAGGTTTTACCCT
>JAGAYS010000002.1 GCA_017940385.1 Ruminobacter sp. | reverse complement strand
TGATAGTAAGAAACTGTATTTATAATCTTTTAAAGGAAGTGGTAATCCGAATGGAATCGGAGCAGAAATACATGACAGTTCCTGCGGCTATACGTGAACTGGAGAAGATAGAAATGGTAAGAAGAAACAGCGGATTGTACAGACTTGATCATGCAATCACAAAGATTAAGAATGAATTATCCAAGCTTCAGATGAAACAGGATAATTAAAACTCAAGACTGAAAGCACTTCTAGACCAGAAAAGAAATTATGAGTTAAATTTGTATTTAAAATATAAGGACTTTGACAGCGGTACTATTTCTGTGTGTAGAGGAGATTTAAATAATAAAGAAAACAAAGAACGCACACACAAGCTCAAGACAGATTTAATAAAACTTGGGTATTCAGTAACAGCAATTAAGGGCGTTTATAAAGAAAATTATGGTAAAGAGAATGAAAGGAAGGTTCATGAAGATAGCTTCATCGTTTTTGACCATAATAATACTGGTGATTTGAGAGATAATCTGTTAAAACTTGGTGCAAAATATGATCAAGAGTCTGTAACATATGCTAACGTTACAACGGGCAAATATTATCTTATTGGTACTAATGAAACAGGATATCCTGGTAAAAATGTCGAAGTCGTTTTAGGTAGTCCTATGTTTGGTAAAAATGGAGAATTTTTCTCTAGTATTAGAAGGAGACCTTTCGTTTTTGAAAGTCTAAATGATGGACACTATGACTATGATTGCTCAAGAACATCTTATAGCATAAGCACTATTAGAGCACTTAAAAGTATCCCCGATTTCGTATTAAAAGATTAGTACGTTAGTTATAAAAATCCATTTAAACCAAATAAATGGATTTTTTTATTCTCATTTATGTGAAGTCATTGAGATGCTGGGTGTGCAAGAGCGTGCTTTGGATTATCGAAAGATAATTGATAGTCTTGCCAAGGGATCGCATCCTGAAGAACACTCAGAAGGCAAATTTCGTGCATCTGTAATGCTAAATTTTTAGGTTTTTGTGCAGAAAAATGAAAATAGCATAAAACTGTCCTAAAAAGTTGTGCAAAAAAATGAAAATTTTGATTAAAAAACAGTCAAAAATTGTTCAAAAAGTGTACGAAATTTGATTTTTTTGGGATGTTTGGAGGGAATGCGATTCCTGCCTTGGGGTTAGGTTTACGCCAAAGAAAAGGCCACGACTTTTTCAAAACTTTGTGCAATTGTCGGAGTTTTGCATGGTCGGTCAAAATGAAATTATTACTGAGATAAAATCAAATCTCGAATCATTATCAGTTCAATCAAGTCAGTTAGATAAGATTGCTAATCTAATTATTTCAACCAGAGATCCTGAAGAAGCTTTACAGTTCTCTAAAAATTTCCCTTATGCTTGTATCACCGCAGAAGATGTGAAGAATTTAGCTCCTATCTATGAGCTTGTCTCATCAGATACAGAAGGTAAAGTTATTGTATTTCCCAAGAATAACCAAGCTGTTCTTCAGGAGCTTAGAAAGAGAATAGCTAATCTTCAAGAAATCAAGTCCCTCAACGTAGATAAATGTGATCCTGAATTAGTGGATGCTTTTATTCTGTACGTTATTTCTTATTCCCAATCTTCTGGTATTGGTATTCCCTACTTTATGGATTTAGATAAAGTTGCAAGAAGATGTATAGATCTATATTCCTTGGCTTTTCAGTGGTTTTGTTTAGGTGATTTTGTAAATTATAATAAGATTCCTTCACGATTGAAAAAGTCAGAGCTCAAGAGGAAAAATGCGTATTTATCAGTTCTCGTAAAGTACTATGGAGTTTGCATCAACTTTATAAATCCAAATCATTTCTTTCTCCGGTACAGCGAGTACGGAAATTATTCAGGAGAACATCTTGCTATTTACAGAAATGGAGAGATTAGGTAATGCTGGATATTAACGTTAAGAGGAGAATCCTTGAACTTCGAGATAAAGGATTTAAGTTTGCTGAGATTGCTGATATTGTCAGTGTAAGTGTCGGAACAGCTTATAAGCTTTGTTCAGAACACACGAGTGAGTGTAAGGATATTGATTTGGATTCAAAGAGGTATTTCTTACCAAAGCTTGAGTTTAAAGCGTATGGTGCGTCCTACTATGGTCAACATAGAACTGGTTCTGACATATATGCTGCTTATCTTCTCCTGAAGCCTCCAGCAAAGTTAATTCATTTGAAGAAAAGAAAGTTCTACATTGAGCTGAAGATTAAAGCCAATGAATTTTGCGAAGTTTTAAGGAATAAGGCTCGGAAGCGACCTTTATATGAATTTATAGTCCGAGGTGACGTATTAGATTTGTCAGGGATTATTGGTGAAAGGTTTAGGCGGTTGATTGAGTATGAATTTGATGATGACAGGAGAAAGGAAATTGAAAAGCTTAGGCGGACGATGAAGCTGGTTAATTTAGTTGCAGGAGATGAAAGTATTTTTGATGGTTTGGATAGATATATCTGGGAACTTGAGATTAAAAAGATACCTCCAAAACTACACTATATGAAAGTAATGTTCTGGTTGATAGAGGCAAGAAAAGAAGGAAGGTTTAGGAAAAAATGGTCAAGGAAATTTTACGAAACGAAAGATAAGCTCCTAGAAAAAAAAGAAGCAGATATTCTCGCCAAATATCCGCTCTTATAAATAAAGAAATCAATAAAACCTCTAGCAATGCTGGAGGTTTTTTAATTATACAATGAGAAGATTTATATTTCAAATTTTGTTAATTTTAGGTGTGTTAAATGTATGAAAATCTCTCTAAATATCACTGTAGACATTTGTACTGGCGATGAAAATCATAAATATGAGATAAGTCCAGATAATGAAAAAATTGTCCAACTATTGGGTTTGTTATCTGAATTAGGTGTAGCCAACTTACCCAAAACAAGTAAATCCGTAACAGTCCGTGAATTATTTGATCTCTATATTGCAGATAGAATGTTGAAGAATAATTCTGTTATTTCTCTTCATAATGCATTTAAGAAGTTAATTAGACGTGATGATTATTTAAATATTGATATATCGGAATTATCTCACTCCATGATAATTACCGATGGTTTGACCATGAATACAAAATACCATTATTTTTCAGTCATGGTGGCAGTTCTGAACTTTGCAGTAAAGAAAGGATATCTATCATTCAATTTCCTGAAAGATTTTCGTGAATATTATGGGGTTCGTAAAGAAAAGTATTCCATGAGAAAGGCATTCTCATGTGAAAACTGGATAATTGTAGATGACGCTGTTGCCGTCCTTAAGCCTTTTTTCCTTGCTGTTCAAGGCGGTAATTTTGAATCTGAAAAATATCAAAAAGTAAGTTTGTACTATTTGATCCTACTTCACATGATTCTTGGAACAAGAATATCTGAAACATTACGTGTTATACGTAATTTTACTCCAGAAGATGGTATTGCCCATTATATCTATATTGAAACCAAGACTTGTAAATTGGATGAAAAGGCCAATTTTAGAGTAGTCTTGAGTGATATAGCTATTTACCTTATCAACGCTGTCAAACCTATTGAAAAGATCAAGGTTAAAGCAGGATCTAATTTCTGGTGCACTGTAAGAAACTTGCTGAAACGTAGAGGTATTGATGATTTGTCGCTTCATGGAACAAGAGCTATTTTAAGAACTGTAGTTGATTTATTAGCGGAAACAAAGGGTATCAATCCTTTGGCAAAAGAAGTTTACTTATCACATGAAGTCAGAGGAATGGTAGAGCGTTGTTACCAGCGACAAGATTTTTTTGTTGAGAGATATAGACTCCAAATAGCTTATGCAAAATTTCTTATTGGAACTTGTTGTGAAGACAATGAGCTTTTGAATATTGTGATTAATGACTGCTATATCGGCAAAATTATGGATTAATTTGTTGTTATATATTAGTATATGCATGTATCGAATTTGATAGAAGTATATAAAGGATTATCACAATGATTGATGAGGAAGAATTCAAGAGATTTGTAGATTCTCCTGATTCTCGAAGGTTAAAACCCATAACACCCTTGATAAAAGAGAATTACGAGACAATAAACCAATTGGTTAATAAAGGCTATCAGCTAACAATTATCTATGATTATCTGAAGGCAAAAGGAAAGATCAATTGTTCGTATGTGGGATTTTGCCGAGCTTGGAGAGTGTATAAATCTAAGATGAAGGAATTGGAACGAAATGATGATTGATAAGGAGGAATTCAAGAAATTTCAGATGGAGAAGTCTTCATCGGTTATCGTGACGTGCATCAGATGCAACTATGAAGTAATCGTAAGTCTGGTTAATGAAGGTCATAGTCTTCAGTCAATCTATGACTATCTTAAGGTTAAAAAAGGTGTTGTGTTCGGGTACAGAGGCTTTTGTCGGGCGTGGAAAAGCTTCAACCAGAAGAAAAAAATGACTCAACAAAATTCTGTTGTTCAGCCGAAAAACAAACCGAAAACAGTGGTCTCACCTTCTACAAAGACTCAGTTTTTTGAACATAATAGCTCGCCTTCAGCAGAACTCATTGCTTCATTGACAGGCGAAACAGACGATTAATTTAATTTGAATATAACATAGGAGAAATCATTTAATGAACATTAACTTTATTCTTCAAGGAAAAGGCGGTATCGGTAAGTCATTCCTCGCTTCAGTTATCTCTCAGTCACTTCTTGCAAACAATCACAGAATCATGTGTATTGACACAGATCCAGTGAATGCCAGCTTTGCAGGATTCAAATCTCTCAATATTCACCAGATCAAGATTTTGGACGAAAACAAAGAAATTGATTCTTCCGCTTTTGACAAATTCATGGAACTTATCTGTTCAGCCGAAGAAATTGATGATGTCATCATCGACAACGGAGCGGCTTCATTTATAGCCTTAACAAACTATCTGCTCCTGAATGGCATCTTCGACATGCTTCAGGAAATGGGACACACAATCACCGTGCATACAATCGTTGTAGGCGGTCAGGCATTCTCTGACACATTGGTAGGTGTAAACGAGGTATGTAATTACTTCAAAGACAAGTGCTCAATCGTTGTCTGGGAAAATGAGTATTTCGGCAAGATTGAACGCAACGGAAAGCAGTTTACAGACTTCCCAGTCTACAAGAACAATGCAGATCAGATTACTCATGTTCTGAAGCTTGAGCACTTGCATGAAATGTTTGCTAACGATTTGAAGCGTATGAATGAAATGCACCTGACTTTCGATGATGCTAATCAGTCAAAAGACTTCACTTTCATGCAGAAGAACCGACTGAACATCATCAAGAACAAGCTGTTTGAACAGTGCAATCAGTTAATCTAACTTTCATAAAGGTGCAGGCTCAAGCCTGTACCTTTTTCAGCAATAAGGATGAACTTACTATGACTACCATAAATAGAGCTGTTATTAGAATCGAGATTGAGGATTATGTCAGTGCAATACAGAATAATTATGGCTACATTGACGGATCTGATTATTTTCTTGTACCTGCTGAAGATAGAGTTGTATCAGTTTGTGAAACTGTTGAAGAAGCTGAAGCAGAGATTGATCAGACTATTTATTTAACCATTACCGAAAATGAAGCTGTTTTGGAGTATGAGTATATTCCTGAATCCGAAAAGATTTACTTCAATACAGTTGATTTTATGGGTAAGGTTTACGATGTTGAGAGTGACATGTATTCCGAGCCTTGCCATGAAGCAATCAAGGAATATTTAAAAGCGTTTATTTAGAATAATTGATCTTATTTTTTTATGAGGACGGACTAATGAAATACATAAAAGACAATGGTGGAATTCTTTGCTTAGCATATAACACTCCTGAATCTGCAATTAATGCATATATCGAAGCATACGTAAATTGGTGTGGTGATTGGAGTAAGATCTCTCCTAATATGGAATGCTCTCTCGGAGTAGGAAAAGACAATGCAGGAAACTACATATTCTGTGTAGGTGGTGCGTTTGACTTTACAACAAACTGTACATTAACTGACGTTAAAACATGTAAATCTTGGTATAAGGATGAATGGATAGAGGAAGTTTTTGAAGATGATATTGTCGGTGTCCCAACATCTATCGAATAATCAAAAAAAGGAATGATACAAATGAACTACATTATCAGTAATGACGAACTCCAGCATATTGTGGCTGAAATAGCAGTCAAGCATCATATAGCAATTCAGGACAACGATCCTTTGCTGGTTGAGATTACCGTACAAAATTATCTTTTATCAAAGTTCAAGAAAGCACTGGAAGAGCACGCTGTTACCATAGACGAACAAACAGATGTTTATATTGAACAACTCAAGACCAGCTTAACAGCTTCTCAGGAATCTCTGGAAAACGCACGTCAGGCAGCCGAAAAAGACTTGATTAAAAATGCTAATTCAATCATTAACGGAGCAACTGAGCATTTTGCCAATATCGTTAAGTCTGAAATTCAAAATATAGAAATACCAAAGGACAATATACTCAGACACACAGTATGGGGACTAGCAATATTAACTATTTTGAATTTGCTCCTGACGTTATTTTTAGTTTGTAAATTATTCCTAATGTAAGAAAAAGCCATATTCAAAAAAGAATATGGCTTAATATTTTGAGAACCTAGAACAAGTCACTGTGAGTGCCTGTTCTAGTGAGATAAAGAATAAGCTCATTATCAGATATTTCATAGATCAAAAGCCAGTCTGGTGTGATGTGACATTCTCGACAGCCTTTGTAATTTCCTATTAAGCTATGGTCTTTGTGCTTATCTGCCAAACGTTGCCCATTGGCAAGAGTGTCAACCACATTACTTAGCAAAGATAAATCATATCCTCTCTTTTTGGCCAATTTAAGGTCTTTTTTGAACATTGAAGTGAGAACAATGCCGTACTTTGGTTGGCTACTCATCGTCTCCTAACTCCTCCAATACCTCATCGAACGAGCTGTAAACTTTCTTGTTCGGATCATTTTTTAAGGCATCAGCCTCCTGAATGGCTAATATAGTGTCGGCATTAGGGGTTTCATACTTAATAACGCTCTGCATATACTTTACGATACTTCCCTTGACGTTTTGTCCCTGCTTGCTGATTATGCTCTTAAATGTATTGTACACATCTCTGTCCATGTTGAACGAGCAAGTAACCGTATTAGATTTCATATACCGCTCCTTTTCTTATTACTTAGTAAATTTACTATGTTTACTAAGTAAATTATGCAAAATAATTTTATGTTTTTCAAGTCATAACTTACTGGTCGATGTTCCTTCTTTTGGCGTTTACCAAATCATTAAATATTTTTTTGATAAATGAGAACAATAGTGTTCTTACGATTGTCGTTATTGTTCCTGTTTTATTCTTATTTATTCCTGTTTTGTTCATATTTTATTCGTGTTTTGTGCTTGATTGAAATACTTGTTCCTATTGTGTTCGCTATTTGTTCCTGTATTATTCATTTTAATTCCTATAGTTAAAATTACATGTAAAATTAACGTAAAAGAGAACAAACGATGTATAATGTATGACACGGAAATATTTGGCAAGATAGGTTTTATGACCCCGTTCAACATGCGTTGAAACAGGTCAAAAACAGACTCTTATTCGCAATCAGAGATTGCTCAACTGTCAACTATCTTGTTCTCAAACGCCGAAAGCTAGTTAAGTTACACGCCAGAAAAAGAATCATGGAACAGAAGAAAGAACGCCAGAAAGAACTTGAGACCGCAAGAACACATGTGAAGGTTTATTTGAGTCCTGAAGAGAAAGCGGTCATCAAGAAGAAGGCTGATTCATTTGGCATGACAATTAGCAATTATCTTAAGACTGTCGGCTGTGGCTATGAGCCTTTGGACAAACTTTCATTTCAGAAAGTTGATGACCTTCTTAAGGTGGCTGGTACGGTCGGCAAGTTCACTGGTATGTTGAAGATTTTTCTGCGTGAACAGAACACTCACCGAATCGAGACTTCCCGAAAGCAAATTGAAAAGGATTATCGTGAAGCGGTTAAGTGTGTGGCCGACATTAAGGCAAAGGTTAAGCACGTTTGTGAGTTTGACGAACCTGAAGATTAGAAAATGATAATAAAAGATATCACACGAGATAGAACTGGACATAAATACGGAACAGAGCGTCGGTCATCACTTGGCGGTCTGATTCGTTATGTGTGTAATGATCAGGGAAAGGCAGACCGAATTGACAATATTAGATGTACTAATCTTCATAATGACGATCCAGACCTTGCTTATTACGAGATGAAGAATGTCATCCGCATGAACCATCGGGCTAAAGCAAATTGCAAGCATTTAGTAGTGAGCTTTGCTCCCAATGAGAAGCCGACACAGGATCAGCTCAAGGTTATTGAAGAGCGAATTGCTAAGAGTTACGGTCTGGAGAATCATCAGCGTATATCTGTTTGTCACAACGATACAGACAGCTATCACATGCACATCGTCATTAACATGATCAATCCAAAGACTTTTAAGAAGAATGGCGATAAGTGGCACAATTTCTTTGACTTGCAGAAGCTGGCTGTCGATTTAGAGGAACAGCTTAACCTTCAACGAACCAACCATACGTCTCAGAAGACCAGTGCCCAAAGCAAAGTTGATGACATTGAAAGCAGATCAGGTATTGAGACGTTTTGTTCATACGTTAAAGAACGTAAAGATATCATCAAGAATGCCAAGTCTTGGCAGGAACTTCACCAGAAGCTTGCCGAAGAAGGTATCGCAATCAAGCTACATGGTAACGGCCTTATTTTCCAGAGCCTTGGGAAAGAACAGTATTCAGTTAAGGCCAGCACTGTAGATCGTTCATTCAGTAAAGCTCAGTTAGAGAAGAGATTTGGTAAATTCCAAGCTCCTGAAGGAGAAATTAAGACCGAAAAGCAGAAAGTCTATAACCAAAGACCGAAGGTTGATACTCCTGAAGCAAACAAGCTTTATCAGGAATACATGAAAGACGTTCATTTGAGGCTTACCAGACAGCCAAGAATCGATCTTGCTGCTGAACTCGACAAAAAGCAGAATGTTCCTTCTGTTTCTTCCATGTCTTCCCTCTATCCATTAATTCAAAACGAAAGTCAGGGCGTTAAGGATTTGATTTATCTTCTTGACCAGCTCAACCGAGCACTTGAAAGAAAAAGACTCAAGAAGAAAAAGGAACAGATTAAAAAGCTCCAGAACCAGTCATTCAAAGATTATGTAACAGCAAAAGCCATGACTGGCGATGAAACATCAATAACAGTACTCAATCAGTTATCAAATAAGAATATCGAACGTTACACATACTCAGCAACGGAAAATGACCTCCAAGATATTGCAAAGGATGGTCGAGTTGAGAGTGTGACTCGTAACGGCACGAAGATTATTAGCACAGAAGATTACATATATAAGATTCACGGCAAGAAGATTGTCAGTGTAGAAGAAAACAGCAGGGACGAAACTAATGACAGAAAGACAATCAGGGATAAAGTCAGAGCGTACATCGACAAGCTACGTGCTACGAAATTTGCCTCCGTCGCTAAGAATTTATCAGAAGCGATTAGAACAAGAACACGTTTGTTGTCGGACTTGTGCCGAGGCCATGTGGCAATGCCACCAGCAGGCGAGCAATCAGCCTCAAGAGCTGACGTGTTACTGCATGATACAGCACAGAATAACGTACAGAAACAGCCTGATAAATCAAGAAGAAAACATCATCGTTAATTTTTGCGACGGAAATCCTGAAGAATCGAACGCAATAGTGGAAGAAATGAAGTCTGTTGTAAACGAGTTAAAAGCCGAAAATGCTTCTGAAACACCGGTGGTACAGCAGGCAGAAGCTGATATGTCAGAACTGGATGTAGATGAACTGCTAAATGATATGGATGTGAGTGAACTTTTCGATCCGACTGAATTTGAAGCTATTAAAAAGGAAATAAAAGACAATGAAACCTGAATTACCGTTACCAAAGCCCGATAATCCCAAAAAGAAGAAGATTCTTGCTCTGACAGGAATTGCCATGGGGATCGGCCTTACTTTAACTGTTGCTACACAAACTTTTGCCAGAGATGTTGGCTACAATCCTGTTCTGGGCAATGTTATCTCTCAGGAGAATCATATTTACTATCCTTGGGCGATCATTGATTGGCATAAACGTTACTTTCAGAAACAGCCAGAGCTATTTAACGGAGCTTTTGAAAACGGCAAAATTGCTTTCATGATTTGCTTCATGTTGGGCTTGATTGGCGGTGTAGCGTCAAGTCAGACGCTTAAAGGAGTGAAGAACCTGCACGGTTCAGCACGCTGGGCAACAACAAAGGAAGTCTATCAGGCTGGTTTATTGCATAGGCCTAAGAAAAATGGCGAAAAAGAACCTCCATACGTTTATGTAGGTGCTTATGAGGAAAAGAAAGGCAAAGTTGTATATCTCAAGCATAGTGGGCCCGAGCACGTCCTCACTTATGCTCCGACACGTTCTGGTAAAGGCGTTGGTCTGGTTATTCCAACACTTCTTTCTTGGTATGAATCAGCCGTTATCACAGACTTAAAAGGTGAACTTTGGGCATTGACTGCTGGCTATCGTTCAAGCGGTTTCAAGAATAACTGCATTAAGTTTGAGCCAGCTTCAAAGGAATCCGCTCATTGGAATCCTCTCGATGAAATCAGACTTGGTACTGAGAATGAAATCGGTGACGCACAGAATCTTGCCAGCATGATTGTCGATCCTGAAGGTAAGGGGTTGGAAGGGCAGGATGCTCACTGGAAGAAAACCGCATTTGCTCTTTATGTCGGCTTAATCCTTCATGTTCTTTACTTGCGTAAGCATGAGGGAACACCTGCTTCCATGCTCCAGATTGATAATCTTTTGAGCGATCCTAACCGTGACATTAAGGAACTCTGGTCAGAGATGATCAATTATCCGCATTTGGGCGGTGAGAAGGATAAATCAGACTGGAGACCTCATCCAGTTATTTCAGCGGCCGCTAAAGACCAGCTTGACCGTCCTGACGAAGAAGCTGGATCTGTTCTTTCTACAGTTAAATCCAATCTGGCGTTATTCCGAGACAATATTGTGTCCGAAAACACCTCAGACAGCGATTTTCACGTTCGTGACATCATGAACTGTAAAGATCCAATGTCAGTTTATATCGTGACTCAGCCTGCTGATAAGACCAGATTAAAGCCATTGGTTCGTATGTTCGTCAACATGACCGTGCGTGTTTTAGCAGGCACGGAAGGCTTGAAATTTGTTGACGGTAGGGCAGTCTGTGCAAACAAACATCGTTTACTGATGATGCTTGACGAATTTCCATCTCTTGGAAAGCTCGACATCATGCAGGAGTCACTGGCGTTTGTTGCTGGTTACGGCATTAAGTGTTACCTGATTTGTCAGGACTTGTCACAGCTTAAGTCTGAACAGTCTGGCTATGGCCACGAAGAAAGCATCACTTCTAACTGTCACATTCAGAACGCTTATCCGCCTAACAGACCTGAAACAGCGGAATATCTGTCAAAGCTCACTGGTACGGCAACAATTTTGAAGGAATCAGTGACGAAGAGCGGAAACAGTATCTTCAACAGCAGTACATCAAGAACCATTCAGGAAACACAGAGACCGTTACTCACTCCTGATGAATGTTTACGCTTATCGGGTCCGAAAAAAAATGATAAGGGCGATATCACCGAAGCAGGGGATATGCTCGTATTTGTTGCAGGTTTCCCTGCCATCTATGGCAAACAGCCTTTGTATTTCAAAGATCCTGTGTTCCTGAAGCGTTCAAAGATGAAAGCTCCAGAGGAATATACAGTACACATTACCAATGAAATGCGTGCTGAGAACAATCAGATTCAAGAACCGAAGATTCGTTACAAGAAGATTACCGACAGAACCGACAAGAATCAGGAAGACAATGAATCTAAGGAATTTCAGACTCGGTTTAATGCCGAAGACTATGTGTAGAGGTGAAAGTTTATGACTACTCATTTAAGTAGAAAACAGCAACTTGCAAAGAAGCTTGCAGGTGGATTTAAGTTCAAAAAACAGGAGAATCAAATCATGAATGAAATTGACTTAAAAGAAAGATTAAAGAAGTTTCGTGTAGGAATCGGTGTTTGCGTAGGACTCGCTGTAGCTGTATGTGGCGTAAGTTACTACTTTAACTCCTCAGGAAAGTTTGTAAGTAACTTTACTGAGTCTATGCCGAAAGGATACTACTCAATTGTTGAGAGAAATCCTGCCAGCGTAACGAATGAAGAAATCGTCACATTCTGCCCAGATCACACTGTTTATCTAAGCGAAGCCTTTACTCGCAGATACTTACAGCCTGCCGAAAGTGGTGAAACCTGCTGGGTAACTCCTCTTCTTAAAATTGTGGGAGCTAAAGCTGGAGACCATGTTCATGCAGATGAAAACGGCATTGTAGTTAATGGTGTTCTTTTGGCTCATTCTGAAAGCCAGCCGAAGGACGGAAACGGTCAGGAGATGAAGATCTGGCGTTTTGACGGCATTGTTCCAGAAGGAAAGGTTGTTCTCGTAAATCCAATGGATTTATCCTTTGATTCAAGATATTTTGGGTTGGTCGATACCAAGCAAATTAGAGAAAAGGTTGTTCCATTCTGGACTTGGGGCTAGGAGAAAGAGTTGTGAAGTCGGATTATGTTTTTGTAGATACCGAGACAACAGGTCTTAACCATGAAAGTGATGAAATCCTGAGTGTTTCAGTGATTGATGATGAAGGTATTTGTCTTTTTCATTCGCTAATTAAGCCACAACGGATTACAGAGTGGGGAGAAGCAGAGAAGGTGAACGGCATATCTTCTGAAATGGTGGAACATGCTCCGACTTTTGAAAGCGTGAAGGCACATCTTAGAGATGTGTTTAAGAACCGTGAAGTTGTTATTTATAACGCAGCTTTTGACACAGTGTTTCTTGGAGAGACACTCACCGAGTCAAAAGCTGTACGTTGCTGTATGCAGGCTTTCACTGATTTTATGCAGGAATGGAGCGAGAAACATCAGACCATGAAATGGTTTAAGTTGGTAGATGCCGTTGCCGAAGTCAATCCAGATTTTTCATTTAAGGCTCATGACAGTCTTGAAGATTGCAGAGCAACAAGAGAAGTCTGGGATTTTTTAATGACTGTGCCTGAAATCAGAGAAAAATACAGTAGGGAATAGCTCAACATGACAGGACGAAAAAGAGTCAGACCAGAAGTTGGTAATAATTTTGATGAATTGAATGATTCGGTAAAGAAGTGTTTTTACTGTCAGCACTGTTATGTCAGACGGAAAAATGCCGATGAATGGCTTTGCAGTAAACGTAAAGGCTGTAAATTTAAGCCTTTGGAAAAATTTACTAAGTTATAAGGGTAAGGGATAGAACGTAACATGAAGAGATTAATAATTGCAGAAAAGCCTAGTGTCGCAAGAGCCATTGCTGAATCACTGGGAATTGAAAACAGCAAGGAAAAAGGGCAGATTATCTGCCACAATGATACAGTTGTTACATGGTGTTTAGGTCATTTACTCCAGCTTGCAGATGCGGAAGTGTACCTCAACAGAACACCTGATACCGAGGATGGCAAAATCTTCTGGAGAATGGAAGACATTCCTATTTATCCTGCTGAGTGGAAATACATCATCAAAGATGATACGAAGAAGCAGTTTAACAAGGTGAGTGATCTTATCAGTAAGGCTGAAGAGATTGTGAACGCAGGCGATCCAGATAACGAAGGCCAGCGTCTTGTCGATGAAGTCATTGAGCATAATAACTTTCAGGGAAAAGTCTTACGTTATTGGGCGAATGCCGTGGACAGTAAGACGGTTAAGCACGCATTAGATAATCTTAAAGATAATTCTGAATACCATATTTTAGGTGAAATTGCCAAGGTGAGAGCTGAAAGCGATTGGCTTATAGGTATAAATCTCACTCGTGCATATACCCTTCAATGGCATCAGTTACTCGTTATCGGTCGAGTAAAAACTCCAACATTACAGCTTGTGGCTACCCGAGACTTGGAAATTAAGAACTTTGTACCGAAGGATTATTTTGCCATCAAAGCAAAGATTAAAGTTCAGGCTGGAAGTTTTGATGCTAAGTATCAGGTTGATGATAGTCTGGATGGTGTAGATGATGAAGGCAGGGTAATTAGCAGAGAACTGGCAGACAGAATAGTAAACGAAGTAAAGAACACGTCTACCTCAGACTATGAAATCGAAGACAAGATGAAGAGCGTTCCAGTTCCTCTTGGCTTGTCTCTTTCCGACATTCAGCAGTTAGCAAACAAGCTTTACGGTTATACAGCAGATACGACACTTGTAATTTGCCAGCAGTTATATGAAATGAAGCTCACTACTTATCCGAGAACCGATTGTAAGTACCTGCCGACAGCTCAGTATAGCGAAGCTGAAACCGTCCTTAAGAATATTGCCAATTGTAGTGATGATTTAGCGGAGCTCGTAAAAAAGGCCGACAGCTCATTGAAGTCTCGAATCTGGAATGACGAAAAGACCACAGCTCACCATGCAATTGTGCCAACATCGGAAGAGTTTTCAATTGAATCACTTACCGAAGTCCAGACAAACATTTTCAAGCTGATTGTAAGAAGCTATATCGCTCAGTTCTATCAAGAACATAAGTATATGGAATCAGTGCTTACAGCTAATTATAACGGCCATAAGTTCGTGGCGAAGTGTAAGGAAATTATCGCCCAGGGCTGGAAGAGTGTTTATAACACTGGCGATGATGACGAGGATAACAGTCAGAAATTACCTGAAATTCAGGAAAACGAAAGTCTCCTTGCAGAAGATGTAATTGCAGAAGCCCTAAAGACTAAGCCTCCGAAGCCATACACCGAAGGTACGCTTATTAAGGCCATGGAAAACATCCATAAGTATGTAGATAATCCTGAAATCAAAGCAACGCTTAGGGACGGTGACGGCATAGGTACATCAGCTACCAGAGCGAATATCATCAGGGAACTTAAGAATTATCACCTGCTTTGTGTAGAGAACAAATATATAAGATGTACACCTCCAGCATTTGAGAGCCTTGAAAAGATAACCAAGGAGCTTACATCTCCTGTTCTTACGGCATTAAATGAACGTGATTATAAAGCTATTGAGAAAAAAGAATTAACGCAGGAATCTTTTATTGAAAAGGTTAAGGATTTTTGTTCCGCTGAAATACTTAAATGCAAAAACAATATTCGGCCATATAAGACCAAGAATGTTGAGACTAAACTCAAGTGTCCTATCTGCGGAAAACCAGTAAGACAATATGAAACGACCTCCACGAATGAATGTAAAAACGTGGATTTACCGTGTAAACTGTAGATGTCTATAAACAGATACGGATTTACCGCAAACATTGAATGAAGGTCGTTATGAATAAGATAATATATATTGGA
>JAGAYS010000001.1 GCA_017940385.1 Ruminobacter sp. | reverse complement strand
GTGTAGCTAACGCCGTCAGGAGTCCGGAGCTGAGATCAATACTGGCTGACTTAAATAAGAATCAGCTGGCAAATCTGGCGATGAAGGCTTAATTTGGTAAAAAATTTATTTTATAGGTTTTTATAGATCCAAAATAGCGGATGAAATGAAAGACGACTATGTGAGTCAGGTAAAGGACATGTGCCGTCTTCTTTATCCTTCAAATACAAATATTGATTACTTCCCTACAAATTTCGTGGTGCGTGACGGGCTCATTTATTACATCGATTTTGAATGCAATAATTACATGGATGAATGGAATTTTGAGAACTGGGGCATTAAGTACTGGTCAAAGACTCCTGAATTCATGGAATACTGGAACTCCCACAGGTAAGTGCGTTTTCTGAAGGTTCAGCCCGGACGGGCTGAACACGGAACCTGAAAAAGATAAGGTGCCTTACGTCATGACTTCCGGCTGAACCGTTAACCGCGGAAACGTACCGGAAGTTTTTTTACGTCACCGGAGTCCGGTTAATTTCCTCAATGTGACCATGCATAACGGATACGTGAGTCTTCCGTGTGCTATACTGTTACGGTTGACGTAACGGAGATGTGGTTTCTTCTGAATTCCCCGGATTCGTGAGTTGACGGATGCGGCGGATTAACCGCATGAGAGTTTTACATGCTGACGGCGGTTTAGTTTAAGGGTTAACGTTATGGCTGATGCAAAGAATCAACTTATAGATCAGATATTCGAAATGGTATCGGACACGCTTGTCGGCAAGCAGATCGATAAAGATAAGCTTAAAACCGTTACTGAGGAAATTGAAAGGGTAACGGGATCAAAGCTTAATTCATACGAAGACATTCAGAAGATGTATGCCGACAATGCCATGAAGGAGCTTAGGGAATTACAGGATGCTGAACGTAAGAAGCGTATTGAATATCTTACCCAGAACTGTGAAATCAGCCCGACATGGGAATTTGAAAACATGGATCTGTCCTTCAGTCCGGAGTACAGGGCCATTGTCGAGTACTGCAAGAAATGGTGTGAGACATTTGAAATTCAGGAAAAGGGATTCAAGGATCAGGAGAGCGGAAACGTTTATACCGGCGGTTCCCTCATATGGATTTACGGTGATTACGGTATCGGCAAGTCAATGCTTGCAGGCAGTATAGCCCACAGAATCATGCGTACTTATCTCGTTGACTTCATGTTCATGCAGTTTGATTCCATCAACAACAGACTCCAGTCCCTGAGCGGCTTTGATTCAAGTCAGGAGTATCAGGATTTCTGTCAGCAGCTGCAGACGAACAGACTTCTCGTAATAGATGAGGTTGCGGTTGGAGAAAGAAAGCTTACCGAGGTTCAGGGAATCAGACTGGGTGAGCTGCTGCGCTGGAGAAAAAACAACAAGCTCAATACGATAATGATATCAAATGCCTCACCGGAAAAGCTTTATGACCTGGTTGGTAAATTCTGTTACGAATCCATAAAGAATTATTCTCCGGTTATTCCTCTTAAAATGGTGGGGCCGAACAGACGCACGTCAAGCATCAACGGCTTTAATGACGCGTCAAGAAGCATGAGTCTGATTCCGAAAGGGCGTAAATAATCCGGCATCGCATTTGCGATTACTTTAAACATTCAATTGAAGAGGTTACTGATGGCTAAAAAGGCAAAGGGAGAAAGAACGGTTCTGGCATTCGATTTCGGTACCGTAAGCATAGGTGTCGCCGTAGGAACGGAGCTCACCGGTACGGCCAGCATGCTTCCGGCCCTTAAGGCCGTTGACGGAATTCCCAATGCCGATGAGCTTGACAGACTTTTTGCCGAATGGAATCCCGACATCATTGTGGTGGGGCTTCCTCTTAACATGGACGGTACATATCAGGATGTAACGTACAAGGCTAAAAAGTTCGGCAACAGAACTGCGGCCAAATATAATCTCCAGGTGATTTTCAAGGACGAAAGACTGTCAACCAGATCCGCAAGGGAGCATATTTTTGGAAATCACGGATACAGAGGCCTTACCAAGGGGAAGGTTGATTCCATGTCGGCAGTGGTGATTCTTGAAGGGTTTTTTGAAGAGAGCTTCGAATAACCGGTGTCCCGACACTGATTCTGACCGTATGGCTGTTGGGTCTTATGATTTATTATTCCGCAGCCTGACGACTTATAAATGCATTCCGGCATGGCAGGTACAGCCGGAATGCATTTGTTTTTTAATTAAAAGGATTATGTTATCGCTGTTATGGGCTCCGGAGCGTCAGCAGGTAATGAAAGCAGGATTCAGAAGGCGATAAGGCCGTTCCGGATGTTGTTCGGGTTACTGATTACGAAGATTCACTGATGCGGCCGGTACGTGAAGTTATGGATGCTGACACCGGAGTTTCTGCCGCAGGTGACATATAAATCGGTCAGTTTGTTTGTCTGAAAACTGCCGCGAGAAAAAAGCCGGCTGCTTTTTCAAAACGGCCGGTGTACACGGAAGATGAAGGTTGCCGAAAGATAAAGTATTCAGCATGTTTTGTTTACGACCGACGGAATCTGAAAGTGACTTTCAGGTTTTGTGTAATTTTTCTTATTCGGATAAACGTACATAATTATGAAAAGAGTTTGCCTTTTTTGGGGATGCAATTTTTCGCGAAACCCCGTAATTACGATACGGAACTGTAATCCCGATCAAAAAATTATACAGTCTGGAGCGAACTGTTGATTTAATGATTTTGTGAGGGATGTATATGTTTTAAGCAGGTTTTTCAGTGTTCGGGCGGAAAATTTGTGAAAAGGTTTTTATATCCTGAACAACACAATTGCCAAAAAAGTTTCATTAGGTCATCATATCCCTAAATCTAATCCGGAACAAAAGGAGTTCTATTATGAGTGATATTCCTGGTGAAGTTGTAACAGCTGAACTTGATTCAGTTGAGTCCGTTGAAAGAAACGATTCCGCATCCAAGGGCAAGGCCGGCAAGGAAAAGAAGAGCCGCTGGCGAGACATTGAACGTATCACCCGCAAGCTGAGACTCCTCCGTGACCTTAGGGAAATCAATCCTGAGTTTGATCCCTATTCATCAGATGAGTTCATGCAGTTCTGACGTAAAGGAATTTCCAGTCGGATTTATCGGATTACTTAATACCTAAATTTCAAAAGACTCTAAAGTTGTGTTTAGAGTCTTTTTTTGTGCCGCATGCTGTATTAGAATGCGGTTCGTTTTCTATTAAAGGCTGGCGGGACTGCTGTTTTTTGTGAAGGAGTCTGCCTTGTCAGCCGTTTGTATCAGGGGAAAAAATGGATAAGTACATACTGGTTGCACAAAGACTTGAGGAAATTCGCAGTGAGCTTGAGAAGCTCGGGTTGTGGAATGTCGAGAGACCGGATGATGAGGCTTTTACCTCGGATATCCCGTTCAACATGAATACCATGGAATTCCATGAGTGGCTCAGGTTTGTAATGATTGAAACCTTTAACACGGTTCTGGAGAACAGGGCTCCGCTTCCTCAGAATGTTAAGATATTTCCGTATGCCACAGAGGTATACAGAAACAGAATCGGTGAATACAAAGGTCTTTTGAAGGCTATTTATAATTTTGACCTGGTTTTTGAACAGCGATAATGCACCATAAGTCACAAAATAGAATATTACTGCCGTTTTACCAAAAAATAAAATTTGTGTGAATTTTGTGCAGTATACATTTATGAGTATATGTATAAAATTTTGTTAAATAACCATTAATTGTTGTTATGCAGAATAAAATTTTGAATAGACAATAAATTACGAAATATAATCTTGTTTTATCATTTTTTAAAAAGTTCAATTAAGAAATAACAAATTAACAATTTGTGATCGGTGTCAATTCCATTTTATTTTTTTGAAAAGTATAATGTATGCAATCAACTTGCGGGTTAGGTGGTTTAGCCGTATGCGGGTTGAAGAATTAAGTTTAATAATGTTAAGAAGGATTTATTATGAAGATTAATTGGCTTCCTTTAGCAGCTGCAGTTGCTTTTGCTGCTGGTTCAGTATCTGCTTCAGCTGTTGATTTTAACGGTTACTTCCGTGCCGGTGCTCAGCTCAATGCCGTAGGCGGTGAAGTTTACTGCGTTGGTAACGGTAACGATGGTCACAAGGTTGGTCGTTTAGCTGACGAATGTGATACCTATGCTGAAGTTGCTCTCGGTCAGAACGTATACGACAAGGCTGGCAGCAAGTTCTCAATTCATACCTTAGTTGCTTACGGTACCACCGAAGGTTACAGAGATCTTCAGGGTAACTCATGGCAGGGTTTAGGCGACACTGGTCCATGGGCTGGTCAGCGTCTTTCATTCCGTGAAGCTTACGCTAAGTACGATACCGATGCCGGTTACTCAATCTGGTCTGGTAAGAGATTCTACAGACGTAAGGATATTCACATCCTCGATTTATACTATCTGAATGACTCAGGTTACGGTGCTGGTATCGAAGGTATCGATGTAGGTAACGGTAACTTAAACTTTGCTGTTATTAAGTGGGCTAACAACGTTAACGATGATTACAACCGTAACGTTTACAAGTTAGACGCTCGTTGGGATGGTATCAACCTCGGTGCTTTCGGTGCATTAGATACTTCCGTAATCTATGCATTACCTGCTATCTCTAAGCAGCAGAAGGATGTTGATGCCGCTGGTCGTGCTAACTCAGGTGCTTTAATTACCTTAGACTTAGGTTCTAACTTCGGTTCAACCGTAAACGTATCTAACCACTTCATTGCTCAGTGGGGTTCTAACGGTTTCGCTTACGTAGGTGCTTTCAAGAACCACGCTGGTGATAACTACACTCCTGATATCGATGCAGACGGTGTTCGTTTAATCGACTGGGGTACTTTAGATTGGGGTTCTGACTTCGATTTAGGCTATAGCTTCTTATGGGGTCACATCAACAGTGGTAAGAACCACGGTGTTGGTGATACCTGGACTTACCCACGTTCTGGTTGGGAATACAGCATTGTATTACGTCCAGAATACAAGTGGACTGAATACACCCGTACCACTTTAGAATTAGGTTACTCAGAAATGAAGAAGACCGGTTGGGTTGCTGATGAAAAGTTGGGTAATCCAGATCTCTACAAGGTTACCCTTGCTCAGCAGTTCACCCCAGGTAAGGGCTTCTGGTCACGTCCAGCAATCCGCTTCTACGCTTCTTACATCAACGGCGACCAGTTCTCTGATGGTTGGAACGTTCAGTACAAGAACAAGAACCACGGCAGCCACAGCTACCAGTTCACTTTCGGTACTCAGGTTGAAGCTTGGTGGTAATAGTTTAGTAAACTGTTAGTTTATTAAGTTAACAAGAGAAAAGAGGAGCTAAACAGCTCCTCTTTTTTTGCTTTATATTCAGTTTGAGAGCACCATTCTTTATGTCTTTTATGCTTGGTGACGTATTTCGTCGGTAGATCTTCTCCGGATAAATTCTCAGTTTTTCTCATCTTTAGAATTTTTGAAAGTGGTTTACAAATAAATTCGCCTGATCTGTTCCTGCTAAATCTTAGATCGGAAAAACACGGGGTGTCCTTTTACGGTAAATCTGAATCTGTGAGTATCCGTTATGTTGCCAAATCACAATATAATGACGTTTTGCTGCAGTGATATCGTTGATTATTGAAGAATTATTTATCTCGAAAATTAAGACCGAATTCAGTATATATGTACTGTAATCCGTTTGAGAACTGCTATCAATTTGCTCTTTACAGTAGTTTTGTTCCGCCTGTTTAATTATTCTGACACATTTATTTCTAGAGTTTAGTTATTGGGCGAAATCTCGGTGTTGTTCAGTGAAAATGCTTAAATTATGCTTGCTGCTGACTCAGACCTGTGTCTGATATGTTTTTATATTACGTAAATAAAAAAGGTGGAGAGGAAAAAAACTAAACTCTCCACCTTTGCTACGCTCATATTCTATATGAATAAGTAACTAACTAAAAAATCTATTACCACCAAGCTTCGATCTGTGAACCAAAGCTGAACTGGTAGTTATGGTTGTCAAGTTTAGCAGCACCAACCTTATGTTTGAACTGATCGCCACCCTGATATGATGCATAGAAGCGGATAGCAGGACGAGACCAGAAGCCCTTACCTGGAGTAAACTGCTGAGCAAGAGTAACCTTGTAAATGTCTGGATTACCGTTATCGTACTTGTCCCATTCTGGGTTATTACCATTCTTCTTCTGTGAATAACCTAATTCTAAAGAGGTACGGGTGTATTCAGTCCACTTGTATTCTGGACGAATGGTTACGCTGTATTCCCAACCGCTGTTTGATCTGCTCCATGAACCATCCGCATGCTTACCCTGAGCAATGTGTCCCCAGAATAATGCATATGCAAGAGTAAAGTCTTCAATATCGTAAGTACCCCAATCTACAAGTCTTACACCATTCATGTCCTTGCCTGAAGTGTAGATACTGGTACCATTAGAACCAAATGCACCAACGTCTGAGAAGCCATTGTTACCCCACTGAACGATGAAGTGGTTCATCAGAGTGTCAACATTAAGAGCGTGATCTAAGGTTAAGAGAACACCTGAGTCCTTTCTGAATCCATAGTTGTTGTCTGACTGATAATCAGATACCATAGGGATACCGTAGATGGCTACAGCATCTAAAGAACCGAATGAACCTAAACTGATAGCATTCCAACGTAAATCAAGATTGTAGTTATTTCTGTATGAAACACCACTATTGCTAGAGGTGTTCTTCATTACTGCAAAATTAAGATTACCGTTACCTACATCAACACCTTCAATACCGGTACCGTAACCAGCTGTTGATAAGGTATAGATATCCCAGAGATGAACATCCTTACGCTGATAGAATCTTTTACCTGCCCAAATGGTGTAGTTATCAGTTACATAATTACCCCAGAATTCACGAATTGCTGTACGGCCACCATCCCAACCGCTTGCTGAGTCACTACCTGAACCGCCATATGACTGCCAGTCATTCCACTGGGTGTCATGTCCATCGTCGGCCTGTACGGTACCGTAAGAAAGACGAGTGTTAACATTGAACTTTCTACTGTTCTTGTTATAAACTTCCTGACCTAAAGCCATTTCAGCATAAGTATCACATTCATCGCCTAAACGACCAACCTTATGACCTGCAGTACCGTCACCACCGCAGTAAACATCACCGCCACGTGCACTGGCCTGGATACCAGAACGGAAGTAACCGTGGAAATCAACAGCTGAAGCTGATACCGAACCAGCAGCAAAAGCAACAGCAGCTGCTAAAGGAAGCCAATTAATCTTCATAATCTTCATGATAAATCCTTCTTATCATAATTATTCATCCGTGGCATGAATTTGCTGCAGGCTTTGAATTACAACGAAATCGGAGAAAAAAATAATAATCATGTTTGGAAGTGTATACAGGATCATTTCTGGATGATTGGGCTTGTATTACGGTTTATCGTTCTTGTTTGCTGTTGCGATAAAAAAAAATTACTCAGGCAAACTATTTGTGAAAATTATTGTCTTATGAGTTAAAATGTGTAAATTCTTATTGGAGGATGCATGTTATTTAAGTCTATTTTTTCAGCCGGAATTACCGCGACAGTATTATTGTCTGCAGTAGGCTGTTCCGCCATTTCTGATATGTTTGTGAAACCGGCACCTTCTTTTCTGACAATTGATAAAGCCAATAAACAGATTGAAGAAGCAAGAGTATGCTGTGAAAACAATATATTTAATGGTCAGATAATCAACGTTACCAAAACATCTGAAGAAAGCTATAAGTTCGATCTTGAAAATGCTCAGGCTTTTAATTTCCCGACTGGTAAGAGCTTTTTTAAAATTTTTCAGCTTCCTGTTAACGTAAGCTATCTCTCAATAAATTTTGAATCCGAAATCATAAATACAACCTTCCAGCCGAAGGTGGATTTTTACAATGCAAGGAAGCAGATTGTCAGCACAATTAAGCCGCATGCGTTTAAGTACAGGGACAGTGCCTTTACCGACGGTGTTCTGGCAAGCAAGATAATTATTAACAATGCAAGTGCCAAGCCGGGAAGAGAGCTTGCATACATGGTTATTTATACAACCGACAGCAATCGCGCTGAAACTACTTCAATGATGCATCCTGAAGTAAAGAGAGCCCTTGCCCAGAATGTGGTACCTCCTCATTTTGATGATATTAAGATCCCGCATGTTCCTATAGGAACTATTAACATCAGCTTTAAGTTCCGTCAGGAGGATGCCAATGCCGTTGAGGATCTTATGAGCTATCTTGACGGACCGCTGATTGGAGATGGTGCGGCGGGAGAAAACAACCGTCATGAGGATGTTGTTCTGGCATCCGGTGAGGTTTATTCCGTGTCATCACAGCGTGAAGGAACCACTGCCGTTATTTCCACCGACAGTAAGGGCAACAGTCTGGTTAATTCAAATGACATAGCCGGAACAAATCTGGAAAATGTCGGAAGAACGGCTCAGGCGGCTCAGAGTTCAAATCAGCCTCAGGTTTCCATGATGAAGGAAACTGAAGAGATGTATAACGGACTTATTAAGAAGGCTGTTCAGGCAGGTGATTATGAAAAGGCCATGTCCCTGGTGGGCGAGGCTCAGAGAGCCGGTTCCGATACTGCCCAGCAGACCTTTATTGAGGCCGTAAAGGCAAAGAAGTAATTCTTTCCTATAGAGTGTCTACCCCGGTGCCGTAAAGTCGGTACCGGGTTTTTTTTTATCCGGCAGTTCTATATTTGGTGATGATTGTTTTAAATAAACATCCGCGTCTTTTATTTCCCAGGATGCTTATTAAATAATATTGCGGTTTATCTGACTGCAGTTCTGCGGATTATATGGTGCAGGATTGACTTCAGACATACCATATAATGCGCTTGTATCACATTTTGCCAAACGCATGACACCGCTATGTGTTATTTGTCGTGCAGATCTCTGAATTAATCCGTGGGATTGTCATAATAATTTCAGGTGCTTTTTGGTTTGAGAGCTGGCTATGGATAAATCAATGAAAATTCTCATTGTCGATGATTCATCAACAACGAGAAAATTGAAAAGAAAATTCTCAATGAACTGGGCTTTGAAAACATATGCGAGGCTGATGACGGTTCTACCGCACTTCCTCTTCTTGAGAACGGTGACATTGATTTTGTCATTACGGACTGGTATATGCAGAACATGCAGGGGTTCGATCTGCTGGTGGCCATCAGGAAGAATCCGAAGCTCTGCAAAGTTCCGGTAATGATGGTTACGGCCAAGGTTGAGCAGGAAGAGCTTGTTGCCGCGGCAAAGGCCGGTCTGAACGGTTTTATCGTTAAGCCGTTTGCCGGTGATGCTCTTATGGCTAAAATGCAGAGAATTTTTGAGAGAATGGGACAGTAGTTTCCTATTGGTAAACTGTGACGGCGTAAAGGTGTAAGTATGGCTTTAGACGGGGTTGACCAGGAAATACTTGAGGATTTTCTGGTTGAGGCCGGAGAGATAATAGATAATTTAGCCACTCAGCTTGTTGATCTTGAGAAGACTCCGGAAGACAAAGATTTATTAAATTCCATTTTCAGAGGTTTTCATACGGTTAAGGGCGGTGCAGGTTTTTTAAGTCTGACGGATCTCGTTAACGTATGCCACGGGGCTGAAAGTGTGTTTGATGCCCTGCGTAAGGATACATGTAAAGTATCCCCTGAACTGATGGATATGGTACTTCAGGCATATGACTGCATCTGCGGGATGTTTACCCAGCTGAAGGAAGGTAATATGCCGACTCTTTCCGATCCCGGTATAGTTGACAGACTTTATGCCATCGCCTCAGGAGCCCCCGTGCCTGCCGCACCAAAGCCTGTCAGTGAGGAAAGTAAGCCGTCCGTTGAGCCGAAACAGGCTTCAGGAGACAGTGACGGCAAGCCTCTAAACATAAATCACGATTTTTCAGATGACGATTTTGAAAATCTGTTGAATTCATTAAATACCGATTCTGACGGTAACGGTGACAGTCCGAACGTTCATAAGGAAACCCCGGTTTCTGACGATACGGTCAAGTCAGCAGACGATTTGCCGAAAGCTCCGGGTGCCGGCGGGCAGGAGTTCTCCGATGACGATTTTGAGGCTCTTCTCGATTCTCTTCAGGGAGGAGACGCTTCTCAAAACGAAAAATCAGAAGAAGACTCAGGCGCCGGAAATGAAGCAGCATCCGTTTCTCAGAATGAAGAAGAGTCACTGAGGGATCCCGTTGATGATGATTTTGAGTCAATGCTTTCAGCTGCAGAAGCCACACCGGTATACATTCCTGAACTGAAAAACCTCGATGAGGAGAAAACTCCTGTTTCCGCTGCGGAAAAAACTGCTCCTGCCGAGATAACAGGGAAGGAAAAGCCTGAGGCAGAAACACCGGATACCGCAAAGTCAGCAGCAGGAGGCGGGACTGACTTTTCAGACGATGACTTTGAGAATCTTCTGGATTCATTATACGGACAGGGAGGTTCTCCTACAGGAAAAGCTCCGGAAAACTCCAATAAATCTCCTGAGCCTAAACAGGAAATCAAAGCTGCACCAAAGCCGCTCGGAATAAACAATTACAGAACCGCAGGTTCATCCGTTGCGGCTGAAAATGCCGGCGGGGTTTCTGCTCCTGCCACCGATACTCACGGTTCTGCCGGCAGTTCCGGCAGTCAGTCATCTGTCGTTACCCCTGACAAACATCATGTCTCATCCGGTTCCGGTGCCGTTGCTGATACCACGGTACGTGTTGACGTAAAAATAATGGATGACATCATGAACATGGTGGGGGAACTGGTTCTTGTCAGAAACAGACTGCTGAGTCTCAGCGGAGCTCATGAAAAACTTGTTGATCATTACGAGGAAGTTCAGAAAACAATTGCCAATCTGAATCTTATTACCGGTGACATTCAGGGGCTCGTAATGAAAACGCGCATGCAGCCGATTAAGCGCGTGTTCAGCCGTTTCCCTAGAGTTGTCAGGGATCTTGCCCGTAACCTTAATAAGGAAATTGAACTGGTAACCGAAGGTGAAGAAACGGATCTTGACAAGAATCTCGTGGATTCGCTTGCGGATCTCATGATTCATCTTGTGAGAAATTCCTGTGATCATGGTATTGAACCGCCTGATGTTCGTGAAAAGGCCGGAAAAAACAGGGTAGGCAAAATCACCCTCAGTGCGTCACAGCAGGGAGATCACGTGCTTCTGAAAGTTATGGATGACGGTTACGGCATGGATCCGGAGGTTATAAAGAATACTGCCATAAAACAGGGAATTCTGGATCGTGAAAGAGCAAAGACCATGACGGATGAGGAGTCATACAACCTGATTTTTGCTCCTGGATTCTCCACAAAGACTTCCGTTTCCGACATATCGGGACGCGGTGTGGGCATGGATGTCGTTAAGACCAATATTGCCAAGCTCAACGGTTCATTTACCATTTATTCCCGCAAGGGCAGCGGTACGACAATTGAAATCAAGGTTCCGCTCACCCTGGCAATACTCCCTACCATGATGGTTCTGGTCGGAAATCAGAATTTTGCACTGCCGCTCAGTTCAATCAACGAGATTTTTTATCTGAAGCTTGATGACATTAACAATCTGGACGGTCAGAAAACCATCGTCATCAGGGAAAAGGCTTACCCGCTGTTTTATCTTCAGGACTGGCTGGTAAGGGACAAGTCCCAAATAAATCATCCTTCCGAGGCCCCGGTAATAATGGTTCACAGCTTTGGCGGAGCCGATAACATGGTGGCATTCGTGGTCGATGACCTGATAGGACAGGAAGAGGTTGTAATTAAACCTCTGGATGTCCTGCTGAGAGGTGTTCCGGGCATAGCCGGTTCGGCAATCACGTCTCAGGGCGGGATATCTCTGATTGTCGATATTCCGGGACTTCTGCGTTCATATGCGGGAAAATACGTAAATAACATGTACAGAGCCAAACTGGCTTAAGAGATAAATAAGAATTACAATAATTTTGATAGGGGATGCATTAATCATAAAGCAATGATTTATGCCTGATTATAATGAACGTGAGAGTACTGATTGTTGATGACTCCTATTTTTTCAGAAGAAGACTGTCCGAAGCCATCGACGGAAAAAAAGGAATAGAGGTGGTAGGGTTCGCCTCAAACGGAAAGGAAGCCATTGAACTGGTCCAGAATCTTCATCCTGACGTGGTAACCCTGGATATTGAAATGCCTCATATAAACGGACTGGAAGCTTTAAAAGCCATAATGAAAAAAGCTCCCGTTCCTGTCCTCATGTTCTCTGCGCTTACGACTGTCGGTGCCGACATTACCATGAAGGCTCTTGAGTTCGGAGCTCTGGATTTTCTTCCTAAAAACTTCAATGAGCTCGCGGCCCGCCGTGAGGATGTAATTGAGATTGTTACCAACAAGATTCTTGCCCTGAGCAGGGCCAGACACGTTGTCAGAATAAGAGCCGGAGACGGTGAGTCTCCCGTCAGGGAAAACAGGTCGTCTGATATGTCTTCATCTGATATTTCCAGAGGAAAAGTTCAGAGGGGACAGACGGCAGCCAATGAATATTCCAGCCTCTCAAAGCAGATTTCAAGAAACACTTCCGATCTTTTCATGAAAACCGAAAAACCGGCCGCCAGGGGATTTTCTGACAAGAAGGTTGGCGTCATGGCCGGGATTGACGTTGAACAGGCCGTCAGTAAGAAGGAGAACAAGACTGCAGCGGTTGATGATCTTAAATGGAAGGATGTTTCCTTTTCATCTTTTGCAAGAGATCTGCAGAGAAAGACTGAATTAAGAAAAAACAGCAGCGATTTTCATAATTTCCAGAATTCGTTCAACGAAGACGGGAAGACCAGACAGCAGGCTCATGCAGGGAAATTTTCACAGAAGATGATTCCCGGCAAGTCCGAGATCTTAAAAACGGCCGACGAAAAGTTAAGTGATGCAGTAACGAAATTAGATGTCGGGATAATGTCAAGAGATGAACTCAGCAGTCTGATGTGCATAAAGCATAACCAGCCTTTTGTGGAGAAGTCTCTCGACATTAAAGAACCGGTGCAGAACGAGTCGGCCGTTAAAAACAGAAAAAAGGCGTATTCACTGTTGGTGTTTGGAGCTTCAACCGGTGGTCCTGCAGCCATGTTCAGCATTATTGAACATTTCCCTGCAGATTTCCCGATACCGATAATCATTGTTCAGCATATGCCTGAGAATTTTACCCGGGCTTTTGCCGACAGACTGAATCGTTCCGGAAAAATAAAGGTTTCAGAAGCGTATGACGGTCAGGAGCTGCAGCCGGGATGTGCCTATGTTGCTCCGGGCGGAATGCAGACTCTGGTTACCAGAATTAATGGCAAGTATATAATAAGAATCAGGAAGAGTCCTGAGGAACTGTACTATCGTCCGTGCATTGACATAACCCTGGGCAGTCTTTCAAAAATCTATAATGACAGGGTGCTGGCAATTATTATGACCGGAATGGGGGCTGACGGTACCAGAGGTGCCGGAATTCTCCGTTCAACAGGATCTTCGGTGTGGGTGCAGGGAGAGAGTTCCTGTGTAATCTACGGCATGCCGAAATCAGTGATTCAGGCGGGATATGCCGACAGAATCGTGGAACTTGAGGATTTGCCGAGAAGCATTATTGAAGAAGTTTGTGGCAGATAAGCAGATCTGCGAAAAAAAAACAGAGAGTTTTGTAATTGATATGATTGTTTGGACAGTAGCAAATCAGAAAGGTGGAGTCGGCAAGACCACTTCGGCAGTAACCATGGCCGGCATTCTGGCGGCAGAAGGGAAAAGAGTTCTGCTTTTGGATACTGACCCTCATGCTTCATTAACGGCATGTTTCGGTTATGATTCCGATGAGCTGGATCATACAATGCTGGATTTATTTACCAATAATGATTATTCTTATGATACCGTTAAGGCTTCGGTAATAAGTACCGGAGAGGATAATATCAGTATCATCGGCGGTTCAATTGCCCTGGCGACCCTGGATAAAACCCTTAACAGGGACGGGGTGGGGCTTATTTTGAAAAAATCACTGCAGTTGCTGAGCGGTGATTTTGATGTGGCAATCATAGACTGTCCTCCGGTTCTCGGCGTAATGATGGTTAATGCGCTGGCTGCAAGTTCAATGATTATCGTGCCGACACAGACTGAATTCCTCGCCCTTAAAGGATTGGAGAGAATGATGAAGACCTTCGAAATACTGAAGGGAACAAAAGCAGAAGAAATGAATTACATGATCGTTCCGACGATGTATGACAGAAGAACCAAGGCTTCAAACCAGAGTCTGGAATCAATCAGACAGAGTTACGGAGCGAATGTATGGAACGGAGTTATTCCCATAGACACCCGTTTCAGGGATGCCAGTGAGAGACACCGTCCTGCGTCAATGCTTTATCCTCACTCACGCGGAGTCGAGGCATACAGAATGCTGACTTCAGAACTGCTTAACCGGGACGGTAACATTCTATGAGCCGTTTAGATCAGCATGAAGCAATGGTGAATTATTTCAATTCACTGCTTACGGATCCTGCCTCTTCCGTACTACCGCAAAAGAAGGAAAAGAAAGCGGAGTTATCGCAGAAGGAGGTTCTGGAAAAATCTTTCAGCAGCGAGAATCTGTCACGCATGCTGGAGAGCATTACGGCTGAGCAGAATTCCGCTCCTGAAACCGTTACGGAAACCGTCGCTGAAGATGTTTCTGAGGCTAAAGGAAAGAATGATTCCGTTCAGGTGGAGGCCATCGTAACTGCCGAAACAGAGCCCCATGCGGATGTTTCGCTAAAAGAGGCACCTGCCGTTACGGCCGGAAAGCCTCTTACCATTGTTGCGGAGAAAACCGCGACTGCCGTTAAAACGGCAGAGCAGACTTCTGCCGAGAAGACTGTCCGCACAGAATCCCTCAGGGCTGAAATAGAAGTTCCGGAAAAGACTGCCGCAGTTCATGAAGAAGTACGTGAAAACACTCGTGAGAAAACGGAGAACGCCGAACGCTGGTGTAATATTGAGACAGACAGTGAGTTCACGGCCCTGCTTTTTAAAGTGGCCGGAGTCGTACTGGCCGCGCCGCTGTTTACGCTGGGAGGTATATTCAGACCGGCAGTAATTAATAAGCTTTTCGGAAAGCCTGACTGGTATGCCGGACTTACCTGCATCCAGAAGCAGAAGGTTTCCGTTGTTGATACTGCAAAGTGGATGCTTCCGGGTAAAAAAATCATTGATCACGAATATAAGTTCGTGATTCTCTGCAAGGACAAAAAATGGTGTCTGCAGTGCGATGAACTGCTGGGCACAAAAACCATAAAAAGAGAGGACGTCAAGTGGAGGGTACTTCACGGGGATCGTCCGTGGCTTGCGGGCATTCTTAAAAAAGACATGTGTGCACTGCTTCATATCACCGAACTGGAGAAAATGCTGGATTCCGGACTGGACATTTACATGAATCAGCCTCCAAAGACCTTAAGCAGACGCTGAGTTCAGAGAGCCTGCCGGCGGTCCGGAAGTAAGTCAGGGAATCGGAACCGGTGTTTCCATTCAGGTTCCGGTTCCTTTTTTGTTGAATCAGTCATAGACTGAGATTTCATTTGAAAAAATAACAAGGTTAAACCATTTCTTTGTGTTATTTTTAAATCATATGGATATGACAGGAGAACGACCTATGATGGAGAACGATGTAAAGCAGGAAAAGAATAAGGTTGATGAAGTCTTGCGCTGGGTAACCTTCCAGCTTGAAAAGGAAGTATACGGCGTTAATGTAATGCAGGTTCAGGAAGTTCTTCGCTATACCGAGATTGCTCCGGTTCCGGGTGCTCCGGACTACGTGCTCGGCATCATCAATCTTCGCGGTAACGTGGTAACCATTATTGATACCAGAATGCGTTTTGGTCTCAGTCCTGCGGAAATTACGGATAATACGCGTATTATCATTATTGAGGTGGACAAGCAGGTTGTCGGCATTCTTGTTGACAGGGTTTCGGAAGTGGTTGATCTCTACCAGCATGAGATAGATCCGGCTCCTAATGTCGGCATTGATGCAAATTCCAAGTTTATTAAGGGTGTGTGCTACAGAAACGACTGTCTGATGATTCTTATCGATTTGGAGAAGCTTCTTACCGATGATGAGTGGCAGGAAATAAACAATTTCAATTAATGATGAAGTTATTATAAAAGCTAATCTTTGATGTTATAATAATTATTCACATCTACAGGCGGGACAATATAAATTTTATTATTTAAAGATATAAAAATATATGTTCTGCTTTTTTTTTGTACTTTTTTCACATTTTCTTAAATATTAGTGGATAAGTTTTTTATTTTGGGCTACTATTGTATTATGAAATCGTTATCAATTGAGTGGTAACGGTTTATCTCTTCATAATAATATGATATTTGGTAATATAAATTGAGAGTTTATGAAATTACCAGCGGATATAAACACCACCATTATATCCGCTTTTTATTTGTCTGAAAATATTATATATAAATATTTATAAACTATATATAAACCCGTTAGCCGTAGATGCTCCTTCTTTATTCTTTACGCAGTCCTGACCCTCGGTTCTGGGCCTGTTAGGTTGTCAGATTACCCGTTTCCGTTCGGAACATCTGATGTCTGAAGCAGTAAATTGTTTCCGCATGCAGTCTGCCGGACGGCATTTCTAAGCAGGATGTCCCGTATTTTAACCGGTGTGTCATGCCTGAGGTAAAATCACATGCAGGCTTATTCAAAGACTGTTATAATTTCCAAAACACTGAATAATGAATTGGTAATGGTATTAAAGGGAATCTTTAATAATGAATACTGTATCTGAAGTACGTTGTTCCATTGATGAAATAGACGGCCAGATTCTGCGTCTTCTGGCAAAGCGCAGGGATCTTGATATCCGGATGGCCGACATTAAATACAACAGCGGTCTGCCCGTTCGTGAAACGCGGGAAAACGAACAGAGCATGCAGAGGCTCATGGATGCCGGCATGAATCTGAATCTTTCTCCGGATTTTGTTGACAGTGTCTTCAGAACCGTGTTTGCCAATTCCCTGTCCCAGCAGATTTCCTATATTCAGGGAATTGTGGGCATCAATCATCAGCTCAACAGAAAGCTGAATGTTTCATTTCTGGGAAATGTCGGTACCTATTCGTATCTCGCCACCTATAAGTACTTTAATTCAATATGTGACTACATTCAGCCGAAGAACTGTACCTCTTTTGACGATATCATAAAGGCCGTGGAATCAGGTGAATGCGACTGTGGCATTCTTCCAATTGAAAATACCTCATCCGGATGTATCAATGAAGTATACGATCTGCTGCAGAAGTCAGACGTAAAGATAATAGGTGAGCTTACATATCCGATTGAGCATACCATACTGGTAAAGAAGGATACCGATTTATCAAAAATAAAGCATCTCTATGCACATCCGCAGCCATTCAGCCAGTGTTCTGACTGGCTTCGAGCAAATCTGCCTGATGTGGAACTGAAGGCCTGCTCATCCTCATCTGAAGCCATGGAAACCGTAAAGAATCTGGATCGCGACGACTGTGCCGCCATCGGATGCAGTGAAGCAGGAGCTCTTTATTCATTAAAGTCAATTCACGGTAACATTGCCAATCAGAAACGCAATATTACCCGTTTCATTGTCATTGGCATGTGCAACATGATAGTTCCTCAGGATATCGAGGCCAAAACATCCATAACCTTTACCACTGAAAATACGCCGGGGTCTCTGGTAAGGGTTCTTAACGTGTTCAGCAGAAACAACATCAATGTGGTCAAGCTTCAGTCCAGACCGAGAATTCAGAATAATCTGGACAGTGAAACCCGCGGTGTGTGGGATGAAACCTTCTATGCAGACATCCTCATTAATGCCAACACTCCTCTTATGACGGCTCTTCTCGCCGAGCTTAGGGAAGTTACCGGTTCAATCCGTGTTCTCGGCTGCTACGCCGTAAGCAATACGGCCGGAAGGTAGTTCTTTCGCAGACGGTCTGTAAATCCCTGATTCCGGTGCATTTTCAGGTGAGTGCCGGGAATCGGGGATTTTTTTATTCATGGGAATATGCCGGGTGACGCAGGCATGTGCCGGTCAGATGATTGCAGACTTGATTAGATGTTTTTACATTGGCGATACAGGCGAAAAAAAACCATCACATTACTCTAATGTGATGGTTGAAATTAATGAAGAAACACATGACTCCATAGGAAACTTAATGGAGAAAACACGGGTATGATAACCTTTTCATAACGGATTGCAAATACCACTTAATATTTTTTGCATAAGCTGTCACAAAATAACAAAACCCTCTGTTCGGTTTTTATTCAGTTTGTCTTTTTTTGGTGAAAATATGAGCTGTAAGTTTCGGAAATCTTTATTTTTCGGGGGTTCCGCGATTCCCGAATAACAATGATATTCGCTGTTATGCTGAGTCCGGTGAATATTTAAGAGATACTGAAATTCTCCGGGAAATGCTGTAAGAAAATTAAGGAACGGAACCTGCCGTACGTTTCCGTCCGGTTCAATAAAGCAGTGTCTTTATCTGAAAAACTAAAAAGGACTGTCAGAGACAGTCCTTTTCAATTCAGCAAATCATGAAATTATGAAATTATGAATGCTATCTGCAGGTTACGTTAATGAATGTACCTGAGAGGGCAGGAGCAGTGATTACGTTGTCCTTTACACTGCCGCCGAAGAGTGACTTCATGGTACACTTTGAGCTAAGACCAAGCTTGCCCCAGACATCATTGTTAATGGTAATCTTGCGGTCACCGGTACCTGAGTTCATTACATAAATCACCTTATCGGCTTCGTACTGCTTGAAGTCGGCATAGAGGGAGTGATCACTGTAGAGATGTACTCTCTTGCCATGAGCAAGCGCAGGATGGGTGTCTCTTAAGTTAAGAACTGCAGAAACATTTTCCTTGAGCTTTTCTTCGGCATCAGTAAGGTTGTTGACATGACCGTCGGATCTTGAAACATGGTCATCACACTGATGCAGCATGATGCAGTTCTTAGGACTCTGGCTGAATCCCTTTACGTCATCACCGGTTTCATCACCGTAGTAGACGGTTAAAGGACCGGACATTGCGGCGTTGAAGCTCATTGCAGTGAGGTGGGCATCGTAGTAGTCCCTGTTATTCTGGCCGTCAACCGTAATCTTGGCTCTCTGGAGAAGGTCACCGAAACGTACGGTGTCATGGTTGGTCAGGAAGTTGTTCATGATGGACTGTCTGCTGTAACCGTTCATCTTTTTGATGATGTCGTCATTGAGAGACTTTGCGGGAGCCTGACAGCTGCCCGGAGTGAACGGATCCTCTCTTGTTGCCAGAACCCTTACGAGCTGGCTGCGGAGAGGGAAGTTGAATGCACTGCTTACGCCATCGTTTGCGAATACGTTCTTTTCGATTTCCTGTGGGTTTTCAGTCCAGATTTCGGCAACCGTATAACCGAGAGGAAGAACCTTCTTGCCGTTAAGAACGTAGGTATTGCTCTTCTTTGCTGATTCAGCTTCAATTGCGTCTCTGACCTGCTTCCACTGCTTAGAGTCCAACTGATAAGCCTGGTCAAGTCTCCATCCGTCAATTTTAAGTTCTCTGATCCAGTAGGTGGCAACTTCCTTTATGAAGTCGATTGATTCATCAACCTTGAAGCAGGTGGCTGACTTTAAGGTCATCTTATCATCGTATCCGCCGATGTCACGGCACATTCTGTTAAGAACCAGCTTGTTGCCCTTCGGACTTTTGGTTTTAACATTGATTTTTGCATGACCGAAAACACCGTCAAGGAATACGTATATTCCCTTTGAGTGAGCGGTGTCAACAAGCTTCTTCATGTCTTCCTTGGTGCCGAATCTCGGATCGATGGAGAAATAGTCTGAAGTGAAATAGCCGGTGCCGTCCAGTAAGTCGTCGGAATGAGACTGACCTTCAATTTTGGTGACTGTGAATATAGGAGTCAGCCAGATGGCGTTTACACCGGTAGATTTGATGTAATCAAGATTGTCAATAATACCTTTAAGGTTACCCTGATGTTTGCTTGGACCATAGGACTGCTGAACCCCAGGAGCTCCGTCGGCGCCGTGCATGAAACTTTCTACCATAACCTGATAAATTCTGAGATCGCAGAATTTATTGTTGCTGTTGAAGCAGCCTCTGTTATCAGTTGTTGACATGTTAAGGTCTTTTGCTGAAAGATTCACTGATGCCGTGGATCCGCTTCTTGTACAGTTGATATTGTTCGGATTGTCATCAGTCTGCCATGCAAACTTTTTTGCAGGAGCGGCAGTGGAATTACATCCGGCTAAAGCCATAACTGCACAAATAACTGCTGTGGCAATGATTGATTGTTTTATCATTTATTATTTCCTTGTATGTCCATTATTGTATTTTTCATTTACACGTGTTTTTGCACTGCATCGGGATTGTTTCATGCGCCGGGGATTTGTTGCCGTGTTTAGGAGAACATGGTCCGGATCGTGTGAAAACAAACCTGAAGAAAGGTATTCATGTGAAAAAGCTGACGCATGAAGAGTCCTATTTTGCACATATACAAACTGATAAATTTTAACTGTTTGCGTAAAATTTTTTATTGTAATGCTGTTTTTTTTGTATGAAAACGTGATGAATGACTCATGATTACTTTTGCGGTATTCATGTCGCAATCATGAGTCATAATTTATTTAAGTATGTCTGCCGACGGATTGTTATTCTTTCGGTTTAACGGGAATTGGATGACTGTATGAGGATCCTTTAAACATGTCTTTCATATATGTTGCTGAAGACAGATCCCAATGTTCCACGGACTGATTGAAACTCTTGGCATTTTTAAAGATTGAGTATATTTCCTGAACATTATGGGTATCCCAGTCTCCTATGTACTGATTGAAAGCTTCTGCATTTTCGAACATCTCATACATGTACTTTACATTTGACGTGTTCCATTGACCTATAGGCTGGTTGAAGGTTTTCGCCCCCTGGAACATCCAATACATGTGTGTAACTTTGGACGTGTTCCATTGTCCTATCGGTTGGTTGAAAGCTCTTGCATTCATGAACATTGCTCCCATGTGTTGAACATTGCCGGTATCCCAGTTTTCAATCGGTTGGTTGAAGTCGGAATTAAAACGGAACATCGCATCCATGGAGGTAACATTGGAGGTGTCCCATTGTCCTATGGGCTGATTAAACGGGGTTGCTTCAAACATGGAGCTCATGTTGGTAACCGATGATGTGTTCCATTGACCTATGGGGTGATTAAATGAGCCTGATTCAAACATGGAGCTCATGTTTGTAACCGATGATGTATCCCATTGATCTAGTGGCTGATCAAACGAGCTTGATTCAAACATGGCGCTCATGTCATTTACATGAGAAACGTTCCAGTTATTTATTGAGCCGTTAAATCTCTCGGTTTGGCGGAACATGCCGCTCATATCCGTAACCGAAGAAGTGTCCCAGCTTTCTAGGTCCTGATTGAATGATTTAGCTTTATTAAACATGTATTTCATGTTTTTCACTCGGGAAACGTTCCAGTTATTTATAGAACCATTAAAATTTTGGGCTCCGCTGAACATGCCGCTCATGTCTGTAACCGATGAAGTATCCCAGTTTTCGAGATCCTGATTGAACGATAGCGCATCATTAAACATGTGTTTCATATTTTCCACATGAGAAACATCCCAGCTGCCTATATTTTCGTTAAAACGTTCGGTCCCGCTGAACATGTAACTCATGTCGGTAACCGAAGATGTGTTCCATTTTCTGATAATCTGATCGAAGTTCTTGGCGTTGTGAAACATGTGTTTCATGTTTTTGACCCGTGAAACATCCCAGGAACCCAACTGCTGATTGAACTTTTCCGCACCGGAGAACATGTAGCTCATGTCAGTCACGGCAGAGGTATTCCAGGTGTTAACTCTGCCGTTGAAATTCGAGGCCTCGAAAAACATTCCCTGCATGTTGGTGACATTTGATGTATCCCAGTCATCAAGAGGCTGATTGAAGGATTTGGCATTGGCGAAAACGGCGTTCATGCTCGTTATTCCGGATGTGTCGCGAATATTGACGTGATTCATCTTGGAAAAGCCTGCAAATGCACAGTCCAGAGATGTTACGTTAGGACCGAGAATGATTTCAAAGTTGAAATCGGTAATGTCCGGGTTCATCCAGACAGCTCTGACAAAAGGATGATTTTTAGATATGAAATCGTGGTATTCTTTATATTTTTCCTCCTTTTCTGCATCATCATCGGAGTCAGTGAAAAGACATCTGGTAAATTCATAATTAATGGTTAACGTTTTAATTCTGTTTTCCGCAATCCTTTTCACCCAGAAGTCTGTCAGGTCTTCTGGAGAATTCAGTACTGGATTATCAAGTTTGTATATAACCAGAGAGGAGGTAACGGCTACAAGCGTTATTGCGGTAAGTACCAATAAGGTCAGTATTTTTCGATTCTTTTTGTCTCGGTAATGTTTTTGGGCTTTTTCGCTTTGTCCCTGATACATGTGAAAAGTTCCTTCTTCTGATTGTTGTTCTCCTTATGCGGTACTGCATTTTACTTATGCAGGACAGTTGCATAATGTAAGGAGGTGGCGTGAGACTGTTTTCTGAAAACATTCAGAAAACAGCATGAACGGGTATTATATCAGACCGGAACAGTAATGCCCGTAGAAAGTACAATCATGATAAGCAGACGTACGTTGGTTATGATTTATGTACGTAACGTCATTTCGGAGCAGGATAAAGAGCGCCCATGATGCATGCGCGTGATGCTCCCGTAATTCCTGTCATGTCCACTTTTTCCCCGTTTATGAACTTATATCCAAGCCATGCGAAGGCCACGGCTTCGAGATAGTCCGGATCAACGCCTAGTTCCGAGGTGCACGCAAGCTTCAGGTGACCGCTTTCCGCGGCATGAGAGGCCAGTCTTCTCATCAGATGACCGTTGTGACAGCCGCCTCCGCAGACGTATATTTCACCTTTCTCACCGAAACGATTAATGCCGTTGATTATCGTTACCGCGGTAAGTTCCGTAACAGTGGCGAACCGGTCATTCAGGGAAAGATCCGCAAGTTTCGGACTACGTTTCAGATAATCCGCGTTAAAGAGTTCCCTCCCGGTGGATTTTGGCGGTTCCTTTTCAAAGTAAGGTTCGTTGAGAAGCTCCTCCAGTATTCCTAAGTCAACGTTTCCGGCAGCGGCACAGGCTCCGTCAAAGTCACTTGAGGCATTAAGATAAGTGCGTGCCATCAGATCAATCATTGTATTGCCCGGGCCCGTGTCAAAACCTACCACCGGGTGTCCGGGAATAAGTACGGAGACATTTGAGATGCCGCCGATGTTTACTATGTAGCGGGGAACATCCGGACTGGCGCAGACTTCTCTGTGAAAGGCGGGAACAAGGGGGGCTCCCTGACCGTTCAGAGCCAGATCCATGGCTCTGAAATCACAGGTTACGTCAATTCCCGTAAGGGCCGCAAGAAGTGCGTGATTGCCCAACTGAACGGAGAAAGCGTTCTGCGGTTCATGTCTTACGGTCTGCCCGTGTGATGCTATGGCTCTGATGTCTTTCGGAGACAGGTTATTGCGGCGGAGCAGTTCATTTATGCCCTCGGCTGCCATACGTGCATATCTGCATCCGAAAAGTCCGGCTCTGTGAATTTCATCATTTCCGGAAACGCAGAGTGAATTTATGACTTTTCTGTCCTCTTCGGTCCATTTTTTTTCCAGGGAGGCTACCTGTCTTATGCCGCTGTCCCTGCTGAAGTCGGCAAGTGCCACGTCTATTGCATCAGCACTGGTTCCGGACATGAGTCCTATGTATAACGCCATTGTAAATCCGCCTTTATGTGTATCCGTTCGGGGGCCGGAAAATGATTCCGTCAGGTCCGCGGGACAAGCCGTCGTATCCGCTCAGGATAATTTTATACCTTTATTTATCCATAGTCTGTGGTAAATTTTCGGTTTTCCTTTTATAATGCGGGACGGGATTTATTTTGTAATTTTATTATTTGATGAAACAGACGTTTCAGTCTGTCTTTTAATATGGAGTACAGGTGATGATTTCAGTTGATGAGGCGTTGTCAGAAATAGTTCGAGGTGCCGATTCCGTTATTTCCGTTGAAGGTTTGAAGGCTAAGCTTGAAGAGGGCAGACCGTTAAGAATCAAGCTCGGTATGGATCCGACCGCTCCGGACATTCATTTAGGTCACACCGTAATTTTAAACAAGCTCAGGGTTTTTCAGAAGCTTGGTCATGAAATCATTCTGATTATCGGTGACTTTACCGCAGCAGTGGGTGATCCTACCGGTAAGAACGCAACAAGACCTCCTCTTTCAAGAGAAAAGATTCTTGAAAATGCCAAAACCTATGCTGAACAGGCATTCAAGATCCTTGATGAAAGCAAGACCAGAATCGTATATAACTCTGAATGGCTTGAGAAGCTTGGTGCTTCCGGCATGATCAAGCTGGCTTCACGTCAGACCGTTGCCAGAATGCTTGAACGTGATGATTTCAAGAAGAGATATGCCGCAGGTCAGTCAATTGCGATTCATGAATTTATATATCCTCTGCTTCAGGCCTATGATTCCGTTCACCTCAAGGCAGACGTTGAGCTTGGCGGTACCGACCAGAGATTCAACCTCTTAATGGGTCGCGAACTGCAGAAGGAAGAAGGACTGAGTCAGCAGGTTGCCATCATGATGCCGCTTCTTGTCGGTCTTGACGGTGTTAAGAAGATGAGTAAGAGTGCCGGCAATTATATCGGTGTTCACGATGCTCCGAATGATATGTTCGGTAAGATCATGAGTATCAGCGATGACCTCATGTGGAATTACTATGAACTCTTAAGTGAACGTTCACTTAAGGAAATTGAAGAATTCAAGTCAGGCATTGCCGCTGGTACCGTAAATCCTAGAGACGTGAAGATTACCCTGGCCAAGGAAATTATTACCCGCTACCACGGTGCTGAAGCCGCCGAAGCCGCTCATAATGACTTCGTAACCAGATTCTCAAAGAATGCCATTCCGGAAGACATTCCTGAAGTAACCGTTTCCCTCAACGGTAATGCAACCTTACCTGTTGCCAACCTTCTGAAGGAAGCCGGTCTCGTGAACTCAACATCCGATGCAATGCGCATGATCAAACAGGGGGCCGTAAAGCGCGACGGCGAAGCCGTGGCTGATACCAAGCTTGCCGTAAGTGCCGGTGAGGCCGTATGGCAGGTCGGTAAGAGAAAATTCGCAAGAATTACTCTTGCCTAATCCTGAACCGGATTATTTCCGGGACTGCGGATTTGAATCAGTTATCGAATCCCGGCCTCGGAAAACATAATGTCAGACTAAAAAGAAGCAGATACGCAATACAGGTTAATTGCGTGTCTGTTTTTTTTTGCCGTTATGCATAGGTGCAGTAATGTCCCAAATTTTGCGAGTTTTAACCGATCTAGTATAAAAATTAGTTTTATCAAAGTCCCTCGAGAGAGGGATTTTTCAATTTCTAGAGTTTTTCGTAGTCGGAAATTTCCAACTCAGAGAATTCCTCTTCAAGTTCATCTGCC
>JAGAYS010000053.1 GCA_017940385.1 Ruminobacter sp. | reverse complement strand
TCCCAGACGGAGGATATTTCTCTGAAATAGTAGGAAAGAAGAAGGAGCTGTTTGAAGGATTGGAAATTCCATTTCCGGAGCCTGAGATGAATATAGAGTACGAGGAAGATGCTGCAACTGAAGCGGAGGATTAACCACTGACAAAAATCCTCAGCATTGGAGTGCTGAGGATTTATTGATTTGCCCATAGTTACACAAAAAAGTGCAAAGAATGGGTAATCATGAACCTAATTTGTATAAGCTTAACTAAAGATTATTCTTCAGACGCACCGGTCTTAACTACTAATCTTTCAGCGATACGAGCTGCTCTACCAGTACGTTCACGGAGATAGTACAGTTTAGCACGACGAACCTTACCACGACGAGTAACGGTAATAGAAGAGATTAATGGGCTATGGGTCTGGAATACACGTTCAACACCCTCACCATTAGAAATCTTTCTTACGGTAAATGCTGAGTGAAGGCCACGATTACGCTTAGCGATTACAACACCTTCATAAGCCTGTAAACGTTCCTTTTCACCTTCAACTACACGTACCTGAACACGTACAGTGTCACCTGCTCTAAATTCAGGAACATCTGAACGCATCTGTTCTTTTTCAATTTGTTCAATTAAATTCATAATAATTTCCTACCTAGGATATACTGATAACTCTCTACTGTTCAACCTTACGATCTACTTGGACTTGCGTTCTCGCAGATAAAGGGCAAGAATTTTTTCCTGCTCGTCAGTCAGAGCTAGGTTATTTAAAATATCTGGCCTTCTTTCATAGGTTCGGGCTAAAGACTGTTCCAATCTCCACTTTCTTATCTTTTCATGATTCCCGCTCATCAGAACTTCAGGAACTTTAAGTCCGTCAATTTCCGGTGGTCTGGTATACTGTGGGCAATCAAGAAGTCCCGTAGCGAACGAATCCTCTACAGCACTCATTTCATCACCAAGTACACCCGGAATCAAACGTGAAACAGCATCGATCACGATCATTGCCGGTAATTCACCGCCGCTTAACACGTAATCACCTACCGACCATTCTTCATCAACAAAAGTATCTATAATTCTCTCATCTATGCCTTCATATCGTCCTGCAATAATGATTAGTTCATCATTTTTTGCAAGTTCAACACAGCCTTTATGATCGAATCTCCTTCCCTGAGGCGACATATATATCACCTTGGCATTCGGAAGCTGCTTCTTAGCCTCAAGAATTGCATCTCTGAGAGGCTGAACCATCATCACCATGCCGGGACCACCTCCGAAAGGGCGTTCATCCACTTTCTGGTGTTTGTCATGAGCAAATGATCTTGGGTTTATGCATGAAAGGGAAATTATTCCACGCTTTACTGCCCTGCCCGTCACACCAAATTCAGTAATTGCCTGAAACATTTCCGGGAAGATGCTTATTACACCTATCCTCATAAATACCTCATTTCTTACCGAACCGATTTAGAAGTCAGGTTCCCAATCAACAAGTATTACTTTATCGTCAAGATTAACATTCTTTACCACATGCGGTAAATACGGTATCAACCTTTCCTTTATTTCATACTCATCATCACTTCTGGCTTTAACAACCAGCACGTCATTGGCTCCGGTTTCCATCATGCTTGACACGACACCTAAATCATAACCGTCCAATGTAACCGCCTTGAGACCCATAAGTTCTATCCAACGGTATACACCTTCCGGCAGCTTAGGTAAGGAACTCGGAAGAATACCAATGTCACTGCCTGTAAACCCCTGAACTACTTCGCGAACTTCAAAACCCTTGATTTTCACGATATAGCTGTCGGCATGAGGCTTAACGTCCAATATTTCAAGACTCTGCCACTGCCCGCCTGGTTTACGATAAAACCAGGGCTTGTAGCTAAAAAGACTTTTAGGATCTTCTGTATAAGAAAAAACCTTGATATAGCCCTTGATTCCAAAAACGGCACCAAATCGCCCCATTACTTCAGGTATTTCTTTTTCCATAGTTTCCTTCACATCTCATCACTTTTTGTCTCAAACCAGAATAATCACTTATTCTCATTTTCAACTTAAGCGTTAGCCTTGGCATCCTTAACAAGCTTCTTTACACGATCAGAAAGCTGAGCACCCTTGCCAACCCATTCGTTAACCTTTTCAAGGTTAAGATTGAGCTTAACTTCATTGCCCTGAGCAATCGGATTGTAGAAACCGATGTCTTCGATATATCTACCGCTGAGAGCACGACGTGAATCAGCAACTACTACGTGATAAAATGGACGCTTTTTAGAACCACCACGCTGTAAACGAATAACTACCATATTTTCCTCTATATAAGGTTAATTAACTGACAAAACAATTTCGCCATATACAAAATAGGTTGAAAAATTTTAACTTTTTTTGAGAATTAATCAAGTAAAATTTGCACAATATCTAAATTTTTTATGGTTAAAAAAACACAAAACAACGATAACGCAATACAGACAAGTCAAATATTTAAAATCTCGGCAAATACAACAGGGACATAAACAAAGTCCTCCTTTTCCTGTTCGGAAAAAGGAGGACTTTTTCAATATTATAATCTAAGTATAATCTTACTGCTGAGGAGGCATCTTAAAGCCGGCTGCAGGCATAAGATCCTTAACCAAATTAAGCATCTTACGTAAGCCGCCCTTGCTCTGTAACCTCTTCATGATATGCTGCATCTGGGTGAATTCGCGAATCAGCTTGGTTACTTCGGAAACATCAACACCGGCACCGTCGGCAATTCTCTTCTTGCGGGAAGCCTTAATGATCTCCGGATGTCTTCTTTCCTTAATTGTCATTGAGTTAATGATGGCTTCCTTTCTGTAAATGATGTTATCATCCATCTTTTCCTTAACTTCATCAGGAAGTGAGCCCATACCCGGCAGCTTGTCAAGCATTCCCATCATACCGCCCATATTGCGCATCTGCACAATCTGCTGTTTAAAATCGTCAAAATCGAAATCCTTACCTGTTTTAAACTTATGAGCGAGTTTTTCAGCCTGTTTCTTATCAACCTTGCGCTCCATTTCTTCAACGAGTGAAAGAATATCACCCATATCAAGAATGCGGCTTGCCATACGTTCCGGATGGAAAGGATCGAGAGCCTCAATTTTTTCACCGGCACCAAGGAACTTAATAGGTTTACCGGTTATCTTTCTGACGGAAAGTGCGGCACCGCCACGGGCATCACCATCCATCTTAGTCAAAATTATGCCTGTAAGAGGTAACGCATCATTAAATGCCTTGGCAGTGTTTGCGGCATCCTGACCGGTCATTGCATCTACGACAAACAGGGTTTCAACAGGATTGATGTCTGCATGTATCTCCTTTATTTCGTTCATCATGTCTTCATCGACATGAAGTCTGCCCGCAGTATCCACGAGGAGTACATCCATGAACTTAATCTTTGCGGAAGCAAGTGCATTGCGGACGATATCAAGAGGCTTTTCTTCAACAGTCGAAGGATAGCACTCCACGCCAATTGTATCAGCCAGAGTCTTCAGCTGTTCAATTGCCGCAGGTCTGTATACGTCGGCACTTACAACCATTACCTTTTTCTTTTCACGATCCTTCAGATACTTTGCAAGTTTTCCGACGGTAGTGGTTTTACCTGCACCCTGAAGGCCGGCCATAAGAACTACTGCAGGTGGCTGTGAAGCAAGATTGAGCTCTGCACATTCTTCCCCCATGACAGACTTCAGTTCTTCATATACAATCTTTACAAATTCCTGACCAGGATTCAGTGCCTGATTTACCTCTGTACCTAAAGCCTTTTCCTTTACTTCAGCAATAAAATCCTTGACCACTGGTAAAGCAACATCCGCCTCAAGAAGTGCCATTCTGACTTCACGAAGAGTATCCTTAATATTCCCTTCGGTAAGCTTCCCCTGTCCGGTTATATTACGCAGGGTTTTAGTTAATCTCTGGGTTAAATTTTCAAACATTTTTTATTCCATTAAAAAGATCCGGGCTTTACATTTCCAGATTCAGACCAATAAATTCAACGTTTAGCACATTATAATTTAGACTACAATAATTTTACAGTAAAAGGTAATCAACTTATATTTAAGATCTCACTATCGCACATGCCGGCCATACAAAAAAAGGCCACATCTGCATGTGGCCTTTTTACCTGAAAAAAGTAATTGATTAGTTATTATTCACAAAATCAACACCCTGCTGGATATCCTTCTTTAGGGTATCAAGCATGCCTTCAAGAGCCTTCTGTTCGTAAGCACTTAACTTACCGATAGGTAAATATTCCTTAACACCCTCGGTACCAAGAACAAGCGGCTGTGCAAAGAATGGTGCGTAACCAGTCTTGCTTTCCACATATGCAGGCTCTACAACATTCTCTTCACCGTTCAGACCGCGAACGATTGCCAGAGCAAAACGGGCACCTGCAGCAGCCATTGAAAGAGTGGCTGAACCTGAGCCCTTGGCTTCAACAACTTCAGTACCGGCATTCTGAACATGAACGGTAAGCTTTTCGATTTCTTCAGCAGAAATGGCTTCATAACCTGCAGCCTGTGAGAAGAGAGGAAGAATGGTAGTACCGCTGTGTCCGCCGATTACAGGTACCTTGGCAGTACAACGATCGGTCTTGGTTGCATCACCCCAGAAGGTTTCAGCACGTAAAGTATCAAGCATGGTTACACCGAACAAACGCTTGCTGTCATAGCAACCGGCCTTCTTCAGCACTTCAGCCGCAAGCGGAACCATGGTATTTACAGGATTGGTGATAATAGCAATGCAGGCCTTCGGAGCATGCTTTGCCACAACCTCAACCAAACCTTTAACAATGTTTGCATTGAATTTGAATAAATCACTGCGATCCATACCAGGCTTTCTTGCCATACCTGCAGGGATTACAACAACAGAGGCACCTGAAACAGCCTTAACAAGTCCTTCATCACCGGTATAACCGATTACTGACACATCAGTAGGGATATGACTTAAATCAACAGCAACACCAGGGGTAGACGGAGCCACGTCATAAAGTGATAATTCTGAGCCCTTTGGCAACTGGTTTTTCAAAAGAAGAGATAATGGCTGACCAATACCGCCTGCTGCACCTAAAACTGCAATTTTCATTATTACGGATCCTCTGTAATCTTTACTTATTCTTATACACTATATATTCAATTCGAGTATATTACTCTAAAACTATAATTACTGCCATATTTAGCCATTTAAAATGACGTTTATATTCAAATTTTTAAGGTTATGTCACCTTAATTTTTAAAATCCCATTCAAGATAAACGTGACACACCTCAACTTTAGTAATCTAAGGCCATCCCCAAAAAATCATTTTCCTTTACAACTCTAAAAAATTATGCAAATAAACTGCATAATTATGCATTTTCGTGTTTTTTCCTGTTATAATTCCATCGTTATCTGAGGTAGTGAACAATGGACGATCTAAACAACCAGGACTCTCTCGAGAGAGTTTTTCTTGAATTACTTGGGGCTGAATGCTACAGCTCTCAGACAGAGATTGCTGATGCTCTACTTGCCAGAGGTTTTTCGAACATGAACCAGTCCAAGGTCTCCCGTATGCTTACAAAGTTCGGGGCCGTGCGCAGACGCAATGCCAAAATGGTAATGGTTTACTGTCTTCCTCTGGAAACAGGAATTCCAACAATTGACAAAACAATTAAATCTCTTGTCCTGGACATATCACATAACAACAACATTATAGTTATCCACACCAGTCCCGGAAGTGCACAGATGATAGCCAGAATGCTTGATTCAGTAAGAAAAGCAGAAGGAATTCTGGGAACAATCGCCGGTGACGATACAATTTTCGTAACCCCGAAAATAGACGTGGACATTGTTGATCTTTTTGACAGCATCAGGGATTTATTCGAAAACTGATGTCCGAAACACAGGGTTAACCGCCGCAGCCGGACTAAGTACTCCTATTTCAAAAAAGTCCTGTATGTAAATACAGGACAAATGAATGTGAATAAAGACCTATTCTGTCGGAAAGTTCTGCTATAAAGCGTCGTCGTCGCTTTCTCCGGTTCTGATTCTTACAACATGTTCGCAATCGTACACAAAAATCTTACCGTCACCGATTTTTCCTGTCTTGGCTGCTCTCACGATACTTTCAACAACCTCTTCACAGATTTCATCCTTAACAACAACCTCGAGCAGAGCCTTAGGTAAAAAATCAACCTGATATTCAGCCCCCCTGTACAGTTCTGTATGCCCCTTCTGTCTGCCAAAGCCCTTAACTTCCGTCACTGTCATACCTTCAATTCCAAGTTCGGAAACAGCTTCCCTGACATCATCAAGTTTAAACGGCTTAATAATCGCACTAATCAGTTTCATGATTCACTCCTCACCAAAATAACAATCTATAACATTCAAAGAACGTGCCAGATTTAAACATAAAAATTTGACTGAAAACCGGTTAAAAACTCAGGACCGAATCATAAACAACGCACTGTTTGAACCGAAATGCCCCAAATGCGTGCACTGTAATAAAAAAGGCTGTTCCGCACGGGAACAGCCTTTTAACACGAAAACTTAGTCTCGACTAAATTACATTACGCCTTATATTCCGGCATCTCGTTAAATTTGAGATATGAGTAGATCTTTTCCTTCTTGCCGTCGAGGGACTTAACGCCTTCAAGATATTCTTCCTTGGAAGGAATTCTGCCCAAAACAGATGCTACCGTAGCAAGCTCGGCTGAAGCAAGGTAAACGTTGGCACCCTGACCGAGACGGTTAGGGAAGTTACGGGTAGAAGTTGAAATAACCGTTGCATTATCTGCTACGCGTGCCTGATTACCCATACACAATGAGCATCCAGGTATTTCGCAACGGGTACCTACCTTGCCGAATACGCTGTAAAGACCTTCATGAATTATTTCAGCCCTGTCCATCTTTGTCGGAGGAGCAATCCAGAGCTTAACAGGCAACTGATTCTTGCACTTTTCAAGAATGGTGGCAGCTGCTCTGTAATGACCGATATTGGTCATACATGAGCCGATAAACACTTCATCAATCTTCTGTCCTGCAACGTCACTCAGAGTTCTGGCATCATCAGGATCGTTAGGAGCACAGAGAATAGGTTCCTTAATCTCATCCATGTCTATTTCGATAACGGCAGCATATTCCGCATCATCGTCAGCCTTAAGCAGTTCAGGATTAGCAAGCCATGCTTCCATTGCCTTAACACGCTTTGCAAGGGTTTCACTGCTCTGGTAACCTTCCTTTATCATCCAGTTCAACAGAGTGATATTTGACTGAATGTATTCAATCAGAGGTTCCTTGTTAAGAGCAACCGTACAGCCTGCGGCGGATCTTTCTGCTGAAGCATCAGCCAGCTCGAAAGCCTGTTCAACCTTGAGATCAGGGAGTCCCTGAATTTCAAGAATTCTGCCGGAGAAAATGTTTTTCTTACCCTTCTTTTCAACGGTAAGGAGCCCCATTTCAATAGCCTTGAGAGGAATGGCATGAACCAGGTCCCTGAGAGTAATTCCCGGCTGCATGGTTCCCTTAAACTTAACAAGAACTGATTCCGGCATATCCAGAGGCATTACACCGGTAGCTGCGGCAAATGCAACCAGACCGGAACCGGCAGGGAAGGAAACACCCATCGGGAATCTGGTATGAGAATCACCGCCGGTACCTACGGTATCAGGGAGCACCATTCTGTTTAACCAGCTGTGAATTACGCCGTCACCAGGTCTTAATGCAACACCGCCTCTTTCCTCAATGAACTTAGGCAGAGTATCGTGAGTTACAACATCAACAGGCTTTGGATATGCGGCGGTATGACAGAATGACTGCATTACAAGATCAGCACTGAAGTTAAGGCATGCGAGATCCTTTAATTCATCACGGGTCATAGGACCTGTTGTATCCTGAGAACCTACGGTTGTCATCTTAGGCTCACAGTAACTGCCAGGTCTTACACCGGCAACACCGCAGGCTCTGCCGACAATCTTCTGAGCCAGAGTATATCCCCTGCCATTGTCTTCAACCTGCTTAGGCATTACAAATACATCACTAGGTGCAAGGTTAAGATACTTTCTTGCCTTTGAGGTCAGGCCTCTTCCGATAATGAGAGGAATACGACCGCCTGCTCTCACTTCGTCAAGAAGAACTTCAGTCTTGAGTGAAAAAGTTGACAGTACTTTATCCTCACCGTGAACCGTCACCTTACCTTCATAAGGATAGACGTCAATAACGTCTCCGGTGTTCATGGCTGTAACGTCCATTTCCACAGGTAATGCACCGGCATCTTCCATTGTGTTAAAGAATATAGGTGCGATTTTTCCGCCAAATACAAATCCGCCTGATCTCTTGTTCGGTACGAATGGAATATCATTACCCATAAACCATAACACGCTGTTGGTGGCACTCTTTCTTGAAGAACCGGTACCTACAACATCACCTACATATACCAGAGGATATCCCTTATTTCTAAGTGCATTTATGGCTGATACCGGACCGGTAACTCCGTCTTCGTCAGGAGTAATTCCAGGACGGGCATTCTTTAACATGGCCATGGCATGCAGAGGAATATCCGGTCTGCTCCAGGCATCAGGAGCCGGAGATAAATCATCAGTGTTAGTTTCGCCGGGAACCTTGAACACGGTAAGAGTTACCTTTTCTGCAAGCTGAGGACGGGAAGTAAACCATTCCGCATCAGCCCATGATCTGATGACCGCCTTTGCATATTCATTACCCTTATCAGCTAAAGCAGCGATCTGATCAAATGCATCGAAAATAAGTAATGTGTGGGACAGTGCCTTGGCAGCTGCCGGAGCGAGTTCATCAAGTTCAAGGAAGTTGATGAGAGAGGCCACGTTGTAACCACCCTGCATTGTACCGAGAAGTTCAACAGCTCTGACAGGCGAAATCAAAGGACTCTTGAGCGCACCGACTGCCACATTGGTCAGGAAATCAGCTTTAACTTTAGCGGCTTCATCTACCCCAGGAGGAATTCTATTTTCAAGAAGGGAAACTAATTCTTCTTCTGAACCTGCCGGTGGATTCTGAAGAAGAGATACTACTTCAGCTACTTCATCTACAGTTAATGGCTTTGGAACAACACCGATTTTGGCACGTTCTTCAACCTTAGCATGGTATGCGTCTAACACTACGTACTCCTTAAATAAATTACGCCTGAAATAAAGACTATAATCTTTTACAAATCTGATTCCCTGAACCTCAGGGAAAAGAACAAATTACCAATGGTGAATTATAAATGAAAACACCTTAAATTTATATAATGAAAATTTTTTTCGTTATGAGTACCACTCCTTGATTCGGAATACATGTAGACAATTAATGAAGAAGACCGGAAGTTTAAGCTTCCGGTCTTCTTCATTGTTCCTTTAACGATGGTGGCCGTGCGGATTCGGACCATAGTATGAACGATGAGGATTAGGTCCAAAATAAGGGCCATGACCATGATGCGGTCCGTGATGAGGACCATGATGATGGTGGTGATGGTAGTGCGGTGGCGGAGGAGGAGGCAGACGATGATAATAATAATTATAATACATCGGTCTGACAGGCACCGGAGCAACCACTACCGGAGCAGGAACATATGCTGGAGCCACGTAGTCGGGGCCTACATATATGCCGGTCCCGCCCGTGCCTACAGATACAGAAACCTGTGCATTGGCAACTCCTGAAAATCCAACTGCAACGACGCAGGAGATTAACAGCAAGCGAATAAACTTTAACATAATTCCTCCTTCCCGGCTTATCGCCGAAGTGAGAGTATGGTTCTCAAAAAAAACTTCTTTTTCTTACTTATAATTTTAACCAAACACAGTCAAAAACATATTACAGATCTGTCATTAAATATTACAAATTATTACAACAAATCCCTTCAGCAGGTTCACGCCGGCACAGCACTGAAAGATACCTCTTCCAATCGAAGGATTCCCCCGGATCCGTCTTACGATCCGGGGCAATATGCTCATGCCCGACTATTCTATCAGGAGTTATTCCGGGATATGCACGCATGATGGCCTGCGTAACCAGAACAAGGCTGGTGTACTGTTCATCGGTATACGGAATATCATCGGTTCCCTCCAGTTCTATGCCTATTGCAAAATCATTGCAGGCATTTCTGTTCATGAAACATGATTTTCCGGCATGCCATGCCCTGTCAAGAAAGGACACGAACTGAACCACCGCGCCGGTTCTTTTTATGTAAAGGTGAGAACTGACCTCAAGATCTTTTATTGATTCAAAATACGGGTCTTCATCAACGGTAAGACATCCCGTAAAGAACTTTTCAACATAGTCTCCGCCGAATTTTCCGGGAGGCAAAGAGATATTGTGGATAACCAAAAGACTAATTTCATTATCAGGACGTGCATTATAATTTGGCGAAGGGACGGTCATTACATCCTGCAACCACCCGTTAACAATAACAGGTTCATGATCCAATACTTTAAATTTCATAGTATTCAGTACATAAAAAAAATCTGCCCGCAGGCAGATTCTTCAACATATTAACAAAGACTAGGCCATAACGGCATCAGAAGCACGAACATGAGATTCTTCGAGGAATCTGTTCTGTTCAGGACAATGCTTTCCGTCTTCTATCGTAATCAGTTCGTATGCAGAAGCATCAGCCAATAAAGCTCTAAGCAGCATGTTATTGAGATGATGACCTGTCTTATACGCCTTAAATTCACCAACGATGCTCTTTGCAGACATGTAAAGATCACCAATGGCGTCGAGCATCTTGTGCTTTACAAACTCATCAGGATAACGAAGTCCTTCAGGATTCATTACATGAAAATCATCCATCACTACAGCGTTGTCGAGACTTCCGCCCAAAGCAAGATTATGCGCATGCATAAATTCAACGTCCTTCATGAAACAGAAGGTTCTTGCACGGCTTACATTATTCAGGAAACGTTCACCGTTAAAATCAAGCTTATAGTGCTGAAGATTTTTATCCATAGCAGGATGATTGAAGTCGATCTGAAGATCCAGCTTGAAACCTGCCTTGGTAGGCTTCAATTCCGCCCACTTATCCTCAAGCTCAACCCTGACGGTCTTAAGAACCTTAATAAACTTCTTCGGAGCGGAAAGAATTTCGATTCCCGCACTTTCAAGGAGATAGATAAAAGGCTGAGCGGAACCATCCATTACGGGAAGTTCCGGGGCATTAACCTCAATATACAGGTTATCAATACCGGTAGCACTCAGTGCAGCACTTAAATGCTCAATGGTGGCAACCCTGGCACCGTCATCACTGATAATTGCGGTGCACAGCTCAGTGTCCCTCACCATTTCGGCTGAGGTCTTCATGTAAACCTTCGGACTAAGGTCAGAACGAACATATACAATACCAGTGTCTGCAGGAGCAGGCTTAAAAGTCATTGAAACCTTTTTGCCTGAGTGCAAACCAATACCAGAAGCAGAAACTTCTTTTTTGATTGTACGCTGTCTAATCATCATAATCTACGGCTCTTTATTTAATTGAACAACGAAAAACAATGTATAAACATCATTCTTCATCAACTATGACAGTCCACTTTATCCAAAATTCCGGAATAAATATCCTGTCGGAACAAAGATGTGATGAACATCAACTGTAGTCATTATAGCAAAAAATCACGAACATTCATATTTTAATCAAAAAACGCGACCGTTTTTTGAACAATATAGAACCATAATGCAAAAAAAGTTGCCTAACATATGTCCAAATAAAAAAAGGGAGTACTACATAGAACTCCCTTTCCCATAACAAATCAAATTATGTCAGCTTAGTTCGACTTCTTAGTCAGCCATGCAGGTAACTCACATGATGAATCTGAAGTATCGTTCTTTACGACATTTGAAACGTCGGCAAACATATCCCCCTGAGAATCATTCTTCTGATTCAGAGGAGTATTCATAAACATACTTGCAACACCGGCATTCTCATCTGAGCCGTCACCGTTAAGCAGAGACTGGCTGAGAATGGTGTTGATGTTTTCAGAAGCAGGCTTATCAACTTCAGTCAGACCTGCAAGCACGATTGTTACGTGAACGGCATCAGGCTTCATATTAGGATTGATTACACAACCGAACTTGGTATCGGAATCCTCGGTGGCAAAACTTCTCTGAAGAAGTGAACCGAGCTTTGTATACTGTTCAAGGCCAAGCTCTTCATTCATGGTTACGTTCACAATTATGCCGCGAGCCTTGCAGTTAGAGAAATCTTCAAGAAGCGGACAGCTTACCGCACTCTGGATAGCCTGTTCAACGGCATTTTCACCTTCACCTTCACCCATACCGATAAGAGCGGTACCTGAGCGGAGGAGCATGGTTCTTATATCATTGAAGTCGAGATTCTGGTAACCGCATCTTTCAATAACGTCAGCAATACCCTGAACGGCTCTCTTAAGTACGTTATTACATTCCTGAAATGCGCGGACAAGGGAAATGTTCTTCGGCAGATATCTAAGTAACTTATCATTAGGAATGACAATAAGAGCGTCAACCTCTTCCCTAAGTTTTTCAATACCCTGCTCAGCCTTGAGAAGCTGCTTCTTACCTTCAAATGAAAACGGCTTGGTAACAATGGCCACAGTCAGTGCACCCAGCTCCTTACGGGCAACGTTTGCAATTACCGGAGAAGCACCGGTACCGGTACCGCCGCCCATACCGGCAGTAATGAATACAATATCGCATTTGCCGATATTATCACGCAGAACTTCTCTGCTTTCTTCAGCCGCATTTCTGCCTATTTCAGGATTTGAACCTGAACCAAGACCTCTGGTGGTATTAACACCAATCTGAATTCTGTTTTTGGCAGTATTGGAGTTCAACGCCTGTAAATCAGTGTTCACCACCAGGAAATCGACATTATTTACTTCTTCATTAATCATGTGCTGAACAGTGTTGCCACCGCCGCCACCGACGCCAATAACCTTAATTACAGCCTTACCATTATCTGCAGGAACGTATTCAGGTTCGGCAGAAGCATCTGCCGCATGTAAAATATCACTCATTTTAAAACACAACTCCACACATGATTTGCCACATACAAACCATAAAATTAACCTTAATCAGCCCTGCACAATTCAATGAATCAGCCAACTATACGACTGAACACTTCACCGGACAGCTGAAAAATATCGGTAATCGCCAGAAAACGAAATTTCCGATATTAATAAAACATTCTGCAATGCAGGATGAAACATGCATGATAACTATATAACAGAAAGTAAAACTATTATCTACTATAATTTACTTAAAACAAGTGAATGATCCCATAGATCATCCTGTTCACAGGATAATCGCTACTAAGGGAAATACAAGCCGCATTCGTCCCGTGCAGAATTTTACATATTACCGTTCCACCAGTCGGCAAGCTTCTGTTTAAAATTCCAGAAGGCACCGCTCTGTTCTCTTGATTTCTTATGACTTTCCATGATTTCACTGAATCTGATAAGGCCTAAAGTTGCACATCCTGAATACGTATCTATCGCATCAGTGAGTCCGTTCAGCTTCTGCTTGTCAACCTGATGAATTCGAATCTTTTTGGCATAGGCACTCATACCGTTTTTCATGAAGATTTTAGCCACGCATTCATCAAGATTTCTGATTTCGGCACCGCCACCCGCAAACACGAAACCCGCTCCCAGAGTCAGTTCTCCGTTTTCGGTATTAACTTCATTCAGAGTGGTAAGAACCTTCATGATAAGCTGGTTATATCCGGCCTCAATTGACTCTGCCAGATCGCCCTGATTGATGGTCTTGGTCTGGTCATTTCTTTTAATGCTGACTGCTTTTCCGGAAATCAGGTTGTTGGAGATGGCAAGGCCGTAATCACATTTAATCTTTTCAGCCTCTCTTTCACTTAATCCGTAGGTAACGGCAATATTCTGTGTTATCTTATCGCCGCCGTAAGGACAGGATCCGACATATATGCAATGTCCTTTATCAAAAACCGTAATACCGGTGCTGCTCTTGCCTATGTCAAGAACACAGACTCCGAATCTCTTTTCAGTATCGTCGGCAGCAGAATAAGCCGTAGCCTGCCCGCTAAACACAAACTCCGGAGCATATTCCGTTTCAATGCAGCACAGTGCCCGTCTCACGTTGTCCAGAAACGAGCTTTGAGCATAAACCTGATGTATAAAAGTCCTCAGCTGCCCCCCTGTCATATCAAGAGGATCCTCAACACTGCTGTTGGAATCGACCTGATAACAGTTCGGAATGGCGGTTATCAGTTCATAATCCTTTATTTTAAGGGAATTAGCCACATAGTTTGCTCTGGCAATGTCTTCCTCGGTAATTGGTCCGCGACGCAGTTCACAGGAGCCGGTGTTATTCTTATATGTGATGAAACGGCCGGGAACTGACACAAAAATTCTTGGATTATTGATTTTAGGAAGCGTATTCTCATCATATGATCTAAGTACGATATTCTGAGACATGTTGTAGGCAACTGAAATATTCTCTTTCAGCTTATCCATGCTGACAATGCCGTCAGCATTCATACCTGTAGTTCTGCACTTACCGTAACCGATAATTCTGATACTGTCATCATCGTAAAGAATTGCACTGCATACTTTTATCTCACTGGTTCCCAGATCAATAGATACTATATAATCCTGTGTTGTGATTTTATTTAAGTCGTTGGCCGCCATTATTGTTTTCCGCTTGAGTCAATCCACTTTACCGCAATACCGGTATCATATCGCAAGTCAATATATTCTATAGTATTTTTATTCTCAATATGTGGATATGCTTCTATAAAATTTCCCAACCTCCACATAAAAATATTGTTCTGTTCAGTGACAAATCCAACATCATCATTTCGCCCAAGAATCAGGGGAAGTCCGTCATCAAGTTTCAGACTCCATACATTACTTTCATTTATGCTTAATTCAGATATGCGAAAACCGTATTTTTCCAGGAAAAGATTAACGTCACAGTACATCTCATAAACGGAACGGGCAAGTTTTTCAGGTCCGCTCAGAATTGGAGTACCTTCGGGTAAAACGGCTTTTTCCGGATAAATTACGCTCCAGTCGGTCACAAGTATCCCATCATTGTAATATGCGATGGGTTTATGTTCGGTAATCTTTATTGAGAGGATGTCGGGAAGCTTTTTCTGCATGGTAACCCGACTGATCCACGGCATTGTTTCCATGTAGGTTCTGACCTGAGACAAATCCATGGTGTACAGGTTATGGCTCTCAGGATTCGCCATGAAAAACTCTTCAACCTCCTGTCTGTCCAGGTAATGCAGATCGCCCTTAATCTGAATCTGCCTTACCGGGATCCCGTCGACGTCTGTCATAACGGTATGGACTTTCTTAATCAGATAGAATTCAGAAACAAGTACGGCAATAAAAAACAATACCCCGAGGATATATGATCCTCTGGTAACTCCTGTGTCATTCCGCCGTACTTTCTTATTTCTGACCACGGTTAGTTTCTTTCCTTCATTTTGGCAATATCAAGCTTGTATTCGGCAAGCACCTTCGCAAGTTTACCGACATTTCCGGCCCCCTGGGTCAGCAGGATGTCTCCGTCACGAATCACGTCCGCAACAACCCCCGGAACCTCGTCCGCTGATGACACGAAATAAGGTTCAACCCTGCCCCTTAATCTGATTGATCTGCATAATGAACGACCGTCGGCACCGACAATCGGATCTTCACCGGCAGGATAAACATCCAGCAGAATCAGTTCGTCCACAAGGCCAAGTACCTCGATGAAATCCTCAAAGCAGTCTCTTGTTCTGGTATAACGGTGCGGCTGAAAAATCATGACCAGACGACGATCAGGCCAGCCGGCACGAACTGCATTAATTGTAGCTCTTACCTCACTAGGGTGATGACCGTAGTCATCAACAAGCTTAACCTTGCCCCTGCCTGTTTCAAATTCGCCATACTGTTCAAAGCGTCTGCCGACACCCTGGAACGACCCCAAAGCATCAATGATGGATTTGTCGTCGATTTCACTTTCAGTGGCCACGGCAATGGCTGCAGCAGCGTTCAATGCCATATGGAAACCCGGGATTGTCAGTCTGATATCGAGTACGGAACCGTCCTTTCTCCTCACCTTGAAGGTGGAGCTGTCCGTATGCTGTTTAAAATCATAAACTCTTACGTCACTGTCCTCTCTGGCTCCGTAGGTAATTACGCTTCTGCCTATTTGAGGAAGAAGTTCCCTTATTACAGGATCGTCATTACATACAACGGCAACACCGTAAAATGGAAGGTTGTGCAGGAACTCTATAAATGTAGCCTTAAGCTTCGCAAAGTCACCGCCGTAAGTATCCATATGGTCTTCTTCGATATTGGTTACCACGGACATCATTGGCTGCAGATGAAGAAATGACGCATCTGATTCGTCTGCCTCGGCAATAAGATAACGCCCGGTACCAAGTCTGGCATTTACACCTGCACTGTTTAACAGTCCGCCTATAACGAAGGTCGGATCCCTTCCGGCCTGAGCATATATGCTTGAAATAAGGCTGGTTGTCGTGGTTTTACCGTGCGTTCCCGCAACGGCGATGCCAAAACGGTATCTCATCAGTTCTGCCAGCATTTCGGCCCTGCGGACAACGGGAATACGCAGTTCAACGGCTCTCAGCCATTCAGGATTATTCTTTTTAATTGCACTGGAAATAACAACCACACTGGCGTTTTCGACATTTTTTCTGTCATGACCAATAAAAACCCTGATACCTTTGCTTTCAAGATGTCTGGTCGTACTGCTGGCCATTATGTCGGAACCGGTAACTTCATAACCTTCATTAGCCAATACTTCAGCAATTCCGTTCATGCCGGCGCCACCAATACCGACAAAATGAATACGACGTACTTTATGCATCTGCGGTACTTCAAAATCTGTTTTTGACATAAATACTCCGAATTATTAAAGTTATGAAGCCTTTTCAGCCAATTCCATACATACACCGGCTGCTGCTTCAGTGGCATCCAGCTTTGCCATACTGCCGGCTATCCTGCTGACCTCACGGATTTTATCACGGTTGACAGACCAATCCTTAAGAAGGTCGGCAAGTTTTTCAGGTGTAAGTTCAGACTGAGGCATGCATATCGCCCCGCCTTTATCAGACAGATATCTGGCATTCTTTGTCTGATGATCATCCACCGCTGTAGGCAGCGGCACGAATACCGCAGGCATTCCGGCTGCGGAAACCTCGGCCAGAGTCAGTGCGCCGGCACGACATATGATAACGTCATTTGCGGTATATGCAGAAGCCATATCAGATATGAAATCACATACCGTAAAATTTTCAACATTAAGTTCTTTGTATACGGCTTCAACAGCCTTACTGTTTCCCTTTCCCGTCTGGTGAGTAATCTTAACGCATGCCCCGTTCTTATTGGCAATAGCCACGGCATGAGGAACCAGCTCATTCAGAGCTCTTGCACCCAGACTGCCACCAATTACCAGCACATTCAGATTAGGATGATTAAAATCCTTAGGCAGAGCAGCGTTTAAGGCAACAACCTCAGCACGTACCGGATTACCGACATACGTCGCATTCTTTTTGTCTATGGCTCCCGGAAAACCGAGAAGCACCTTATCTGCTATTTTTGATAAAATTCTGTTGGTTATTCCCGGGGAGGCATTCTGTTCATGAAGAACAAGAGGAATACCACAGAGTTTGGCTGCTATTCCGCCAGGACCTGAAGCATATCCGCCCATGCCGAGCACGACGTCAGGCCTGAATTTTCTTATTATTCCGAGAGCCTCAAATACAGCCCTGATAATGGTGAAAGGAGCAAACAGATACCCTTTAACTCCGTTTCTTCTCAGACCACTGATTTTTATGAATTCAATGTTAAAACCATGGGCCGGAACTAGTTCGGCTTCCATTTTTTCTCTGGTGCCAAGCCACAGAACCTCATAACCATATTTTGAAGAAAGTTCTCTGGCTACCGCAAGCCCCGGAAAAACATGACCTCCGGTACCACCCGCCATTACTAATATCTTTTTCATTGCACAGTCCTACGAATTCAATATTTTATTATCGTTCCCGGCGACCTGTCTGTCACCTTCATGTGAACGCTTATTTACCTGCTTATACCTCATCTGAGCCTTTCTGATTCTGTTAAAGTAACTGCATTTGCGTTCATAACTTATGCGCAACAGAATACACACAGCCATCACTGAGGATATGAGACTGGTACCGCCGTAACTTATAAACGGCATGGTCAAGCCCTTTGTAGGGAAGAGGGCACAGATAACCCCCATGTTTATAATACACTGGACACCGAACCAGGTTGATATGCCGATGGCACAGAAACCGTGGAAATAATTGCGATCCGTCTTTGAATTTAATGCCTCAAAGCCCATCATGAAGCCGCGGACAATCAACATAAGTTCCAATATAAAAATAACCAGAACAGCAATAAAGCCGCACTCTTCGCTCACTATTGACATAATAAAGTCAGTATGAGGTTCAGGAATGTAGCTCAGTTTAATTTCGCTGTTGCCAAGACCCTGCCCCCACAATCCGCCTTTGGCAATGGCAATAAGCGACATGCACAGCTGAAACCCCGTTCCGGTTCTGCTTTCAAAAGGATTGTAAAAACTGGTTATCTTCCCCATACGATACGGATCCTGTATCAGAAAAAGCACACCGATAAGGGATAAAACACCTGCAGCAAATATAACCTTCCACTGCATACCGGCAATAAAAAGTGTCACCATTAAAATTGCACCGATAATTACCATTGTCCCCATGTCTCTCTGGAGCATAAGTATGAAAAGAAAAATGCCTATCGGTATGGCAACAAGGATGTTACACCAGATGCTGTTGATTTCCTCATGATGACGCTGAATGTACCCGGAAACGAACAGAATCAGTGAAAGTTTCATGAACTCCGAGGGCTGGATGTTACAAAATCCGAGTGACAGCCAGCGCTTGGCACCGTTTATGTCTCTGCCGACAAAGACCACGAGCAGGCTGAGCACGGCCACAAACAGGACTATTTTCCACCTTCCCCAATCGTACCACCTTTGGGTACTGACATTTAAAAGGACCATGAATATAAATATGGAAATCACGCAGTAGCCAAGCTGTCTCAGCATATAGTGTGTTTCCGTTCCGAACTTCTCCACACTTACGTATATAGAGGACGAGTATATGGCTATCAGCCCTATAACCGTAAGAATAGCAGGCAAAACGATATACCAGGTATCAAACATGACCCCGTCATTCAGACTGTATTTCTTATCTCCGTTTCCCAATAATCTGGTCCAAAAAGACATTACAGCTTCCTTACCAGTTCTGCAAATACATCACCGCGTTCTTCAAAACTCTTGAACTGATCCAAACTTGCACATGCAGGAGCCAGCAGCACCACATCTCCAGGTCGAGCCAGCTCGTCATGAGCAATTCTGACTGCCTCTGCCATGTCGTCGGTAAGTCTTGTCTGTTCACCGAGCGAGGCCAGCATTGCGCCGTCCCTTCCAAAACAGAGCATATAGGAGATTTCCTTTCCCAGCATGTTCTTTATCGGAGTAAAATCCTGCCCCTTACCGAGGCCGCCGGCCAAAAGAATGATACGGCCACTCACTCCGTCTTTAAGTCCGGCAACTGCAGCAAGTGTCGAACCCACGTTAGTAGCCTTGGAATCATTATAGTAACGAACTCCGTCAATTTCACGAACCAGCTGGCAACGATGAGGCAGCCCCTTAAAGCTGGACAGCACCTTTAGCTGCGCCTCCCTGCTAATTCCCAGAGTATCAGCCAGTGCCATGGACGCAAGAGCATTAAGTTCATTGTGCAGCCCGGCAATTCCAAGATCCGTATTCTTAATGAGTGGTTCTCCGTTTACGCTTAACCAAACCTCGCCATTCTTAACAATTCTGCCATAATCTCTGTCATCACAGCCAAAACTTGAATAATACTCCCCTGACGGAGGAATAGTCGCTTTATCCTCTCGACTGACAATAATCTTATCGGCATTTCTGAAAATTCTCTGCTTTGCCTCAAGATAAAGCTGCATACTGCCGTCGTACCTGTCGAGATGATCCTCGCTTAAATTCAAAATTACGGCTCCTGCAAGTTTAAGACTTGAAGTTGTCTCCAGCTCAAAGCTTGACAGCTCAAGCACGTATGCGTCGACATCATCAGCAATAACATCCAGTGCCGGAATACCGATATTGCCGCCCATACCGCACTTCTTACCGTCAGCCTCAACCATAAGCGCAGTTAACGTGGTTACGGTACTTTTTCCGTTTGAACCTGTTATACCTACGGTCGGAGCTTTGGCATAACGTGCAAACAATTCTATGTCACCGATGATCTCAGTGCCGCATTCTCGCGCCTTCACCAGTGCCGGTAGCTTTAACGACAGTCCGGGACCGACAACAAGACAGTCAAACTGTCCAAGCTTGTCACCATCGAGCTCCCCTTTACACAGTGTCACTCTTTTATCAAGTTCATTCTCGCCGGCCGGCTTTTCCCTGGTGTCAAAAACCACAGGAATAACACCATGAGCCAGCAGAAAATTCACGGTGGAAAGGCCGCTCTTTCCCAAACCAACGACAGCAACAGATTCAGTCATCATATAATCCTTAACGCAGCTTTAAAGTTACCAAGCCAATCAGCACAAGAACAAAAGTAATAATCCAGAAACGGACAATCACGCGGGGCTCAGGCCAGCCGCTCTTCTCAAAATGATGATGAATCGGAGCCATCTTAAAAATGCGCTTACCGTTTCTCAGCTTATAGGAACCGACCTGAAGAATGACGCTGATTGTTTCAATTACGAAAATACCGCCCATAATGAATAACAGAATCTCTTCCCTGATTACCACTGAAATCACACCGAGCACCGCGCCCAGGGACAGAGAACCGACATCCCCCATGAATACCTGAGCAGGATAGGTATTGAACCACAGGAACCCTAATCCGGCTCCGATGATTGACGTACACACCAGACTGCATTCGGCGGCATGAGGAAGATAAGGAATAAAGAGATAATTTGCATACTCGGCGTTACTTGTAAGATAGGCCACGATGCCTAGACCGGCCGCAACCAGTACGGTACAGGTAATAGCCAAGCCGTCAAGACCGTCGGTAAGATTCACGGCATTGGAAGAACCGACTATCACAAAATACACAAAAGGAATAAACAGGAAACCGAGATTTGGCATGCAATCCTTCATAAAAGGAAGAACCAGCTGGGTTTCTGCAGGACTCCTGCTTACGGAATACAGCGTTACGCCGATAATAATTGCCACAACCGACTGCCAGAAATACTTATACTTGGCAATAAGTCCCTTTGGATTCTTTCTGACGATTTTTAAAAAATCATCGGCAAAACCAATCAATGCATGACTGATGAGCGCAAACAGAATGATCCACACATGTATATTGTCAAGCTTACACCACAGCAGCATCGTAAGTGCTATAACACCGGTAATCATTATACCGCCCATGGTCGGGGTACCGCGCTTACTGAAATGACTCTCTGGTCCGTCGTTACGAACGATCTGACCGAAATGCAGCATCTGCAGTTTTCTAATCATGTAGGGACCGACAAGCAGGGAAAGTCCCAATGCGGTAATCAGTGAACAGATAGCTCTGACACTGATATAATTCACAACTCTAAGAACACCACAGCTCTGAAAGTTATTGGCCAGATAGTCAGCCAGCATTACTAACATTTATTACCTCCGCAGCATGATCTGACAAAATCAACAATCTTTTCCATATGCATGAAGTGAGCCCCTTTAACAGCTATAGTACAGGTTTCACCATCATCAAGAAATTCCTTTATCTTCCTTTTAAGCTCTTCTTTGTCTGAAAAATGAATTCCATGTTCACCGAAGGCAGCTGATGATTCGGAAGCCAAATCGCCGACGCTGAGCAGGTAATCAATCTTACCTGCGGCATAACTGCCTATTGACGCATGAAGGTCACGGGCACCGGAACCGAGTTCCCCCATGTCACCAAAGACAAAAACCTTCCTGCCTGGAAACAGAGCCAGAGTATCCACAGACGCTTTAACAGCATTAACCGATGCATTGTACGCATCATCTATTAAAGTAACCTTTCCGAGTTTTTCCACAAAAAGGCGTCCTCTGGAAGGAACAACTGATGAAAGCCCCTTTACCATGTTTTCAAGCTTTGCCCCGACAAGAGATGTCAAAGCGGCAGCGCACAGGGCATTTGCCACATTATGCTTTCCAGGAACACCGAGTTCAATGTCCGCAGTTCCGAAAGGAGTTACCATTACAAATGCAAAACAGCCGTTATCCTGAAGTCTTATGTTCCCTGCCTTAAATGACGCTTCCGATTTTCCGTCGGCGGAAAATCCGGTCAGCTTAAGTTTTTCGCCGTAATCATGATTCCAGTTTGCGTAATAATCATTGTCTGCATTAACGACACCTACTCCGCCGTGAGAAACGGCAAAGTCAAGTATTTCACTTTTCGCCCTGTAAACACCGTCAAGACTGCCAAAACCTTCAAGATGGGCACTGCCAACATTATTGATGGCCACCGCATCCGGTTCGGCAAGATTTACTATGTAGTTAATTTCTCCAGGATGATTGGCTCCGAGTTCAATCACGGCAAAATCAGTGTCTTCATCAATCTGAAGCAATGACAGCGGCACTCCTACGGCGTTGTTGAAATTACCCTGAGTTGCAATGGTTTTACCCATTGTTTTCAGTATTGCGGCAGTCATCTCCTTCACGGAAGTTTTGCCACAGGTACCGGTCATGCTTACAACCTTTGCATGCCCCTGGCGGCGGTTAAGATTTCCAATAAGCCCCAGGGCCCTGCCGGTATCGGATACCACTATCTGAGGAACATCAACATCGCATTTATGATCAACAACAACTGCAGCAGCTCCTGCGGCAGCAATGTCCTTAATAAAATCGTGAGCATCAAAACGTTCACCTTTAAGAGCCACAAACAACGCGTCTTTTACGTCCCTGCGCGAATCAGTTTCAATTTTGTCAATAACCAGTTCAGGAGAACCCGTCAGTTCTCCTTTTAAGTGCTCGGCTATCATTTTAAGCTTTAAAGGAATCATCTTATCTGTCTACTCCGACTAATTTCATTGCAACCTCGCGATCACTGTAATGGTATTTTGTCTTACCGATGATTTGGTAATCCTCATGCCCCTTTCCAGCAACGAGCAGTACGTCTTTGTCCCCTGAACCAAGGAATGCTTCATTTATTGCAGACTCACGCTCTTTGATCACTCTGTAGTTATCGTATCTGTCTTTTACTCCGGCAACCATCATGTCAATAATTCTGTCAGGATCTTCCGTGCGCGGATTGTCATTTGTAAATATAACGTGGTCAGAATTTCTACAGGCTATCTCTGCCATTTCAGGTCTTTTGCCCGTATCCCGATCACCGCCGCACCCGCAAATGCAGGTTATCTTACCGAAGCCGTGTTCCCTTATGGCACCGAGAGCCTTCTCAAGTCCGTCAGGCGTATGTGCGTAATCAACTATAATCATTGGTGAACCGGCTTTCTTAAAACATTCCATTCGTCCGCTCACCGCCTTTAGAGCGTGGGCAGTTGCCGCAAGTTCCCGAAGGGAATATCCCTCAACGAGAAGAATACCCAAAGCACAGAGAATGTTTTCGGCATTGAATGAACCGATAAGCGGTGCGTGAATCTCGGCACTACCGAATGATCCTCCAACGGAAATATGTATGCCGTGGGGTAAATACTCTATATTGTCAGCATAGAGAACTCTTTCACCAGCTATTGGCCTGATGCTGTATGCCAAAGCTCCGGGAAGTCTGGTCAAAAATTCAGAACCTACCGAATCATGGGCATTTATGACACACTTTTCTGACGGAACAGACTTAAACAGCTCAAATTTTGTTGCCGCATAGTTTTCCATGGTCTTATGGAAATCCAGATGATCACGACTCAAATTCGTAAATGCACATACATTAAACTTCAGTTCACTGGTACGTCCGAGTGCTATTCCGTGGGATGAAACCTCCATTACGGCGGCAGCGGCCCCGGAATTCTTCATACCATACAGTGTTTTTTCAAGCTCCATTGCTGCCAGAGTAGTATTGGCACAAGGTTGCAGAGTAGGATATATTCCGGTACCCAAAGTTCCAAGAAGTCCGGTTCTGCGCCCCATCTCCGTCAGCCATGCGGCAACAAGATGAGTTGTGGTACTTTTACCGTTGGTCCCCGTAACACCTATAAGTTCCAGTTCAGCAGAAGGACATCCGTAGAAAACAGAGGCTATTTTTGCCTGTCTGAGGGAAAGATCCTTAACACCTATGCACGGAACATTCACCGGCTGAGGCACAAAGCCATCCTCAGCATCCTCGTATATAACGGCCGCAGCACCTTTTTCAACAGCCTGGGCAATGGCTGTTCTGGCATCAAAATTAAGTCCCTTAAGGGCAATAAACAGCGAACCCTCACTTACCTGACGGTTATCGCTGCACAGGGCTGATAATTTAACGTCCGGGGCCTGAATGTCCAGGGCCTTTGCAATTTCTTTTAAACTTATCATCTAAATCCCTTTAGTTCTTTGCCTGCTTATTCTTCAAATATCGTTCTCTATCTTTGTCTTTAATTGTCTTCATGCTTCCGTCAGGGTTCAGGTCATCCGGAGGAATGTTATACAGTTCCAGGGTTTTCTGCATTACTTCGGAGAAGACCGGACCAGCAACAACGCCGCCGTAGAATTTACCCGCATGAGGTTCGTTAATGATAACTGCCATTGCAAACCTAGGATTACTCATTGGAGCAATACCGACAAAAGAACCCATATAGTATTTCCCGTAGCCGCCACTCTCAGCTACCTTGGCAGTACCTGTTTTCCCGCCGACTCTGTATCCCGGAATACGGGCAAGAGATCCCGTACCGCCGCCTTCAACCACTGATTCCAGAGCCTGAAGCATCCTGTCTGTTTCTTTCTCATTCAAAACCCTGGTTCCTGCTGGGGGGGTGTCAACTTTGGTAATGGACAACGGTTTTCTGATGCCCCTGTTTGCAAAAATACTGTATGCCTGAGCTATCTGCAAAGGCGTTGCCCTTATTCTGTAGCCGTAACCCATTGTTGCTCTTTCCAGATCGCTTATTCTGCTTCTGCTTGTTATCTTAGGAAGTGAACCTGATGATTCACCGACAAGATCAAGATTTGTTTTACTGCCGTAACCGAATATGCGCAAAGTATTGATTATCTCCGATGCTTTCATGTCCAGAGCCACGTGAGCCATGGCCGTATTTGATGAAAACTTGATAACCTCACTGAGATTGCCGCTGTTCATGGCATGGCTGTCCGTTATCCGTTTACCGTTCACCATAAAAGGTCTGCAGTCAATAATACGGGTCCAGTTTATTCTGTTGTGGGCAAGTGCCCCCATTGCTATCAGAGGCTTCGTTGTGGAACCAGGTTCATATGAATCCGTTACGGATCTGTTTCTGGCGCGACGGGATTCGTAATCATCCCTGTTGTTTGGGTTGTATGAAGGTGAATTAACCATGGCCAGGATTTCTCCGGTCCATGCATCGATGAGCACAAGACTGCCTGAAGTGGCCTGGTTTATCTCTACGGCGTATTTTAAAGCGGTATAGGCTTTGAACTGAATACGTTCATCTATGCTGAGATACAGGTCCTCAGCCTTCTTGCCTTCCTGATACGTCCCCATAAACTCAATAATATTATTCTTATTGTCTTTCTTGATTCTTCGTTTTCCGGGAATTGACAGCAGATAGTCATTGAACTGTTTTTCAATGCCTTCCGTACCTATACCGTCAATGTTTGTAATACCCACCAGCTGTGCATTAACTTCCGCGGTAGGATAATATCTGTGCAGAATCTTTGACTGACTCACACCGGGGATATTCATTTCCTTAATTTGGGCAGCGGCAAAGGCTTCCACTTCCTTGGCCAGAAGAATTTCTCCCCTCTGGCTTGCATATACTCTGTCCCGAAGAGTCTGATACGGCATACCTACCAGCGTTGCCAGCACTTTAAGCTGCTCATCAAGCTCTTTTCTGCTCTTCTTGGATTCATGAAAGCTCTTGCGATACAGGGACACAGAATGCTTAGGCACGCTGCTGGCCAGCTCTACCCCGTTTCTGTCAAGAATGCGACCTCTGTGAATGTCATCCTCCTGAGTACGCACAATCATGTCGTCACCGCGGGATATGAGCCATTCCGGATTATAAATCATCAGGTAATATATGCGCAGACAGATACAGACAATCAGAAAAACAAAAAATGCCCACAGAAAATACACGCGGCCCGGTGATATTCTGATTGACATATCCCCTTCACCGCAGAAAAATTTTTTAATCTTCTGTTTCAGTGCAAATTTCATTTGGAGTTACCGCCGGAACTTCTTACGTCGATAACCTTTTTGTTCTCCACACCCGGATCCGACATTTTCAGATTTTCTTTTGCCAGCGTTCTCACGTGTGAATATTCGGTAAGCGTCTGTCTTTCAAGACGCAGGTGCTGGTATTCCTGAACAATCTTATCCTGATGCTTCAGTTCCTGATTCATCCTGATATTGTTTTTTCTGCTGTCCTGCACCTTCGAAATAAGCATACAGCTGACAACGAGAATAACGATGAGACATGTAAAAAAATAAAAGTTATTTTTTACAAAATTTATGACATACCAGCTTAATCCGTCGTCCTCGTTAGAAAGAGGATTATTAAAATTAAAGGCCATTTCCCCACCTCCGAGCCACTCTCAGTACGGCACTGCGTGAGCGCGGATTGCTACTGATTTCCTCATCAGAAGGATAAATGGCTTTTCCAACAGTTCTGAATGTACGTGTTTTGAGTATCTCCTCCTCAGAAACCGGAAGACCTCTTGGCGGCTGAATTCCCTTTTCGGATCTGCGCATAAAGTTTTTAACAAGACGATCTTCAAGGGAATGGAAACTTATGACCGAAAGAAGACCTCCGTCAGCCAAAAGCTTTTTGGAATTTTCCAAAGCATTTTCCACCTGATCAAGCTCACTGTTCACAAGGATTCTGATAGCCTGAAAACTTCTTGTTGCAGGATGCTTTCCCTTTTCCTTAACAGGAATAACTCTGGCAATCATACTGCTTAACTGGTGGGTTGACGTAAAAGGAGTTTCCGCCCTGTCGTGAACTATGGCAGCGGCAATCTTTCTGGCGAAACGTTCCTCACCGAAGTCATGAAGCACTCTGGAAATTTCATCGGCCTGCGCTGAATTAATCCAGTCCGCTGCACTGAAACCGACGGTTGGATCCATTCTCATATCCAGGGGGCCGTCATTCATAAAACTAAAGCCTCTTTCAGGATCGTCAAGCTGAGGAGATGACACTCCAAGATCCAGCAGCATACCGTCTATACTGCCTACGACTCCGTAGGGCTCAAGAAGGGAGAGAGCATCGGCAAAACATCCGTGAATTATCGTAAAACGGTGATCGTCAATCTCTCCGGCAGCCTTTATAGCTTCGGGATCTCTGTCTATTGCATACAGATGTCCGTCCTGTCCAAGCCTGGACAGAATTTCACGAGAATGTCCGCCCCTGCCGAAAGTACAATCAAGATATGTACCGTTTGGTTTGATTTCCAGGGCATCAACTGCTTCTTTCAGCAGTACCGTAACATGCTTATAGCCGTTCATTTTTCGACAGTCTGTATAATAGTCAGATATTAAATAATTAATTTGAAAGAAACAGAGATCTTTGAATTATCCAGTGAGTTGGTCTGTAAGCCGGGTTCTGTTCTGATTTCTCAGTGGTGATCATTCCTCTAGACCGGCAATTGCTTACCGGCTCAAGCGACCAACCCGCCCCTTACGCGGGCAGCGTCAATGAGGCCTATTTGGTCTTGCTCCGGGTGGAGTTTACCATGCCATGAACTGTCACCAGTCATGCGGTGCGCTCTTACCGCACCATTTCACCCTTACCGTTAGACGGCGGTTTACTTTCTGTTGCACTGGTCGTGGACTTTCATCCCCTAGACGTTATCTAGCACCCTGCCCTGTGGAGCCCGGACTTTCCTCCCCTCCATGCGTCTGCCCTGCGGCACAACCATGGAGCAGCGATCACCCGACCAACTCGCCGTGATTATATCATATATATCACTAACTTTATACTTTACTGATAAAAGAATATTCCTCAGTAAAACAATGTGGAATATTAAATTCCGTCATTGGCTGTCTGAGTGATTCAGCAGGTAATCATAAAGCTCGTTTTTGCGCAGATCATACATTTTGGCAACCAGTGAACAGACTTTTTTCGGAGGCAGTTCACCGGAAAGAATTTCCATCATCTTTTTGGCTTCGGCAGTAATGGCCACGTCCTCATCCTTCTTTCTGTACGGAGCGAGAACAATTACCATTTCTCCCTTAAGGACATTCGGATCCTCGTTCAGAACCTCGCCAAGTCTGTCGCACGTCGTGTAGTACTTTGTCTCAAAAGTCTTGGTAAGTTCCCTCGCAACCATGACTCTGCGATCGCCGAATACCTCAGCCAGAACTGTGGCCGTATCGAAAATACGGCGCGGAGCCTCATAGAAAATCATTGTTCGTTCTTCGGTAATCAGTGAAGTAAGCTTGTCACGCAGGGCCTTTTCCTTTACCGGCAGGAAACCCTCAAAGCTGAATCTGTCACTCGGCATGCCGGACGCACACAGAGCCGTAATTGCCGCACACGGTCCGGGAAGCGGATAAACCTTTATGCCCTTTTGTACGCAGGCTGCCACAAGATGATATCCGGGATCTGATACCATCGGAGTTCCGGCATCAGAAATAAGAGCCACGGAATGCCCTTCTTCGATGATAGCAGTAATCCTGTCGGCTTTTTCGGTTTCATTATGATCATGAAAACTTATCAGCTTCGGAGATTTTACGCCAATGCCTTCCAAAAGCGGCAGGGAATGTCTGGTATCTTCGGCACATATGACGTCAGCCATCTTCAGGACTTCACAGGCTCTGAGTGTAATGTCATCCCTGTTTCCGATGGGGGTCGGAACGATATAAAGCGCATTCTGCATTTCGAGCATTTTTAATAACCTTGTACTACTTATCCACAAGCAAAACGTGTATAATAACCAACAGCAATAGTTGTCACTTTTGAGAATTCACAAATGTTCACAAAACATAAGCATTTTAAATTATCTTCAGTTATTTATACACTGTTATTTTTAACTTCACTGAACGCCTGTAGCGTCCTTTCAGGACACGACTCCAACCTCAGACCTCAACCTTTTGGAACGATGGATCATGATTCATCATGGTATTCATCTCAGCTGAGCGCTTCAGTTCCGGAATACAATTACGACTGGCAGATCCTGCTTGCCAGAGCATATTCAAATGAAGGCAACACCGGCGCTGCTTCAGAGGTTGTCAGACAGATGAGGGAAACTGCCGTTACCCCTCTGCAGGGCAACATAGCGGACATTATTGAAGCTCAGGTCAAGTCAAGAGCAGGCAACTATAAGGCCGCAGCCAACATATTAAGCTCAATCAACGTAATGGCACTTCCAACCGATGTGGCAAACTATTACTACTCACTTTCAGCCAGAGTTGATGAAGCAACGGGCAAATATCTCGATGCCGGACTGAACTACCTGAATCTGGCAGATTCAGTTAATGCCGACAAAAAGGCCTCAATATACGAAAGAGCGTCAGTTGCCCTCTCAAAAGCGTCACCTAAGGAACTTATGAGTGCCTACAGACAGGCTAGACAGAATGGTGATGAGAAAACCTGCGGATTTATTGAGTACGCTCTTATCAACAAGAATCAGAGTGCAAAGTCCAAAGAACGCCTGATGAAGTCTTTCATTGAAAAGTATCCTGATCATCCGGTACTTGCCAAAAAGGCGGTATCCGCAAATGAAATGAAAGACACATCAACAGCCGGCAGCAACCTCGGAAACGGCGACACAATAGCCGTATTCCTCCCTCTTTCAGGACCTTACGCAAAAATTATAGGCAACCCTGTTAAAGTTGGTATTTTAAGTTCTTACAGAGACAGAGGTATCAGCTTAAATCTCAAGTTCTACGACACTGCCGCCTCATCAATTCCGGTTCTCTACAGTCAGGCCAAGGCTGACAGGGCAAAGATTATTATCGGACCAATCATAAAGGAACAGGTTAACGATCTGATGGCTCAGAAGCCTACCATGCCTGTTATAGCACTCAACCAGGGAAGTGCTCAGCCTAACACATCCAATATTTACTATCTTACCCTTGCTCCGGAAAACGACATGTACAATGCGTCACTGGAGATGCAGAAGGATCACATAAACTCTCCTGTAATCATAGCCCCTAGAAACGAAAGAGGCGACAGAATGGCAAACGCCCTTAACAGCTATTGGACAGCCGATAACAGGAAGGGAATCAGTTTATGTTATTACGAAGACATGAACACCATAGAAACTACGGTAAAAAGTTGCCTGAACAGCTATAAGTCTTACGACGGCATCTATATCTACGGTACTCCGCTGGAAACTTCAAAAATCAAGGACAGTGCCCGAGCGTACATTGGCGACAGTGCCATCTATTATGCCGGTGCAAAGAGCAATGACGGTTTAACACAGTCTGCAATAGCAGCAAGTCTTAACGGTATTAAACTCGGTGATCAGCCATGGATGCTTAAGGACAGCAGTGCCAAAAGAAGAATTCAGGAAGTTCTGCCTAAGGCTAACGGCGACACACTCAGAAGTTTTGCCATCGGTTATGACTCTCTGAATCTTGCTCTCCATCTGAAAGATCTTACTGAAAACAAAGGTCAGTCAATACGAGGCCTCAGCGGCGACATCAGCATTACCGAGAATGGTAAGTTAAAACGTATTATTACCTGGATAAGAGTAGGAAATTAATAAGTGACCGACAATATTCAGCAATACTTTGAAAGTACAATCAGCAGATGTCTTGAAGACACCATGACGGCTGTAACCAGCGTTCCGCAGGAAGCTCTGGAGAACATGGAAACTGCGGCCGCCGTGATGAGTCTCAGCCTCCCTGGCAATAAAATAATATGCCTCGGAAGCTCTCTGTGTCAGCCGCTGTGCTCAATCTTCACACAGGTACTTAACAGCAACCACATGTATACAACCCAGAAAATAAACGCCGTCACTCTGAACAATGACGCCGTACAGATGAATCATCTGTATCCTAATCTGGGAATAGAAGAATCATTAAAGGTTCAGTTTGACAGTGTGGTGAAAATGAATGACTGTCTGATGATTATTTCAGATAATGCAAATGAAAGTCAGAACTTTCTCAGCGTAATACAGTACGCACACGAATGCCAAATCCCCATTATTGCCATAAATCACCTTCATGATAATGTCATGAAGGATCTGCTTAATGAAGATGACATTCAGATAGTGCTGCATACTCAGAATGCCGCCAATTTCACGGAAGTCGTTCTGGTAATTCTGAACGTGTTTAACGTATTCCTCCGCGATATCGGAAATCAGGATAACACCGTTACTTACTGACGACGCCAACAGTTGTACAAAAAAAGGCACGCCCCATATTTAATTGAGGCGTGCCTTTGTTATTTAGTAGAACACATGAATCTACTCAACTATCTCTAGTGTCGGCTTCTTATGTTCAACCTTTTTCTTAGATTTTGGAGATGTTGACTGGCTTTCTTCTTTTACGCCCGTATTCTCAACTTCTTCCACGGCTGAAAGATGTCCTTTATTCTGTCCGGCATCGGCATTTTCATAGTAATCATCATAGCCGGCCTCAGGAAGCAGATACATCCCCAGTTTAGGATCTTCTCTCGGATATATAGATGTAACAGCAATCATCGGTATATATACTGAATGAGGAACTCCCCCGAATCTTGCATTAAACGAAATCCCTTTATTATCTATTTTCAAATTTAAAACGGCACGAGGAGATATGTTCAATATAATTAAACCATTTTGGGCATATTGGAGAGGTAAATCCACTTCCGGAAAGTTAACGTTTACTGCTATCTGAGGAGTCAGCAGATTATCAACCATCCAGTCATACATTGCCCTCACAACATAAGGTCTGCACGGAGGCACTTTAATACCGTCAGCCATAAACACTCCTACATATTATTATCTACTTTAAATAATAGCATATTAAAGAACAATTAAATATACGAATAATGTGGATAACATGAAATTTTTGAGATTTTTATCGAGTAGTTGATATTTAATACACCTTATTTTTAACTTTAATGAAGGAATTACACAATACAAAATCCTCTTTCACAAAAAAACCCCGGATAACCGGGGTTTCACATTCACACAATAAAAAAATTGTATTAACGCTTTGAGTACTGAGGACGCTTACGAGCCTTGTGTAAACCAACCTTCTTACGTTCAACACGACGTGCATCACGGGTTACGTAACCTGCCTTGCGAAGTTCAGAACGGAATGATTCATCGTACTCGATAAGAGCACGGGTAATACCGTGACGAACAGCACCAGCCTGACCAGAGTTACCACCACCAACTACAGTGATGTATAAATCTAAAGAATCCTTAAGATTTAATAATTCAAGTGGCTGACAAACAACCATGCGAGAAGTTGGACGAGTAAAGTACTCTTCAAGCTTCTTGTTGTTGATAACGATGTTGCCGGTACCCTTCTTGATGAATACACGTGCAGTAGAGCTCTTGCGGCGGCCTGTACCGTAGTATTGATTTTCTGCCATTTACTTAATCCTTAAATGTCTAAAACCTGTGGTTTCTGAGCTGCGTGATCATGAGAAGCACCAGCATAAACCTTTAACTTACGGAACATTGCACGACCTAAAGGTCCCTTTGGTAACATGCCACGAACAGCTGATTCAATAACCATTTCTGGCTTAGACTGAATAAGCTTGTCAAAAGTGATTGACTTGATGCCACCTGGGAAGCCAGAGTGAGCATAGTAAACCTTATCAGTGGTCTTATTACCAGTTACAGCAACCTTAGCTGCATTTACAACGATAATGTAATCACCGGTGTCAGCTGAAGGGGTGTATTCAGGCTTGTGCTTACCTCTTAAACGTGAGGCGATCTCAGTAGCAAGACGACCTAAAGTCTTGCCTTCTGCGTCAACTACATACCAGTCACGCTTAATAGTGTCTGGCTTAGCTACAAAAGTTTTCATTGATATAACCCAACTAAAAAACAGTTAAACATAAGTACCATTAGATGGTACCAAAAATAATTTTCGATATCTTTACCCCCTTCGAGATAAAGAAAACTCGAATACGCTCATGTTTTTAAACATTAACGTTATGTGGGCGTGCAAATAATACACTAAATTGACAACTTTTGCATTATTTTTTTGGGATAATCACAATAATTATTTTCTGACCGGAGTATACGGGCTTAAATATTAAAAGACTTTTACAAAACATCGCTCCGTGTACCCAAAAACACATCTTTATCCACGTATCAAAACAACATTACATAAACTGAAATGACGTGTTTTCCAATTTAAAGTGACTAATCCTATATTTTTGAAAACTCGCTTTTTATAACTATTCCCTTTATCTTATAATCAACATACATGTTGACCGTTTACAGTATAACTACAATAAATAATAAATCAGGCACGCATACCGTGACCGACAAGGAGGGATAACTAATATGGACGATACAACTGTCTACATCATACTGTCCGGAGTTTTGGGTATTATCATCGGTTTTCTGCTGAGACACTTCCTTATCAGAGACGCTTCCAAAATGGAATTGCAGGACGAACTTACCAAAGTTCAGAGAGAGATGGCGACACAGAGACGAATTCTTACGGATTTTTTCCAGACGTCAGGAACACTCTTTGATCAGCTTGAGAGCAGTTATTCAACTTATGCCAGATTCATGAATGAACAATCGCAGAAGATCATTCCCCAGTTCAGCAACATGTATCAGACCGCTCATCATGACGTATACCACGCACCGCATCAGGCTCCGAAATCAGCGGAACCGGTTATCAAGGATGCGGAGATTATTTCTGAAGAACAGACCATAACACCTGACAAGCCGGTGGATGCAAAATAGTTATCAGACATCATCAAAACTTTCCGGGAGCCGCAGATTTATCTGCGGCTCCTTTTTCATAAAATGTGTCAAAGATTCCATAAATAAAAATTCAAGTTGAATCAACAGCACATAACCCTATGTTAATTATTGTATGAAGGGACATAAAACACTATAAATGTCCGGTCCGGAAGTTCTGCAGAAGAACAGCCGGTTATGAACTTTCATACAAATTAACTGTCTTAAGATACGACGACGATTCTGCACTTTATTATCTTTATTTTTCATTGGAGATAAATAAGTAATGTTAAACAATAAAAAAATAATCGGTGCGTTAAGCATCGCTTTGGCTCTCAGTCCTATAGGTAATCTTGCCTACGCTGACGCCACACCTCTTATTGGCGCACTTTCACAGAACAGCGAAGGAGTTCCTTCTCTTGCGCCTCTCATCGAAAAGGCCGTACCTGCCGTAGTTAATATTTCCGTTAACGGCAAAAAATCACTTAATCAAAACGCTCTCGACATACCTGATGAATTTAAGTTTTTCTTCCCTGAAATTCAAAAGGAAAGAAAATTCTCCGCACTCGGTTCAGGTGTCATCATTAACGCCGAAAAAGGTCTTGTAATAACAAACTATCATGTAGTTGACGGCGCCGAAGACATAAAGGTTACGCTTCATGACGGAAGGGTTTTTAAAGCAAAGGTTAAGGGAGAAGACGAACAGACTGACTTTGCCCTTTTGGAACTCGAATCTCCTAAGAATCTGACTGAACTTAAGTTTGCCGATTCAGACAATCTCAAAGTCGGTGATTTTGCCATTGCGATCGGCAATCCTTTCGGCCTCGGACAGACTGTTACGTCAGGTATTATAAGTGCACTTGGCAGAAGCGGTCTTAATATTGAAAACTACGAAAACTTTATTCAGACTGATGCCGCAATAAATTCCGGAAACTCAGGCGGAGCACTGATAAACCTCAAGGGAGAACTCATTGGAATCAACACTGCGATACTTGGCAGATCCGGAGGGAACATCGGCATCGGCTTCGCCATCCCGTCAAACATGGCGCATTCCATTGTTGACCAGTTGATTTTAAATGGTAAGGTTACACGCGGTCTGTTGGGAATAACCGGTACCGAAGTCAATGAGGACCTGGCTAAAAACTTTGATTATCACAGTGTAAACGGTGCTTTTGTAAACGAAGTACTGAAAGATTCCGCTGCTGATAAGGCAGGAATAAAATCCGGAGATATCCTCACATCTATAAACGGCGTAAAAATCAGTAACTTTGGTCAGCTCAGAGCAAAAATAGCAACACTGGGAGCCGGCGCCAAAGTTAAAATCGGAGTCTTCAGAGATGGTAAGGAAAAAGAAATAGAAGTAACTTTGGACGGAGATAACGGTAAAACCTTAACATCAAACAGCAGTAATCCGCTTTTTGAGGGAGCCGTGCTGTCTGATAACGACGGCCGCGGTGTTCTGGTATCCGATGTCAAGGACAACAGCCGAGCTGCAAGATACGGCCTTGCAAAGGGAGACATCATCACCGAAGCCAACCGTGAAAAAGTTAACAGCATGAGTGATTTAAACAAGATTCTTTCTAAGAAAAACAAATTCCTCGCGCTTAAGCTTGACAGAAAGGGAACTACCGTATATCTCACAAGTAACTACTAAAAGTATTATGTAAGATACAGTTAATCTTACGGCTGATGTAAAACCCTGCAGAAGCAGGGTTTTATTTTTTTAATCTGAAGGAGTTACCGCTGCTCCGCAAGAAGAACTGAAGTCGTAAGCAGTTCACCTCCCCTCATAATCTCAAAAGCAAGAGACGTATTGGGCTGCGATGAGGCAATGATATTCATTACCTGTTTCAAATCAGTTATCTTCTTACCGTTGACTCTTATAATAATATCACCTGCATATAACAGATTATGTGCAGGACCGGAAGGATCAATACTGGTAATCACGACACCTGATTTACGTCTTAATGAGTCAGAACCTGATGCGATGTCTTTTGCAGTAATCCCCAGATATCCTCTTATTACCCTTCCGTGTTTAATTATATCTCCCATAATATTGAGAGAAAGCTCAGCAGGTATCGCAAAACTTATACCGTTAGTCTGGTTTTCGACTGAAGACAAGGTGGCTGTATTCATGCCGACAAATTCACCGAAGGAATTAACCAAAGCACCACCTGAATTACCGGAATTGATGGCTGCGTCCGTCTGAATGAATTCCTGAATTCCTGGGGACAGATCAAGTGTATTAACGTTTGTTACGCCGCTTCCGGTTCTGCCTACCGCACTTATTATCCCCATGGTAATTGTCTGACCGATGTTATAAGGGTTACCGATAGCCAGAACAACATCTCCAAGACGCGGCTTTCTGTTAAGATTGATTGGAATAACGGGAAGGACGTCCTTGGTATTTACCTTCAGCACGGCTATGTCTGTACGCTTATCATAACCTACAATGCTCCCCTGATAAGTCTTACCGTTACGCAGCTGAACAAATATGGTACTGCCTGATATTGATGCATTCATAATCACGTGATAATTCGTAAGTATGTAGCCGTTTTTATCAACGATAATGCCTGAGGCTGAGCTGAAGTTTTTATTTACTGAAGAGGCATCATTTGTACTGCCGTCATAATCAGCGTCAGTGACCTGAATGAAAATGTTAACAACGGCCGGAGCACTGGCCTCGATGGCCTGAGTATAGTTTGCCGGTGCACTGTTATTCTGAAATAGAGAGTAAGTTAGTTTACTATTCTGTTCTTTGATCATCAGATCATTAACAATCAAAATCGTAATCCCCAAAATAAGACCTGAGAATACCGCATGCAGAACAGATTTCATGATGTATGCCTTTAGCAACGATTATTAAAAAAACAATTATAGCAAGTATACATTAAATACAAAATATTGTCTGAATTATGAGACGGTTTATAAGGATGGTATACGGAGAATATTGAGTGGTGCTGATACCCAGAATCGAACTGGGGACCTCACCCTTACCAAGGGTGCGCTCTACCGACTGAGCCATATCAGCACAATTGAACGTTCACAAGGAACACAGGTATTATATACAAAAACGTAATAATTACAAGAAATATTTTGTTTTTTAAAACAAAAACCCCCTCGCAATGCAAGGGGGCAATGTATGGTGCTGATACCCAGAATCGAACTGGGGACCTCACCCTTACCAAGGGTGCGCTCTACCGACTGAGCCATATCAGCAAATTAAATGCCTGGCAATGACCTACTCTCACATAGCGAATGCTACACTACCATCGGCGTGACCGCTTTTCACTTCTGTGTTCGGAATGGGAACAGGTGGTTCAACAGCACTATTTTTACCAGG
>JAGAYS010000052.1 GCA_017940385.1 Ruminobacter sp. | reverse complement strand
CTGCTACAGCCATAAAATCATCCATATAAACATATAATATATATGTTTATATTATACCGCAAAAAATTATGGAAGTCTTGTATTTTCTGTAACTTCCATTAAATTATTTTTCGTATATGTTTAAAACAACAAAGTTTCGGATTTAACTGTCTGTTTTACTTTTGCATAACCATCGAAAAACCGCTCAGCAACACACTTTGATAATCATGACTCATCTTCTGTCGGATTTTCTTCATGGGTTTAATCTGGATTGTTTTTGTGGCCGTTTTTGGATTAATTATGTATGTTTAATTCGCTTCAATATGAAAATTTGCACGTGCATAACCAGCTCTTTATGATAACTTTTCTGTCTGTCATTACGGATAATGCACTTAATCAGTTCAGCTGACTGTTAATATTATGATTAATTCCGCTTTTACTGATGATATCCACAGTATCCCTTTTTTCTGTATAATTGATTATTGTCTGACGGAGCTTTCCTCATCCATGTCTGCTGACATCACGGGGCTTAAGGAGGTATGACATGACAGTTACTCAGTACATTCTTGATTTTATATTCAGTGCCGTTCCCGCTGTTGTTTTTGCCATGATTTTTTCAACGCCGGTACGCTTTCTGCCTTTAGTGGCTTTAGGCGGAGCCGTGGCTCATCTGTCAAGAACCGTATGTATCAATGAATTCAGCATAGGTATAATCGGTGCTTCATTTGTCGGAAGCATTATTATCAGTGTGATGTTTATATTCATAGCTCCGCGGTTAAGGGTTCCCCGTCCGGTGTTTACTGTGGCAAGCATTGTTCCGATAATTCCGGGGAAATATGCCTACCTTACGCTTTTGTCAGTAATTAAAATGCATGACCAGGATGAAGACAGATCCGCACTTATTGAGGCTTTTTTTGAAAACGGCATAATTACGACATCCGTACTTTTGGCAATAGGCATGGGCATTGCAATGCCTGCACTTCTTTTCTACCGAAACAGACCGGTAGTGTGAGTTGAGAGTTACCAGCCGTTTATCGGGAGAATTGAGAAGGCAAGTATTATTCCTAGGCATACTGATGCTACCAGAATGATTGTGTGAATCAGTCTGACGGTGCCCATGGATATGTATCCCTTAAATAAATCAAGTATGCCGTTGATGAACGGGAATCCAGGAACCAGAAGAAGCAGACTGACAACCATGGCAACCGCCAGGTTATATCTTGATAATTCAAAGAGATGGGTTCCGATAAGGTATGAACTGAGTGTCCCTGTAAATCCGCAAACCGTAAAAATAAACATGTCAAAGAGATGATATTTCTGTAGCAACAGTTTGACGGCCATGGTTATTGACCCTGCAAGCATCGCCGTGATGCCTGTGTTAAGATCCCCTCCGTTAATAAAGGAGAAGCAGGCGGTGGCTATCCCGATAAGGAATGTCATAAGAAGCGGATTATACGGGTAGGAGCGTATTTCCGAAAGTTTGCGTTTGAGCTCCTCAAAACTTAAATTCCCTTTTTCAGCTTCCTGACACAGTCTGGTGTAAGTTACCAGATTGTGCATGTTGAGTCCGCCTCTTTCTATTCTGGTAAAGGTGGAACATTCTGTCGGTGTTTCGTTTTCTCCGTCCGCACGCAGCTTTACGCCTATCATTTCAGGGGTTACCACCACGGTTGCGGGATGGCCGTAGGCCCTGGCAACTCTTTCAGAGGTCTGAATGATTAATCTTGTTTCGGCTCCGCATCTGTACATGCGGTCAGCCGTATAGGCTATGAGTTCCGCCAGCTCTCTGTCTGTCATAAGTACTGCCTCAGTAGGTGGTGAAAGGTACCTGAACTGACGATTTTACGGTCAGCCCTTTTATGATAGAACAATCGATATTATGTGTCATATAATTTTGTAAGAAAAATGCTTTCGGCACTCGCCCCTGAAACAAGGAGTTTGTAAAAAGCATTTAAGTGACTGAGGCTGAGTTTAAAGCAGTGATTTGACCGTCAGGTAAACTGTTCGTCCATTTTTTCGGCCGTACTTGGATACGAACTGCCGGTAAAATGCATTTTGGCATGCTTTGGTGCGCTTAAGATTCGAGGGACGGCAGAAGTTTTCGGAATGTAAGTGCGTTATTGATGCAGAAACTGAAGAAGACGGGGAACTCCCGTCTTCTTCGCATAAGTCAGTGTTTTTGATTAGTTTTCAAAAAGCTGGGTGGAGAGGTAGCGGTCGCCGGTATCCGGAAGGATTGCAACGATGCGTTTGCCCTTGTTTTCAGGTCTTTTTGCAAGTTCTTTGGCTGCATGAAGAGCGGCACCGGAAGAAATACCTACCAGGAGACCTTCAGTTCTGGCAATTTCCCTGCCTGCTTCAAAGGCACTTTCATTTTCAACGGCGATGATTTCATCATAAATGCCGGTATCGAGAGTGTCAGGAACAAAACCTGCACCGATACCCTGAATCTTATGAGAGCCACTTACTCCCTTAGAAAGAACCGGTGAGCTTGCAGGTTCAACAGCCACAACCTTCACATTAGGGTTCTTTTCCTTAAGGAATTTGCCGGTTCCGGTAAGTGTACCGCCGGTACCGACGCCGGCAACAAAGATATCTACTCTGCCATCAGTGTCTTCCCAGATTTCAGGACCGGTGGTATTGTAATGGATTTCAGGGTTTGCCGGATTGGTGAACTGACTAGGAATAAAACTGTTCGGAATTGTTTCTGCAAGTTCGTGAGCTCTGGCAATGGCACCCTTCATGCCTTTGTTGCCTTCTGTGAGTTCGACCTGAGCTCCATAAGCCTTAAGAAGGTTACGACGTTCAATACTCATGGTTTCAGGCATGGTCAGAATGGCCTTATAGCCTTTGGCTGAAGCGAACAGTGCAAGACCGATACCGGTGTTACCGCTGGTAGGTTCGATGATGACTGCTCCCTCCTTGATGATGCCTTTACGTTCGGCGTCTTCAATCATCGCCAGTGCGATTCGATCCTTGATGGATCCTGAAGGGTTAAAAGATTCGACCTTAACTACGATTTCTGCTTCAAGGTTATTGTTTTTTTCAATTTTATTGAGACGAACGAGAGGTGTGCGACCAACCAGTTCGGTTACGTTATTATGAATGCCCATTATTGTTTTTCCTTATTATCTTGTTTTGTTTATGTGTAATTCATATCTTACCGATATGAATTATGTTAAATCCAAAAATTGAAAATGTCAACACCGGATCTCATAAGATTACTAATAAATTTTCCGATGAAGAGAAGGTACGCTGCATCTTTATATTAGTAACTGTGTTTTAAATGTAGGAATAAATGCACTTATTTATCAGCCCCTTCGAATTAAAACACAGCTACGGATTGTTGTTTGGAGACATGATACACCTCCGGGAAAAGTGATTTTCCGTGTTGTTTCCAGAGAACCTCAATGATGTTTTATTCAGGATGTGGCTGATTATTCAGGGGGGGGTTTACGGAATAATTTATATATGAAGGTATACAATATTTTAAAAAGATATATATAAGTATTTAAAAAGTCTGCATTTTTATTCCCTGTCAGGGCGAGGATGGAACTTTTTTTTTATAAAATATCAAAGGCCAATTGCTAAAATAGGCATATAAGTGATAATATTAGCAGGATGAATGAAAATTCTTAGAAGTTGGATTTTTATCACGGTCTGACAGCTGTTTGAAAGACTGTGTGTTTGTATAAAACGACTTGCGTATACCTTTTTGTATTTAAAATTTTTGGTGAAGCATACCTATGAAAAGTTTAATTCTTGTAACCTCTCCTCCAGCTTGCGGAAAGACTTATGTGTCAAAGTCTATTGCCAAGAGACTTGATCATGTGGTTTATCTTGATAAAGATACTTTAATCGTTCTTTCAAAGCAGATCTTTAAGGTAGCAAATCAGGAATACAACCGCAGTTCTGATTTCTTCGAAGAAAATATTCGTGATTACGAATATTATGCAGTTCTTGATCTGGCATTTGAAGCACTTGAATACGAAGATAATGTGTTAATCAATGCTCCGTTCACCCGTGAAATCAGAGATCCGGCATACGTTGCTGACTTAAGGGCCAAGCTTGCCAAGATTGGTGCCAGACTGGTAATCATCTGGGTTGAAACTTCACCTGAAACATGTCATCGCCGTATGATTGAGAGAAACTCAAGTCGTGATACCTGGAAGCTTGAACATTGGGATGAATACATTTCCCGCTGCAACTTCAACATGCCTACCGACATCGGTGAAGTTCACGTATTCAAGAACAACGACGGTGCTGAATTTGATCAGTCATTAGAAGATATCGCCAAGTTATTAAATTAGTATTCTGATTTATTGCCGGTATTGAATTTTTGATATTGGAAATGGAGACTGCATGAGATGCAGTCTCCATTTTTTTGCGGCAGCTGATTGTGACAACCAATGGTGGGGATGTTCTTCTTCACTGTCATTTCATCATTATTTCCGGATTTGTCCTCATATGATGCTGCAGTGCGTACTGCCCGGAATATGATGAATTAAAATCACAGTCAGTGGCTGAACTAAAAACTGTGAGACATAAAAAATAAAGCCTGCATTCTGCGTGAATACAGGCTTCAGTTTCGAAAGAGATAAATCAGTTGAATGATTCGCTGACTATATCGTTTGATCTTTCCATATAGTTGTTTTCATTGCTGTAATCCTTTGATTCCATAAGTGCCAGACCGTTAACTGTAATGAAAAATACGGCGAGAACGGCAATGTACGGTGCATGTTTCCTGAAATCAAAACTGTTGAACTTTTCTATCAGGTTCAGCAGCGGGATGAGTGCGAAAACGTAACACAGTGAAAGAGTATTGCTGTACAGAGTGTATGGACTGACGGCAATGAACAGCACTATGGATACCAGCATTATGGTGCAGATAATTTTCAGATATGAAAGCTGACGATCTTCAGAAAAGTTTCTGAAAAACAGCGGCTTGATTTCCTTAATCATCAGACAGTTGGCCATGAGACTGATAACAACAGAAAGCAGTCCCGCAATGATAAGCACGGAGCGCCATGCATAGCTGCAGTAGCTCTGAACTGTTTCGCTGTCACTCAGCCATGAAAAACCTGTTTTGTAGACAATTTCGCTCTGGAACATGGCTGAACCGTATCTTATCCAGTAAATAAGTCCTTTAAAGAGCGGGTATACGTAAACAGTGCCGAAGCCCCAGTAGTTATATGAATGGTTTACATAGATTTCTGAGTCTTCATTGATTTCCAGCTGATGAACATAAGGAATCATTATTACGGCAATTACGGCCAGAGACGTAATCAGACCGTTCACGTTCGGGTGAATGGTTTTCTTTATCCAGAGAATAACCGTGGTAATCAGCAGAACCCCCCAGGCAGGACTTAGTGCGAGACACCACAGTATTGAAAAGGTGAGGAGTACCGTCCACAGAAATGTTGAACTTCTCGGCTGATTTGATCTGGTAAGCTTAAGTACGCTGACAAGATATCCCGCGACACCAAGCTGAATGTAGGCGTCAGCTCCCAGAGCTGTGCTGTACATAAGCCACGGAGACAGCAGAAACAGTACACTGAACCATATCATTGTTGACGGGCTGAACAGCTTTGCAAGTTCCTTGAAGATTATAAAGAAGGCCAGAAGTCTTAAAAGCACCAGCAGAATTACCGGAGCAATTGTATTTTCCCAAAGATTCATTGGGGATGAAACCAGTACGGTTTTCAGGGAATCTGCGGTAAGATCCAGTGTCTGTTTCGAGTAATGGTTGTATACACCTTCAGAAAGCATGAAATAGCCTTCGGAATTTACATTAAGATTCTGATTAAGACTGTAGAAGCATGCCAGAATTATGTGAAAAATTACGACCGCCGTTATAGCGGTGCGTGTAGCTAATTTATTCATGACTTTGTAGTACGCTATGATTATTGTTATGCAATGTCTTTAAAGCTGTAAGGTCAGGGCCTTACTTAAATGTTTAAGGATAATGCCTCATTGTAACAGCGGATTACCGGAAACATTTTTCCGAGGATAATCCTCACAAGGTAATTGTCCTTTAAATCACTCTTTTTTGTCAATATCAAAAAAGTTAATAATTAATTTGTTTTAGCTTATGTATTATGAGGTAACGGTCACAATATATTTGGAGTTTTTATTGCAAAAATAATAATTATTTAATAAAACATTCGAATCTGATTCTGAAGTTTAGGCAAAAAAGCCCACTGAGACGGCGGTAATCAGTATAAAACCGCAAATTTTTGTCTAATTAATGCGCCGGTGACCTTTTTCGGGGATGGTGTGAAAAACATGCCATACATCACATAAAATCCATAATTAGTGTATAATTAATAACATTGCGTAATTGGTTTTTTAATAAACCTAAAGACGGTTCGGACACCACTGATTTTTATTCTTCTTTCTGAGACTTAGAGTGGACCGGACATTTTTGATGTCATGACTTTTGTGAGAGGTGCCATACCATGCCTATTATGATTCCTGATGCATTACCTGCTGCCAGTGTGTTAACCGCTGAAAAGGTGTTTGTTATGACTGAGAGCCGGGCCGTGCATCAGGATATACGACCTCTGAAGCTGCTTATTCTTAATTTAATGCCTAAGAAAATTGAAACTGAAACCCAGTTTCTCCGCAAGCTTTCAAATACCCCAATTCAGGTAATTGTTGATCTTCTGCGCATAGATGATCATGTTTCCAAAAACACACCAAAGGCCCATCTGGATACCTTCTATCAGAGATTTGACGACGTACGCGATCAGTATTACGACGGCATGATTATTACCGGGGCTCCACTTGGCAAGGTGCCTTTTGAAGAAGTTAAATACTGGGACACTCTTGTGGAAATCATGAAGTGGTCAAAGGAGCATGTAACCTGCACCATGTTTAACTGCTGGGCGGTACAGGCAGCTCTTAACGTGTTCTACGATCTTCCTAAGCAGACCAGAAGCGTGAAGCTGTCAGGCGTATACAAGCACAGAAGATCAACCAGTTCAGATCCTTTAATCAGGGGTTTTGACGATTTCTTCCTTGCTCCGCATTCACGTTTTGCAAATTTTGAAACCAAGTACATTGAGGAAAATACCGATCTGGAAATTCTGGCTGATTCCGATGAAACCGGTGTTTATCTTGCCGTGTCTCCGGACAGAAGTCAGGTGTTTGTTACCGGTCATCCGGAATATGACGCTCAGACTTTGGACAACGAATACAGAAGAGACATTAATGCCGGGCTTAATCCGTCAATTCCGGTAAATTATTATCCTAACAATGATCCGCAGAACGTACCGCTCTGTACATGGAAGAGTCATGCATACCTGCTTTTTGCAAATTGGATTAACTATTACGTATACCAGAACACTCCATATGATCTCGAAACAAAGAGAAAGTCTGTATAGGGTGTAATTCACGGATTCTTTCCATCATCTCAGTTTTATTCAGGTACGGCAGAGCATAATATGAAAAACCTCAGGGAATCAACACTGAAAGCGGCTATTGAAAAGGAACTTGCAGAACGTATACTGGTTCTCGACGGGGCCATGGGTACAATGATTCAGTCATATGGTCTGACCGAACAGGATTACCGCGGTGAGATTTTTAAGGACTCAGAGTGCGATCTCAAGGGCTGTAATGATTTGCTGTGCCTGACAAGACCGGAAGTGATATCGTCCATTCATCAGGCCTATCTTGATGCCGGTGCCGACATTATCGAAACCAACAGCTTCAATGCAACACCGATTCCGCTGTCTGATTACAATGTATCAGAGCATACCTATGAAATAAATAAAACTTCAGCGGTTCTTGCCAAAAAGGCTGCTGCGGCCATGACTGAGAAGACTCCCGACAAACCTCGTTTTGTGGCAGGTGTATTGGGACCTACAAACAGAACCTGTTCCATTTCTCCGGATGTTAATGATCCGGGGGCAAGAAACGTTACTTTTGATGATCTTGTCGAAGGTTATGCTCTGGCAACGGAAGGACTTCTTGACGGTGGTGCCGACCTTATCATCATTGAAACAATATTCGATACCCTTAACGCCAAGGCTGCCGTTTATGCGGTTGAAAGCGTATCGGAAAAACGCGGTATCGAAATTCCGGTGATGATTTCCGGAACCATAACTGATGCCTCAGGCCGAACTCTGTCCGGACAGACGGTTGAGGCTTTCTACAACAGTCTCCGACATGCAAGACCTGTTTCATTCGGTTTTAACTGTGCGTTGGGACCTGCGGAACTGGAACCGTATGTTGCGGAAATATCGTCTATCTGCGAGACCTTTGTGTCGGTTCATCCAAATGCCGGGCTTCCAAATGCTTTCGGTGGCTATGATCTCACTGCGGAGCAGATGCAGGTATATATCAGAAAGTGGGCTGAGTCCGGTTACCTCAATATAGTGGGCGGTTGCTGCGGTACAACACCGGCTCATATCAAATCAATTGCCGAAGCCGTAAATTCGCTTCCTCCGAGAAAAATTCCGGAGCTGCCGGTTGCGTGCCGTTTAAGCGGCCTTGAGTCACTAAACATTACCCCGGAATCCCTGTTCATAAATGTCGGTGAAAGAACAAACGTGACCGGCAGTGCCAAATTCAGACGTCTTATCAAGGAAGAAAAGTTTGATGAGGCAATTGAAGTGGCCAGGGTTCAGGTGGAAAACGGGGCGCAGATTATTGATATTAATATGGATGAGGGCATGATTGATGCCAAGTCATCCATGATCAAGTATCTCAATCTTATAGCTTCAGAACCTGAGATTTCAAAAGTTCCGATTATGATTGATTCTTCCAAATGGGAAGTTATCGAAGCGGGGCTTAAGTGTGTTCAGGGTAAGGGGATCGTAAACTCCATTTCCATGAAAGAAGGTGTGGAGAAGTTTTTGGATCATGCCAGAGTCGTAAGACGCTACGGCGCAGCCGTGGTTGTCATGGCCTTCGATGAGGTGGGGCAGGCCGATACTTATGATCGTAAGATAGAAATCTGTACGAGAGCATATAAGCTCCTTACTGAAGAAGTAGGCTTTCCGCCGGAAGACATTATTTTTGACCCTAACATATTTGCCGTGGCAACAGGCATAGAGGAGCATGACAACTATGCTCTTGATTTCATCAATGCGGTAAAGACAATAAAGGAAACCTTGCCTCATGCCATGATTTCCGGCGGTGTGTCGAACGTGTCGTTTTCATTCCGCGGCAATGAACCGTTAAGACAGGCAATTCATACGGTGTTTCTGTACTACACCATAAAAAATGGCATGGACATGGGTATCGTGAATGCCGGACAGCTGTCTGTATATGACGACATTCCGAAGGAACTCAGGGATAAGGTAGAAGCCGTTATTCTGAATACCCATAAGGGAGCCACTGACGAGCTGCTGGCCATAGCGGAAAAATACCGTGCCGGAGGATCATTAAAGAAGGATGAATCCCAAATTGATTTGTCATGGCGCAATGAGCCGGTGGAAAAAAGAATTGAATATGCACTGGTTAAAGGTGTTACCGAATACATTGATCAGGACGTGGAGGAAGCCCGTTTAAAGGCGACCAGTCCTGTTGAAGTGATTGAAGGTCCGCTGATGGCCGGCATGAACGTGGTGGGGGACCTTTTCGGCGAAGGAAAGATGTTCCTGCCTCAGGTTGTGAAGTCTGCCCGCGTAATGAAAAAGGCCGTGTCATATCTTGAGCCGTTCATAAAGCAGAGCAAATCAGGATCCGGAAGCAACGGGAAGATCCTGATGGCTACGGTAAAGGGGGACGTGCACGATATCGGCAAGAATATAGTATCTGTCGTTCTGCAGTGTAATAACTATGAAATTATAGATCTCGGCGTTATGGTGCCGTGTGAAAAGATTATTGAAACAGCCATTAAGGAAAAGGTTGATCTCATCGGACTTTCCGGACTGATAACACCTTCTCTTGATGAAATGGTTCATGTGGCACAGGAGCTGGAAAAGGCAGGACTGAAGATTCCGGTAATGATTGGCGGGGCAACCACATCCAAGGCACACACCGCAGTTAAGCTGGAAAAGGAGTACAGTGCACCAATCGTGTATGTTAATAATGCCAGCCGCGGTGTTACCATTGCACAGAGTCTGCTGTCAAAGGAACTTAAGCCTGCATTTGTCAGAAAGCTTAAGGAAGAATACGCATTTGCAAGACACATTCATGAACTGAAGTATTCAAAGATTCAGACAGTATCCTTTGCAGAGGCAAATGCCAATGCAGTCAGGACTGATTTTACCGTGACCAAGGCGCCGTTGCCGAAGTTCTTAGGTGTAAAGGTTCTTGACCTGTCTGTTTCTGAATTAATCAGGTTTATCGACTGGCAGGCTTATTACAGATCATGGGAATATAAGCAGGATTACCGTAAACTGCTTGGTGGCCTTTCGATAGACACTGAGGCGGACCTCATTAATGAAAACGGTGAAAAGACGTCATCCGTTCCGGAAAACGCCAGCGAACCGGCAGTAAGTCTTTATTTCGACTCCGTGAAAATGCTTAAGCGCATGGAGTCGGAAAATCTTCTGGGAATAAAGGCGGTTTTCGGTTTATTCAAGGCTCACCGCGAAGGCTTTAATGATGTGGTTCTGGAGACCGAAGACGGTGAATACAGATTCAATTTCCTGAGAGACCAGCGTGATCTGTCATCAAGACAGCAGGCTAACGGATCATTGGCTGATTTTATTGATGTGTGTGATGATGCCGTGGGAGCCATGGCAATCAATGCCGGTATTAATCTTGAAGATACCGTCAGGAAATTTAATGATGAAGGCGACATATATTCCAGCATGCTTGTTCAGAATCTCAGTTACCGTCTGGCAGAAGCCGCTTCAGCATATGTGCATTATCTGATTCGCACGGAATACTGGGGCTACAGCAGTGAACCTTTAAACGTTGATGATATTCTGAGCGGGAAGTTTGTCGGAATAAGACCGGCGATAGGCTATCCGTCATGTCCTGATCATAAGGCTAAATTGGCATTATGGGATGTTATGAAGGTTGAAGAGAATATAGGCCTCAGAATAACAGACGGATACATGATGAGTCCCGTAAGTGCCGTATGTGCGTATATCTTTGCAAACAGTGATGCGAAATACGTATCCAATGAATGTATTATGCCTGATCAGCTTGAGGATTATTCAGGAAGGACTGGAACCGAAATTGCAGAACTTGAAAAGCTTCTGAGAAATCATTTAGGTTATATTCCTGAGGGGGCCGAATCCAATGAGGATGGTTCGTAGGCATTAAATTGTTGCATATTTAGGCTGTTGTGGATAAGTTGTATGTTTTTTATTCACCCACAGAACTGTGTATAAACTATTGTGAATATCTTGCTGAAAAGGTATCTGTATCTGATTTGGTATGTTGTTAAACAATAATTGTATCTGTTTTGTATTTTATCAGTATGTAATGTTTGCTGATAAATGTTTTGATGGCTGTGGAAAACTCTTTTGATATTGAGATTTTTCTGATTGTTTTTCAGCTTCAGCAGTCATTGTGCGGCAGTCAAAAACAAAAGCCGGCTTTAAGCATTCGCAATCCATATTTTTGAAGATACAGGTACTTCAAAAATATGGAACGAAGTGATGATGCTGCGAATGGCAGAACGAACCGGCTTCCTGACTAAAATAACACAGGATTATGTAAAGTCATGATATGCCGTTATCAGGCATTTTCATCATCAAGGTTAAGGTCGGCAATGAGTTCCTTGGCCTTAACGATATTGCAGTCAGTGTTTGTCAGCGGGAAAATCGCCAGTTCAATGTTGGAATTTTCCAGATTTTCAGCCCAGCGTTCAATAAAGATTGCAAGAGAAATGGACTGAGGTTCATAGCCTGTGACGTCGACATTCTGTTCTGCGTAGTACTTTGCGTAGTTTTCATGGCACCACACCGGAATCACGTTAATCGGAGCACTGTTTTCCTCATCTCCCTCAGTTTCCATAAACAGAATACCTTCACTGTTTTTAAGAACAAAGAGTTCAAGACCTTTCTGAATGTTCTTGGTGAAGTACTGATATCTGTAGTCGGCATTAAGCTTCAGTGCGGCCTGATACTCTCTGTCTGTTAATTGATATGACATGTTAATTTCCTCTTCAATTTCAAATGATTAGTTTTTCAATATTTTATCCAGAAACTGCCCGGTGTAGGAGGTTTTTACCTTTGCAACCTGTTCCGGAGTTCCTTCCGCGATGATTCTGCCACCGCCTTCTCCGCCTTCAGGTCCAAGATCAATTATGTGATCGGCAGACTTGATGACGTCAAGATTATGTTCAATAACCACGATGGAATTTCCCTGATCCCTAAGTCTGAACAACACCTGCAGTAACATGTTTACATCCTGAAAATGGAGTCCTGTGGTAGGTTCATCGAGAATGTAAAGGGTTTTACCGGTATCCTTGCGGGACAGTTCCTTTGCAAGTTTGATTCTCTGAGCCTCTCCGCCGGACAGAGTAGTGGCCGGCTGCCCCAGGCGAATGTATGAAAGTCCCACGTCTGACAGTGTCTGCAGTTTTTTACGCAGAGGCGGGATGGCATCAAAAAACTCAAGAGCCTCAGCCACAGTCATGTTTAGCACGTCGGATATGTTTTTACCCTTGTAGGTTATGTCCAGTGTTTCCTTGTTATACCTCTTTCCGCCGCATTCATCGCATGTCACGAAAACATCTGGCAGGAAGTTCATTTCAACCTTTATGATGCCGTCTCCCTGACAGGCTTCACAGCGTCCTCCCTTTATGTTAAAGGAGAATCTTCCAGCCGTATACCCTCGTGCCCTGGCTTCCTGTGTCTGAGCAAACAGTTCCCTTATAGGCGTAAAGAAATCCACATATGTGGCACAGTTTGACCTTGGGGTTCTTCCAATAGGAGTCTGGTCAACGTTAATTACCTTATCAAAGAGCTCCAGGCCGTCAATGTCTCCGTATGGAGCCGGTTTTATGTTAACCGCACCGTTAAGCCGGCGCTGGGCTATTGCATACAGGGTATCATTGATGAGAGTTGATTTACCGCTGCCTGAAACTCCGGTTATGCATGTAAGGAGTCCGCGTGGGATTTTTAAGTCCACGCCTTTGAGATTATGTCCGGTGGCATTGGTGATGCAAAGATACTTCCCGTCACTTTTCTTTCTTTTTGGGATCGGAATACAGCATCTGCCGCTCAAATATTTGCCCGTAACGGACGTTTCGGATTTTATGATGTCTTCAACCGAACCCTCGGCAACGATCGTCCCTCCGTGCTCGCCTGCTCCGGGACCTATGTCGATAATATGATCGGCACGTCTTATGGTATCCTCATCATGCTCAACGACGATGACGGTATTGCCAAGATCCCTGAGGTGATACAGTGATTCTAGCAGTTTGGTGTTGTCACGCTGGTGAAGTCCTATGCTCGGTTCATCGAGAACATACATTACCCCCGTAAGTCCGGAACCAATCTGGCTGGCGAGTCTTATTCTCTGAGCTTCACCGCCGGACAGGGTTTCGGCTGAGCGTGATAGAGTCAGATAGCTTAATCCCACGTTTACCAGAAATGAGAGACGTTCCCTGATTTCCTTTAACACTTTTGCGGCAATCTGTTCCTGTTGGGGAGTTAGCGGAAGACTGTTAAAAAACTCAAGACATTCGGCAATGGTGAGATTACACAGATCAGGAAGATTTTTGTTGTTAACAAATACGTGACGATATGCCTTTTTGAGTCTTGCTCCATTACATTCAGGGCATGGAACCGTGGTGAGGTATCGTGTATATTCGTCACGTTCATAGTCTCTGGCAGCCTGGTATTTTTTGGTCATTTGCGGCACTATGCCTTCAAATGATTTTTGTGTTTTGAATTCTGAACCGCTGCGGAATTTCTGAATAACTTCAATTTCCTCATTACCTGTGCCGTAGAAGATGATGTTCATTATTTTTGAACTGAGTTTGTTAAGCGGTACGTCCAGACTGAATCCGTACTGTTTGGAAAGAGCACTTATTGTGGCAAAGTTAAAGGTGGATGTCGGAGACCATCCTTTTATGGCTCCTTCCCTTATGGAAGCCTTGTCGTCCACGATGAAGGCTTCAGGTGTAAAAACTTCCTGAACTCCGAGCCCCAGACAGCACGGGCAGGCTCCTGCAGGATTGTTGAACGAGAAGTTGCGCGGTTCGATTTCCGAAACAGAGTAGCCACATTCCGGGCATGAATATTTCGCGGAAAATTCCAGCGGTTCAAAGTCATCAGTCATGGACACCACTGACGCAAGTCCGTCACTGAGTTTCAGCGCTCTTTCGAGAGAATCTGAAATTCTGATTCTTGTGGTCTCGTCTGATTTGATTTTTAGTCTGTCCACTATGACTTCAATAGTATGCTTCTTCTGCAGATCCAGAGTAGGGGGATCACTGAGATCATAAGTGTCATTATCAATGCGCACCCTGATATATCCGTCTCTTGCCAGATTATCAAGGAGAACTTTATATTCACCTTTGCGGTTACGTACAACCGGAGACAGAATCATTACCTTGGAGCCCTCAGGAAGTTCAAGTGATGAGTCAATCATCTGCTTAATGGTCTGAGCCTTAAGAACATATCCGTGTTCAGGACAGCGGGCCTCGCCTATTCTGGCGTACAGAAGACGCAGGTAGTCATAGATTTCGGTTATGGTGCCAACGGTTGAACGGGGATTATGGGATGTGGATTTCTGCTCTATTGATATAGCGGGAGAAAGGCCCTCGATCATTTCAACATCAGGTTTGTCCATCAGCTGAAGAAACTGACGGGCATATGAGGACAGAGATTCAACGTATTTTCTCTGACCTTCAGCATATAGTGTGTCAAATGCCAATGATGATTTACCGGAGCCTGAAAGTCCGGTAATTACGCAGAATTTATTCTTGGGGATGCGTAAACTGATGTTCTTCAGATTATGGGTTTTTGCCCCTTTTATTATAATTTCGTTATTCATTGTCTTTGTATTGTTCCTGCGCTTGATAATTTAAAATGCTTCTTCCGCTCTGTGTCTATTGTACATGAGTTACTGACTTTATGTTATGTTCATCAGGAGCTTATGACTGTAACTGCCATTCTTATTCAGTGCAGGTTTTGCCATCATGATAATCACGTCATTCCTGAATCCGGTACCAACAATATATAAATTATCATGATTATTGATCAGTTATATAAATAAGCAATACTTTGTTCTGTACAGCTTTGCTACATTGTATGAGTTATATTGATAATATTCAAGTTTATGTCAAGAAATGTTAATACATGGTTAATTATAAATATGGTACCAGGGTAGTTAAGATACAAGTTGCTGTTTAATGTCTGTTTTTGAATATTTTTCTGTTTTGGACAGTAGGTGGCGGAATGATGTCAGAGGAGAGACTGGAAGAATAATAATCAGTATAGAATTATTATATTGACGAATATTTCGTCATTTTAGGCTGCTGAAAGGCATCCGTTGGATAAAACAATTAGATGATGTCTGTGGATAATCATGGTGGATGATGCTGGTCTATAGCTGGACGTAATGTGATTTAGTAGGCCAGCTTTAACCAAATTACTTTACCATCGTTAACCAAATAGTTTACCACCTCTAACTTAATTATCAGGCCATCTATAATTTTTTCTGGCAGATTTGTTTACCACGATTAATCTAATT
>JAGAYS010000051.1 GCA_017940385.1 Ruminobacter sp. | reverse complement strand
CTGCTACAGCCATAAAATCATCCATATAAACATATAATATATATGTTTATATTATACCGCAAAAAATTATGGAAGTCTTGTATTTTCTGTAACTTCCATTAAATTATTTTTCGTATATGTTTAAAACAACAAAGTTTCGGTCTTAAGGCTCTGTTGGGATCCCGGCGGTTTTCTTTTGGCTGAGGCTGCAGGTCATTCATTAATGAATAAATGCTTTTGGGAATATGCGGTGATCCTTTTTGACCATTCGAAAACCTTTGAAAAATTAATTATTTTCGGTAATTATGAAAATAAATTACATTTTCAGCAAATGACTTTTCTGCGTTTTAATGTAAAAAACAGTGAAAAAAATGATTTTTATCCCAAAAATCGGGGTTTAAAAAATAAATATACGGTAATGGAAAGCGTTTTCTGTGTTTTGAAAAAGTTTTCATTACATAAAAAAGTAAAATAATTTCAAAAATACTTGAATAGAATTAAATATGATGTATCATTATAAGTGTTAAGTAAATCACATAGTTAAGAAAGAAACAGAAGTTAATGTTAATGCAATCTTTGTAAGGAGTGCAGAAATGAGAATGTTAAGAAATATGTTTGTAGCAAACAGCGAAGTTAATACCATCGCTCCTGTAACCCGTCAGTATGGTTTCAGCTACGTTAAGTAACGGATAATAAAAACACATGACACAGGGCCTTTTGGTGGAAACAATAATTAAGAATTAAGTGAAAGGCCAGAAAAACCGATATTCATATTATTATAAGAAGAGAAGAAACAAAATGAAGAACTTATTAAAAGCAGTAAAACTGAACACCTTACCTCCTTTTACCAAAGCGTACAATTTCAGCTATGTAAAAAACTTAGGTAATATGCAGTTCTAATTTATTTTGTAATACCCTAATAGCTTAATTTGAAAGTCTTCAGAAATGAAGACTTTTTTATTTTGTTGTCAGCAGAGATGATAATTTAAATCGTTGAATGTTTTCTGCAGGCCGGTGCACCGGCTTTATTCATGGCTGTGAAGTTCGGTCCGGCATTAAGGCCGTGTTTAGCTGTGCCTTATTATTTTGTGGCGAAGGAAAAATGTGGTAAAATCAAGCAAGTTATCATTTGCCTTAATTGTGGGAAACATTATGTTGACTGTTCAACCGGCTGATGGCGGCTTATTATCTCCGGATAGGAGACATTAGCTGTCCCGGCATCCAATTCATGGCGACTTAGTGTAGCGGAGCGTTTCTGCGTTACATACCGTCGGACATTTTCATTACCGGTGCCGCCGGCACCGAGCGACTTCTTTTTAGGGCAGTTTTTAGATATTAGTTTACAGTGATTGGCAGGCGTACACGTATTCTGTCGGTCTGAGATTTATTATTAAACCGTTTAATTTACAAAGGTATTAACAATGCTTAAGCAATCCATTATTACAAAGCTTGAGACTTTGGTTGAAAGATTTGAGGAAGTTCAGGCCTTATTGGGTGAGGCTGACGTAATAGCCGACCAGGACAGATTCAGAGAATTAAACAAGGAATATTCACAGCTTGAAACAATAGTTTCCGCATTTAAGAGCTATAAGACATATTCTGATGATCTTGAAGAAATCAATGCCATGATTAACGGTGATGATCCTGACATGAGGGAAATGGCGGAAGCTGAACTTGATGAGACAAAGGCCGGCCTCGAAAAGACCGAGCATGACATTCAGATTCTTCTTCTTCCTAAGGATCCAAAGGATGACAACAACGCTTTCGTTGAAATCAGAGCCGGTACCGGCGGTGATGAAGCCGCAATTTTTGCGGGAGATCTTTTCAGATTATATTCAAAGTATTCTGAAAAGAAGGGCTGGAGTATTGAAATAATGAGCTGCTCGGAAGGTGAATTCAGCGGTTATAAGGAAATCATCTTCAAAGTCTCAGGACAGGGTGCCTACGGTATTCTGAAATTTGAATCAGGCGGACATCGCGTACAGCGTGTTCCTGAAACTGAAACTCAGGGGCGTGTGCATACTTCAGCATGTACTGTGATGGTATTCCCTGAAGTTCCTGAGTCTGAAGCTCCTGAAATTAATCCTAAGGATATCCGTATTGATACATTCAGAGCGTCCGGTGCAGGTGGTCAGCACATTAATAAGACCGATTCCGCAATTCGTATTACCCACTTCCCTTCAGGTCTTGTTGTTGAATGTCAGGATGAACGTTCTCAGCATAAGAACAAGGCAAAGGCATTTGCAGTCCTGGCTTCCCGTCTTGCAAGACTCGAAGAGGAAAAGAAGGCAAAGGAAATGGCTGAACAGAGACAGAGTATTTTAAGTTCAGGTGATCGTTCAGACAGAATCAGAACCTACAACTATCCACAGGGGCGTGTTACCGATCATCGCATAAATCTTACTCTGTACAAACTGAGCGATGTTATGGACGGAGATTTGGATTCCCTGGTTATGCCTGTTATTGAGGAACATCAGGCAAACCAGTTGGCAGAACTCGCCAACGAGAATTAATTCTCATCTCCGTTATCACTTACGATTTTAAAAACAGGTTCACAATTCGGAACCTGTTTTTACGTTGGATACGGGTTTTTTTAGGTTTTGAAGCTATGCTTAAGTTAGGAACACTGACGAATTAGGAGGATGCATGCAGATCGGAACCGTTTATAAAGAATCCTGGCAGAAACTGAATGAATTTCTGCAGGATCGTGAGGTATCTTCCATAGAAGCCTATTTTATTGTTTCTGAAGTTTTAAAAAAGAACAAAACCTTTCTTCTTACATATCCGGAGTATGAGATTACTGACGGGGAATACGCAAGAATACAGGAAATTCTGGCAGAACGTATTTCCGGCAGACCGCTGGCACATATTCTCGGAAAGAGGGAGTTTTGGTCACTTAATCTCAAGGTTAACGAACATACGCTGATACCTCGTCCGGATACAGAGACACTGGTGGAACAGGCTTTGTTGTGTGCCCAGAAGTTTAATCCTGACATAAAGCTGAGAATTCTGGATCTTGGAACCGGAACCGGAGCAGTGGCGCTGGCTCTCAAGAGCGAACTTCCCGATGCTGTTGTTGATGCCGTTGATTATTCGGAAGAAGCCCTTAAAGTGGCTGAATACAACAGTCAAAATCTTAATCTTCCGATAAATCTCATTAACAGTGACTGGTTCGCAAAAATCAAGGCCAGACATCAGTATCACATTATTGTTTCAAATCCTCCGTACATTGCCGAGAATGATCCGCATCTTAATCAGGGCGACGTGAGGTTCGAGCCGAGAACTGCACTGGTGGCTCCAATGCAGGGGCTGTATGATATTCTTAACATCATAAGACATTCCTGTGACTATCTTGCAAATAACGGTTACCTGCTGCTTGAGCATGGATATCAGCAGGCCGGAGACGTTAAGCTTCTGATGAATTACGGTGGTTTTACTCAGGTTGAGACCGTAAAGGATTTAGGATATAATGACCGGGTAACTTTGGGGTGCTTTAACTACAAGGATAAGTAAATACAATGGCCTTTGCGGAAAACAAAGTTGTTAAGATTGGTGACATCAGTGTGGCCAATAACCTTCCGTTCGTTCTCTTTGGCGGAATAAATGTTCTTGAGTCCGAGGAACTGGCTCTGACTGCCTGTGAAAAGTATGTCGAGGTTACTGAAAAGCTTGGAATTCCGTTTGTTTTCAAGGCAAGCTGGGATAAAGCCAACAGATCCTCCATCCATTCATTCAGAGGTCTTGGTCTGGAGAAGGGAATCAGTATTTTTGAGCGCCTCAAGAAAGAATTCGGCGTAAAGATTATTACTGACGTGCATGAAACGGATCAGATTGCTCCGCTTGCTGAAGTTGTTGATGTTCTGCAGCTTCCCGCATTTCTTGCCCGTCAGACGGATCTGGTTAAGGCCCTGGCCGAAAGCGGCAAGGTTATAAACGTCAAGAAGCCTCAGTTTATCAGCCCTTCACAGATTTCCAATATTGTGGAAAAGTTTGAGGAATCAGGAAATGGCAACATCATTCTCTGTGAACGCGGTGCCACCTTCGGATATGATAATCTGGTAGTTGACATGCTTGGTTTCGGGGTGATGATGAAGGCTTCAAAGGGAGCTCCGGTGATTTTTGACGTAACTCATTCACTGCAGTGCAGGGATCCGAGCGGAGCCGCATCCGGAGGCAGAAGACAGCAGGAAGCCGAACTTGCGAGAGCCGGAATGGCCGTGGGGCTTGCCGGACTGTTTTTGGAAGCACATCCGAATCCTGACGAGGCTAAGTGCGATGGTCCGAGCGCACTGCCTTTGGACAAGCTGGAACCTTTCCTTATTCAGATTAAGCAGATAGATGATTTGGTTAAATCTTTTGATGAGCTGAACATTGATTAATCAGAACTGTTTTTGAGTGAAAGGCATCGTCTTGACTGACGATGTCTTTTTAATTTTTATATTTTAAGCCCTGATACGGGCTGCTGTATTTTAGGTAAGATATTATGGCTGATGCTGAATTTCTTAAAGAGATAAATAAACGTAGAACTTTTGCTATTATTTCCCATCCAGATGCCGGTAAGACAACCATTACTGAAAAAGTTTTGCTTTACGGTCGTGCAATTCAGCGTGCCGGTACCGTTAAGGGGCGTGGTGCCAACGGCAGTTTTGCCAAATCAGACTGGATGCAGATGGAAAAGGATCGCGGTATTTCCGTAACCACCTCCGTAATGCAGTTCCCCTACAATGACTGCCTCATTAACCTGCTCGATACTCCTGGTCATGAAGACTTCTCTGAAGATACCTACCGCGTTCTTACCGCTGTTGACAGCTGTCTGATGGTTATTGATGCGGCCAAGGGTGTGGAAGAGCGTACCCGCAAGCTGATGGAGGTTACCCGTTTAAGAGACACTCCCATTCTGACTTTTATGAATAAGATGGACCGTGAAACAAGGGATCCTCTTGAACTTATGGATGAAGTTGAGAAGGAATTATCCATTGTCTGTGCCCCGATAACTTTCCCTATAGGATGCGGTAAGAGCTTTAAGGGGGTTTATCATATTTACAAGGATGAAACCTACCTTTATAAGTCCGGTCAGGGTGATATCATTCAAGACGTGGTCATCGTAAAGGGCCTTGATAATCCTGAGCTTGACGAGGCTGTCGGTGAGGATCTCGCCTCCATACTCAGGGATAACATTGAACTGGTAAAAGCAGGGAGTGCGGAGTTCGACGAGGAGGCGTTTTTAAAGGGTGAACTGACTCCTGTATTTTTCGGTACCGCTCTCGGTAACTTCGGTGTTGACCACATGCTTAACGGACTTACCGAATGGGCGCCGGCTCCTCTTGCCAGAAAAGCTGAAACCAGAACCGTTGATCCAAAGGAAGAGAACCTGACCGGGTTCGTATTCAAAATTCAGGCAAACATGGATCCTAAGCATCGTGACCGTATTGCCTTTGTACGTTTGGTATCAGGTAAGTATGAAAAAGGCATGAAGCTGCATCACGTACGTATCGGCAAGGATGTGAATATCTCTGATGCCGTGACCTTCATGGCAGGTGACCGTGAACAGGCTGAAGAAGCTTTTGCCGGAGATATTATTGGTCTGCACAATCATGGCACGATTCAGATAGGGGATACCTTTACCAAGGGTGAGGATTTGAAGTTTACCGGTATTCCTAACTTCGCTCCTGAACTGTTTAAACGTATCCGACTTAAAGATCCTTTAAAGCAGAAGGCATTGCTTAAAGGTCTGGTTCAGCTCTCAGAAGAGGGTGCGGTACAGGTATTCAGACCTCTGATAAACAATGATCTGATTGTAGGTGCCGTAGGTGTGCTGCAGTTTGACGTGGTTGTCTCCAGATTGAAGAATGAATATAACGTTGAGGCAGTATACGAGCCTGTTAACGTAACAACGGCCCGTTGGATAGAAAGTGACGATGCCGCCGCTCTGGAAGAAATTCAGCGCAAGGTTCCTCAGAACGTTGCGTTGGACGGCGGTGACAATCTCACGTACATTGCCCCTAACATGGTAAATCTTAACCTTACCATGGAAAGGTACCCTAAGATTAAGTTTAATACCACCAGAGAACATTAATATTTCACGTGTGTGATATCAGATAGGATTTAAATAATAATGGCAGAATTCAATTTTAATGCAGATGAAGAACTGTTTTCCAAATTGCCGGAGAAGGCTTTCTATGCCGTGGTAAATGACAGTGTTATTACCGCTGAAGGTAACTTTAACGGAGGCTACATCTGTGCCATCGGTGACAGAATATCCATGAAGCATGTATTCATGATTAAGGAACTTGCCGACAAGTCAGGAGTATCATTTGCTTTCAGAGAACCTTTCGAAATCTGCGGGAAGCAGGTATTTATTGCCGTAACCGACAGATATTCTGAAGAACTTAATCGTGCTTTCAAGGTTTTTACCGGTGATGCCGATGTCATTCACGTGAAGAACATTCCGGATCTGTCAAAGCCCGGAGTTATTCTGCTGGATATGGATTCAACATGTATTCAGATCGAGTGTATCGATGAGATAGCCAAGGCATACGGAGTCGGTAAGCAGATTTCCGAAATTACCAGCATGGCCATGCACGGGAAGCTTGATTTCAAGCAGAGTCTGAGAAAAAGAGTAGGATTGTTAAAATACGCTCCTACCTCGATTCTGGACAAGATCAGAAACAACCTGCCTATTATGCCGGGATTCCCTGAACTTATAAGACTTTTGCAGGACAGAGGGTGGAAGACCGCAATTGCTTCCGGCGGTTTCATGCCTTTTGTTAATAAGCTTAAGGAAGATTTTGGACTGGATCTTGTTCGTGCCAATACATTCGAGATTGACGGAGATCATCTTACAGGCGGTCTGATAGGGGAAATAGTGGATTCAACCGTAAAAGTTGCCACACTTCATGAATTATGTGCAAAGTATGACATTCCAAAGGAACAGAGTATTGCGGTGGGTGACGGTGCGAATGATCTGCCAATGATCAACGAGTCAGGTCTTGGTTTTGCCATTCATGCCAAGCCGATTGTACGTGAACAGGCTACTGCGACGATTAACACACTGGGACTGGATGCCATTGTATGTGTGTTAACTGCATACAGTTATTTGAAATCCATTTAATCCTGTTCTGATTTAAGATATTGTCAGGGGCTTTTTCAGAGAAAGAGCCCCTTTTTGTGTGTGCTCGGCATGTGCACTTTCTATAGGGTGAAAGTCCCGAACCCAGCATCTAGCGGCAAGGGTTAGCGAATCGCAAGGTGGTCACAGTAATGTGGCAGCTGAAAGAAGCGATAGTAAAACTTCGAACTGACG
>JAGAYS010000050.1 GCA_017940385.1 Ruminobacter sp. | reverse complement strand
TCTTTCGTTAGAGGAATTCAAGATATACATGAATAGATATATTCAATGGTACAATAACGATAGAATTAAAAATACATTAGGTGGATTGAGTCCTGTTCAGTACAGACTTAGCAGGGAACAATCTGAGTAATATATGTCCAGTTTTTTGTCCGCATCCTTTACTCTTTCGGGAAGTCTAGTTGCATTTAGATCCACTACCCGCAATATACGCATTCCGATCCGGTAAAGACCATGGCATAGGCTTTGACCTGTTTCCCCTTGAACTCGAGGGCTGTTTTGTAGGTTTGTACCTGTTCGGTTGCTTCATTTTTCAGACTTTCAATCTTTGCTTCAGTCGCGTCTTTTTTAGCGGCGTACTTCAGCTCGATAAGGTAGATACATTCGTCCTCCGTTGCGTCATTTACGGTTATTACCAGATCAGCATACTTTTCTCCTTTGCCGACAATTCGAAGGGATTTTTGCATTTCTACAAAAACACCGAACATGGAATCTAGTTTGGCGTGAAGCACCAGATTCAGCGCCATTTCACTCATGTGAGAAAAGACCTGATTAGTGAAAATTGTGCTCAGGAACTCAGTACATGAGTTTGCAAATGATGAGATGTCGTCATTAACGTCAAGCAGGGATGTGATATCAAGCACTTCGTCTTTAAACAGACTGTTAGGCTTTAACCGTAAATCGACAGCGCATTGAGCAAACAGCTTTGACATGAAGATGTTTGGAATTTTTAATGATAATTTGCTACTGCTTGATAGCTTTTGATCAATGGTGAGGTATCCGAGGTAGTACAGCATGGATAACAGATGAACTTCGCTATACTTATCTGTTTTGTTCAAATTGATGTTTTCGGCAAGACTTTTAATACTAAAAGATCGACCGGTTAAATAGGTATCAATAATTCTGTCAGCCAGACCTTTTTCAGCAATATCAAAAAGCTGTCTAAGTTTTGAGCCGTCATGGTCTGATGCAGGATCCATATAATCTTCAGGAGCAAGGAATTCTTGTTCCCTCTGCATTTTATTTAGGTAGTACAGACACATAGACGAATTATATAAAGTATTCTTAGCAAGTCTGCTGAAACAGTATCCGTCATACACAGGTTTCATTCAGGAAATTACTTCATCGACGGTTACACCTATGCTTTTTATATCAACCAGCTCAGGAATGAGCTTTTTAAGTTCGGTTTCAGTTAAACCCGCATATTCATTAAAACATTCGTCAGAAGTGACATTGAGTGCAATATTAAATCCTGAGGTCAGGGAATCAAGGGATACAGAAGATACGCCGGTAATGAATGTTTTGGCGATACATCCTGCATCGGCTGCAGCGGCTTTTATTGCAGCATAAAAATCTTTGATGAAACCTCCGTCACTGGTTATAGTTTGGAACAGATTAAAATCACGTGACAGAATCTGGTTGGCGAAATTATCATATTCATCAATCATCACATAAAGTCGGCCTTTATCGGAATAGCCGGCATAGGCAGAAACGAAATTATTAAACAGAGTAACAGAATCTGATTTGTCCAAATTATCATAGTTAAATATGAACTCAGGATATCTTCTCTTAAAATTATCTATGCCAAAAGCTACCGCAGAAAAGAAACTGTTGTACATAACGGTACTGCTTTGCGTGCCAACCCGGGAAAAGTCAAAATTCAATATATGATAGGAGTTATGGCTTTCTAGATGTTCATCATATATGTCAGTTTTTGCAAACAACTCTTCATATCTGTCAGCATATGATATGTCGTAGAAGCATTTCAGCATTTGGATAAAGGTACTCTTGCCAAAACGCCTTGGACGCAGAAGAACCGGATACAAGGTCATTCCATTATCATCCAGTGATTTAATCATTGCGCTTTTATCTGCGAAAGCTCTTTTGAGCTTGCGAAACGATTCATAAGAAACTTAGCCATACGGGGAATTTAACAATTTCACTTCACTTTCTGACATAATGAATCCTTTGTTCCAAATTCATATCCGGCCTCTTTGAGCTTTAAAAACATATGTGTATAATTTATGTTTATTATGTGTCGGATATCTGCGATTAACAATACTTTCTTTTCAGATGTTAAAGGGGGGCGCTACAAACAGCAACTTTTATGGGATACTATGGTGATGAAGACATGAGATTTATAAGTGTGTGCTACTTTGACATTAGTACAGCACGCTCGACCTTACGAACTAAAACGTCAGTGCTTATGTTCTTTCGTCACCAATGCCTCGGGAATTGCTGTTAGGTTGATACGTTAGTGCTAATGAATGTCAGAAATTGTCGGTGGGGTGTCATCACTAGTCGAGACCGTAGTTTTACTGTCAAGGGAAAAGCATAATGGCTGAAAACCACGTAAAATCAAGGGTTTGATGAGTTGGAAATTTTGAACAAAATAGGGAAAACGACATTTCAGACTGTATCTGAAAACACACTTTTGTCGGGAGATACATAGGTTGTGGCTACGGTTTTATTATCATAATTGGTAATTCAATATGGGATGCCATCAGCCGTTACATATACGCCGTTTGCAGGTCAGCTCCATCATGAATGAGTGGATGGATAAAGCAGACGAAATGATTGCCTGCTGATCTGACTGACGGGACAAGTCCGGTTATTTTCAGGATTGAAAAAATCTATTATGAGGAGTAATGAGCCGATGAACGAGATTATCAAAGCAATGCATGAACGCAGGAGCATACGTAAGTTCAAACCGAATATGCCTGCAAAGGAAGATATTGAGCAAATCATTAATGCGGGGCTGTATGCCGCTAACGGAAGGGGGAAACAGGCAACCATTACGGTGGCAATAACAAATAAAGCCCTGAGGGACAAGTTATCGGCGGATAATTGCAGAATCGGCGGCTGGAAAGATGGCTTTGATCCCTTCTATGGTGCTCCAGTCATCCTGATCGTGCTTGCTGATAAGAACTGTGCAACCAGTGTGTATGACGGAAGCCTTGTCATGGGAAACATGATGCTTGCGGCCCACTCACTTGGTCTTGGCAGCATCTGGATTCATCGGGCAAAGGAAGAATTCGAGATGTCGGATTACCAAAAGATATTAAAGGAGCTTGGTGTTGAAGGCGAATGGAAAGGTATAGGTCATTGTGCAGTGGGGTATATTGATGGAGATATGCCTGAGGCCGCAAAACGAAAGGACGGCAGAGTATTCTGGGCAGAATGATAAATTCCCGTTTGTGTGATGTGTAAACCATCCGTGGGAAAAATAAATCTTTATGCTGTATGTAAAGACTTCTCATCTGTCCGCTTTTACGAACCGTGCGGATAGATGAAAATATAATGATCGGATAAAAACCACATTTATCACATTGAAGTCGTAGCGAGAATACAAAAAGAAGGTTCATCACGGAATTGTTGGGAATGTAGGCAAAAGTATTCTGGTATTTAAGCTACCAAACAAAAAAATACAGAGATACTTTATGCCCCTTCAGACGTATGATACACAGATAAACTCAGTTTGCCAACCATTTACTGCTGTTTCACACAGCTTCGATCCTAAAACCTTAAAATATGAGGCTTTGAACATCAGTCTGGAAAACAGTGATGAGATAGCTGAAAAACATTGAAAATAAAGGATTTATAACTTGATAAGGTGTGCATTAAGAGCAAATGTGAACACCGTAAGGCGAATGGCGGAGAACCACAAAACTTCCGCACCGCCGGAGTTAAAGATTTGAATTTCATCATAAAGGATAACAGCATGAATACTGATAAGAACGAACAGAAAGTATGCCCAATCTGTGGTAAAACCTACACCGAAGTTCCGCCTCTTTCCCGAAAGGACAACACCATTCTAATCTGCCCGGACTGCGGAACTCGAGAGGCTCTCTAGGCAATTGGGATTTCAGCGGAAAAGCAGGAGGGAATCCTCGAAATCATCCATAAAAAGTTCGGTGAAAACTGAGTCTGATACGAATGATAGGGAGGTCTGAGGCCTCCTTTTTCTTCTAATTTTTTGATTTTTCTTCTAAAATAAAGCCAAATTAGAAGAAAAACAATTAAATGAGAAGAAAGGATGAATGATGAGAACGTTTGATTACAGCTCCCTGGAACAGAAACAATGGGGAACGGATATCCTTAATCTTGTGGCCAGAATTCATGAATGTAAGGGCCGACAGGACTTATTTATCAGACAGAAACCTGTAGAGCTTGAGCGATTGGTGGAAATTGCCAAAATTCAAAGTACCGAGGCATCAAACAAAATTGAAGGGATTGTCACTACCGGTACCAGAATGAAGCAGCTTTTCGAGGAGAAAACCACCCCGCGCAACAGAGACGAAGATGAAATAATGGGCTACCGTGATGTACTGAATACCATTCATGAAAACCATGATTTTATCCCCATCCGTCCTTCATACATTCTGCAGCTTCATAAAGATCTTCTTGCTAAAGCCCAATTATCCTATGGTGGACATTTTAAAAACGTTCAGAACTACATTAGCGAAACGCTGGCTGATGGCACCATGGTTACCAGATTTACTCCTGTTGAACCATTTTGCACCCCGGATGCCGTAGAAAATCTGTGTCATGCCTATGAGCAGGCTATTTCCGCAGAACGAATCGATGCGCTGATTCTTATCCCTTCGTTTATCATTGATTTTCTGTGCATTCATCCGTTTAACGACGGGAACGGCAGAATGAGCAGACTTCTTACTCTGCTTCTGCTTTATAAAAGCGGTTATGAAGTCGGTAAATACATCAGCATCGAACGGCAGATAGAATTAACAAAGGATCGTTATTACGAAACTCTCGAACTGTCTGAGGCAGATTGGCATGAAGGTAAAAATGATCCTACGCCGTTCATCAGATATATGCTGCAGGTAATTCTTGCCTGCTACACAGAATTTGAAAAACGTGTAGGTATTATGGATGACAGCGGTTCAAGAAGCTTGGCATATGACATAGTGAAAAATTATGTAACCAGCAAAATAGGAAAAATTACGGCAGCTGATGTCGCAGCCAACTGCCCTAAACTTGCAAAATCATCAGTGTTGAAAGAGATAAAAAGGCTGACGGAAGAAGGCGTCCTGATAAAACAGGGAGGAGGCAGGAACACCTACTATATACGTTCAGACAGTAAATAAAAATCACTTGTTTTTAATTACTCAGAGGAGACAGTTTAGTCTCCTTTTTTTTCTTCTCATTATTTAATTATTCTTCTCATTTAGCTTAATTTGAGAAGAAAAAACGATTAATGAGAAGAAAAAAATAGTACAGAAACATGCACTTATTAACTTGCTATACCTTCGGTACAGAGCGAATATACAGTCTTCGGGAACAACAACGGAGACTTAAAAATGAGCATGATGACAGAAAGAGCAAGAACCTACAGATTACCGAATCCTACCACTCCGGAGGAGCTGGAATGCCGTTGGAGCAAGACCTTAAGATTCGGTGATAAGGTAATCCTTGCAGGTCATTACTACAACGGTGCAGGCAAGCCATAATACTACGGTGCGGTTTATGAGTTCCTCACCGAAAACACCGGCTGCGAGGCTGAGATTGGCCTTCGGGAGGTAAGCGGAGTCGATTACATGGATGAAGGCCATGCCATTGAATGGGCGATGAAGAACGCCAACAATTAGCACTGAGCTTAATGACTCTTTTTTTATACCTTTTTTGACAGTTCTTTTTCGGTTAGTCAGTATGATTCTGTCTTTTCGCAGTGGAGTTCAGACCTTCTTCAACCCTGTCTCAAAGATTTTTCTGGTTAAAAGTCAGGTTAATCGGAATCCCTGACACGTGCGACAGACTGACAGTCTGATAATGCGTACAATATAGTCGCATAACCTGCCATAAATAAAGGAGAGACTGACATGATTGTAAATTACGGAACCGTAACTACGGATCGTTTTTCAATGGATTACTGCAGTTTTGGCAGAGGCTCCCGCATTCTTGTCATCATTCCCGGACTTAATGTTCAGAGTGTCATGCCTCTTGCAGCCGTTATTGCAGAAGCCTATGGGATTCTTACCGAAGATTTCAGAATATACGTATTAGATCGCAGAAAGAATCCTCCTAAGACATACAGAGTGAGCGATATGGCCCGTGATACTGCCGAAGCACTGGCTTCTCTGAACATCAGAAAAGCAGATGTTTTCGGGACGTCGCAGGGCGGAATGATCGCCATGGAACTTGCAACCGAGTATCCGGAACCTGTTAATTCAGTTATTCTGGGCTCATCCTCTGCATATGTTTCTGACAGTGACTTTGAAATCTTTGACAGATGGATCGGTCTCGCTAATTCAGGTGACGTGAAAAAACTGTTTCTGACGCTTGCAGAAGATATTTATCCCAAAGAATCTTTTGAAGATATGAAGGAACTGCTTTTAAAGTCGGCTGAATCAGTTACCGATGAAGATCTTGCCAGATTCGTTATCTTGGCTGAAGGCATGAGAGGATTTGACGTAAGAGATAAGCTTAGTCGGGTTAAGATTCCAGCTCTGGTTATAGGTTCTACGGATGACAGGGTTTTTGCACCTGACTCCTCGGAAAAAATAGCTTCCTGTATGAAAAACAGCAGAGACTGCAGACTGTATATGTATGACGCATTCGGGCATGTACCGTATGATTTTGCCCCTGATTTTAAGGAACGCATGCTGGATTTTCTTAAAACTCAGAAATAACTGGTAGACGGCAGACACGCATTCTGTTATTCCTCTACAGGTTACTAAGATCTGAAAAACTCAGCTGCAGATTCATGAAAGAACTGCTTTATAACTTGTTTGTTCCTACCCGGACTGCTAAGTAGAGCCGGGCGGAACACTGTCTGATAAAATTCGGGGACATCATAAGTTTTATATGGTTGTCAGCGTGTTTTCCCGTTCGTTATAGTAGTAACATTTCACGCCGCATTCGCTGAACATCATTTTAGAGAAATTCCAGGCTTCCTGCCAGCGCTCGTTAACCCTGGTATCAATAAATACTTCGGAAATACCGGCCTGAATGATCGCTTTGGCACATTCCTGACAAACCGGAAGATTATGAATGTAGATTGCTGCGCCGACTACGGACGAACCGTTGTAGAGTGCGTTAAGTATGGCATTCATCTCTGCATGGACCACAAGCTTATATTTAATTTCCCTGGTGTTGTAGCGTTCCGATGTATCGGCAACACCACGGGGAAAACCGTTGTATCCCTGTGAGATTATCTGTCCCTTGTCACCGACAATGATGGCTCCTACCTTTGATGAAGGATCCTTTGACCAGGTGCTTACAAGCTCGGCTATTTTGAAATATCTGCTTACCCATTTGAGTTTTGATTTAAGATTCTCATTCCCTGCAGAGTCTGATGATGCTGAAGGACTTACGGCAGAAATCAGGTCGGCACCGGACTTCTGTGAAACTGCACTGCTTGTGTTATCAGCTGAATTAGCATGCTCTGATGAAAGATGTGAAGGCGACGCTCCGGTTAAAAGTCTGAGTATTATCGGGTTGATATTCCTGTTGATCAGGAGAGCCTGAAGCAGAGGAGTTCTTGTTTCATCACATGATTTCCCGTAAGAACTATCCGAATAGCATCCCAGATCTATTTCGTATATGTAGTCAGCATCAGGAAGAAAACCTTTTTTGGCGACAGATTCAAGAAAACTCAGGGCCTGTGCTTCATTACCCGTTACGGTGCCGTTCCGGACGCTTTCCCAAAAGGATGCGGAGGCCAGCGAATATCCCAACTGTTCCGGGGATCCGTCGCATGCATGAAATTCGACCGTGTCCGTACCGTTTTTAAGTCTTACTCTGATATTAGCGTACGTTGTCATAAGAGTTCCTTCCTTTAATTCTTCATACCGGTTAATTGTAGAACGATATGCCTTATTTGCAAATATTAAAGGATTAAAACCGTTCTCAAATCAGAATATAAATCAAAATGCAGGCCTAAGGAAAACATTTGCGTGCACTGTCCTTGCTTCTTAGAGCTTCTTATAGAAACGCACGGCCGTGCCTGTACATTCATGATGCGGTGTGATAATCTCACTGTGATGCAGTTGTATTTCACCGCAGGCAGAGATTCTGTCATCAGTGATAAATTAAAGGTTCCGTCGCGTTGCCGGTAAGTAATCGAGGTGCTAAATGAAAAAAGTCAGAATTACCGTTGTAAGAATTACAAGATATGACGATCTGATTTCAAAATATGAGAATCCTCTGGAACATCCGTGTGACATGCACGAAGGGCAGGTGTTTATCGCTGACGGCTGGAAAAAGCCAGAGAATTTCTGCGAAAGTGCCTGGACATCAGTTTCACCGTTCGTGATGACTCTGGCATACGGAGGATCTGACATATATCAGGGCTGGATGAAAAACAGCAGATCCGCAATGATTTCCTGTAACGACGGATTCCGCCCCGTAAGTTTTCTGCTTGAAGCCCTCGACGAGGATGCATCGTAAGGTAAAATGTCAGTCCGAAAAGTTGGAACACGCTGCATAAATTGCGGAATTGAAATGTTGAGTTTTATAGAGGTATAAGTTCATTGAGCCTTGTCAGAGTTTTCAGATGCCTGCTGTCAGCTGACATTCTGTCTGTCCCGATTCCGGATTCCATAGAGGATCTGCTCCCGGATGATTTTTATGCAAGATGTGAATCGAGAAGGGCGTCATTTTATACCGGCAGACTGCTTCTTGCCGCCGTGCTCTCGGAATACTACGGAGTTAATTCGCTCAGGGCTACGGATTTCCTTATATCAGAACACGGAAAACCATTCTTTTCCGAATCCTTTTATCTCAGAACCGGAATCACACACAGGATTTATTTTAATCTGAGTCACAGCGCGAACTGCCTCTGTCTCAGTATTTCTGATGAAGATACGGCCATTGACACCGAATTCGTACGTCAGAGAAAATCAATGAACGATCTGGCTCTAAAATATTACGGTGAAGATGAAAAAAACATCATGGCAGCAGACGGTGACGGGGGAGTTACATCATTCTTCAGTTTCTGGACCGTTAGGGAAACTCTGGTAAAGTACAGCGGCAGGGGGCTTTCCGGCATAACCGGCTTCAAATTTGCGCTGAACAGTGACAGAGTACTGCGTAACGATGTTTTTTCACATATACGCATTCATGGTATTGCTGAATGTTCCGTTTCTCCGGCAGACCCAAGACCGGAAAAAGACAATACGGAAGAGGGGATTGATTTTTCTCAGGTGAGATTTCTGGACATTGAGCCTACATGTGAAAATAGAATGTATCCTCACGGAAGTCTGATTCTTACATTTAATTCCGAGCAGGAGCTTGAGAAAGACGGTACTCCCGAAAAATATTCGATGTCCGTGTTCATTGGTGCAGGAAGCGGAGTCGGTTATCTGGAGTTCCATGATGCAGTAATGCCTGACATTACGGGACGAAACGTGATAATCAGACCTGAAGCCGCAGGAATCAGACTGTGTCTTATCAGCCGGATTGTCTCTTAACCGGATACCGAGTGTTAAAATTTTTCTTTGGAAACAGGCGTGTTTTTAAGTTATGTTTTCCGCTTGGAATAACGGTCGCAGAAACGGACGATGAAATTCTTTACTTTTGTGATTTATGTTAACAAAATCTTTATGCAAAAGTGTTTGTTATCTCGTCTTTTTTACAGAAATCACCGGAAAAACTCAATCTATAATAAAAAATTTATGTTTTATTACACTGATAAATTTATATCTTTTATTTAAGAAATTTATTCTAATATGTGAAAAACATCCTGTATTTATTGATAAACACTAATACAGCCATATAGTATTTAGATTAATAACAGGTAAAAATTGTTATCTGTGTTGTAGTTCATCATAAATTTTATTAAAATGTTAAAATAATATTAAAATTTATTGTACTTTTACGCTTAAATGTAATAATATTTTTAATGTTGATTTAATGACGATTTCTTCACAAATTACTCTTGAACTTCTAATGAACGGAAAGCGTGAAAAAATTGCTAAACTACATGTTTGCCGTATGGATCCGTATAAAAATTACAGAACTGATTGAGGAGCCATAACAGTGGTTTAATCAGGAGACGTTGTCATTGTGTGTGTAGCTCAGAACATCATTTTAGTTGAAAACGTAAATATGAAAAAATTATCTTATCTTCTTGTTCCTTTAATTTTTGCAATCAGTTCAACTCAGTCGTTCGCCTTTACTGCTCCTACGGGGTATACCATGGGAAAATCAAGAACCATGAAAAACCTGTACATTGAGGATTATCGAAACAACAGTGGCGGTGTGATTTATAAGATTGACTATAATAATTACAGCCACTTCAAGATAGATGAAAAGCTGGTTTTAAACGGTCTTAACTGTGAAAACGTTGAGATTTCACCTGATGAAAGGGATCTTTATGCTGACGAATGTACGGCTTCGCCAAGAGGTTCATTCTTCAGTACCGTTTCTCACAACACATACACCGTTGAAGCATATGCTGAGGACGAAAAGATTCACATCGTTGTATACAATCACCGTGTATCCGATGACTCTCTTGCTGAACTCAGGTGGTAGTATGTAATTACTGACCGGACATAAAATACGCAGTCAGTTTTTTGGTAATAACCCTAACTCCGCAGATCATAGTTTCTAATTTTTGATTTGCTTCTTTGGGTAAGGTATGCCGAACAAGTCGAAGAGATCTCTGGTTTTTTTAGGGATCTCTTTTGTTATGTAAGTACCTCTTCCCGGTGCCCTTGTGGCCTGAAGCTTTTTAAGCTGTATCATTGCCTTTTCCAATGATTCTCCTGGAAGTACCTTTCCGTCCGCTTTATGTCCGGCAGCGCTAACGCACATCATCATCCTCAAGGTCTGAGCCAGTAGATGAATGAAT
>JAGAYS010000049.1 GCA_017940385.1 Ruminobacter sp. | reverse complement strand
GGAATGGATGTCCACTCTTCTAACTTTACTTTGTGCTCTTTTGAACCAGGTTATGGCATGTCTGAAGATAAAATATTCGGTCAGGTGCAGTTTAAGGATGACCTGATTAAAAATACCGAGAAGTATATCTGTAATCTGAAATCACAGAGAAAGGATATTGATATTGTCTGTGGTTACGAAGCTGGATGTCTCGGTTATGTTCCTTACAGAGAATTAACCAGATCAGGCATCAACTGTAAGATTCTTGCTCCAAGCACCATGGCCGTACAGAAAGGCGGAAAGAAGCTGAAAAATGACTTCAGGGATGCTTTGGATATTGCCAGATGTCTTGCCAGCGGTTCCTATAAAGCCGTTAACGTTCCTGATGTCGAAGATGAAGACGTAAGGGATTACATCAGAATGCGGGATGATCATAAAACAGCACTTAAACAGATAAAGCAGCGACTTAACGCTTTTTGTTTAAGACACGGTTTTCAATATGACAAATCCAAATGGACACTTGCTCATATAAGATGGATTAAACATCTTGAATGTACCTTAAAACAGAAAGAAATCATTAATGAATATCTGGCAACCTACGAAGTACTTAAAAGCAAGCTAGATGCATTTGATGTCAGAATTGACGATTTTGCGACCAGTGAAAGATATGCTGAAAAAGTAAATAAGCTGGTATGCATCAAAGGCATCAAAACCAATACTGCAATGTCATTCATATCCGAGGTTGGAGATTTTAAACGCTTCCGAACTGCCGAACAATTTGCAGGTTATATTGGTCTGGTTCCAGGAGAACAGTCAAGTGGAGATAAGGTCTGCAGAACCGGAATTACAAAATCCGGAAATACCCATCTGCGAAGGCTTGCCGTCGAGTGCTGCAATTCTTTCAGAAGAGGACTTGTTGGGCAGAAATCTGTTGAACTGAAAAAACGACAGCAGAATGCGCCATCGGAAGTAATCAACTATGCAGATAAAGCTCAGCCAGGTGCCAGAGAAAATATTACAGAATGGTAAATAAGGGGAAGAATCCGAACATTGCCGTTACTGCCGTAGCAAGGGAGTTCTGCTGCTTCATCTGGGGTATGATGACTTCCAACTATGAATATAGTAATAACGAAGTTAGAGAGCTAATGCCTGATAACTGTTTAATTTGAGTAAATTTATAGCCGGATGTGATTACTTAAACATCTGAAACTGACAGTGATTTAGATAAGACGTTTTTCATCAAGAAGGTTTGAATTATCTACGATGTAACTATGATGGCACTATGAACAGTGATCCTCGACGACAGACAAATAGAATTCGCGGCGAACCATTGACCTGAGGTATCCAATCCACGTATAACAGAGTGACCAATGCCGTGCTTACACTGAGGAAAATGTCTTGCCTAAATTTCTGCTTGACAAAGGTCGTTTCATAACAGAACCTAAAAAAGCGGTGTAGCTTACACCGCCAGGAGTCAGGAGTCCGGAGCCAAGATCAATACTGGCTGACTTAAATAAGAGTCAGTTGGCAAATCTGGTGATGAAGGCTTAATTTGGTAAGAAATCTATTTTATAGGTTTTTATAGTTCCAAAATAGCGGTAACAATAGACTTTGAGAAATTCCAAAACCAAAGCGTCAGAGGCCTGCGGACCATCGTACCGTATAAGGGGCCTTCAGTGAAATAACCTACGCTTTCAGGGACAGATAGGATTTAACCACGGCAATGAAGTCATCTTTCGGCATCGGATGATATGCTCCGTGCCCCGCCACCTGTCTCACAACCCTTTCATATTCAAATTTTTCTCTTATCTTCTCATCAATTAACGCAATTTGCCTAACGGTTACGTTATTGAAAGCATTACCGCTGTAGAAATTAAAATATACGGATTTAGGGTATTCGGTACCGTAAGCATTTACAAACTCATGCAGGCTCAGCATTCCGTCAAAGTTGCGTGGTTTCAGACCTTTCTCTATCGGATTTTCCGGACTCTCAGGCTCCTGTACGGTTTCAGTCTTATCCTGCGGCTGACCTTCATCAGTTCCGTCAGCTTTACCATGGGACGCGGTGTAGTCCAGATAAAGCCTCTTGAAGTGTTTGTACAGCAGAAGTGATGAATAAATATAATCACAAACGCAGAATGACGCTTTCATGAAGAAGGAAAAATAGAACGCAGCCACCGCTCCCATTGTGAAGCCGCCGCAAAGTATGTCTCCGTGGTCGTCACCTATTATCTTTCTGACGTGTTCCGCAAGAGCCGGCAGAACGCTGTGTCCCTCGTCATCAAAGAACCAGCTTCCGCTGTATTTTATCTGTTTGTCGATATAAGGATCGCACACAAATATAACCGTGTAATCAGAGAGAAGTTCCTCATATTTACCGGCAATACGGCTTCCGTATCCCGGATAGCCCCCCTGCTTTACGTTAAAAAAGACGTTTTCAGGGAAAAGGATAACAACACCGTTTTTAGCATTCTGCAAATTATGAACGGACAGTCTGAAGCAGTCCTTAATCCCGTCGGCATTTCCCTTAACGGCATTACCTTTCATCGGAATGATGTGAGTGGAGCTGAAATCCATGAAAGTAAAGGCCAGACTGTAAAGCTCCAGGCTCTTAAAGTCCGCAGGCAGACGCAGATAGATTGAAAAGCCCGTGGCATTCTCAGGAACGTCCAAAAGATTGTTCCTGTTGCATTTACACATGGTACTGCTGATTTTCAGGCCGGTGGAATCATAATAGAACACGCCGAAATTAATGTTCTGCTCCGATTTAACCGTCATGATTACCGGCAATTTGCCGTTAAACAGAAAATCCTTTACTTCGAATCTGGCTTCTATCGGCACGTACTGTTTTTCGTCTATTTTGTTGAAATATCTCTTCTTTACGACAACACAGGTACCGTCCTTGGTTTTCTTTGACGAAAAAGAATACTGTCGGAGATTGTCATCGGACATCAGATACTTATTCAGGGTATTGGAAAACAGACAGTAGCCCACGCCGCCGTAAAACCGTTCCCCGGCCAGAGGCCCCACGGAATAATCATCATGAACGTCCTTTCCGTTACCTGAGGAAACGTTAATGTTCAGCATTCTGAGCTTATCCTTTGTTAGGCGTTCCCTCTTTAAGCTCAGCGGAACATAAACGGCTTTTGAAATGTCCTCGGTATGATCAATCTGAATCTTCTCGGTATCTATGAGATCCTTGAGATCCCGTGAATCGATAAGATCAAAATCCCTGCTCATCTTTTTGAGCATGCTTCTGAATTCTTCCTTACGTTCATCATCCCTGTAATATTCGTAACCGCTCGGATCGCGGTACAGAAATGACCATGAATGCATCAGACATACCAGAAATTCATCCCTGGAGCTTACGCTGTACGGGATAAGTGACATCGGCCAGCCTCTGTATCTTACAAGGCTGCACAAAGGGTACTGATACCGCACCCACCAGTCGTTTCTCGTAGAGGACAGGAAATTTCTTTCGGTAACCGGAACCTCGATGATGCCGTTTGACCACCGGAACGGTTTCTGCATCGGTGCGGCATATGGACACTGACCTTCAGCCAGTGAGGCTCTGGTATTGTTAAAGGACATGGGAATGCCGCATTCCTTAAGCACTTCCAGAGTCATGGAATTCCATCTGAAGGAACCGGCACGATAGGCGTTTACTTTTCTGCCGATAACGGCTTCAAGCTCACCTGAAAACGTCTTAATCAGATGGCGCAGTCTGTCCCTGTCGGCCTCTTCATACTGATTAATCCAGACGGGTTCAGACCTGTATCCCAGATTACTCCAGTAGTCTTTAGGCAGATATTCGGGATGGAGATGAAGTTCCACGTCCTGGCCGTTTTCATTTAACCATCTGGCAACATCAAGAACCTCCGACTTTCTGTCCAGAGCACCGCATATATCGATAAAAAAGGTTATCTTTCCGTTGAATTCTTTTACGACGGAAGTCATTTCCCTGACACCGGCCACGCCGTTGTCATGCTCGCCCCACATAAGACGTCTGACGTGATCTTCAGTGGCTCTGTTGGGTAATGCCTCTGTATCATTTGTCAGTAAAAGATATCTGTTCATAGCCATGTTATCCGATCTGCGTTTTTTTTAAGAAGCCGAGGCCTCACGGATAAAACACCTCCGGTGCCATACCGGAACCGTGTTTTCCCGAAACGATTTATTTTCAATAAGGACAGAATTTATCACAGGAACCAAAAATATACAATGCAAACCAATTATCGCAAAAGATTCAGGTAAATTTTCTCGGGTTCCGTTTTAATGACTGAACTTATATAACGGACCTTTCCTTAAACAAAACAAGGCAGATTCTGGTCTCAGTACTCGTCATATAAATTCCGGTTAAAAAACCGGTTCATGTACGGGACATGAACCGGATATACATTAACCTTCGTGGAATATGTCTCTGGTATAAACCTTATCCGCCACATCCTCAAGATCTTCGCTAATTCTGTTGCAGATGATTATGTCGGATTTCTTTTTGAACTCGGCAAGATCCCTTTCAACTTTTGAATTGAAAAACTTTTCATCTTCAAGCAGAGGTTCATAGACAATAACGTTAACGCCCTTGGCCTTTATTCTCTTCATAATGCCCTGAATAGAGGATGATCTGAAATTATCGGACGCGGATTTCATTACCAGTCTGTATATACCGACGGTTTCAGGCTTTCTTGAAAGAATGTCAGCAGCAATAAAATCCTTTCTTACGGTATTTGATTCCACAATGGATCTGATAAGAGTATTAGGAACATCCCTGTAGTTTGCAAGAAGCTGCTTTGTGTCCTTCGGCAGGCAGTATCCGCCGTAACCGAATGAAGGATTGTTATAGAAATCGCCGATGCGCGGATCCATTGACACACCCTGAATTATGTTTCTGGTATCAAGCCCCTTCATTGACGCATATGTGTCAAGTTCGTTAAAGAAAGCCACTCTCATGGCAAGATATGTGTTTGAAAACAGCTTAACGCTTTCAGCTTCAGTCGGAGGCATGATAATGGACGGAATTTTTCCGGCTTCGGTAAGTGCCACGCTCTTCATCATTTCAACATATCTTTCACCGAAGGATTTATCATGAGTACCGATGATGATTCTTGAAGGATAAAGATTATCATAGAGAGCTTTTCCTTCTCTCAGAAATTCCGGTGAAAAATGCAGCTTTTTCACATTCTTTTCTTTTGCCGTCTTTTCGGTGAAGCCTACCGGCAGTGTACTTTTAACCACGATTTCAGCCTCAGGCGCATAAACCTTAACCTGCTCAATCACGCTGAGAACAGAATCCACATTGAAGTAATTAAGTTCGGGATCATAATTGGTCGGCGTTGCTATAAAAACGATGTCACAGCCCGAAAGTATTTCAGCGGCATCGGATGAAACACTAAGATTCAGATTCTTATTGGCCAGGTAATCACTTATAAAATCATCATGAATCGGAGAGACTTTATTTCTGAGCTGCTTTACCCTGTCTTCCGAAATTTCCAGCAGTCCCACGTTATAACGGGTTGCCAACAGAACGGACACGGATAGCCCAACATAACCGGCGCCAACAACAGCAATCTTCATACACACATCCTAAAATCGGTTTAAGTTAACGTATTTATTCTTCAGTAACAACTAATCTGCGACGGCAAAATAAAACCGGCCGCATTCCGGACATCCGTGCACGGAACCGGACGTAAATTAAAGGCCCGTCTTCTAACGGGCCCCGTTGATACTGTCGTATTATAAACGAATTTACCTTATCAGAAAGGATTTATCCGTCAGAATTTCAAATTCAAGCCTGCGTAGATGTCAAAAGAATCAAGTTCAAGTTTTTCATAGAAATAATGCTTGGACACGTCTCCGTAATCCACGTATCTGACTCCCACGTCAAAACCGAAGTTGTCGGTGACCATGAGTTCGGTACCTGTCTTAACGTTAAACGCAAATTCTGAATTATGCTCGGTATAGCCGTTTACGGATGACTTGTTCTTCGCAAAACCCATGCCGGTACCGACATACGGAACAACAATATCATTTATGCGGTAGTTACCTATCACATTAACAAACATGCCTGAAGACTTAACGGTCATGCTGTCACGGTAATATCTCTCACCGTTCCAGACGTCAATGGCATAATCCTCATTGTCAAGGAAGAAGCCTTCGGCTTCCACCTTGAAACCGAAGCCTGATGAATGAGCAAATTCAACACCTGCATGCGGATTCACCACAAAAGCACTGCCGTCATCCACGTCATGGTAATGATCCCTGTGATGTGAATGATGAATATAGTTCATGTCGGTAAACGCCACGCCGGCAGTTGCACCGATATACGGTCTGATTCTGAATCCTGAACCTTCATCGGCAGCCTGAGCCGAAGCACAGGCAAGCAATGAAACGGCCACGGCACACGGAACAAGCTTTACAGAAATCCTATTCATATTTATGACCCCTTTCTTAGTTTCCGGGTTTTAATATCGTCCCGACATGATAACCAGAATCTGCGGTTCCGATACTTAAACACGCACATAAAAAATAAAAATTAAAGATAAAAACAAAACGTACACGTCAATTATCTTCCTTATTTACCGTTTACACAAATTAAAGAACCCCACTTCATCAAAAAAATGTGTGCCGTGCATTGTACCGGGCTCTCATTCCCGAATAACGGCAGGACAAATCCGTTTACGGAGGCTGTCCTATGATTCCGCGCCCGGCTTTTCGGGAACGGTAACGTGCCGTAATTTCCGCTCTTTTTTACCATTTCTCCGCATCAGTCGTCAGGTTTCCGCGTCACATGGCAGTTTTTAATCATAGTGTGAAGTGCGTACCCAAAAAAAATCCTAACAAACTCAAAATGTGCTACAATTTTTTTACATGTTTGTGTATGCAATACTTATATAACGATAATTGAGAATACCATGACAAGTCCTGCTTTAAAAACAGAAGGATATCTGATAAACACGCTACATCTTGACAGATGTGACACTGCTTTCGTGTGCGAATTTTTCAATCAGTGCCAGGGCAATGAAGCCCTGAAATCAACTCCTATCGTTTTGGCTCTGGAAAACGCCGGTGACCTCCACGGATTTGACTTCCATAAAATCAGGGCTCACGCGGCCGAACTCGGGTTTAACATTGTAGGTCTCAGTGCCACTGCAAATCCGAAAATAGCGCTGTTCATAAAAACATGGAAACTTCCGGTTTTCATGACCGGCTCCGTAGCCGGCGGAACCGCTCAGGTTCAGCCTCAGAGCGGTTCCCAGTCCGCCACGGCGGCACAGCACGTCCAGCCTAATCCAAAAGCGACAAACATCACCACCAGCAACGGCATAATCATCGGTTCAAGATCATCAGCATCGCCGACGGCTCCGGCAGTCGCGTCAGCCGTTTCACCGGCCGAAAATACCGGTGACGAACCTAACCTGCACAGGCCGAATGACATCATTATCGAAAATCCTTTCGGCATAGACGAAGACGATACCCTTCCGGAAATCAAAACTGTTGAACACAGAATGGCCATGGGGCCGGCACCGTCAACCGTGGTGGTAACTCCGGTCAAGCACGTTCAGCAGCCTGCCCCTGTACATACAGGGAACGAAACAAATTCCGCGGCCGTAAGAAGCGCCGAGCCGGTTCGTCATGAACCCGCTCAGCAGAAGGTTCCTAACGTTCAAACCTCTGCAGACGCAACGATTCGTCATATCGAAACAAATCCTGAAGTCACCATGATTCACGTTGGTAACGTACGCAGCGGCAACAGTCTGTATGCAAAGAACAAATCCCTCGTGGTTATCGGCAACGTCGGTGACGGTGCCGAAATCGCGGCCGATGACTGCATATACGTGTTCGGCAGCGTAAGAGGCCGCGTTCAGGCCGGCGGAAGAAAAAATACGAACAGCATTATCTACTGCAGTGATTTCAGACCTCAGCTGGTATCCGTGGCGGGAATTTACTCCACCATTGAAAACATGCCTGAAAACGCCATCGGCAGAGGAGTGCTGGTTTCCCTTAAAAACGGGACGCTGGAATATAAAATTCAGTAATGGAACACAAAGATGAACAAAGTGGTTTTTAATCTCTGTTAAAATGATGTAACATACGTTAAGATGTGTTAAGCATGGTGAGAAGAAACCACTTTATCGGCTGGGATCAGACGTTCCGTGATGTGGTAAAACTTTAATGAACTTTCCCTTTCGTGCCGAGAGTTTGTTAAAGTTTTAAGTTTGTAACCAAATACAAATTCATTAAAGGTTTCAGGCAACTGAATCCGCAAGTTAATTAACAAGGATATTGCATTAAATGGCAAGTGATTTAAATAAAGACGATGTAGAACTGGAAAACTCAGCCGCGGCTGAAGTCGAAGAAACTGCTGAAGAAACCAGTCAGGATGTTGAAAACGAAGCTGCTGAAGCCCCGGAAGAAATTGATTACAGTAAAGAATTCAACGCAAAGATTATTGTTGTCACCTCCGGTAAGGGCGGCGTAGGCAAAACCACTTCAAGTGCATCTATAAGTTCAGGTCTGGCACTTGAAGGCAAAAAGACCGCTGTTATTGACTTCGACGTAGGCCTCAGAAACCTTGACCTGGTAATGGGCTGCGAACGTCGCGTGGTCTATGATCTTGTAAACGTAATCAAGAAGGAAGCCACCTTAAGACAGGCTTTAATCAAAGACAAGAACTGTCCTAACCTTTTCATTCTCCCTGCTTCACAGACAAGAGACAAGGATGCACTCACCAAGGAAGGCGTACACCGTATTTTACGCGAACTTGACGACATGGGATTTGAATACATTATCTGCGACTCCCCTGCAGGTATTGAAACCGGTGCACTGATGTCTCTTTATTTTGCGGACATTGCAATCGTAACCACAAACCCGGAAGTTTCATCCGTAAGAGACTCTGACAGAATTATCGGCATTCTTGACTCAAAGAGCCGCAGAGCGGAATACGGTCTTGAACCGATTAAGCCATACCTGCTTCTTACCCGCTATGACCCTACCCGCGTAGACGGCGGTCACATGCTCAGCATGGATGAAGTAATCGAACTGCTTAGTATCGAGCTTATCGGTGTTATTCCTGAATCTAAGTCCGTTCTTGAAGCATCCAACCTCGGTAAACCTACCGTTTACATCAAGGGTTCTGACGCCGGCATGGCATACATGGATACCGTTAAACGTATTCTCGGACAGCATGTAGACTTCAGATTCACTCAGAAGGTAGGTCTCTTCAAACGTTTATTAGGGAAGAAATAGCTATGTCATGGTTAACTGATCTTATTTACAGAAAAAAAGAAACCGCCAGCAGCAGTGCCAAGAGCAGACTACAGCTGGTTCTCATCCACGATCGTGAAAACCGTGACGGCCCTGATTTCCTGCCTCAGCTGAAGCTTGACATCATCAATGCCATCAAGAAATACGTGCAGATTAATGATGAACAGGTTCACGTAAACGTTTCCCAGAAGAACGATACTTCAATGATGGAAGTTTCCGTATCTCTTGATCCTAAGTATGATGACAAGATCCCTGAATACCACGAACGTTATTCAAATGAAGATGACATCAACGCAATCAAGAGCGTAGGTGACAAGTAGTTTCCGAAAAGTAAAACAGGAAACGGCACTCCGCATCCGAATCGGGACCTAAACTTTGTTGTAATTCATATGTTTAGGACACATAAGACCGAATTTCAAATAACGTGAGGTTCGGTCTTTCTATTTCTCGATTTCACTTAGGATAATATCCAGTTCGTCCAATGACTGTATGTTGTCGTCTTCGTCT
>JAGAYS010000048.1 GCA_017940385.1 Ruminobacter sp. | reverse complement strand
CTGCTACAGCCATAAAATCATCCATATAAACATATAATATATATGTTTATATTATACCGCAAAAAATTATGGAAGTCTTGTATTTTCTGTAACTTCCATTAAATTATTTTTCGTATATGTTTAAAACAACAAAGTTTCGGTTCCTGGAATGCTGTTTCCCATCTGTTTCCGTCACTGGGAAGCTGAGACATGGCAGTGATTGTGGAAAAGATGTCATGCGTACTCTATGGACTAAAAAGACAAATATAGATTATAATTACTTGATTTTTTGTTGGCTGAAAATCCGGAACGTTTTTTCGGGAATTGAAATAGGACCGAACCTGCTGATTATTCCGGAAATAATTGTTATGAAATAATCAATGTTGTAAGAATGACAGCCGTGGCCCTGAGAATGAAAAAGGTAACGTTGCGGTGTCGGTTGCATAATCAAAAGATTTAAATTGACGGTAGTTGAAAATGAGTTCAGACGTAGCATATAAAAGAATTTTGTTAAAGCTTAGCGGCGAAGCTCTTGAAGGTAAAGAGGCTTTTGGTATTGATCCTGATGTTTTACAGAGAATGTCCGAGGAAATCGGTGAACTCGTAAAGGCCGGTGTTCAGGTGGGACTGGTAATCGGCGGCGGTAATATATTCAGAGGTGCCAAGCTGGCAGAATCCGGTATGAACCGTGTTGTCGGTGATCACATGGGAATGCTTGCTACCGTTATGAACGGTCTTGCCATGAGGGATGCACTTGAAAGAAACAACATTAAGACTACCTTAATGTCAGCAATGCCAATTCAGGGCATTACCACTCCTTATTCATGGATGGATGCCATTTCCAGACTTGAGAAGGGAGAGGTAGTAATTCTTTCCGCCGGTACCGGAAATCCGTTTTTTACAACGGACAGTGCGGCATGTCTGCGCGGTATTGAAATTCAGGCTGACGCCGTAATTAAGGGAACCAAGGTTGACGGCGTATACAGTGCCGACCCGATGAAGGATCCGAATGCAGAACTTTATCACGAACTTTCATACAGGGAAGTTGTCGAAAAAGAACTGAAGGTAATGGATTTGAGTGCCTTTATTCTTGCAAGGGATCATAAGATGCCAATCATGGTGTTCAATATGAACAGGCAGGGAGCCCTCATGAGAGTCATTAGGGGCGAGCAGGAAGGCACTGTTATTAAATAACAAGGGATTTTATCGGTCTCCGACCGTTTTTTTTATATCGTTGCACTACAGTGTGCGGAGTAAATATATGATTAAAGAAATTCAGAAAGAAACTAGTGACAAAATGAACAAAGCGGTTGAAGCATTGAAGTCAAATCTTGCTAAGATTCGCACAGGCCGTGCTCAGCCTGCAATTCTTGACTGTGTAATGGTGGACTATTATGGCTCAGCCACCCCGTTACGTCAGGTTGCTCAGGTTAATGTTGAAGACGCGCGTACACTGGTTGTTAATGTTTTTGATAAAGGTTCAATCTCTGCCGTTGAAAAGGGAATTATGAACAGCGGTCTCGGTCTTAATCCGGTAACTGCCGGTACCAGCATCCGCGTTCCTCTTCCTCCTTTAACTGAAGAACGCCGTAAGGATCTTATCAAGGTTGTTCGCGGCGATGTTGAACAGAGCAAGGTTCAGATTCGTAACCTCCGCCGTGACGCCAACAATGACGTTAAGGCTCTGCTTAAGGACAAGGAAATTTCCGAAGATGATGAACGTAAGTCTCAGGATGAAATTCAGAAGCTTACAGATTCCTTCATCAAGAAGGCTGATGCTCTCCTTGCCGAAAAGGAAAAGGAGCTCATGGAAATTTAATTTCCGTTTATCATATGAGTGAAATAGCAGAGTTCCAGCAACTAAACAGGCAGACGGTTCCCAATCATGTTGCCATCATCATGGATGGCAACGGCAGATGGGCTAATGTCCGTGGAAAGCCACGAATATTCGGTCACAGGGCGGGTGTTGAATCCGTCAGAAAGGCTGTTTCCTTTGCCTGTGAGAAAGGTATCAGGGTTCTTACTCTGTTTGCCTTTTCGTCTGAAAACTGGCGCAGACCGAAGGATGAGGTATCGGGTCTGATGGATTTGTTCTCATGGGCACTTACCAGTGAAGTTAAAAAACTGCACCGTAATCAGGTAAAACTAAAGGTTATAGGTGACAGATCCGTATTTTCGGAAAGTTTTGTTAAAAGAATATCCGATGCGGAAAAGCTTACCGAGAGCAATGACGGTCTGCTGTTGAACGTGGCTGTCAATTACGGCGGAAGATGGGATATCACTAACGCCGTAAAAAGAATATTCGCGGAAATGTCTGACAAGGGTGAGCCGTTTGATGCGGATGTTTTTAACGAACAGCTGATTTCAGAACATCTTGAGGCACCTCAGGATGTTGATCTTCTGATACGTACCGGTGGGGAAAAGCGTATCAGTAATTTCCTTCTCTGGCAGCTTGCCTACAGCGAAATGTATGTTTCTGACGTGCTGTGGCCGGATTTCAACGAAGAAGTCTTTCAGAAGGCTGTTGAATATTTTGCATCCCGGGAAAGACGGTTCGGCTGTACCGGCGAGCAGATAAGGGGTGGAGAACGGTAAGCGGCGGCTAATCCGCATATGATGCCGTACGTGCCGGAATTTTGTTTTGTGATGTTAATAATCTCAACTCCGTTCCGGCAGACATAAAAGCAAAAATCTATACAGTACCTGACCTGTTCCCGGTCCCTGTACGAATGTGCAGGTTAAAACGGATTTTTGAACCGGGTATTTTGCTTTTGGATTTAAAAGTTGATTTTCAGGTTTATATAATGAAACAGAGAATAGTAACAGGATTAATTTTGATCGTACTGGCCACTTTGTGGCTGATGTCTTCTCCGGTGGGCCTGTTCCTGCACGGTTTGATTTTTATTGTTTTTATCGGTGCTTTTGAATATTCTCAGTTTTTCATAAAAAACAGGGTAAATGATGAGAGATTTCTGTCTTCTCCGAGAGAGTACATTGAGTTAAACGGCACCATGGATCTTTTGAAGAGACTTGTCTACGCTCTTGTTATGGTTCTTGCGTGTCTGCTTTCACATTCCCTGATTAATGATTCCAGCGGACTTGATTCCGTTTTTCTTGAAGATCGCAACGTTCATCTTATTTTCAGTAAAAACGGCCATGTCGGGTTGCAGCTGATTTTTGTCTGCAGCGCACTGTGGTGGCTTTTGGCGGCGTTTCTTGTGTTTACCTATCCGCGAAGCGCCGGACTTGCGGGCTCATCAGTCTTTAAATCAGTAGGCGGTTTTTTCTATTTTGTGCCGTTTTTCCTGGCTACGTACATTCTTCGTTGCCAGAGCTTCGGTACCGATTCGCAGATTGGCACTGTCTCAATTCTTTCAGTAATGGTTCTTGTATGGGCCGCGGATTCCGGTGCTTATTTTGTGGGTAAGGCATGCGGAAAGCATAAGATGAGTCCTCACGTAAGTCCTAACAAAACCTTTGAGGGACTGGCAGGAGGCGTTGTTCTGGCTCTAGTCATTTTTGCTGTTCTGGCATGTTTCGGGTGCTACGGAAATGCATTCCAGAACTGCTGGCCGGCTCTCACCGTTGCTGCAGTTGTTACCGTTATATTTTCAGTTATCGGTGACCTGTGGGAAAGTCTGTTAAAGCGAGACAGCGGAATAAAGGATTCCGGTTTTATTTTTCCGGGACACGGCGGCATGCTTGATCGCATAGATTCCCTAATGGCTGCTTTGCCGGTATTCTTAATTACCTTTGCCGTTATGTTTAAGATTTTAGGATGATTGTTATGAAGAAGATTACTATTTTGGGAGCGACCGGCTCCATCGGCAGAAGTACAATTGACGTAATCAGAAGAAATCCTGATTTGTATAGCCTGTATGCTGCCACAGGTAACAAAAACTATTCGGTAATGGCGTCAATTATCAGAGAATTTTCACCAAGCGTGGTTGTCATGACCGATAAAACGGCAAGTGACAGACTGAAGGAGATGGTACAGGCTGAGCATCGTGATACCGAGGTTCTCTTTGGTGCGGAAAATCTTAATGCCGTTGCTGCCAGTGAGGAATATGACGGTCTGATGTCGGCAATTGTCGGTGCCGCGGGATTAAGACCTACCCTTGCTGCCATTACTCAGGGCAAGACCGTATATCTCGCAAACAAGGAATCGCTGGTAATGAGTGGTCACATCTTTATTGATGCCGCCAGACGCTTTAAGTCGACAATAATTCCTGTTGACAGTGAACACAATGCAATTTTTCAGTGCCTGCCTGAAAAGGAACAGCTGCGTATCGGCAGATGCGAGCTTAAGGAAGCAGGTATTCAGAATATCATTCTGACCGGTTCAGGCGGACCTTTCAGGGATCGCGACTCATCAACCCTGGACTCCGTTACTCCGGCGGAAGCTGTCAGCCACCCTAACTGGAGCATGGGAAAGAAGATAAGCGTGGACAGTGCAACAATGATGAATAAGGGCCTTGAATTCATCGAGGCAAAGTGGCTCTTTAATGCTGCTCCGGAAGACATAAAGGTTGTTGTTCATCCTGAGTCCGTCATTCATTCTATGGTTCAGTATACTGACGGTTCTGTTCTGGCTCAGCTCGGCAGACCTGACATGCGCACTCCGATTGCGAGGGCACTTGCCTACCCTGACCGCATAAACAGCGGCGTCGGGGCTCTTGATTTCTTCAGTCTGGGATCACTTACCTTCAGGGAACCTGATTTCGTTAAGTATCCGTGTCTTAAGCTTGCAATCGATGCCTGTGCAACTTCACAGGCGATGACCACTGCCGTGAATGCGGCAAATGAAGTAGCCGTGAATGCGTTTTTAGACGAAAAGATTAAATTTACGGACATTTACAGGGTATGTGCCAAGGTGGCGTCTCAGTTTGCCTGTGTTAATGCACCTGATCTTGAGTCAATCCTTGAGGTTGATACTCAGGCCAGAGCCCGTGCCTACAGTGAACTGGCTGTTATCTAGGAGTTAATGTGACCGTCATTACCAGTATTTTTTACTTTGTCATAGCCATAGGCATACTTATAGCAATACATGAGGCAGGTCATTTTGTGATGGCAAGGCTCTGTGGAGTATATGTAGAGCGTTTTGCGCTGGGGTTCGGGCCACGTCTTTGTTCCTTCAGGGATCGTGTGGGAACTGAGTATGCCCTGTGTGCCATACCTTTGGGCGGTTATGTGAAAATGTACGGTGAGGATTCATCCGATTCCAAAAATGAAAAGATGGAAATTCTACCGCAGTATAAGAACCGTGCTTTCTGTGACAAGAAGGTTTGGCAGAAATTTTTAATCGTTTTTGCCGGCCCTTTCTGTAACATCGTTCTTGCCTGGTTTCTGTATACCTTCAACTTTATGTACGGTGTTCCTGATTTCAAACCTGCAGTGGAAGTGACCGATGATGCCGGCGTTGCCGCTCAGGCCGGATTCAGGAGCGAGGATCTCATAGTTTCCGTCGGAGGCGTGGAGGTCGCTGACTGGGAGGAGACTCTTTACGAACTTATCAGTCACGTAAAGGAAGATGTGGTCGTGGGAGTTCGTGATAATCTTGGAAAGGGTGAGCTTAGAAACATAACCGTAAATCTTTCCTCATGGAACATCGATCCACGCTCTACCGATCTGCTCAATCAGATAGGTCTTGATTCTCTGAAGTACCGAACTTCCGGTTCAGTTGCAATGGTTGTTGAGGGAGGGGCTGCTGAGAAGGCCGGTCTTAAGGCTGATGACAGAATATTATCCTATAACGGTCAGAGTTATACCTCATGGAGAAAGTTTGCCGAGGTAATTCGGAAAAGTGCGGGAAAAGACATCGTACTTAATGTTGAGAGAGACGGGCATCAGCTGGAACTTAATCTGATTCCGGATGTCAAATCCGCAGGAGACGAAAGTATAGGTTTTGCCGGGATTTCTCCAAAAACGGAGAATGTTGACGAGGTCTTCTTTGAGAGAAGCTATCCTTTTGGTGAAGCTGTTGTAAGAGGCGGGGAAAAGACTTACCGCATGGGAGTCGTTACCCTTCAGATTATAAAAAAGTTTATTACGGGTGACATTTCCGTAAAAAATGTGTCAGGTCCTATAGGCATTGCCAAGGGGGTCGGCCTTACCGCAAGTCTTGGACTGGTTTATTATCTGAGCTTCCTGGCTCTCGTGAGCGTTAATCTGGGTGTGCTTAACCTAATGCCGATCCCTGTTCTGGATGGCGGTCACCTCTTTTTCTACATCATTGAGTTTGTAAGGGGCAAACCGATGAGTCAGGCCGTAATGGGCAAACTTTTGTTCATCGGCATGTTGTTATTATTATCGTTAATGCTGCTGGCCGTGTTTAATGATATTTATTACGGTCTGTAGTTTATAAATAAAAGATTATAAAAAATGTTTAATTCGTTTTTAAAGCGCAGTTTGCTGGCAGTATGTATTGCCAATCCGTTTTTTTACTGCAGTTCCGCATTGGCGGAAGCGAAAGCCGAAAGTACCGAACCGGTAATGCAGGTGACGGATATCAGGGTTAAGGGACTGTATCGCGTTACCAAGGGCGCAGTGCTGCTGGCCATGCCGATACAGGTGGGAGACACGGTTACCAAGGATGACATATCCGTATCTCTGAAAAAGATCTATGCCACTCATAATTTTGATGTTGTTGACGCCTACATAAACGAAGACGGAGTACTCACAATTGACGTGAAGGAACGTCCGACCATTGTTAATCTTACCTTCGCGGGCAATGATGCCATCAAGACAGAACAGATCACCGAAATCATTACCTCTCAGGGGGTGAAGGTAGGTGAAACCCTTAACGTCATTAAGCTTAAGGAACTTGAAGCCTCTCTGGAGGACTACTACCACAGCATGGGACGTTATCAGGCAAAGGTCAATACCATTCTGGTGTATCTGCCTCGTAATCGTGTGGATGTAAAATTCAATTTTGTTGAAGGCGTTAACGCTAAAATCGAACAGATTAACATTGTCGGAAACAGGGTTTTCCCGGAGGAGAAGCTTCTCGGTCAGTTTGAACTGAGGGACAGCGTGCCGTGGTGGAACTTCATTGCCAGCCGTAACTTCTACAGTCAGAGATTTAACGGTGATCTTGAAACTCTCCGTTCATACTACATGAACCGAGGTTACGTGCGTTTTAACGTGGAATCAACCCGTGTGGAGGTGACTCCGGATCGAAAGGGTGTGTACGTGAGCATCGCCGTAAAGGAAGGTGAGCAGTACAAACTCAATAATTTCAGGGTTATAGGTGAGACATATGGCCATTCAGAGGAAATGGAAAGAATAATACCTCTGGAAAAGGGGGATATTTATAACGCGGCTCAGGTGTCTCATACTGAAGAAATTCTGGCAAATTACATGGGTAAGTACGGTTATGCCTATACTAAGGTCAGGGCCATAACCGATGTCGATGATGAAAACCGCATAGTTAACGTTAATTTCCATGTTGAGCCTGGCAGACGCATCTATGTTTCCAACGTCAGAATTGTCGGAAACAGCATTACCATTGATGAGGTTATCCGCCGTGAAATCAGACAGATGGACGGTACCTGGCTCTCAAATGAAGCCATTAACGTGTCAAAGAACAGACTGAATCAGCTGGGGTTCTTTGACTCTGTCGAAGTTGAGCCTAAAAAAACAGGAATGGATCCTGACAGTGTTGAACTTGTTACCACGGTAAAGGAACGTCCTACCGGTTCAATTAAGGCCGGCGTGGGTTTTGGTACTGAAACAGGACTTACCCTGAACGGTGAAATATCTCAGGATAATTTTATGGGATACGGCGGTAAGGCGACGCTTGCCGTCAATACCAATAAATATGACCGAAAGGTGGAACTGTCATACGATGAGCCGTATTTCACCATAGATGGTGTGTCACTCGGAGAGAATATTTTTTACGAGAAGTTTGAGGCAGGTGATGCAAATCTTGTTGACTATACAAACATTCGCTGGGGTGGCGGTCTGAACATCGGGTATCCGCTCAACGAAAACAATTACATAAGATATGGTTTAACATATATCAACAATAAGCTGTCCCAGACCAACTCATTCGTACAGATTCAGAAATTCTGGGATATGTATGCTGATAATTCAACCACAAACCATGTTGTTTTCCAGAATTACGTCGGCAGCATTACCTATGTAAGAAATTACCTTGATCGCGGCGTGTTCCCTACCGACGGTAACAAGCAGTGGACAAATCTGTCCGTTGCCGTTCCGGGATCCGACACCCAGTACTATAAGGCGTCTGCAGATACTACGCATTTCTGGCCGATTGACAAGGAGCATAATTACATAGTTAACTTCAGGGCCATGGCGGGTTACGGTAACGGATACGGCAGGAAGCACGGCTTTGAACAGGTTCTACCGTTCTTCGAGAATTTCTATCTCGGCGGTGACGAGTGGCTGCGCGGCTTTAAATATAATTCCGTCGGTCCGAGAGCCCTGTATGACTATACCCTGCTGGGTAATAACGGTGTCGTTGCCACACGTGACGTGGTGGGTGGTAATGCAATGGTTGCCGGAAGCCTTCAGCTTGTTGTGCCAACACCTTTTGCATCCGAAGGGTATGATACCAAGCTCCGAACCACACTGTTTGTTGATGCCGGTTCTCTGTGGGATACCACTTTTGACAAGGATTACGTAAAGCAGTGTCTGGGTAACTGCGAGTATATGTATGATTTTTCCGATCCGGATAATTTCAGAGTTTCCTATGGTATGAGTCTTGTGTGGATGTCCCCTATGGGGCCTATTGGTTTCACTCTAGCCAATCCGATTAAGAAGAAAAAGGGTGACCGTACGGAATTCTTCAGCTTTACTCTTGGCAGAACATTCTGATAGGCAAAACGGTGTCGGGACGGATATTTGTCTGTTTTATGCTCATATCGTCCCGTTGCCGGAACAAATTGGGAATTTTTGGGCTTTTTTCGTATCTAACGTTTTATGTCCGTTCGGGACAGGAACTGCAGCTGTGCGGATATTAGCCGTCAGCAAAGAAATGTCTCAATTTTTAAAGGTTTATCTTTTATAATTTTTATTTTTGGAATATCTTAATAAGTTATTTTTTTTGTTGTTAGGAATTTCATGTAGGAGTGATTATGTTAAAGTCATTATCTTCTTTAGCACTTGGTGTATCTCTTGTTCTCGGTACTGCGGCTTTTACCGAAGCGCACGCTGACAGTAAAGTTGCAACCGTAAGTGTTCCTTATGTTTACAGCAAAATTCCTCAGTCAAAGGCTGCTGAGGATAAAGTAAACAAGGCTACCGCATCAAAGGCCAAGGCCCTCGATAAGCTTCAGAGTGAAGGCGCCGCCTTACAGAAGGCTCTCGGTGATTCAAAACTTTCAGCTGATGAAAGAGCAAAGAAGCAGCGTGAACTTCAGCTTATTGAAACCGAATTACAGGTTAAATACAGCGAACTTCGTGAAGAACAGCAGAAGTTAATGTTCAAGGAAAAGACTGAGATCGACAAGAAGATTCAGGCCGCAATTGACACAGTGGCAAAGCAGAATAACGTTGACGTAGTCATCCGTGCCGAAAGTCTGCTTTACATTTCCAACGATTCAATTGATCTTTCAGAAAAGGTAATTGAAAACGTAAGCAGAGCCAAGTAATAACCTGCAAATGATGTCTGTTTGAGCCGTATATTGATTTTGAGGTATTGATTCATATGAAAATTTCTGAAATGGCAGAAGCCCTGGGCGGCAGAATAATAGGTGATGGAAATCATGAAGTTTATAAGATAGCCAATTTGGCTACCGCACAGAGCAATGAGGTCAGCTTTCTGTCTGATGAAAAAATGCGTAAATACCTGGCTCAGACAAAGGCCGGTGCCGTTATCGTAAAGGAAAGCATGGTGGACACCAGCTCTTCACAGAACTACATTGTTGTGGCTGATCCTTATGTTGCTTTCGCAAAGATTGCTCAGATTTTTGATACAACCCCGAGAAGCGCCACCGGCATTCATCCGAGTGCCGTGATTGATCCTGCCGCCGTAATTGAACAGAACGTATCGGTGGGAGCAAATGCGGTAATTGAGGCTGATGCCCATATCTGCGAAGGTGCCCAGATCGGTCCAAACTGTTTTGTGGGAAAGGGAACCGTTATCGGTAAAAACACCAAGTTATGGGCAAACGTAAGCATTTATCATAACTGTGTTATCGGTGAACGCTGTCTGTTCCAGTCCGGAGCCGTTATCGGTTCGGACGGCTTTGGTTATGCCAATGAACGCGGCCGCTGGATTAAAATTCCTCAGGTCGGGAGAGTTGTTATCGGTAACGATGTTGAAATCGGTGCATCAACTACAATCGATCGCGGTGCGATAGATGACACAGTGATTGAAGATAATGTTATAATAGACAATCAGGTGCAGGTAGCACATAATGACAAGATTGGCTATGGAACTGCAATAGCAGGGGCTACGGTTATTGCAGGAAGCGTAAATATCGGCAGGTACTGTATTATTGGCGGTACTTCTGTGTTTAACGGCCATATTTCTGTTTGCGACGGCGCACATATTCTGGGACAGGTTGGCTCCAACATTAAAAAACCTGGTAAGTATGAATCGTATTTACCTGTTACGGATGCCGCAACATGGGCAAGAACACAGGTTCGCATGTATCAGATAGAAAAGATATATAAACGTTTGGTAGCGGCTGAAAAGAAGCTTGCAGAGATCTCAGATAACCAAGGTAAGGAATAAACAATTGAGCACTACACAGAAAGAATTAGATATTCAACAGATTTTGAATCTTTTGCCACATCGTTATCCGTTTCTTTTGGTAGACAGAGTTCTGGACTATTGCACTGAAGGTGAACACAAGACCCTTAAGGCTGTCAAGAACGTGTCTTTCAATGAACCGTTTTTCCAGGGACACTTCCCCGGCAAACCTGTTCTTCCGGGAGTATTAATACTTGAAGCTATGGCTCAGGCTACGGGTATTCTGGCGTTCACCATGGTTGGTAAGCCTGAATCTGATGAACTGTACTATTTTGCATCAATTGACAATGCCCGTTTCAAGAGACCGGTTGTACCAGGTGATCAGCTTGTTCTGGAAGTGGAATATCTGAAGGAAAGACGCGGTATTGCCAAGTTTACCGGCGTGGCTTCAGTTGACGGTGAAGTCGTATGTTCCGCTGATTTAATGTGTGCAAAGCGTAAGGGCTGATTTTTCTTTTTGAGGACAGGTAGCTATGATTGATAAAAGTGCGGTTATACACTCCACTGCCATTGTCAGTGATGATGCCGTTATCGGGCCTGGAGTTACCGTGGGCCCTTGGACCATTATCGGTTCTGAAGTTGAAATCGGGGAAGGCACATCGATTGCATCTCACTGCGTAATTAAGGGGCCGGTAAAAATCGGTAAGCGCAATAAGATATTTCAGTTTGCTACCATCGGTGAGGATTGTCAGGATAAGAAATACGCCGGCGAAAGGACTTTTCTTGAAATCGGTGATGACAATGTCATAAGAGAACACTGTACTTTCCATCGCGGTACCGTACAGGATCAGTGTCTGACCAAGGTCGGCAGCCGAAATCTGTTCATGGTTAATGTCCATGTGGCTCATGACTGCGTTGTGGGTGACGACTGTATTTTTGCCAATAATGCAACTTTGGCAGGTCACGTGCATATCGGAAACTGGGTTATTTTCGGCGGTCTCGCCGCAATTCACCAGTTTGGCCGTGTGGGCGATCATGCATTTATTGCCGGTATGGCAGCACTGAATCAGGATGTTCCTCCGTTTGTAATGGCTGCCGGTCACTACGCAAAGCCTTTCGGCATAAATAAGGAAGGGCTGCGTCGCAGAGGATTCAGCAATGAAGCCATTTCTACAATAAGACATGCATACATGATCGTATACAAAGAAAGTAAGACGGTCGATGAAGCAATTGACAAACTTGGACCTTTATGTGAACAGGAACCTTCAGTACAGCTTCTGGTAGACTTCCTGAAAGAAAGTACCCGCGGTATCTGTCGATAAAATGGAACACAGCTCGTCATTTAACAATGGGCATCTTTATGCCGTTACTGCTTGTGAATCTTCAGGCGACACTTTAGGTGAAGGGCTGATCAGAGCCATCCGCAAACGCGATCCCAAAGCCAGGTTTGTCGGTGTTTTTGGTCCGAAAATGAGAAAGGCAGCAGGAAAACAATCCCTGCAGCTTTTTGACATGGAGGATCTGGCTGTGATGGGTATCGGCGAGGTTTTAAAGTCCCTTCCGAGAATTCTAAAAATAAGACGTGATCTTATTTCATTTCTGAAAAAAAACAAACCTTTGGTTTATGTCGGGATTGATGCTCCTGATTTTAATCTGCATGTGGAATTAAAGCTTAAGGAAAGCGGTATTCCCACTGTTCATTACGTAAGTCCTTCCATTTGGGCCTGGCGTCAGAGCCGTATATATAAGATTAAGGCAGCCACGGACATGGTGCTTTCCATTCTTCCTTTCGAAAAGGATTTTTACGAAAGGTTCGATGCGCCGTGCACATACGTGGGGCACAGGCTTGCCAGGGAAATTCCGATGAATGTTCCCATGTCAGCCGCAAGACTTGCCCTCAGCTTTTCCGATGAGGCCATGAAGAGCAATCAGATTGTCGGTGTGCTTCCGGGAAGCAGGGTGGCTGAGATAAAATTCCTGACGCCGGAGTTCGCCGAAGCAGCTTATGAACTCCAGAAAAAATATCCCGTGATGAGATTTATAAGTGCAACAACGACAAGGGCAAAGGCTGAACTTCTTTCAAAACTCTGGCAGAAGCATGCTCCTAACATACCGCTGACCATATGGGTCGGAAGATCCAAAGAGGTTATGAGTGCCTCCAACGCTCTCATGATTGCTTCGGGAACCGCTACCCTTGAGGCCATGCTGCTGAATAAGAGCATGGTGGTGTGCTATATTGTCAGCAGAATTACGGCAATGATTGGCAAGCACATGCTGAAGGTAAACATGTTTTCCCTTCCTAATCTTCTTAGCGGAAAGAAGATTGTGCCGGAACTTATTCAAGACGACTGCACACCTTCAAACATCAGCAGGGAAATAAATAAAATCTTTACCAGTGACAACCGTCATCTGTTCATGGAATTCAATCGTCTTCACAGGTTGCTTGATCTTGATTCCGATTCCATTGCCGCAGATGCTGTAATGAAGGTTATAGCCGAAAGGGCTTCCAAAAATTCAGAGCCGGAAGTCACCATAACTGTTCCTGAAAAACAGCCCGTATCCGAGCGTGAAAGTCAAAAAACGGATGTTTCAGACAGTGATGAAGGCTGAGTACGATACTGCTGGTATTTTTTGTTGCCGGTAAATGTCAGGAAAGATGCGGACATGTCATTTTCCGCAACCAAATTCTGAAAATGTCCTGCCGGCGGAATGAACGGATTATTACTGACAGGTGGAGATTATGTCATCTAAAACCGAATTTGCTCCTTTTGTATATCCTCTTGCCGGGGAAAACGTGATTTATGCCGGTACTGATGAGGCCGGACGAGGACCTTTGGTAGGAAATGTAGTGGCGGCAGCCGTTATTCTTGATCCTGAAAATCCCATTGAAGGGCTGGCCGATTCCAAAAAACTTACGGAGAAGAAGAGAGACATTCTCTACAACGAAATTCAGGAGAAGGCTCTTGCCGTTGGCGTGGGAATTGCCACTCCGGCCGAAATTGATGAATACAACATACTCTGGGCATCCATGCTTGCAATGGAAAGGGCTGTGGAATCCCTTAAAATCGTTCCCGGAATGGTTCTTGTTGACGGTAATAAGATTCCCAAGCATTTGATGATGCCTGCTCAGGCCGTGGTTAAGGGTGATGCCCGCGTAAAGGAAATAAGTGCAGCCTCAATAATAGCCAAGGTAACCAGAGACAGGGAACTCATAGAACTTGACAGACTGTATCCGCAGTATGGTTTTGCGTCGCATAAGGGGTATCCTACGGCGGCACATCTCAGTGCCATAAAGGAATTCGGGCTGATTGAAGGCCTTTACAGAAAGTCGTATCGTCCAGTTAAGGAAATACTTGACGCACTGAATGGCTGATACCTCTAATTGTTAATAATCCGGGAGCCGGAAATGTCTGACAGCAAATTTGTTCATTTATACGTACATACTGACTATTCCATGTGTGACGGCCTGATGGATGTGGGCAAGGTCGTTAAAAATGCCAAGGCTCTTGGAATGGATGCCGTATCCATAACCGACTTCATGAACCAGTGCAACGCCGTGAAGCTCTATGAGGACGGTATGAAGCAGGGAGTCAAACCGATATTCGGCATTGAACTCAATGTATATGACGACACCAGAAAAAACGCCACCGAGCGATTCTTCTTCAGAATAAAGCTGTATGCGGTAAATCTTACCGGATACAGAAACATAGTTGATCTTCAGTCATACGGCTATCAGCAGGGGGCTCTGGATCATGTCTTCAGGGTTAATTTAAGCTGGTTAAAGAATTACAGCGACGGTGTAATCATGCTGAGCGGAGGTCTTAACGGTGATCTCGCAAAATTCATGCTGTCCGGAAGAGAGGATCTTTTTGAACAGCGTCTGAAGTACTACAGGGAATGCTATCCTAATCGTTTTTATTTCGAAATATCAAGATGCGGTCGCCCGCAGGAAGAGGAATACATTGCCATGGTGATGGACAAATCCGTCACCGAAAATCTTCCCGTAGTGGCTACCAATCCGGTAATGTTTGCCAAAAAAGAAGATTTTGAGATACATCGTGTCCGTGTGGCTATTCAGGATAAGGTAACTATTCATGATGAGAAATGGGTTCACCCGTATACGGATCAGATGTACATGCGTTCGCAGGAGGAGATGTGCGAGCTCTTTAAGGATATTCCTGAAGCCGTCGAGAACACGCTGCAGATTGCCAGAAGGTGTAACGTTGAGCTTTCTCTCGGTACCAACTATCTGCCAAAATTTCCGACAGGTGATTTGACTGATGCTGAATATCTCAGAAAGGAAGCCTATGAAGGTCTTGAGGAACGTCTTGAGGTAATCTTTCCGGATGAGGAGGAAAGAAACCGAAACCGTCCGAGATATCTTGAACGTCTTGAAATAGAGCTTGACGTAATCATAACCATGGACTTCCCTGGGTACTTCCTTATCGTGATGGACTTTATTCAGTGGTCCAAAAAGAACAATATTCCTGTAGGACCGGGGCGTGGTTCAGGTGCCGGTTCTCTGGTGGCTTATGCCATTAAGATTACGGACTTTGACCCTCTTCCTTATGACCTGCTGTTTGAAAGATTCCTTAATCCTGAGCGTGTATCCATGCCCGACTTCGACGTTGACTTCTGTATGGATAACCGCGGTGAGGTAATAAAATACGTTGCCTCAAAATACGGTAGAAACTCCGTATCTCAGATCATTACTTTCGGAACACTGGCCGCAAAAGCGTCCATAAAGAGTGTATGCCGTGTACTCGGTAAAAGTTACAGCTTCGGTGACAACCTGTCAAAACTCATTCTTTCAAAGCCTGACGTAACTCTTAAGGCCACTCTTGGTCTGGATCCTAAGAAAGAAGAATATAGAATTCAGGAATTTGTGGATAAGTATGAAAATGATGAGGAATACCGCTACATCATTGACATAGCACTGAAACTTGAGGGGATCACGACATCGCACGGTAAACATGCCGGCGGTGTGGTTATTTCTCCTACGGTTATTACCGATTTTGCACCGCTTATGTGTGATGAGGAAGGCGGTGACTTTAAAACCCAGTTCGATAAGCATGACGTCGAAGAGGCCGGGCTTGTTAAGTTTGACTTCCTCGGTCTGCGTACTCTGACGGTTATTCACTGGGCCGTGGATATGATAAATGAGCGCCTCGAAAAAGCCAAACAGCCGCCGGTGAACATTAACCGCATAGACCTGAAAGACGAATTGTCCTTTGAACTTCTGCGTTCCGCTGAGACAACGGCAGTGTTCCAGCTTGAATCCAACGGTATGCGCGAACTTATAAAGAAAATGCAGCCTGACTGCTTTGAAGACATGATTGCTCTTGTGGCACTGTATCGTCCGGGACCTCTGGGAAGCGGCATGGTGGATAACTTTGTTGACCGTAAAAGAGGTAACGAACCGATAGCTTACCCTCATCCTGATTTCCAGCACGAAGATCTTAAACCGGTGCTTGGACCTACATACGGTATTATCGTGTACCAGGAACAGGTAATGCAGATTGCGCAGGTTCTTGCCGGCTATTCTCTTGGCGGAGCTGATATTCTGCGCCGAGCCATGGGTAAGAAGCAGCCGGAAGTTATGGCAAAGCACCGCATTACCTATGCAGAAGGTGTTAAGAAAAAAGGTATTATTTCCGTGGACAAGGCGATGAAGATTTTCGATCAGGTGGAAAAGTTCGCCATGTACGGTTTTAATAAGTCGCATTCCGCGGCATATGCGCTTGTGACACTGCAGACACTGTGGCTGAAGGCTCATTACCCGGCAGAATTCATGGCGGCAATGATGACGTCAGAAAAGACCAATGCGGAAAAGATAGAAGTATTCGTGAACGAATGCCGCCGTCTGAAGATCAAGGTTGATCCGCCGGACATAAATGAGGGACAGACTTCATTTATCGTGAACGACGAGGGACATATCGTATTCAGTCTCAGCGCCGTTAAGGGGGTGGGGGACTATCCTGTTGAGGCAATCATGAAGGAACGCAAGAACGGTCCTTTCGTCAGTCTTTTTGACCTCTGTCGCCGTATTGACAACCGTAACATGTCCAGACGAGTGCTTGAAGCCCTGATTAAGGCCGGAGCTCTTGATAAGATAGGTCCGAATAAGAGTCCGAAGGATCGCAGCACCATGCTGAGTACGGTTGATCTGGCTCTGAATCTCTGTAATTCCTCATCCAAGGAAAAGCAGGGCGGTTTTATTGACATGTTTGCAGACGTTGCACAGGAATTTAAGGATCCTGATTACCAGTTTACCAAGCCGTTCTCTGACAAGGAACTTCTCCAGGGAGAAGTTGAATATCTGGGACTTTATCTGACCATTGATCCTCTTTCAAGATATCTTGACGAAATTGACCATCTTCAGGTCAGCAAGATCGCCACGCTTGTTCCTTCATATGGCGGCTATGCATCGGAAAGACCGACGGGAACAGTGGCCGGAATTCTGATAGAACTCAGGCGCAGCGTCACATCCAAGGGGGATCACCTGATGAGCGGTGTCATCATGGATAATACCGGCAGAATGGTATTTACTCTGTGGAGGGATCAGATTGCCCGTTTCGAGGACAAACTTGAACTTAATACTCTGGTTATGGTGACGGGTAAGATCGGCTTTGACGAACGTGAGAACATGAAGAAGATTTTTATCGACAAGGTTGAGAATATAACTACGGCACGTCAGCGGGCGGCAAAAGCCATAAGAGTCTATCTTGATGCAAAACAGCTTAAGGATGACGGTCTGGCGGCCCGCATAAGAGAGGTTGCCGAGACGCAGGGCGGAAACACCAGACTGGAGCTTGCAATAGATAATGACGTGTCTTTCCTGATTGCTCCGACACAGTATTACGTGGAACCAAGTGATTCCGTTCTGGATTCTCTTGAATATTACGTGAAGAACAGGGTTGAGGTCGTATACGATTAGTATGTTTCACCGGAACGCCTGCTTCGGTTAATGACGCTGATTACCTGCGTATACGCTCGGGACCCGGATGTTTGTTTGAGATTGATGGCATTGTGGTATTAATTTGTCGAAATTAAGGTGTATTTAGTTTAAAATACATAAACTTTAATGTACTGACGGCCGGGGTGTACTGTTTTCTGCTGAAAAACGACAGACAGATAAAGCCAATAAAAAGCCGTTATGTAAAAATGTAAAACGGAGCGGTATTTTCCTGTTCGGATATTACCAGAGAATATCCGCATGCATAACGAGCTATGGAGTGCCATATAGGAACTTTATTCGGGATGCAGAGTCAGAAATCATGAAAACTGACGCACCGGTCAGATTGTTTTACAGTGTAATGTTGTATTCTTTATTCATTGTGCGATGCACGATGGATGCTGGGGTTTTGTTCGGGAACTGAACATGAATCCGGAATGTCCGGTTATATGTTCGCAATGGCGTTAAAAAGGACTTTTTTACATTTTTGTAATCAGACGTCTTCCGGCATAATCTTAAATTCTCGTCAGGAATGAGGTGTTATTTATTATGAATATGGATTATCTTGATTTTGAACAGCCTATTGCTGAGATCCTGGCTCACATTGAGGAGCTTAAGAAGGTCAGTACCAATATCGGCGATAGTCTTGATTTTACCGATCAGATTGAATCTATGAAAAAGAAGCAGGAAGAGTTGACCACCAAGATTTTTTCCAATCTCGGTGCATGGCAGATATCCCAGCTTTCACGTCATCCGTTAAGACCTTACACTCTTGATTACATTGAGAACATTTTTACTGACTTCGAAGAATTTCACGGCGATCGTGCCTATGCAGATGACAACGCCATTGTCGGTGGTGTAGCCCGTATTGACGGTGAATCCGTAATGGTTATTGGTCATCAGAAAGGCAGAGACGTGCAGCAGCGTACATTAAGAAACTTCGGTATGCCTAGACCAGAAGGTTACCGTAAGGCTTTACGTCTGATGCAGACTGCGGAAAGATTTAAGCTTCCAATTATCACCTTTATTGATACTCCTGGTGCATATCCAGGAGTTGGTGCGGAAGAAAGAGGTCAGGCTGAGGCAATTGCCAGAAATCTTAAAGTGATGAGTTCTCTGCGCGTGCCTATCATCTGTACCGTTATCGGTGAAGGCGGTTCAGGCGGTGCTCTTGCCATCGGCGTCGGTGATCGCGTTAACATGCTGCAGTATTCAACCTATTCCGTTATTTCTCCTGAAGGCTGTGCCTCAATTCTGTGGAAGAGTGCCGACAAGGCGTCAACAGCTGCTGAAGCAATGAATATTACCGCTTCAGCATTAAAGGAACTCAAACTTATTGACAATATTGTGGAAGAACCGTTAGGCGGCGCACACAGGGACTATAAGACCATGGCTGAAAATCTGAAGCTCAGACTGCTGATGGATCTGAGTCAGCTTAAGATGCAGTCTGAAGATCAGCTCCTTGAGAACCGTTACAAGAAGCTTCTTGCTTTCGGTTACTGCTAAAGGGAGAGGTTGATGGTACATGAGATATCATCATCCTGCATAAGATACATAAAAACCTTAATGAATTCATTAAGGTTTTTTTTATGATGGTCTTCCGGCCTTATTTGAAAATGTACAATCGTTTGTTTGGGTTGTCACTATGATAAATGACAGAGAACTGCTCAGCAGAAGAATTTCAGAAAAAATCGATCTCTCAAGATATGCCGGCTTAAACTGGGTTGTGGCACTGAGCGGCGGAGCTGATTCACGCATGCTTCTGGAGCTTGCTGCGTCATCCAGAAAACTTGCTCTCAGCGTTAGGGCAGTGTATGTTCATCATCATCTGCAGAAGGTGGCTGACGAATGGGTGACCTTCTGCGAAAATGAATGCAGAAAAACAGGTGTGGATTTTCACGTAGAACATGTTCGTGTAAGTTTGCGGGGGTCAGTTGAGGCCAACGCCAGAAAGGCACGATATGAAGCTCTTTCGAAATACATTAACTCTGATAAATGTGTGCTGTTTACGGCACATCACGCAGATGATCTGCTTGAAACAATGCTGATGGCCATTAATCGCGGTGCGGGAATTTCCGGATTAAGCGCCATTCCGGATATTCAGCCTTTTGCGCACGGTTTTCTGGCAAGACCCATGCTTGCGGTAAGCCGGTCCGAGGTGGAGGAATTCTGTCGTATCAATGATTTAAATTATGTTACGGATCCCACCAACCTGAGTAATCAGTACGATCGAAACTATTTAAGACATGAAGTGATTCCGGTAATTAAAAGACGGTTTCCTCAGATTCTCTCCGGGGCACGAATTGTTTCAGAGAATCTTCGCGATGACCTGCTTTTATATGAGGATATGCTTAATGAAAAGCTTGCCGGTTTTGTGGAGCCCGTTCCTTATGCCGGTCACGCCCTGAATATGAAAAAACTTGCCGCAAATGGCGGAGTTCTTGGTGATAAGTACCGTAAGTCATTAATCAGATTGTTTTTACGCAACAATTACGGCATTCAGATTCCCAGAAAACAGTTGCCTGAGATTTTGAAGCTTATGGATAGTACGGATTCAAATGCAAGAATAGAGGCGGAAGGTATGGTCATAAGTCTGTATCGCGGCCATCTCTTTGCTGTTCCTGATACATCCGGACTTGTTAATTCCGGAACGGTTCATGTTGCCGTCGGTGAGGATGTTCACTGTGGCGGCGTGGTGCTTTCCCTCAGAAGAACCTTTGAATGCAGAGAGGATTTATGCAGTGCGGACTGCGGGATTGATCCGGATATCTTCGTCAGGGATGTTTTTTATCTGCCGAAAGATGAGAACGGTGTGATCCTGCAGTTTAATCCGGTGTCATCACTCAGATTGAAACCGAGTACCAGAATGCACAGTCAGATTCTGAAGCAACTGTGGAAGGAATACGGTATTCCGCTGATTCTCAGACCTCTGCATCCCGTCGTTACGGATGAAGGCGGTAATATTTTGGGAGTTCACGGGGTTTTCAAGACCTGTGGTGATTCTGAAAGACAGACGGGAAACGATTATTATTCTGTTGAACTGACAGTCAGACATGATTCATTTAAAGAATAAAACCTAATTCAGAATACATGACATATCGGAAGCGGATAGATTTTTAACAGGCAAAAAAAAACGGTCACCAAGACAGCAGATGATGACCGAAAACACGGAATGAAAAACAAAGAAAATAATAAACATTATATCTTCGTTTCGCAGGTATAATTTTAGACTGGGGTCTGGGCAGAAAGTTCCCAGATGATATCTAAAATTATTTTTTAGTATAAACTAATTTTGTTGATTTGTTCCACGAAATATGGAATTTGTGTGTCAAAAAGTGTTACCAAAGTCTAGAATCGATCAGAAACATTATTGTAAATAAATCTGTGATTAAACTGTTTATATTCTGGGAGCGAATTTAAGATACGCTGATATACGGGGATATAAAGAGCTGTTAATTTTATGTTTATTCTGTGAATAATTTATGACGCAAGTTCCATATATTGTTTGTTCCTTTTGTCACTGTTTTTATAAAATTATAAAATAAACCTGTCCCCTGCAATGGGGATGTCCGGGGCGGATAATAATTAAAAAAGTTCAGGGCAAAATAAAAAACTCGCCTTAGAATTAAGTTAAAGCGAGTTAAGAAAGATATTATTATGAAGGAAGAGCTTATCAGCTCTATTATCTTAGAGAGTGGAGTTTATAAAAAGTTCACTTTTCCGAGAAAAAAAATAAAACCGGCATTTAGTGCCGGTTTTACTTTTTTTTGATTTATCCCTGTAAGGGGCTGTCAGAATTAGGCAAGAGCCTTGATCTGAGCACTTAAACGAGACTTATGACGAGCAGCCTTGTTCTTGTGAATTAAACCGTTGCTGGCAGCGCGATCAAGAAGAACCTGAGCGTTGTTGAAGGCTTCCTTTGCAGCATCCTTCTGGCCTGCAGCGATTAAAGCTACAACCTTCTTTACTGCGGTGCGCATGGCTGAACGCTGGGCAACATTATGAACACGATTTCTTTCTGAAACGATTACACGCTTCTTAGCTGACTTGATATTAGCCAAAGTAAACTCCTAAAAATTCTTTAATATAAAGATAAACTTAACAATACTTTTAAGGTTTATCGTTCAATTTATCAGTGTTAATCTTTAAACACACAAACCAAATGATATTTACGGTCTGCTTTCAGATGTGCGCAATTATAATTGTCTTTGTCTAAAAACACAACAGCAAATAGTCATTATCATCTTATGACGTAGTTAGCCGGTTACGCCGATGATCGTTTTGCGGTTTGTCCCTGTTTATGGATAGCTTTACGGCACAAAGAGACACTTCCCGGAATTTAGGATTTTATGCGTATTGCAATCAAACTAGGTTTGGACAATAAACTTCGCGGATTATATCAAATATTCATCTCAATGTCATGTTTTTTGATGGCCGTTTTTATGTGTAATTCCGGTTTCCGAATCTTTATCAGGAGGGTGGGTGATGAGAGACGGAGAAAATCACGGGAATGAGGAGGGGCTTTGTGTTTGAGTATGGGCCTGATAGCGGTTATAATCTGCACTCAGGCACCCGTCCGTAAATAATATTATATATATTAGTGATGTTTCGTTTCCGGTGCATTAGAGAAGCAGGCGTATACGTTTTGATTACTTCAGATAAAGTGTGGTGAGCCTGCGTTTGATTCGGTAAGATGGATTTATGCTTATATTATGAGTAAATTGTTTCGTTCCAGCCTGGTTACGTCAGTAGCTACTTTTATGTCTAGAATTCTCGGTCTTATAAGGGATGTTTTCATTGCCGGGATTCTGGGGGCCGGACAGAGCTCGGACGTTTTCTTTTTTGCCCAGCGTATTCCTAATTTTCTGAGAAGACTGTTCGCAGAAGGTGCTTTCAGTCAGGCATTTGTTCCGGTGATGGCTGAATTTAAGGCCAACAAGGACAAGGAAGGACTTAACGATCTTATCAGTCATACCTCCGGTACACTTGGTGCTCTGGTGTTTCTCATTACCGTTCTCGGCATGCTTGGAAGTCATGTGGTTACCGCAATTTTCGGTTGGGGGTGGTTCGAGGAGTGGCTTCATGACGGTCCTGAAGGCGGAAAGTTTGTTCAGGCCTCGTTTCTCCTTAAAATTACCACTCCGTATCTGTTTTTTATAACACTTACGGCAGTGTCCGGTGCCATCCTGAATACTTTTGAGAAATTTCTTATTCCTGCGATAACACCGTGTCTCATGAATCTGTGCATGATTGCCAGCTGCATATGCATTGCGCCTTACACGGAAGATCCGAATTTCGCACTGTCACTGGGATTCCTTGCCGGCGGAGTGGTTCAGTTTGCGTTCCAGCTTCCTTTTCTTTACAGACTGGGATGTCTGGTTAAGCCGAAAATCAGTTGGAATCATCCTGGAGTTTCCAAAATAAGAAAGCTGATGCTTCCTGCAATTTTCAGTGTTTCAGTGAGTCAGATAAATCTCATTATCAACACCATTATTGCCACGAATCTTGCAACGGGAGCCATCAGTTACCTGTATTATTCCGACAGACTGTTGGAATTTCCGATAGGTATATTCGGCGTGGCCATCGGAACCGTGATTCTGCCTGCCTTGTCACGTCAGTATGCCAAAAAGGATAATGACGGCTACGTGAAAACCATGGATTGGGGAATAAGACTGGTGCTGCTTTTGGGGTTCCCGGCCATGATGGGAATAATCATGCTTCGTGAACCTATCGTAAGGGTTCTCTACATGAGAGGTGAGTTTGGACTCGATGCCGCAGGACATGTGGGACTCAGCGTTATTGCCTCTGTTTCCGGTCTGTGGGCCATTATGCTTGTCCGTGTGCTGGCTCCGGGGTTTAACGCCAGACAGGATACGGCTACACCTGTACGATACGGCATTATTTCCATGATTACTAACATATGCTGCAGTCTTATCATTGTTTTTCCTTTGGAAAAGTACCTGGAAATTGATGGCGGACTTGGTTACGGTTATCTGGGACTTGCGCTTGCGACCACCGTTTCCGCCATTCTGAACGCAACACTGCTTTTAAGCGGACTTGCCAGAAAGAATATCTATCGCGTCAGCAGATCTACAGTTCTGTTTATCATAAAGCTTCTTGCAGGAACTGCGGTAATGTCCGTGGGACTGAGTTTTATCAGGGAGCGTTTTGCTGAAAATATCGAGGCCTGGGCTTCATTGGGACTTTTGGTATCCATAGTGTATCTGGCTGTTCTTATTGCGGCCGGAGCCCTGATATACTTTGTGTCACTTCTGGCTTTCGGGATCAGACCATCTCATCTTCGTGGGGTGTAGTTCGAAAATTGCCGTACCGCAACAGTATGGCTGCAAACGGCTGCTGTCGCATGAAAAGTGAAAAATGTTATAAACATAACGTTTTTTTGGTATAATCTGAAACTTGTTGATATATAAAAATTAGGTTTTGAATAGTTGGTTGAATTATGCACTTAGTGCGAAATCTTGATAATTATGCCGGTAATGCTGACGGAATGGCACTTACCATAGGCAATTTTGACGGTTTGCATATAGGGCACAGGGCAGTCCTCGGTGAACTTAAGGAAAGGGCCGGTAAGCTGGGGCTTAAGACCGGTGTGATGTGCTTTGAACCTCAGCCGCTGGAATTTTTGTCTTGCGAGAAAATTCCCGCAAGACTCAGCAGGTTCAGGGATAAGTATCTCGGGTTGAAGGAACTTGACATAGATACACTGTTCTGCCTGAAATTCAACGAAAAGTTGGCAGTTTTGTCTCCGGAATCGTTTATTAAGGATATTCTGGTAAAAAAACTGAATGTCAGACTGCTGATTGTGGGTGACGACTTCCGTTTTGGGAAAAAGGGCGGTGGCGGATATGAACTCCTTTCTGAAGCCGGAAAAAAGTTCGGATTTACGGTTTTCAGCATGTCCAGTTACAGATACTGCGGAGAAAGGGTGAGTTCCACGGCCATAAGACAGCTTCTGTCGGAAGGGGCTCTGGAGAAGGTTTCTGAGATGCTGGGGGAATACTTCTACATTCGCGGGAAGGTATGTCACGGCAGAAAGATTGGTTCAACCATCAGTTTCCCGACAGCAAACATAAACCTCAACAGAAGGGTTATTCCTCTTTTCGGCATTTATGCAGTTAAGGTCGGTATGCCTGACGGAACCGTACGTTACGGTATGGCCAATGTCGGTATAAGACCGACAGTTAACGGCAGTGATCCTCTTCTTGAGGTGTTTATATTTGATTTTTCCGGAAATTTATACACCAGGGAGATAAAGGTTTCGTTCATAAAGAAATTAAGGGATGAAATTAAATTTCCTTCCCTTGCGGAACTGAAACAGCAGATTTCCAGGGATGAGCTGGAAACAAGGGCTTTTTTTAAGGCTCATCCGTGAGAAGACAACTGAAGAATTTCTGAATGCGGGAGAATGCGCACGCGTTTTGTCCGTGTTTGCAATGGTTTAAGGTGCGGTGTTTGCCGTTCTTGTTTAGACATGCCGTAATCGGTCTCTCCGTAGCATGTTAGGGGCGCATGAATGTAATGCACTCTTTAACACGTGCAGGCTGTTGAGCGGTATTTATTAATTATGGTATTAAATTGAAATGACAGATTATAAGAAAACTCTTAATTTGCCTGATACCCCGTTTCCTATGCGCGGAGATCTGGCAAAGCGTGAACCGCTGATGTTGAACTCTTGGTATGAGGATGATCTTTATAGTCAGATTAGAAACGCTAGAAAAGGCAGAAAGTCATTTATTCTGCATGACGGTCCTCCATATGCTAACGGTAATATTCATATTGGTCACTCAGTAAATAAGATTCTTAAAGATATCATAATTAAGTCAAAGACCCTTAGCGGTTTTGATGCTCCGTACATTCCAGGCTGGGACTGTCACGGTCTGCCAATCGAACTTAAGGTTGAAGGTCTTGTTGGTAAGCCGGGACAGAAGGTTACTGCCGCCGAGTTCAGAGAGGAATGTCGCAAGTATGCCAGAACCCAGATAGATGCGCAGCGTAATGATTTTAAGAGACTGGGGGTTCTCGGTGACTGGGACAATCCTTATCTCACCATGAATTTTGAAACGGAAGCCAATATCATCCGTGCTCTGGGTAAAGTTGCCGAAAACGGTCACCTGGTTAAGGGCTTTAAGCCTGTTCACTGGTGTATCGACTGCGGCAGTGCTCTGGCAGAGGCAGAAGTTGAATACTATGACAAGCAGTCATACGCAATCGACGTATGCTTTAAGGCGGCAGATTCTGATGCCGTACTGAAGGCTTTCGGTGGTAATGTTCAGTGTGATGCGGTTCCGAACATTGTAATCTGGACAACAACTCCTTGGACACTGCCTGCAAACAGGGCTGTCTGTCTGAATGCCGATTTCAATTATCAGCTCATTAAGGCTGATAACGGCAAGTGCTACATTCTTGCTGAAGTTCTTGCTGCCGACGCATTAAAGAGATACGGTGTTGAAGAATTTACGGTTCTTGCCGTAACAAAGGGCAGCAGTCTCGAAGGCTTGAAGTTCTGTCATCCTTTCCTGGATATGCAGGTCCCTGTAATTCTCGGTGCGCATGTTACCGATGATTCAGGTACCGGTGCTGTTCATACTGCTCCGGGACACGGTATGGACGACTATGTTGTAGGTTCAAAGTATAATCTTGAAGTGGCCTGTCCTGTCGGCGCTGACGGCCGATTCCTTGAAGGCACTCCTTTCTTCGCCGGACAGAATGTATTTGAAGCCAATCCAAAGGTTGTTGAACTGCTGAAGGAAAAGGATGCTCTTGCAGCCGTAAACAAAATTACCCACTCATATCCTTGCTGTTGGAGACATAAGTCACCTATTATTTTCCGTGCGACACCGCAGTGGTTTATCAGCATGGAAGAAAAGGGGCTGAGAACAAAGGCTCTTGATGAAATTAAGAAAGTTCAGTGGGTTCCTTCATGGGGACAGAACCGAATTGAGGCCATGGTCGCAAACCGTCCTGACTGGTGTATCAGCCGTCAGCGTACCTGGGGCGTGCCGATTGCCCTCTTCGTAGACAAGGACACCAATGAACTTCATCCTCGTACTCAGGAACTGATTGAGGAAATTGCCAAGCGCGTTGAGAAGAAGGGTATTCAGGCCTGGTGGGATCTTGACCCTAAGGAAGTTCTGACTCCTGAAGAACAGGAAAGATACGTAAAGGTTAAGGACACTCTTGACGTATGGTTCGATTCAGGTTCAACCAGTTATACGGTTGTCAACAAGCGCAGTGAATACAACGGCAACAGTGCGGACATGTATCTTGAAGGTTCAGATCAGCACCGCGGCTGGTTCATGTCATCACTTATGATTAGTACGGCCATTTCCGGAAAAGCTCCGTACAAGACCGTTCTTACTCATGGCTTTACCGTGGACGGACAGGGCCGTAAGATGAGTAAGTCCATCGGTAATGTTGTAAGTCCTCAGGACGTAATCGGAAAGCTCGGCGCCGATATTTTAAGACTGTGGGTTGCTTCTACCGATTACAGCGGCGAAATGACCGTGTCTGATGAAATATTAAAGCGCAGTGCGGAATCCTATCGTCGTATTCGTAATACCTCAAGATTCCTGCTTGCCAATATAAATGATTTTAATCCTGCAACCGATATGGTAGAGTTCAAGGATATGGTAGCCCTGGATCGCTGGGCAGTTTCCTGTGCTGCAAAGGCTCAGAAGGAAATCATCAGTGCATACGACAGCTTTGATTTCCATACCGTAGTGCAGAAAATAATGCAGTTCTGCTCTGTTGACATGGGATCTTTCTATCTTGATATCATTAAGGACAGACTGTATACCTCAAAGACCAACGGCGTGGCCCGCAGATCAAGTCAGACCGCACAGTATCTCATTGCCGAAGCGATGGTTAGATGGTTCTCTCCAATCCTGAGTTTCACCGCTCAGGAAATCTGGCAGCAGTTACCTGGCAGCAGGGATAAATACGTATTTACCTCTGAATGGTTTGAAGGTTTGAGAGAACTTCCTGAAGATGATTCATTAAATGACGATTTCTGGCAGAAGGTTAAGACAGTTCGCGATGAAGTTAACAAGAAGCTTGAAATCGCACGTAAGGACAAGGTGATCGGCAGTTCACTTGAAGCTGAAGTCAGAATTTATGCAAATGACGACATTGCTTCAACCCTCGCCGTTCTTGAAGATGAACTTCGTTTTGTCCTTCTGGTATCAAAGTGTGAGGTATTCCCTCTTGCCGACGGTGCCGCTGCTGAAAAGACTGATATTGAAGGTCTCTCAGTTGCCGTTACCGCAACGGCTGAGGAAAAGTGTGAAAGATGCTGGCACCGTGTTCCGGGGATCGGCTCCGTTGCGGGACATCCTGGAATCTGTAAGCGTTGTGCCGAAAACATTGACGGAGATGGTGAAATCCGTAAGTTTGCATAAATTCGGCATACAGTATACTTTCTGAAAACATATAAGCCCTGTTCTTTGCAGGGCTTTAATTTAATTACTGAGGGACTCGTGAATGAGTGGAAAAATCTTAAGGTCGGGGTTGGTGTTTCTGCCTGTTTCTGTTGTGGTAATCCTTTTGGATTATTTGAGTAAGCTGTGGATAATTAACAATGTTCCTGCGTATGACCCCAATGGTTTCATTGAGGTTATTCATGATTTTTTCAGCATTATTCACGTTCATAATCAGGGTGCGGCATTCAGCTTTCTTGCAGACAAGGGCGGCTGGCAGAAGATTTTCTTCGGAGCAGTTGCTTTAGGTGTCAGCATATATCTTTTGGTCTGCATGTACAGAAACAGGGTGTCGGATTTTCTCCCGAATATTTCTTTTGCCCTGATTATAGGCGGAGCTCTGGGAAATTTGTACGACCGAATCGTCTATTCATACGTAATAGATTTCCTTGATTTCTATCTGGAATGGGGCGGAAAAATTTATCACTATCCGGCATTTAACATTGCTGACTGTGGAGTGTGTGTCGGTGTATTCCTTTTTGTAGTATATGAACTTTTTGTCAAAAAGGAGGATAAGAAGGATGGGGAAGCCGAAAATGCAGGAAAATAAGTTAAGAAAAAGAATTCTTCTTGTCAGTCCTCGCGGTTTCTGTGCCGGAGTGAGCAGAGCAATTCAGATTGTTGAGCTGGTACTTGCCAAATACGAAAACGAAAATGTCTATGTGCTGCATGAGGTTGTTCACAACAAGCATGTGGTAGAAGAGCTTAACCGTCACGGAGCCATATTTGTGGACAGCCTTGACGACATTCCGGACGGTGCCATTACCGTATTTTCAGCTCATGGTGTTTCCAAAGCCGTCGAGCAGAAAGCCGTCAGAAAGAATCTCAGGGTATATGATGCTACATGTCCGATTGTGGACAAGGTACATCGTAAGGTAAGACGCATAAGTGACAAGGATGAGGAAATCATTATGATTGGTCACGCAAAGCACCAGGAGGTTGAAGGGACTGTCGGTCAGTACACAAGTTCCGTGGGTGCCATGCATGTGGTTAATGACATTGAAGAGATTGGCAGGGTGCATATCAACAATCCTGAAAAACTTCATTTTGTCACACAGACAACATTGAGCGTTGATGAAGCTCAGAGCTGTATTGATGCACTGAGAAAAACCTTTCCTCTTATTTCCGGTCCGGCCACAAACGATATCTGTTATGCCACGCAGAACAGACAGCAGGCCGTAAAGGATGTGGCTCATCTTGCTGACGTGGTTCTGGTGGTGGGGTCAAAGAATTCATCAAACTCCAACAGGCTCAGCGAGGTTGCAAGACAGTCAGGTTGCGTTTCCTATCTTATTGACGATTATACAGACGTGAAACCGGAAATGATTGCCGGGAAAGAGGTTATTGCCATTACGAGCGGTGCCTCTGCTCCTGAATATCTCATTGAGGAGATAGTGAAACATCTTAATGTGAATGACGAGTACGACATTGAAAACATAGGTGTTTCAAAGGAAAAACAGAACTTCAGACTGCCTGAAGGCCTGTGATTATAAGACCTTTATGAAGTCATGTTTTTCTGCGTGAATCAGGTGATTTCTTCCTTTAAAGTTGTGCTTCTGTTTTGTAAGAGAGCGTGTTTACATTTGTTAACGGCAGGTTGTATGACTTTTGTGTTTTTTGCAATTGTAAAATATATGTTTGCATGCGGACTTTAGAAACAATTCAAACATGGGAAAAGGGGATTACTCTTTCCCTTTTTTTGGGTCTTGATTATGCGAAAAACATAAAACAAAAGAATATATATATTGTAAATATATATAACTTATATTTATTTATGAATATGTATAACCGAAAAATTTTTTATTCAGATGCTAAAAATCAATAATTTATATTAACAAAATATTAAAAACTGTTGATTTTTAACACTTTTTTATAAAAATAATTTCATAAATTTTAACGTAAAATTTTACTGTTTTTGTGAATTGAGCAGAAATTCCATTATTAAATGTTAATAGTTTTTTGAAAAAATTTGTTATTTGGTATTTAATAGTAAATTGAGTAGTTTTCATTTTTGAAAAAAGAAAAAATTTTTATATACATTATAAGTGAGGTAAGCTCATGGTTAAGTTAAAAGATTTATCCAGAGTAATTAATGCCTGCGTCGTGCTGGCTGCCGCGGGTATATCGATCTCAGGCGTGGCTTTTGCTGCTGAACCAAAAACAAATTTGACGGCAGAAAATTCCACCAATGAGGAAAGACAGATGGCGGAAAGCAATGCTCCCGTTACCACTCCGTTCGGTATAGCGGGATTGGGTATTGCACCGCTGGTTATGTTGACAGTAGGTCGTGAACATAATCTTTTCTCTGAAGCTTATTCAGACTATACCGATATAGATGGTGACGGTAAACTTGATATTATGTTTGACCCGTCCATTTCATATTTCGGTCTGTTTGACGATAAGTTGTGTTACAAGTATCAGTCGGGTTTGACAAATCTTCAGAATCCTCCAAGCAATAGTGAAAACATAAGTGTTGGCTGGGGAACATATACCAAGTTTCCGGGATACTGGTATCCTTACAAGAAGGCCGGAGAGAAAACCGCAAGTCTTAACATGTGGGGAGAATCCAGAACAGTTAAGGTGTGTCAGGAAAGTGATGCCTGGAGCGGTAACTTCTTAAATTATCTGACCTCAAGCAGAATTGACGTTGTCAGAAAGGTTCTTTACGGTGGCGCGCGAGTATACAGTTCTTCCAAGGGAAGTGATCTGAAGGCGGGAAATGCCGTAACAACAAAGTTTTACAAGGAAGGCATGAAGGGAAAAGGCTCTTCGCTGCTTGCCCACTCTCGTGTTATTCGTGATTCACATGCCTGGGGTAAGGTTCTTTCAGACCTTATGTATGATGGGGCATTTACGGTTAGTGATTTTACCGGTTTACAGAATACGGGTAGCGCTGAAAATGCGTGGTTCTTTGTTGTTGCGTCACCTGATGACAGTAAAAGAGAAAGCAATGATGACAGCAACACCGGCAATTCATTCCGCTGGACTTCCACCTACATGCGTTATGCGTTAGTTACGAATGCAGGCATACCTGGACGAGCACCGGCTAAAACCGATGTTAATTATTCCTACATATGGGACTGGGCAAGCCGCCAGACGTATAACCAGGATACCTACGATGCCATAGGTTCCGCAAATCAGAAGAAGATAGACAGGACACAGAAAGCCAACGGTAGTCAGGTACTTGGCGAGAATTTGTTTGATGCATCAACTCTCGGAACCAGAAATATTGCAGTAGTTGCATGTACGGATGAGTTTCATGACAATGACAACTGTATGAATTACGGTACTGAAGCCGAACCTATATGGCAGCCTACAGGCCTGCTTCAGCAGTATGGTCAGGGTGCGTCTCCACGCATGAGATTCGGTCTTATGACCGGCGGTTGGGAAAGCAATATTTCCGGCGGTATCCTCCGAGCAAATATCGGTGATTTTAACTCTGAAATCCGCACCGCATCATCAGGCAATCACTATGCCGGGGATTACGATTTCAGCAAGATACAGTGTGATACGGTAGCCAGTAATGACGGCAAGGGAGCACTGTGCGGTATTGTTGCAGCTTTCGACCGTATGAACATATCCGGAAAACAAAGTGGATCTGTTTCAGGGCCTAATGGCAGCGGCGTTTACAACAAGTGTGAACGCACTACAACAAGAATTCGAAATATGTACAATGAGACCCACGGTTCATGTCACGACTGGGGTAATCCTATTGGTGAAATTCTTTATGAAACCGCAAGATACTTTGGCGGTAAAGAGATGTATGTTGATAGAGTAACTTTGGCTGATCGTTCAAGCTGGGAAGAAAATCAGCTGAAGATGGGGCATGTTAAGGCTACTGACCCGTATCCTGAAGGAAGCTCAACCTACTGTGCCAAGCCTATCTCCCTGCTGATTGCCGATGAAAACATCAGTTTTGACGGTGCTAGCAGCAGTAACAATCCTTATGCCGGAAACGGTTCTGCTGTTGAGGCTGAAACAGGTGCCGTATCACAGGAATATGGTCTTTCATCCGGCAGTTACTACATGGGCGGGGTAAAAGGGGTTGACTCAGGCATGTATGAGTTTATTCCTTCCAGAAAGCAAATATCAAACCTTAATCAGGTTGTAGGTATTGCTCCGGCAGCTGCATTCGCTGCAGGAACATACAATGTTGCCGGTGTCGCATCCATGTACAGTAAGAATCCTGTCAGAACGTCCTACGGACCTAATGACAAGTCTTCTGATCTTTATATGTCCACTTACGTGGTGGCCATGAAGCCTAATTTGCCACAGATTAACATTCCGATTACTACTGATTCCGGAACCGTTACCGTTGAAATTCTTCCTTTTGCAAAAACTCCTGTGGAAGATGACAGTGACGTTTGTAAAGCTCAGTTCGACAGTATCAGCAGACAGCAGCGTATTGTTCAGTCTACCAATCAGGTAGCCGATTTTTATGTTGAAAGTCTGAACGATAATGAAGGCGTATTCAGAGTAAGCTATGAAGATTTTGAATACGGTTCCGACTATGATATGGACTGGGTGGTAGGTTACAAGTATCAGGTGCTCAGGGGGGCGAGCGGTGATTACTATGTAAGGCTTATGCTGACTCATGAAGACGGTGACCCTTATAAGCCTCAGCATGCTGGTTATGTAATAACCGGTGTTGAGAATGAAGGTGTGTTCGTTGACATCGGTAAGCTGTCTTCAAGCAACTCTAGCGGCTGTTACCCTAATCTGTATGAGCTTGATACATTCATTAATGATGCGTCAATTGATTCATGCAAAGGAGATTCATGGAAGCTAATTTCTGCTGATGGCAAGAGGGGGTTGACTGATGTTGTAGAAGCAGGTAAGTCAGGCGGATCTTGGCCTGGTGATTTGTGCTTGTTCCCTACCTGGGATTATTCTGAGAAGAATTACACCGATTCCGGTTATTGGAGTACTGGAAATATTGACAAATATTACGACACTTTCATTGCTCCACATGCCGACATATACTATGCCAACAGAAGAACTCTTGTGGAAAAGGGGTATTGGCAGTATGCAAGATTCAAGGATTTTGGTGATGAAAAACAGTGGAACTATCGTATCCATGGTGACAGATACTCTTCAATGGGTAAAGTTGCCGCCAAAAACGGTACCAGTGTTACAACCAGTCGCGTGTTCAAGGTTAGGAACACAGCTGCTAATACGTATGCTACCAAGGCGTCCACTTCGGGGGATACCGGTTCAGGCTGGTTAAAGAGTCCGTTATGGTTTGCCGCCAAGTACGGTATTAATCCAAAACAGAATCCGTCACGCAGTAATCCTAACGTCGAACCTGATAACTACTATTTAGTAACCAATCCTATTAAGCTTCGCGACGGTATTGCCGAAATGCTTGGTAAGATTGATCAGAGCGTTAAGTCTGGTTCATCCTTCTCATTCTCTACAGGCGGTGTGACCAATGGTGGTGATACATATGCGGTTGTATATGATCCTGCAAGCTGGTACGGTTCTGTAGCTAAGGTTGGGTACAACTATAAGGAAAAAAGCTCTGAATCTGGGGACGCAGAGAAATTTGTGGTTAATTACATCGCTACCGAGCCTTCAATGGTTAGGTGGAGTGCAGATGAGACATTTGCCGCAATGAATCCTGACGATAGAGTTGTCATTACATTCGATGCAAAGAACTCCAAATTAACCAGATTGTATGCTGAAGAAACAAAGTATGACTCCAAGACCTGGGACAGCAATAAGAGCAGTTATGTAGCTTTCTCGAAAAGTTCAGGAGCCGTGGGGCATATGGGGTATGATGTTGTTCGTCAGCTTCTGAATGAAACATCTCTTTCTGATGCAGATGTGGACGACCCTGATTATCTTGTGTATGCCGATAAGCTTGTTAGATGGGTTCTCGGTGATCATACATATGAAGGTATAAATTCATCTGAGAATATTTCCCTCAGACTTGCCAACAATGAAAATAAGCCTTTAAGACCTAGAAACATCAGCATTGGTACCAAGAAACTTAACTTTGTGTTAGGTGACATAATTAATTCCAATGCATATGTGTTTAAAATAAATGGAAAAGTATTCATTGGGGTAGGTGCAAATGACGGTATGCTCCATATTATTGATGACACTAACGGAAAACCTGTTGTCTCATACATGCCTTCAGTTGCTTTAGGTTCAATCGGTAAGCTGGTAAAGGAAAACTATAATTCAGGTCATTTTGCGTTCGTTGACAGCACTATAGAGAAGCTGGAAGTCGGAAGTAAAACATACCTTTATGGTACCTATGGTCTTGGTATGAAGGGCGCGTATCTGTTAGATGTTACTAACATTAATTCTGCAGCCGGTATTTCTAATGCCGCAGGCAGGTCGAAGTTCTTCACTGAAACCAATCCGCTGCTGGTATGGGAAATCAGAGAAGATCTTTCCAAGTATATCGGTAAGCAGAGAAAGGCTCCTTCATATATGAAGATCCTTAAGAACCCAGGAGTCCCTGATTCGACAGTCCACTATCTGGCTTTCGGCAGTGGTTATGACGCTGAAAAGCAGGGGCTGCTTTTTGTGGATATGTTCCACAATGGTGGTGAATGTATAAGAGGTGACAAGGATAAGTTTGAGCCTTGTGTAGTCAGTGAAATTGATTTGACCAGCGAAGAGTTTAATGCAGGTGACCCATGGGGATATGGTCGTAAAAATGCATTTACCGGTATTACACCGATATCTTCTTCATTTATCGATGATGCAGGCTGGATAATCAATGCATTATATTGGGGTGATCTTTTCGGTAATGTATGGAAGATCGATCTTGATGCAGTAGCTACTGCTCAGCGTGCGGCCAATAAAACTCCTACTGCTTACTACGATGTCACAAACTGGGGTAAGACCCATTATGAGCCAAAGATTATTTTCAGGGCAACTGATCAGAATGGAGTAGCTCAGCCTATTACTGCTGATATTCAGGCAGCATGGCATCCGAATGGAGGTATAGGTCTTATTTTCGGTACCGGTGCACTCTGGACTTCAGCGGATCAGGGAACAGTATCTCTCAAGTATAATACAAACCAGACTTTATACATGATTAGGGATATGAATTCTGCAGATCCGACGATTAATGCTTCAAACAGAGAAGATGATAATCTTGTTCACAGATGTGTGGCAGGTGATGCCGTAAGTAATCCTAATGCGGGCTGTCTGTTTGAGTATGGATTCTCCAGCGGTGATGTAACCCAAATTCAACTGAAGCTCGGTGGCCAAGTTCCTACACATGCTACGAAGGTTTACGGATGGTATCTTGACCTTGCCGATGCCAACGGTGAAACATACGAAGACGGAGCTCGTATTTACAGAAATCCGCTGATTGTTAATTCATACAATATTGCCGTACCTGTAAATATCCCTAATGTTAGCGATACTTGTAACGGTGGCGGTTCTTCCTATATCATTGATGGTGACTGGACACTCAGGAACTTTAATATGGTGATCTCACGTTCCGAAACCTTCTCATTCCTGCTGAATGAAGGTACTGTTGAGAATGCTGAGGGCGGTGTAGCTGCGATATTTGGTACTGAAACTGTCGGTGACGGTCAGGTTCCGGGTAACGTAGGTAAGTTCTACGCAGAACCAACAGTGAGGAGTTCTTCATGGCTGAAGCTGTACTAAGCTAACAGGTTCATTCCTTAGAAGGTACATTGAAGTTGAAGAGATCGAATGTGATAATTCGATCTCTTTTTTTACTCTGTCACGATACTTTTTGACTTTTTCAGGTCTGTCAAAACCTAGAGCGTCCTTTCCGTAAAGTGCCTGCGTACGGCAACGGTTACAGACTATTTCTGTTTTCGGTATGCATTCTTCAGCAAGTCGGTTAAAAGAAGTATTCCTGTTCATGGCGAAGGGCTTTGTTTCTCCTCGTTTCATGTCATGCATCTTTGAAGAAATTTCTGAAATCCTCCTTACACAGAATTTCAAATCCATTACGTAGGAGGTGTGTGTAACTGTAGCCTTTGTGCATTGCAAAATCATCAACGACATGTAGGTTTATACCCGGAACGCAAAAGTTCCTCTTTCTGTTTTTTAAGGAATTCGTCCATGATGCCAAGATGAATTTTCTTAACTGCTTCCCAATGAAAACCGGTAATCTCAGCAACTGCGGAAACAGGCATGTTCCGGGATAACAGTCCTTTAATTCATTCGGCTGCCCGTATGGTTATTCTGGCATTTGGAACTTTTGCGGGTATGGGGTCCATAAAATGATGTCCGCATTCTCTGCTTTTATAACCATGATAGTGAAAAACAAGACTTTGTCTGTGTTTTGGAAGGAACGGAAAATCCTTAATTTCCGAGGAATGTCTGGCATGAACATACACGTTCATTTTCCCGCAATAAGGACATCTCATGTCCGACGTTTGGCGGTTGCTTTCGAAAGAATAAACGGATTTTAAGGTTTTGGGTGCAAAGCTGTTTGAAACAGCAGTAAATGGTTAGCAAACTGAGTTTATCTGTGTATCATACGAAAGTATCTCTATTTGTTTTTGTGTGGTAACTTAAATACTAGAATACTTTTGCCCCTTCTTCAATATCTACATTCCCCCCAATTTCTGCAAAGAACAAAATAATAAACGCTGAAAACGTGCACGAGATGGCGTTTCCAGCGTTTATGTGTTCAGAATATCAAGTCTGATCTTAGAATGTCAATCTTAAACCTGCATCAAAATTAACGGAACTAAGGACTAATTTTTTTGGACTATCAGGATTCTTTACTGAGCCAAAGTAATAGTATGTCGCGCCAAGGTCCAAAGCAATATAATCATTAAATTTTATTGCAGTTCCTGCTGTTACATCAGCGGCCAGTCTGTTGGAAGTTGTTTTTCCGTCTATAGTGTAACCTGAACGGCCCCAAATACTATAACCGTCGTCTATAACTAAATCAGGAACAATAATTGAGTGCTTATTAGAATGCTTTGCCCAACCAAGTCCGGCACCGATATATGGAGTGAATATTTTGTCAGTGTGGAAATCTGCATAGGTGTTAAACATTAAAGCCTGAGTTTTAACTTTGTTGTTGTTTTCAGCATAGTAAGTTTGAGTTGCGGTACTCTGTGCACTATATATTTGTCCTTGTAATTTGTTGGTAAATGTTTGACGGTTATTTTGATACCATTCAACTTCTGTTCTTACTCCTACAAGGGAATCATCATAGAAATCAAGACCAACTGCCGGTCTCATGCTGAAAGCTGTTTTGTGGTCTATGCTACAGTCCCAGATATAATCTTTTCTCGTATTGCTACTACTGTCATACAAATGGCTGTCATTGCATCTCGCATCTAAATTCATCAAAGATGCGCCTGCCTTAAAGCTTGCGTAAGGTCTGACAGATAATTTGCTTGGTGCAGCTGAAGCTTGATTTGAGAGGGTAAAGAAAGCTAAAGCAGCTACGGCTGCTATTCCTAATTTGGTAAGTCTGATCATATTTATAACTGTCTCTGAAAATGATTAATTTATCGCTGTTCTTTCATGTTTTTACAATACGTGCTTTTAGAACATTTTTTTAACACATTGTGTAAAAATAATAAATAAACATGTGACAACTGTCAAGAACAATAGATAACATTTATATTTTGAAAAACTTGGTTTAATTAAAGAGATTTATTATAGTCAACTGTGCTCCTTCAGACGAATAATCAGTTGTCGGTTTTTAGTCTGCTAACAATCCGGTGTGTTCTGTATATATACGCCACAGCCAGAATGTAAAGTGAAACGCATAATGCCATCCATAATCCGTTGAATCCGTGTGGTCCCCACAAGACTGTCTTGAAGCAGAGTATGAGCCCGACAGGAACGGTAAACATCCAGTACGTTATAAGTGCCATAACCAGTATGATTCTGTTTTTCTGAAAGCCTCTGAGTATTCCGGTTCCTATGGTCTGACAGTAGTCTCCAATCTGATATACGGATACGCAGATGAATGTTTCCGCCAGAAGCTTTTTTACCTCTTCGTCTGTTGTATAAATTGATATTATCTGATTTTTGAGAATATATGATGTAATTCCAACAACTATGGATAACGCCAGACCAATGACAAACGCAGACGAGATCGTATTCCTCACAGCCATGAAATTTCCGGCACCGTATGTATAACCTATGCGAATGGATACGGCGTTGGCAAGAGACATCGGGATTATGTATATAAGCGTCATGTAGTTAAAGAAAATCTGATTGGCAGCCATGGCGGTACTTCCCATGGTGGATACCACAAGGGAGAACAGTGAAAAGATTCCTATCTCAAGCAGTATTGCCACGGCAAGCGGGAAGCCTGTTCTGATGAACTGTCTGCATGTCACGCCATCAGGTTTCGGTGGATCTCTGTATATGGCACATTTCTGCAGATAGCGCACCCTGCCGGTAAGGAACAGCTGAATTACCAGCATGAAAAACTGTACCATGGCCGTTGCCAAGGCACATCCGATGCCTCCCATTGCCGGAAATCCGAATTTTCCGTAAATAAAAATCCAGTTGAGAAGGACATTTATTCCCAGTCCAAGCATGCAGCATATCATGGATATTTTGGTTTTCCCTATTCCGTCGGTAAGAGATCTGAAAGAATTCAGTGCAAAAGTAAATGGAATTCCGGCAGATACGATCCATAAATACTTTGTGGCAACTTCCTCAACTCTCGGCTCAAGATTAAGATATGGAAAAAGCAGGGGGGCGCTCAGCGACAGTGTAATGCTTATCAGACTTATTATTCCGGAGATGTACAGCAGCTGGTAAAAATGAAAATGTATGTTTTCCCGATTGTCAGTTCCATGATCGGCTGAAATAATGGGAGTTACTCCCATCATAAAGGCTGACATTGGGATTGTTATAAGAATAAAAATGGAAGTGGCAAGGGAAAGCCCGGCTAAATCCAGTGAGCTGACTCTTCCTGCCATCAGAGTGTCCGTGAAGGCCATTCCCGTTGTGGATATGCTGCCTATGAAAATCGGAACAGCCATTTTCATAAGTCTTAGTGCTTCATCTTTGTGATAGGTTAAATTCATGGTGTGAATAATATTACATGCTGTAGAGGAAACTTTGGTTAAACAATGGCGGTATGAAGGAGCGACAGTGGTAAACTGCGGAAAGAGCATCTACAAAAAAGTCCCATTGCCGACGTTATTCCGGAATGGGACTTTGATTTTATCTGCCTACTGGGAATTAAAGCTTACTGATTAAGTCCTTCTGAGAAAGAAGTTTGGTAAGACTTTCCCTGTAATTTGCAAGCTTTTCCTGCTCCTTGGTAATTACGTTCTGCGGAGCCTTGGAGGTGAAGGTTTCGTTGCTGAGCTTACCGTTAATTCTGTCTATTTCGGAGTTAACCTTGGCAATTTCCTTGTCAAGACGAGCCAGCTCTTCGTCTTTCTTAACGATGCCCGCGAGAGGGAACAGAACCTCACTGTGGCCCACAATCTTGGCGATTGCAGGAGGGAAGTCAGTTACCCTGGTCTCCAGTTTTTCCAAGTTCGCCAGTGAAAGAACAAAGTCCATGTTGCGTTCAATGACTGCAAGTTCATCAGCTTCGCCTCTCATAATAGGACTGAGCTTTAATGAAGGAGCAAGGTTCTTTTCAGAACGGATGTTACGGACGGCAATAACCAGTTCCTTAATGAAGTCAAGTTCGGCAACTGCTGTTTCATCATATTCAAAGTCGTTGTCTGAAGGGTAAGCCCTCAGCATGATGGAATCGCCCTTTTTGAAGTCATTTCTGATTAAAGGAGCAACGTTTCCGTAGATTTCTTCAGTTATGAACGGCATAATCGGATGAGCAAGACGCAGAATTGTTTCCAATACATCCATCAGGTTGTACAGGGTTGCATTCTTGTGATTTTCTCCGCCCAAAGTACTGTTTTCGTCCTTGCACCAAAGTACTGGCTTAGTTAATTCAATGTACCAGTCACAGAATTCATTCCAAACGAATTCGTATAAAGCGGTAGCCGCCAGATCGAAACGGTAGTTTTTAAAACTGTGATTGATTTCCCTGATGCATGCCGCAAGCTTGCTGCGAATATATCTGTCAGGTAATGAATAGTCAGCAAAATCAGGTTTTCTAAGTTCCCTGTTTTCCACATTCATGAGAACGTAACGGCTGGCATTCCACAGCTTGTTGCAGAAATTGCGGTAGCCTTCAAGGCGTTTCATGTCCCAGTTAATGTCGCGGCCTGTTGAGGCTAGTGCGGTAAGGGTGAAACGCAGTGCATCGGTGCCGTGGGCTTCAATGCCGTTAGGGAACTGTTTTTCGGTGCGCTTGGCGATTTTTGCTGCCTTCTGAGGCTGCATCATGTTGCCGGTACGCTTCTTCAGAAGTTCTTCCAGACTTACACCGTCAATCATGTCCAGAGGGTCAATAACGTTACCCTTGGACTTACTCATCTTCTGACCTTCTTCATCCCTAATGAGACCTGTAACGTATACGGTCTTGAACGGAACCTGCGGTTTACCGTTTTCATCCTTGATGAAGTGCATGGTCATCATAATCATTCTGGCAACCCAGAAGAAGATGATGTCAAAACCTGTTACCAGTACACTGGTAGGGTGGAATGTTTTTAATTCAGGAGTGTTTTCCGGCCATCCCAGAGTGGAGAACGTCCAGAGACCTGAAGAGAACCAGGTGTCAAGAACGTCGTTGTCCTGTCTGAGTACGGTGTCAGCAGAAAGACCGTTCTGTTCACGAACTTCAGCTTCGTTGTGGGCAACGTATACCTTGCCTGATTCATCGTACCAGGCAGGGATTCTGTGACCCCACCAGAGCTGACGGCTGATACACCAGTCCTGAATGTTGCGCATCCATGAAAAGTACATGTTTTCGTACTGCTTTGGAACAAACTGGATGTCTCCGTTTTCCACTGCTTCAATTGCCGGCTTGGCCAGGATGCCTGCACGAACGTACCACTGGTCGGTAAGCATCGGTTCGATAGGAACGCCGCCACGGTCGCCGTACGGCTGCATTAAGGTATGAGCCTCAATCTTTTCAAGAAGACCGAGAGCTTCAAGATCAGCAACAATTACGTCTCTGGCTTCATATCTGTCAAGATTACGGTACTTGGCAGGAATTTCGTTTGAGTATGCGTCAGAAGGTTCTCCGTTGGTATCGAATACTTCTGCTGATTCACGGATCTTTGCGTCCTCGGTAAGAACGTTGATCATAGGCAGTGCATGTCTCTTGCCTACTTCGTTATCGTTGAAATCGTGAGCCGGAGTGATTTTTACGCAACCGGTACCCTTGGTCATGTCGGCATGTTCGTCGCCGACGATAGGAATTAAACGGTTTACAAGAGGAAGTACGATCTTGGCTCCGATTAAGTCCTTGTAGCGAGGGTCTTCGCTGTTAACCGCAACTGCGGTATCGCCCAGCATGGTTTCCGGTCTTGTGGTGGCAACAACAATATAATCCTTGCCTTCAGCGGTTTTTCTACCGTCTGCCAGATGATATCTGATATGCCACATATGACCCTGAACTTCCTTGTTTTCAACTTCAAGGTCGCTGATGGCGGTACGTAACTTAGGATCCCAGTTTACGAGACGTTTGCCTCTGTAGATAAGGTCTTCGTTGTACAGTCTGATGAAGACTTCCTGAACAGCTGCACTGAGCCCTTCGTCCATGGTGAATCTTTCACGATCCCAATCAACTGAAGTTCCTAAACGGCGCATCTGTCTGGTGATGGTACCGCCGGACTGTTCCTTCCACTCCCAGATTTTCTGGATGAAGGCATCACGTCCGTAGTCGTGACGGGTTTTGTTTTCTTCTGCGGCAATTTTTCTTTCCACAACCATCTGAGTAGCAATACCGGCATGGTCGGTACCTGCCTGCCATAGGGTATTGTCACCGAGCATGCGGTGATAACGGATTAAAATATCCATGATGGTCTGCTGGAATGCATGCCCCATGTGAAGGGAGCCAGTTACGTTTGGCGGAGGCAGACAGATACTGAATGCAGGTTTGCTTGCATCCATGCTAGGACGGAAATACTTTTTTTCCTCCCAGTTACGGTATATGGTCTGCTCGATTGCATTTGGATTATATGTTTTTTCCATCGTTTTCTTCTTTTTTTAAGCAAAACATCTATGACTTAATGCTGGTACATTAAGCCGCTAATGGTATTCTCAAAGATTTTTCGATAAAGTTTAATCATGGTTTGATTTAGAATCTGAATCTTTAGAGACGGATAATCTGAATATTGTTGACAGTTATCTGTGCAAATTATCCATGCGTATTTTACTCCATATATCACATTAATTCATTCCATATTTATTGTTGTACCGGTAATAAAACGCCATTCATCTTTTAAATGCCAGCCGAAAAAGCCCGTGCGGCTTTAGCCGTTATGTGTGATAACTCTAATATAATGGTTAGTATTAATGTCATTCGTCAGGCTTATTTATGGTAAGATCGTTAGTGCTTTGTCCACTTACCGTGGTGGAAAAGGGGTTCTTCGGTTTTCCCCGTCATTCGACGGATGCTGTGAATACCGGCCGGAAAGCTGAACGGACATATGATAAAAATAATAAAAAATAAAAAAGTACATAACCGTATGCCGTTGTCTGCGACCCGGCAGACTGAACATACGGCGGTTACTGTCTGGCCTTATTGAGATTGATTACTTCGGGGTTCCCGAAAAAAGTCATGTTTTTTCTGAACATGACTTGTCACCGTATTGCATTAATAAAATAACGGAATAACCGGTTGTTCCGGTCTGAAAACTGACGTACACGTGGATATAGAGATTTCTTATTAACGGATTTCATTATTTCCGTATATTCGGCACTCAGAATGTTTCCCTGTTATCTGTTGTTTTATTCCGTGGCGGCTTCTCAGTTGGGTTCTGACGGGCAACAGTACACAGTTAGGCTAAAAATTGAGAAGTTAAATAATGAAAATCTTACATAAATTCCTGCTGATTCTTATCTGTCTGGGAATACTCGCGGGGCTTGGTTTCGTATTGGGGCGTTCTTGGTTGGATTACGAAATGGAGACGATTGATGCCCTGCGGACGGAGTCCGACACTGAACTTGTCGTTGAATCAGGATCCACGGCGACAGGTCTCATAAACAGACTGTACATGCCGAAAATAAACAGATACCTTATTAAATACTGGGTAAAAAAGCACAGTCGGCTGGCTGCGGTAAAAAAAGGGTATTATCTTATACCGAAGGGGACGGGGCCGGAAGATGCCCTGAGCATGATTGTTGACGGAAGGGAAATGACTTTCAGCATTACCCTTGTTGAGGGAAATACCGTAGGTACTGCCCTTGCCACCATCAAAAACAATAAAAATCTGAAGCATGTTCTCAAGGATGATTTCACGGAAAGTGATTTAAAGAAACTGCTTAATGTTTCTTACAGAAGTGCAGAAGGATTACTGATGCCCGAAACCTATTCATTTGTTAAGGGTGAGACAGACGAAAAACTCATTAAAAGGGCTTACGGTGACATGATTGATTTTCTGCACAGGGAGTATTCGGAAAGAAAGAAGGATTTACCGTACAGGAATGAGTATGAAGCACTGATCATGGCCTCAATCGTTGAAAAGGAAACTTCCGTACCAGAGGAAAGGGCACGCATAGCTTCGGTGTTCGTCAACAGACTTAAAAAAGGCATGAGACTGCAGACTGATCCTACAGTCATATATGGGGTCAGGGATCGTTATAAAGGAAGAATTCTGCTCAGTTATCTCAAGGACGACAATGACTATAACACGTATCTGATATCAGGTCTTCCTCCTACACCGATAGCAATGCCTGGCAAGGCTTCCATAATGGCAGCCCTTCATCCTGAGGATACCGAATATCTGTTCTTTGTTGCCAAGGGACCTGATCCAAAACAGGGACACATATTCAGCGTGAATGAAAAAATGCATAACCAGGCCGTACAGATATACCGTCAGTCCGTAAAGGAATATAAAAAGAAGCATGCTGCGGAGACTGATGCTGATAAGTAATTAAGGCAGGTGCGTGTTATTGTTGTTTGTAGTTTTTATATAATGGAGTGTTCGCTGTGGGAGCATTTATTGTTTTGGAAGGCGGGGAAGGCGCCGGAAAATCAACGGCGGTGGCAGTAATCAGGGATTATCTGATTTCAAAGGGGGTGGCATCTGAAGACATTCTGGAAACCCGTGAACCTGGAGGAACAGAAATTGCCGAAAAAATAAGAACCATTCTTAAAGAAAAGAATCCGCGTGAACAGCTCACTTCGGAGGCGGAACTGCTGCTTATGTATGCTGCAAGAGCACAGCTCGTACACCGGGTTATAATACCGGCTGTCGCTCAGGGTAAATTTGTCATCGGTGACAGACATGATTTGTCAACTGTTGCTTATCAGGGAGCAGGACGGGGATTGCCGATGGATAAGATTGATGCCGTGAGGGATATCGCCATAGGCAATTTAAAACCGGATCTGACAATCGTCATGGATATTGAGCCTGAAGCCGGCATGCGAAGGGCCAGAAATCGCGGTGATCTTGACCGCTTTGAAGTTGAAAACATTGAGTTTTTCAGGCGCATCCGAAACTGTTTCCTGAATGAGGCGGCAAGGCATCCTGACAGGATAAAGGTTGTTGATGCAGGGCAGGATCTTGAGCATGTTAAACAGTCAATAACAGATATTCTGGAGAGCTCCTGCATATGTACAGCTGGTTAATCAAACCTTTGAATGAATATAACAGGATGCGGGAGATGAACCGTCTGCCCCATGCCATTTTACTGTGTGCTCCCGAGGGCATCGGTTCTGCGGCACTTGCTGCCGAATTTGCCAGAAGCTTTCTTTGTCTCAGAGGGGGCGGTGAGGACTGCAACTGTCACAGCTGTTCAATGATCAGAAATTCAGGTCATCCGGATCTGACGGTTATTGAAAGGGGAAAAGCCCAGAGCATCGGTGTTGATGCGATGAGAACCGGAATTAATACTCTTGTCGGAACTCCAACAAACGGGCACGGCAGGGTGATGTTGATAAATCAGGCAAACCTGATGACCGTACAGGCCTCCAATGCACTTTTGAAGACTCTTGAGGAGCCGGCTCCTAATACTCTGATAATTCTGACCACTGATAATATCAGATCCATTCTGCCGACAATCATCAGCCGTTCGATGCGCGTACAGGTCACCCTCCCAGCTATTTCTGAGTTTAGCGATTTTCTTAGGAGCCGTACTTCTTCTGACAGGGATTTTATCCCGGAGCTTTACGTGAGCGGCATGTCTCCGCTTAAGGTGCTTGACTGGGTAGAGAACGGGTATGATGAACATCTCCGTTCCTGTCTTGAACTTTTTGTTTCCGTAATGCGCGGTCAGGGGGAGATAAGAAAGCTGGCAACGGAACTGGAATCTCTATACAAAGAAGATCCCGTCATGCTTTACGGACTCATGTATTCTCTGATAAGTGACGTTATGGCGTATCAGAACGGTATTTCACCGGAAAACCTTAAGGTGCTTAAGGATCGTGAGGCTCTCGACAGCCTTGCGGCCATTCATCCTGATTCCCTGAGCGAGGCGGCCAGAAAGGTAATCATGCTTAAGGGAGCAGGGGTAGGTCCGACGGGAATAAAGAACAGTCTGATAACGGGACTTCAGTTACTGAACTGGCTTGAGCTTTTAAGAGGATATTAGCCTTTTCTGCCGTCAGAACGGGAATTTTCTGAATTTTCAGATTTACGGAACATAAAAAAAGGAAAAGCTTTTGAGTTGGCTTTTCCTTTTTACATATTTTTTTAAATTTCGGTTAAAGACGCTTATTTGTCAGCTTTTTTAAACTTAGGAGGCAGTGATTCCTCGGCTGAATAGGAGTCCTTTACGTCATCAAAGAATATATAGCTGTTCTTTGCAAATTCTTCCGGATTGGTAGATTTGTCCAGAACACCCAGTTCGGCAAGCTGGCCGGAACTGAGGACTATGGCATCATACCCGCCCTTTACAGAAGGTTTGTAGTTGTAGCTCTTAAGAATATCGGAATTCAGTTTTTGGTTGCCGGCAACGTACTTGTATTCGAGCTGTAACTTTGCCGCTTCTTCAGGATGCTCCGCAACCCATGCTGAAGCTTTCAGGATTGCTCTGGTGAATGCTGCCGCAATTTCAGGATGTTTCTCGGCAAGCAGTTTTGACACAAAGGATGCACAGCAGTACTCGAGAGCAAATTCCGGACTTTTTGCAGTGTCGACAATGGTGGTTGCACTGTATGATTCAATCATCTGTGCGGCAACGGGATCTCCGAGGGAGACGGCATCAACAACGCCGTTCTGCAGTGCCTGTCCGAGTTCGTTTCTGGAGAAAACCACAAATTCGACCTCACCGTCACGTGGATCCGTTTTTATTCCGTTCATGAACAGGGCTCTTTTGGCAATGAGAGCTTCTGCACCGGCAAGCCCCGGAACACCGATTCGCTTTCCCTTGAGATCCGCTATTTTGCTGATTCCGGAACCAGGCAGGGCAAAAATCTTAATACAGCCGGTATGAATGCCTGCGGTGAACTTAATCGGCAGACCGTTCTGCAGAGGCTGGAGGAACTTACCGATAAGGCCGAATCCAACATCAACCTGATTTGCTCCGATGGCTTCCTGTACGTGAGCTGCATCAACCTGGACGTTTTCGGCTATGATTCCTTCTTCCTCCAGAAAACCGAGTTCTACCGCAAGATGAAGAGGAGCCTGACAGAGTGACGGAGAGTAGGCTATTCTCAGACGGAATTTTCCGTCATCCTGCTCATCGCTGCCGCAGGCACATGCCAGAAAAAGACCGCTTAGCAGACAGACTGCCGTTCGGATCCATTTAAAACGGTTAATAAAGTTTATTTTCATGTTAAACATACTCCTATATGCTGTATTCAGGTTCTTTTTTGAAGCCACCGAATTTAAGCTGCTTCAGTATTTCCCCGTGATATTTAAGAAAATCCGCATCACTGCGGTCACGTGGCCTTGGGAGTTCCACGTCTACGACCGAGGTGATCATTCCTGGTCTCGGGGTCATTACCACGATTTTGTCGGACAGATAGATTGCCTCGTCAACATCGTGGGTAACCATAATCATGGTCATGTTTTTTTCTTCCCTGATTCTTAATATTTCGTCCTGAATATTCATTCTGGTAAAAGCATCCAGTGCCCCGAGCGGTTCGTCAAGAAGCAGCACGGAAGGGTGACCGACCAGAGCCCTGGCAAGTGACGCTCTCTGGCACATGCCGCCTGACAGCTGATGGGGGTAGTACTTTTCAAAACCCCTGAGTCCGACAAGTTCCATATATTCATCGATTCTGCTTTTCTGCTCTTTGAATATTCCTCTTGCCCTTAATCCGAAGGCAATGTTGTCATATATCGTCAGCCAGGGAAAAAGGTTATGTTCCTGGAACATGAAGCCTCTTTCCGGACCCGGAGATGAAATGGTTACTCCGTCAAGCTTTATGCTTCCGGAGGTGGGAGCAATAAGTCCGGCAATCTGTCTGAGCAGCGTGGATTTACCGCAACCTGACGGCCCGATGAGGGAAATAAATGAATTTGCCGGTATGTCGAGGTTTATGTCCTTGAGAGCCGTTATTGTTTCCTTCTGCTTGTTTATGAATGTTTTTGTAACATTGTCTATTTTTATTGCACCTACCATTTGATGACTCCTGCCTGCCATACCAGAATGCGATCCCTGATTTTAAAGAGAGCGGTGATTACCAGATAACATACCAGCGACATTACTATCAGGCCTGCGTATACGTTCGCATAAGACATCATTTCCTTCTGCCAGTTGATGTACCAGCCTATGCCGTATTTTGCGCCAAGCATTTCAGCTGTCACCAGCGTTATGAATGATGAACATGTTCCGTTGAAGATGCCGATGAACATGAACGGCATGGCAGCCGGAATACCGATTTTAAGTATTGAGCAGGCTTTTGATGCTCCGAGAGTGGCTCCGACTTCAAAGTATGAGTTTTTGATGTTTGCTATACCGTTTGCCGTAAGCACGGTGGTAGGGAACCATACTGCAAGCGCAATAAGGAAACTGCTGGCCATTATGATTGACGGGAATACGACAAGTACGATGGGAATCCATGCAGTTGGCGGTATCGGACCGAGAATTCTTACCAAAGGCTGAACCCAGTATTTGAATCCGCTGCTGAATCCGAGTGCAATACCGGTAAGTATGCCGAAAACGCATCCGAAAAGCCAGCCGAGAAGCTGAATTCTCAGAGTGTACAGAAGGCAGTTTCCCAGAAAAAGCGAGTCGCTGATAAGGACACTGAATATTTTTTCCGGTGACGGAAAGTAGAGAGGGGGCAGCAGAACATATTTTGTCGTGATGACGTTAAAGATGTTCATTGCAAGAATTACGGTACCCCAGAATGCTGATCTGTAGGCGGTTTTTGTACGCACCTGGCCTTTTCCGAATAACAGAAACAGTTCATAAGTTATCGCCATCAGTGCCGTAAATAATAAAAAGTAAGATGTGCCCGGTGCCGAGTATTCGGATGAGTCGGGAACAAGCAGGGCCACGGCGGCCGTAAAAGCTGCAGATATAAGCGGCCATTGGGTTTTAATTATTTTCATGTCTTTTCATCCCCATTTTTCCGGTCAGCTCCTGATTTAGGAAGGTGAACGGAGTATATGTTGCGTTAAGAGATGTTAAGTTCTTTTTTAAATCTTGAGTATATGGTATTTGCGGTGTAAAGAGCCTGTACCGGGTTATGTCCAAGCACCCTGTCCTTTACTACAAGAACCGTGGTCGGAACTGTTGAATGTTTAATGAACAGGGTATCGTGACCGATACAGAGACCCATTACGATGTTGAAATCGGTATGCTCGCGTTCAAGAATCTTGGCCTGAAGAATTGGGTTGCAAAGAGACTCATGTCCGCATCCACGGTTAAGCTTCAGCTCGTTCGGAACACCTATTTCCGTCTTATCCACAGCCCCGGTCTTGCAGCCGACCACATAGTTGTCTATGCCTTTTGCCGTAAGAATTCTTGAAAGAATCCTTGATTCATTCAGCAAACCTACGCAGGTGGCAATACCGACTTTCTTATAATTCATTCTGGTAATGAATTCGATTGTTTCTTCCACACGTGTCAGACGACCGTAGAATTCACCTTCGATTTCAGCCGATACCCTGGCTATGTTTCCGAGAACCTCATCGTTTTTGTAGATTTCTATTGTTTCGTTGACCAGGTCGTTGTCCGCACAGGCAGTGAGACAGAATTTCGGATATTTTGATTCGTTTTTAAATCTGCATGCTGCTGTAGTGCAGTTTGCACAGGTTAGATTTTTTTCCGTCATGAATTACAGCTCCCAAGTATAGTTATTTAGTATGAATTTGCTTTTAATTAAAATCCAATTGCATGCAGATGTCAACAAAATTCCATACTAAACATACATGAAAACTATAAAATAAACTGGATTATTACTTTGATTGATAATATAATTGCCTAGCGTTTTGCTAGGTTTTTTTAATTATATCAGAGAGGTGTCTATGTTAAAAATAAAAATTGCGGATATTGCAATTGCTGCCATTGAGGGCGTTCTCGTGGCCGGTCTCTTTTCTTTTTGGTCTCCTTGTCCGGTTGGCGAACATATCATGGGTTGTCACTGGGTAAGTAATGTCACGGTTGCCCTGTCATCTGCAGTAATACTTCTTTCACTGTTAAAGCTTTTAAGCGGGGAAGTACTGTTCCGCAGGGGAATAAATTCTGCAGTACTGTTAATATCACTGATTCAGGCCTTTGTTCCGGGATGGCTTATTGCAATATGTGCACATGAACACATGAGATGTCACGTATACAGCCAGCCTGCCGTAGTGACAGTTGCCGGTATAGTGGCTCTTATTACCATCGGTGAGCTTGTTCTTGACAGAAAGCCTGCCGCTGTCTAGGGTAAAAAGCCGGAGGAATCAGTGAACGTTAAGCTGAAGCTTGCCCTGGCAAGCCTTAAACACAATACGGCCAGAACATTTTATCTGACTGTCCTGATATCAGTGATTTGTTTTTCCGTATTTGTCGGGGAGACTGTTACCTCAGGACTCTGCGGCGGTATGGAAAGTCTGAAAAAGAGGCTTGGCGCGGATATTATTGTTATTCCTTCGGGGAAAAACCGTCAGCAGAATTTTGAGGGGATTCTGCTTGGCGGCAAACCGGGTTTTTTTTACATGCCAAATTCGGTGCTGGCCGAGATATCCCGGATTGACGGCGTCGAAATGGTTACTGCCCAGTTTTATCTCGCATCGCTGACTGCCGACTGCTGCTCAACGGAGTTGCAGATTATGGGGTTCGATCCGGATAGCGATTTTATCGTTATGCCATGGCTTACAAAGAGTTATGCAAAAAAACTTCAGCCCGGGGAAGTCATTGCCGGAAGTGATGTTTTTGTGCCTAAAACCGGTATTATTAAAATTTACAATCAGGATATAAAGGTTGTCGGAAGTATGGATAAAACCGGTACCGGACTTGATTTTACCGTGTTTGGCAATACAGATACAGTCAAGCTGATGCTGAGATCCGCTCAGAAGCTCGGAGTTTCCGCCACGGATGCGGATCCTGACAGAGTGGTGTCGTCCGTAATGATTAAGGTCAGGGACGGCTTTGACAAATCAGATATCGTAAACACCATAAACCGAACCGTGGCTGGTGTTCAGGCCTTTGAGAACAGGGACATGGTAATATCATTTACCTCCAGACTTAACCATATGACGCTGATGATAAAGTCATTGGTGGCCTTCATATGTGTTCTGGCCATGATTATGGTAATTTTCGTTTTTTCAGTCATGCTTAACGAAAGAAAGAACGAGTTTGGTGTTCTTAAAATTATGGGCTTTACCGTGAGAAGTCTGCTTGCAGTGGTATTCTGCGAACTGGTTTTCATCTGCGCGGCAGGTTCACTGACCGGAGTGGTCATGGCGGCAGTGTGGTCACTCAGTTTTAAATCATTTCTTGAGTCTGAGCTCGGTGTTCCGTTTCTGTTTGACGGCTATGAATCCTTTCTGCTGCATGCAGGCGTTACGGCAGCTGCAGGAACAGTCCTAAGCCTGCTGCTGTTACTGCCGTTTGTGTTGAAGGTGCTCAGTGTGCCTACTGACGCCGTAATGAGGGAGTAGTAATGGAACTTTATCTCAGAGATGTCTGTAAGACTTACAAAGGAAGAAATGCCGGGCATGATTCTACTGCCTCATTTTGCATGGAAAATGTGAATTTCAATTTGCTTCCCGGAAAGGTTACGCTGGTGACAGGGTGTTCGGGAAGCGGAAAAAGTACTCTGCTGAGCATTCTCTGCGGACTGCTGCGGCCGGATTCCGGAAAGGTTTTTTACGGCGGAGACAGTATTTATGATCTTGACGGACACGGTTTGGCTCTGCTTCGTAATGCAAAATTCGGCATTGTTCCACAGAAATGTCTTCTGATGAGCAGCCTTACCGTCAGGGAAAATGTTATGTTACCGGCACTGTATGCCGGAAAGAATGAAAAAAAGGTGGCCGATAAATGCGGGGATTTGCTTTCATGTCTCGATATTGGCAGCCTGAGCGGCAGATATCCCGGTGAACTGTCAGGCGGAGAGATGCGTCGCGTGTGTATTGCAAGGGCAATGATCAATGAGCCTGAGTATATTTTTGCCGATGAGCCTACAAATGATCTTGATGAAAACGGGAAAAAAAGAGTTCTTTCCCTGCTGAGAGAGTCTGCATGGCTGGGAGCTGGTGTTCTTATCGTGAGTCACGACCCTTATGCCGTATCCTATGCTGACATAAAGTATGGTATGAACGGAGGAAGACTTTTATAAAAGAACTCCTGAGATCTGCTTCGCTTTCATACCGTGTTAATGTTTATGCGGTATAAAGCATGCCAAAACATGAACTTGATTATTATCAATAAAAAAACAACCGATAACGTCTTAACAAATGTTGGGCTGTCTTCATATGGGACAGTATTCTTAATCCGTGGTAAAATTACGTAGATTATGCTGTCAAAACAGTTACGGTTACTGTTAGATACAGGATCGGTAGCTGTTTTATACTCACATTTAGGTTATTGGGATAATAATGTGAATACCATATCCAGATACATATTCAAAGACATACTAAAAACGCAGGGAGCTATTTTTGGTGTGCTCATGCTGATTTTTATGAGTCAGACGTTTATTAAATTCATCGGCAGGGCTTCAAAGGGTAACATTCCTGCCGAACTGGTTTCTCAGCTTCTGGCTCTTTCAGTGCCGACGATGGCAAATTTCATGCTGCCGCTTTCTCTGTTTCTGGCCGTTCTTTTTTCCATCGGCAGCTTCTGTTCTCAGAGTGAAATGGTCGTTATGCGTTCCGTCGGTTATTCACACCGCAGACTGCTTGGCGTGATTACAATTCTTATAATTGTCAATATGGCAGTCAATGTTGCCTGTACCTGTTTCCTGTCTCCGTGGTGTGAGTCAAGACAGCTTGATTTGATTAACAAGGCAAAATCAGACCCTACAATGCTTGCCATAGACAGTGGCAAGTTCATTAAACTGAACGGAAATAACGTTGTTTACATAGAAAACAATGGTACTGTTGACAAGAATTACAATGTAATGAATCAGATCTATGTATTTTCCGGCGGGGAAGGCAGCAACGCTCCTTCAGTTACAATTTCCACCAGCGCCAAATCGGAATATGATGCTGACGGACTGTTCTGGCTAACCCTGCTCAGGGGAACCAGATATGAAGGTCCTGACGGAAAAGGGGAATTTAAGATCTCTTTCTTTGATGAGTACAAAGCTGTTGTTCCCGAGGGATCATCAGGTCACGATAAGGCGAAGGTTTCTACAAAAAGTAACAGTGAACTGCTGAAGTCCGGGACTGCGGCAGATTATGCAGAAATTGAGTGGCGCATAGTTCAGCCGATAACCATATGCATACTGGTGCTTCTTGTTGTACCACTTTCAATGGTAAATCCTCGCAGGGGGCGTTTCGCAAAATTCCTGCCGGCAATAATAATTTACATAAGTTATTACCTGTTTGCCTTCGGTTTTAAGTCCAGTATTGCCAGGGGAAATTTCCCGGTACTTCCTGGGATATTTCTGGTTCCTGTTATCTATCTGTTGATTTTTACCATACCGCTTAATCTGACAAATACTGAGTGGTATAACAGAATGAGAGCAGGCAGAAAAAAGCACGTTGAGGTTGTAAGGTAGTGTATAAGGTTGTAGATAAATACGTCGGCCGCACGGTGGCCAGTATGGTGGTTTTTTGTACCATCGGACTGGTATCCCTGAGTTCGCTGATTAAATTTGTGGATCAGTTGCGCAATGTGGGGCGCGGAGAGTTCGATTTCGTGTCATGCATGCAGTATGTGCTGCTTACCGTTCCGGGGCAGATTTCAATGTTTTTCCCTTTAGGCGTGCTTCTCGGGACTGTTCTGGCTCTCGGTAATCTTGCCTCCACTTCCGAACTCATCGCCATGCAGGCCCTGGGAAAATCAAAAATGCGCATAGTGTGGAGCGCATGCAAGTCAGTAATTCCTCTTATATTTGTAATTCTGCTGCTTGGTGAATATGTCGTTCCCGATTCAGAGAAGAGAGCAGAAAGTCTTATTTCCGAAGCCGTATCCAACGGTCAGGTGGCCGTGACGAGCAGAGGAATCTGGTTCAGAGAGGGGAACAGTTTTATTAATATAGCCTACTTCATGTCAGACGGTGATTTACAGTCGGTTACCAGATATATTTTCAATGATTCCATTCCCAAGAAACTTGTCAGAACAGAAAGTGCAAGCAGGGGATACTGGAATGATGATAAGTGGAAAATGGAAGACATCAGAATTACGACCTATGATGATGACAGGATTGTCAGGGATTTTAGGGAAAGCGATGTATGGGACATTAATCTTACACCTGCAAATGTTGAGGTTGTAGGTGTTCATGCCAATGAACTGTCAATCAGCGGTCTTCACGAATACATCAAGTATGTGACAAAAAACGGTCAGAAGGCGGATCGCTATATACTGGAGCTTTACAGAAAAATCATTTCTCCCATAACTGTCCTTGTAGTCCTGTTACTGGCATCAAGTACCATTTTCGGACCTTTGAGAAGTTCATCCATGGGGGCTCGCATAGTCGTTGGTATTTTGGTCGGCTTCAGCTTTTATGCAGTGAATGAGATTCTGGCACCTTTTACCATTTTTTATGGGGTACCTCCGTTAATCGGAGCAATCAGCCCTACACTGATAGTTCTGGCAATTGCCGTCTATCTTTTGCGCAAGAATACGTGATTATGCCGCTAAAGAATTCAGTCCGAGACTGTTGAAAGCCTTTAAATGCGTCTTTGTACGTTTTATCGGCAAAACAGGGCAAATATGCAATAAAGCTTGCACATAATAAAAAATAATGTATTATATTTCGTGACATTTGCCAGAATGGCGGAATTGGTAGACGCAGCGGATTCAAAATCCGCCGGTAGTGATATCGTGAGGGTTCAAGTCCCTCTTCTGGTACCAGTCGGTTTTTCCGAACATATCACAGATCATTTTACAGATCGTTGTCTTATAGTGTTATTTGGGACACTAACGCAGTTCTCAATTATTAAAAAGTCTTTCTTTTTTTTCTTACCTGTCACACGTTTTTATTTTTTCAGATGTTATTCTAGAAAATATAGCTTCATAATCCAAAACGTTATGGAGTACCTGGTAACATTTGACGTAATTATATAAAGTCAGAGTCCTGATATTTTTCAGAAAAGTAATGTCTGACACAGATGGATAATGCATAAATGCGAGCACTGGAGGTCGAATGAGTTGCTGTAAAATTATTGCGGTTACTGGAGCTGCTTTTTTTCTGTTTTCAGTTCAGGCAGAAGCCAGACCATGGACAAATGAAAAATACATTACCTGCGTGGCTACGGAGATCCTGAATGGAAATCTCTTTCAGTGTGTTGATTCCAAAAATAATCAGCATCTAATCAAGATGGCAGACATAGAAGCTCCGGAGTTGGAGCAGCCTTTTGGTCCGGAAGCTAAAAAATGGCTTAAGTCAACAATCTACAATCAGAAAATCATGGTAAAGGTGAGAGGAAGTGAAAACGATTATGTCCTTGGAGAACTGTACTATCAGAAGAAGAACCTTAACCGGGAAATGATTCGTCAGGGACTTGCATGGACTGACAGAAAGAATGGGGATTCCATGTATCTGCGTCTGGAAAGGGATGCTCATTCAAACGGTACGGGACTGTGGTCTGACGTATTTGCAGAGTATCCTGCAGACTTCAGAAAAACTCATCCGAATGACATAGAACATCTGTTGAAAATAGAGCGGGAAGAAAATCTCAAAAACAGAGAAAATGCTTCATCTGCGCGCTGATTATGCATGCTGATGCAACGGACAGTTCCCCGATGAATTAGGATTTGTCGGGCATGAATATGTTTTCATAATTAGAATTGTTTCACATATTTTGGCTTTATTGCAATTGTATAATCAGACTGCATGATTGGGAGATTACTCATATGAAAAAACTTTTTTTATCAGTTGCTCTCAGTGCCGGTGTTATGCTTTGCAGCGAGGCCGGTGCTGTCACAAGTGAACTTCCTCAGGTAAAAAAATGTGAGGAAGCAATGAAGCAGGCCATGTACGAGGTGGCCGTGCAGCAGTGTGAATATGAGGCTGAAAAGGGCAGCACGGAGGCTGCGGAATATCTCGGATACATGTATCTTAAAGGCAAGGGCGTGGCCAGGGATTGGGGACTTGCCAGAAAATATCTTGAACAGGCCATTGACGGAGGTCTTGTTACGGCAAGCAGGTATCTTGCAATTCTGTACTGGAACGGTCTGGGAGTAGAAAGAAGCAGGGAAAAGGCTATGGAGCTGTTCAATGACTGCATGTCATATGAGATGCAGAACGGCGGTGACAGCTGTAAGATTCAGCTGGCACAGACTCTGAGCTTTGGAACAAATTCTGAACAGGATCATCGTTATGCGAGAGATCTTTATGCCCAGCTGTTTGAAAAGAAAGACTATCAGTACTCATTAGATCTTGCTAAAATGTATTTGGTTTTGGGACAGAATGCCGAGGCCTATAAATACGCCGAGTTTTATATATGGTGGGCTAAAAGATATGGAGACGTGGAACAGCTGCGCCTCAGTATGAGTGACGCCACCGTCGTGAAAAACAAGGCGGTAGTTAATCTCAGTGACGTTCAGGTCAACGATGCGTACAACTGGGTGAAAAACGAGATTTACAAGATTAACGAAGAACACATGCAGAAGAAATCGGGTGAGAACGTAAGCAAAGCTGACGAAAAAAAGCAGTAACTCAGCCGGTGACTGAATTACTTTTTTATGACAACATACAATTATTCAAGACTATCACTTGCGCCAATGCTGGATCTTACGGACCGGCATTTTCGTTATTTATGCAGAATTCTTTCCAAAAATATGCTTCTTTACACCGAAATGGTGACTACCGGAGCCATAATTTACGGTAAAGGAGACTATCTGTCATTCAATGAGGAAGAACATCCGGTATCCCTGCAGCTTGGCGGGGCCAATCACGAACATCTTGCCATCTGTGCCGGAATCGGAGAGGAAAGGGGGTATGATGAAATCAATCTCAATGTGGGATGTCCTTCCGACAGGGTTCAGAACGGCTCTTTCGGTGCGGTACTGATGCGCAGTCCGGATCTTGTCTGTGACTGTGTCAAAGCCATGAAGGATCGCGTAAGTATTCCTGTTACCGTAAAAACCCGACTCGGAGTTGATGAACTCGATGATTATGATTACATTCATTCCTTCGTTGCTAAACTCCGTGATGCCGGTGTGGACGGAATGACCATTCATGCCAGAATGGCCTTTCTTAAGGGGATGAGTCCCAGGGAAAACAGGGATAAACCGCCTCTTAACTATGATAGGGTTTATCAGTTGAAAAGGGATTTTCCGGATCTTCACCTGTCAATTAACGGTAATATCAGCACTCTTGATGATGCGCTAAAACATCTTGAGTACGTTGACGGCGTGATGATGGGGAGGGCAATATACCAGAATCCTTACATGCTTATGGATGTCGATGAGCGTATTTTTAACCAGAAGCCTTCCCGCAGAATGAGCCGCAAGGAATGTGTGAGAGCCTGTTATCCGTATATCGAAAATTATCTTTCTCAGGGGGGCGCGCTTAAACACATATCACGCCATTTTCTGGGGATGTTCAATACCTGTCCAAACAGCAGACAGTTCAGGCAGTACATGGCTCAGAATCATTACAGGGAAGGTGCAGACATAAGCGTGCTTGAGAAGGCGATGAGTTTTATTCCTGACGAAGAGATTTCTGCAGAACAGTAAAGCGTTATTTATAAAACCGTTGTATGGGAAGCGCCTAACGCTTTTAAGAAAAAGCTCCGTTATTACGGAGCTTTGAGAATGCCGATAACTGCCGTCGGCTGAAACGTCCGGTGTTTTTATCTTGCAACCGGGAGTTTCTTGGTAAGGGATTCAAGAACGCTGTTTACTGCTCTGCGCTTCTGAGCTTCAGTGACAAGAGGCTTGTCAGTGAGAGTGCTGGCCGCACCTGACCATATTTCCCGTCCGCTTCTGTTGTCCCTTATTACGATGTCAATTGAGTTGTTAACACCGTGAGAGGTGCCCCCGGTGGTAAGTCCGAGAGAATCAAACATCAGATCGGCCTTGTCGTTGCTTTCTGATTTTGTTACCACACCGTAGCTGATGGTAAGATTTGCATTACTGTCGGTTTTCGTTAATCCCTTTGCCGTAAGTTTATTGGTAAGGGTTTCCTCGATGAGTTTCTTCCACTGTGATACGTCAGTGGAGATGGCAACGAGATCCTTATTAACCAGTTTGTAGGTTAATTTTGAGCGTTCATACGGCCACTGTTCAAGATTCTGCGCCACAGTGGTTGTCTGTAAGGTTGGTTCTGATTCTGCTATCAGAAGTCCGTTGTTGTCAATTACCCCGCCGGTTGCCGCAGCCGTGCCGCTGCTGCTTCCGGTTGACGCACAACCGGTTACTGCAAGGAACATTGCCGCAGATAATGTAAGAATTTTATAATTCATGTTATTTCCTTTTTTTACTCCGAAATATAAGCTTATTTTTTCGGAGAATGTCATTATTGAACACATAATGAAAATCACTGAATTTTATACATTAAAAACCTGAAAGCATTATTCACTAAAGTGTAAAAGAATGATCATGGTCAAATGTTTTTGATGGCGTTTGTAGAAAAAATGTGAATATTCGGAAGTCTGATGGAAATTTCGAAAATCGGATAGGACGGAGGATGGCCTCCCCAATAGGAATCGAACCTATAACTAACCCTTAGGAGGGGTTTATTATATCCATTTAACTATGAGGAGTTGCCTGTATTATAACAGTTTGTCGCGATTATACAATCATTTAGTTGGCTTATGATGCTGAGTTTTTGACAGAAAATGTTATTTATCGGCACTTTGGTCCCAATTTTAACGGGCGGGAGAATCATGCGCATTCATTCGTTATAGGCAGTCTAGGAAAGAGCATCGTGATAATGATTGTTTACAATTTGTGATGAATTTAAACAATCAGTGATTCCGACAGGTCATATTTGAGAGATCTGTAGAAACTTATATTGACCCCGGTATAAAAAAGTAAGGTAAGGTTATATTATTTACTAAGGAGTATATTGTTTTTACTGTGTATATTTCATTCTTGGAAAAGTTGCGGAACAACCGTTGTCAGGCTATTTGTCTGACGGGCCCACATAGGTCATATGATGTGAGGCCGGGCGAGCGGTATCCGCTGTAACAGGATCAGTAATCCGGAGCCTTAATATGTCTAACACCAGGAAAAATTCACTGACATTCTATTTTAAAGTCATTACTTTACAGGTAGTCATCTTAATTATTCTGTTCGGAGCTCCGTTTGTGTATACAAACTACGAAAACGGCAGAAAAGTTGATGCCTTGAAAAGTTCCGTTTACCCGGCCGTACGTGAACTTGGTGAGGTTCGCAGTAATTTCATATATGCTTATGAAATGGCATACGGGGTTCTGCTGGGAGTTCAGCAGAAGTCTACCTATGATTCCGCCAAGGAACGGCTTGACGGTATGGTTGTCGGCCTTCAGGACAAGGTTAATGAGTCGCTTAAAAATGAACTGGTCAGTTCCATCACTGAATTTGACGCGGCCGTAACCGGAGCTTTTGATGCAAAGGAAAAAAACAAGGGAAAGACTGAAGGCGGAGTGGTCAGCACTGAGGATTTTGATAATATTCATGAGAAGGCAGAGAACGTAACCTCTCAGATTAAATACATGATTGATGAACAGGTTGAGTATGTAGACAGAATGAATGCTCAGGGATTCATGGATAACTGGAAGGTTGCTGCAGGCATGATTCTCGTGGAGGTTTTTCTGGTATCAGTTCTGATTTATTTTCTGTCATTTGTATTCTCAGAACGCATAAATAAGTTTATTCAGGCATCAAGGGAAATGCTGAACGGTAACTTCGGCGTCAGAATTAAGGATGACAGCGATGATGAAATCTCTCTGATAGCAGAGAATATCAACAATCTCGCATCCAATCTGAGTACTCTTTCAGGAAGTATGTATGATCAGGCTTCTAATCTGTCTGATGCTTCAAGTCAGCTTAAAAGTGCAAACTATAACATCAATGCGTCAAGCGAAGATCTTCTGTCTCAGGTTATTACGGTCAGTGCCGCCGCCGAGGAAATGGTGGCAACGTCAGTGGATATTGCCAACAACTGCAGTCAGGCGGTAAACAATTCTGAAATGACATGTAAAGTGGCCACAGACGGCCTTGATGTGGTACATCAGACAGTGGAAGGTATCAGGGAGCACAGCCGAAAGACCAAGAAGGATGCTGAAATTATCGTATCCCTCAGCGAACAGACAAAAGTTATCGGCAGCGTTATTTCCACAATTCAGGATATCGCCAGTCAGACCAATCTTCTTGCACTTAATGCGGCAATTGAGGCAGCACGTGCCGGTGAATACGGTCGCGGCTTTGCGGTGGTAGCAGATGAAGTTCGTGCTCTTGCGGCAAGAACGGCACAGTCAACCACGGAAATCAGTGAAATGATCAATCAGGTTCAGGCAATGGCGACTCAGGCTAACGAGTCCATTATTTCCACGGTGGGACAGATGGACAAGCTCGCAGTTCATGCCGAAGAACTGCAGAAAGTACTCGATAACATTCTTGTAGACATCAACAACGTAAACAAACAGATTACTCTCATAGCCTCAAGTACTGAAGAACAGTCCGCAACATCTTCTGAAATGTCAAAGAATCTTCAGGATATTACCAGTCATGTGAGAAGCATGTCCGAAAAGGTTTCTGACATCTGCATGACAACCGGTAAGATTGAGGACGCTTCAATGCTGATGGTTGAGGGAATTGAAAAATTCAGAAAACACGGGATTGATGAAAACAATGATGAATATTCTGATAGTCCGGAATCAGAAACGTTAGCGGCGGAACAGCCTGAAGATGTTGAATCTTATGCTTATGCAGGTGATGCAGAATCCGGCAGCGATGAAAAATAATAAATACACGGTAACGTATGGCATACGTTTTCCCGCCGGTGATTAAAAGTCCGGCGGCTGTGTTATTAAACTTCGGAGAAAGAATATGGCAAGTGTTTTGGATTCAGTGAATCAGTTAACGCAGATAGTCGGACAGAACCGACTTGAACTGTTGCTGTTTTCTCTTGCCGGCAGAACTGAGAGATTCGGTGTAAACGTGTTCAAGGTACGTGAAGTGCTTCTGTGTCCGAAACTTACGGCCATGCCCAGACTGCATTCGGCCGTAGTGGGGGTTTCTTATATCAGAGGTCAGACAATTTCCGTAATCGACTTAAGTTATGCCATCGGCGGAAAAAGAACGGAGAACATTGACAGGTGTTACGTTATCGTGGCTGAATACAGCCGCTCTGTTCAGGGATTTCTGGTCAGCGGAGTGGAAAGAATCGTAAACATTAACTGGGACAAGGTGATGCCTCCTCCTCAGGGAATGGGTAAAAACAATTACCTCACCGCCATTACCGAAATTGACGGCGGTATAGTTGAAATACTGGATCTGGAAAAAATTCTGGATGTTATCTGTCCTAATGACATGGAAGTCAGCAAGGAAATTATCCAGGAGTCTGTTGTACACAATGAACGTCAGGAACAGCTGGCTGTGGAAAGCGGCGCCGAACCGATAAAACGCAAGATTCTTATTGCCGATGATTCATCAGTGGCCAGAAAGCAGGTGGAAAAGACGGTAACGTCTCTGGGGTACGAGGTGGTTAAGGCCAAGAACGGCCTGGAAGCCTATAATATTCTTAAGGAATATGCGGCTAAAGGCAACCTTACCGATCAGATAGGCCTTATTATCTCTGACATAGAAATGCCGGAAATGGACGGTTATACTTTAAGCGCAAAGATTAGAAGTGAACCTGATCTTGCTCAGATAAAGGTTATTCTGCATACGTCCCTAAGCGGAGTTTTTAACCAGTCTCTGGTTAAAAAGGTCGGTGCGGACAATTTTGTGGCTAAGTATAAACCGGATGAGCTTGCAAAAGCCATCAAGGATCTTATGGCTGTTTATGACAGATAAAATTAATTCAAGAACGAGTTTCTCAGTAAATTGTACATCATTGTGATATTTGGCCTGATTTATGGAAAATGAAGATCACGGGATTTCACAGAAAAATTATGCTTTGTTCTGTGATTTCCTTAAAGACAGTTGCGGGGTGGATTTAAAGGATAACAGAGCCTATCTGGTTAGTAGCAGGCTCAGTCCACTGTTGCGTGGCTACGGATGCATCAATCTTAATGAATTCATTGAAAAAGTATTGTTTTCCAATGATACGTTTCTGAGGAAAATTGTTGTCGAAGCCATGGTCACACATGAAACGAAGTGGTTCCGTGACGGTTATCCGTTTGAGTTTCTGGTGAACACCATAATTCCGGAGATTAAGGATAAATCCAGGGAGTTAAAGATCTGGTCGGCCGGGTGCTCTCTGGGACAGGAACCGTATTCCATTGCCATGGCTATACTCCTTAACAGAAGCTGTTTAAATGGATTGCCATTAAATCAGATACGTATTTTTGCCACGGATCTTTCCATGTCTGCACTTAACTTTGCGCGTGAAGGAGTTTTCTGCACGACAGATCTGTCAAGAGGTCTTAGTAAAGAATACATGGAAAGATTCTTTTCTCCGGTCGGGACATCATCGACTGAATACAGAATCTGTGATGACGTAAAGTCTCTGGTATGCTTCAGGCATCATAACCTTATTAAAACCGTAAACAAACCATTTATGGGAAAGTGTGATGCGATATACTGCCGCAATGTAATGATTTATTTTGATCAGAATACGAAGCTTAGGGTTTTGAATTATCTTAAAGGCTGTCTTAAAACTGACGGATATCTGCTGCTCGGAAGTTCTGAATTCGTGCCAAAGGAAATATCCGGCATGGATATGATGAGGTACAGCAACGGCGTGGTATACAAAAAGATCGCCTGACGGGCGTGATGTTAATGGTGACGCCGTCCGGCGCTCAGCGCAGAAAAAAAGGAACCGGGCCGCAGTGCCCGGCTCCTTTAAAAATATGTATGACCGGCTCGTTTTTTTAGTTGCCGGCTGATTTGACGGCAGTGTTGTTGTTTCCCGTTACCGGCTGCTGCTCCTTTTTTGTTACGGTAATTCTTGCCGCCATGTTCAGAATGTCGGTAAGATATTTTATCTGCTCTTCATCTTTGGCAATTCTTCTCATGTAGAAGTATATGCTGTGTGAGACGTTGGAGATTGATTCAATTTTACTCGGATCATTGTAGTCTGCTGACGTAATCAGGTTTTCTCTGAGTTTTGTCGGTAAATCAATAAAATATGAAATGTATTTACCGTCATCAGTGTCACAGCCTACTGACAGCCCCAGGGTGTTTTGTGGCATGGCTTCGCAACCTTTCACCTCTGAAAGCTGTTTTACTATCTGTTCCGTTGACAGGTTTTCCGGAGGGAACGTAATGATCGTGAGAATTTCGTAACCGCCGCATTTGTAGCGTGATGAGACACCGTCAGATGTGTAGCTGATAAGACTGCATTCATCGGGAAGAATCACCTTGACGTCTTTTTTCTCATTTTGCTGCCGGATCTCTCTTTTACTGCTTTCTATAAAATTTCTTTCTTCCTGATTTACGGAATCGGTCCCGACAGCCGCAGAACCGGAGTTAAGAAGTTTCTCCGCGGCTTCTTTGTCGAAAGCCTCAGCCTGTCCATGGCAGCAGAATAATAATGTGCCGAGAAGCATGGAAGTGATGAATCTGTTGTCCATAAATACATTCCTTATATGGTCCCGTATATGAATATGACGGGATAGGTATGGCTCAGACATCCCTGAGCAGTCAAACGTTTCTGCAAGTATACCATCAATTCCGTATATTGTGATTTGCTCAGTGTCTGAGGTTGTGAGGAAGTATTCGCTCCGATGTCTCTTATGGCTCCGAGGTATGATTTTATGTCGTAATGTCTGTCCGTAAATATCCGTCTTTCCGTGTAAATGTCTTTACCTAAAGCCTGATGTGCTGTTTCGGCGGTTTTATCTGCAGATGCAAAATTTACCGTTCTGTCTGATATACCGACAGCCGCAAAAGCTTCACTGAGTTCCGGCAATGTTCCTTCCGTCGGCAGTGATATGGCAACGGTGCACGTGCCGTCTGTCGTTTTCAAAAGATTTATCCGTTCAAAAACCCGTTCGATGGAGCACCACTGCATGGCCAGAGATGAGTATATGAAATCATATTTAAGAGGCAGACTGAGGTGTTCCATGTCGGCAATCAGAGATTCCGTTCCGGAAATCCTTAAATTTCTGGCTTCAGCTATCATTAAAGGTGAAAAATCTATCCCGGTAATACTTCCGGCATACTGTCTCAGCTCAGGATAATTGATTCCTGGGCCGCATCCCAGATCAAGGCATCTGTTAAATAACATTTCCGGATTCTTCAGGCGGATTCCTCCGGTTTTATGAGTGACAGCCTTATGCAGCAGTTCAAGAGCTATGGTTTTCTGAATTACGGCATGTCCGACATATTTATGAGCACCATGGTCAAAGTGTTTTCTTATTAGCTCTTTCATCAGCCGATTATATCCTTCAGAGTGTCGGTAAGATTTATTATGTCCGTGTCGCTGTGCGCGGCCGTGACGGTGATGCGCAGTCTGGCTGTTCCCTGCGGCACTGTCGGCGGACGGATTGCGCCGCATAAGAAACCTTTGTCAGTGATCTTTCCGCTGACGGACATGAGTTCTTCATTTGCACCAATGATTACCGGCTGTATTGATGTTTCTGAATTTAAAAGTGAGGCGTTTATGTCAAGTTCACTGAATCTTTTTCTGAACAGTTCCGTCATTGCATGCAGATGGTGACGTAATTCCCTGCCTTCATTTCCTGTAATGTATTTAATAGTTTTGATTAATGCATGGGCAATAAAGGCGGGGGCCGCCGTGGAATATATGTATTCCCTTCCTGTATTGATGAGATAGTCGATAAAATCCCTGTCTGCTGCTATGAAGGCTCCGCTTAAGCCGCAGGCCTTGCTGAGTGTCCCCATGAATACGTCAATCTCCGTTCCCGGAATTCCGAGGTGCTCGGCGGTTCCGCACCCGCGTTCGCCAAGAACACCGAATCCGTGTGCGTCATCCAGAATAAGGTATGAATTATACCGTTTTTTCAGTTCCGTCAGTTTTTTCAGATCTGAGAGATCTCCGTCCATGCTGAAAACTCCTTCCGTGAATATGAGGGAGCCGGGGTGCTTTTCAAGAATTTTTTCGGCGTGAACCATGTCATTATGTCTGAATCTCTGAAATTCAGGGGCTGAAAATATCGCATCCTGCATTGACGCATGTACCAGTCTGTCCAGCAGCAGGTTGGCTTTAAGGTTTATGCCGGCCTTTATCAGCGTCTGATTTGCTGCAAAACCCGTATTGAAAAGAATTACGGCTTCTTTTCCAGTGATGTCGCACAGTAGTTCCTCAAGTTCGGAATGGGCACGGGTGTGTCCCGTAACAACGGCACTGGCTCCGGTACCGGCTCCGTACAGCCGGATTCCTTCGTTCAGGGCTTCGGCCGTTTCTGGAGCTGCAGCAAGTCCAAGGTAGTCATTACCGGCAAAATTGACGTACCATCGGCCGTTCATTTTTATTCGGGAGCCGGTTCTTTCATCTACGGTCAGGAGTTTCCGGAAGGCACCGGACTCCCTGATTCTCTGAAGCTTTTCCCGAATATTGGTCGTAAGGCTGAAACTGTCTGACATTTATTCGTCCTCCGGTTCGGGGTTATTCTTCAAGTTTAAAGCACTTATGATCGGAGTGACCGTGATGCATGGCCTTGAAAATGGCTATGCGGTCGTCGTGCGGAGTTTTGCAGGAAGTGTTAAGGGTGGTTTTAATGCCGAGTTTATGCATGAGCTTCTCGTCGGAATCCATTTCGGCATTCGGAGTTGTCAGCAGTTTTCCACCATAGAAAATTGAGTTGGCTCCGGCCATAAAACACAGAGCCTGAGCTTCGGTGCTTAAGCTGTTTCTTCCTGCCGACATTCTTACGTGAGAAGTCGGCATGATGATTCTGGCAACGGCAATCATTCTGATGAAATCAATTGGGTCAAGATCCTCTGAGTTTTCCAATGGGGTTCCCTTAACCTTTACCAGAAGATTGATTGGAACAGATTCAGGATGAGGGTTAAGGTTCGCCAGTGATTTCAGAAAACTTGCCCGATCCCGGAGGCTTTCACCCATTCCCACAATGCCTCCGCAGCAGATTTTTATTCCTGCCCTGCGTATGTGCTCCAGAGTTTTCAGACGATCATTGAATGTTCTGGTGGTTATGATCTGGTCGTAGAATTCCGGACTGGTGTCGATATTGTGATTATAGTAGTCGAGTCCGGCATCCTTAAGTTCCTCTGCCTGTTGCGGGGTCAGCATACCGAGTGTCATGCAGGTTTCCAGTCCCATGCCTTTTACAGTTTTTATGATTTCCTTAAGGTATGGCATGTCACTGTCTTTAGGGTTTCTCCAGGCAGCGCCCATGCAGAATCTGGTAGCTCCGCTTTGAAGTGCCTCGGCTGCTTTGGCCTTAATTATGTCCATTTCCAGAAGCTTTTCCTTATTCACATCCGTTTTATTGTGGGCACTCTGAGGACAGTATTTACAGTCTTCCGGACAGCTTCCGGTCTTTATTGAAAGAAGAGAGCTTATCTGCACTTCGTTTGCTTTAAAGTTTTCTCGGTGAATTTGCTGGGCACGGAAGACCAGTTCCAGAAACGGAGTTTCAAAGAGTTTTAATATTTCTTCGACGGTCCAGTCATATCTTAATTCAGTCATGTTTTTTCAAGTCCAGGTCAAAATGATGTAGTCATTTAAATTTTTTCACAAGATAGTATACTGTAAACTAAAATTCAATATAAACACTAAACAAATGAGCAATAAATGAACAATACAGATAAAGTAAATGATAAAAAAACTGAAATTGACAGTGAATTGAGTGAATTTGACGAGAAGCATGTGTGGCATCCGTATACGTCACTAAATTCTCCAATACCTACATACCACGTGGTTAGTGCGGATAGATGTCTGTTAAGACTTGACGACGGACGTGAGCTGATTGACGGCATGTCAAGCTGGTGGGCATGCTGTCACGGATACAGTCACCCTCATCTCATTGAAGCCGTTCAGAAACAGCTTCACACACTTTCACACGTGATGTTTGCCGGCATAAGACATGACCCGGCCACAATACTCTGCAAAAGGCTTTCCGGGATGCTTCCGGAGGGCCTGAATAACATATTTCTGGCAGACAGCGGATCCGTAGCGGTGGAGGTGGCATTGAAAATGGCCATACAGTATCAGTCTGCCCGTAATCCTGGAAGAACAAAATTTCTTACGGTCAGGGGAGGGTATCATGGTGATACCATGGCAGCCATGTCAGTGACGGATCCTGGCAGCGGCTTCAGTTCTGAATATCAGAGTTATATTCCCGGACAGTATTTTATTGAAAGACCGGCCGTCACTTTTCACGGAGAGTGGAATGATTCAGCCATGCTGCCTCTGGAAAATTTTCTGAAAGATCATTCTCACGAGGTTGCTGCCTTTATTCTCGAACCTGTAATGCAGGGGGCGGGAGGAATGTATTTTTATCATCCTCAGTATCTTGTCAGGGCGAGGGAATTATGCAGCAGATATGACGTAGTTATGATCTGCGATGAAATAGCAACGGGATTTGGCAGAACAGGTAGAATGTTTGCCTGTGAGCATGCAGGCATTACACCTGACATCATGACGTTGGGGAAGGGGCTTACAGGCGGCATGATGACCTTAAGTGCCGTTGCCGTGACAGACAGAATATCTAATGGCATAAGTTTATCTCCGTCGAGGGTTCTGATGCATGGACCGACATTCATGGCTAATCCTCTGGCCTGTGCGGCCGCCAACGGAAGTTTGGATTTACTTCTTTCTGAAAACGTGTGTGAGAAAACGAGACATATTGAAAAGGTTCTGTATGAGGGACTCAGGGATCTCGTATCATGTACCGGGACTGTTAAGGATGTAAGAGCTCTTGGTGCCTGTGGCGTGGTTGAACTGACAAAACCTGTTGATACGGTATCGATGCAGCGTTTTTTTGTGGATAAAGGAATCTGGCTGCGTCCTTTTGGCAGTATCATATATATTTATCCGCCTTTTATCATTACTGATGAACAGCTTCAGACGTGCATAAGTGCCGTAAGGGAACTGGTATTTCAGCTTAATGACGGAGTTCAGGCTTCTCGGGGCTGTTTTTCAGTCTGATTTCTCCTGATGCCTTCAGTTAAAAAGAAAAATCCCGGATTTTGAATGATTACAATAAATCCGGGATTGTTTTTCTGTCTGTTATCGTCATTCTCGGGTCGGAATGACGTATTTACTACTGAAGCTGAGATTCTATGTTCGCAACAATTTCAGCGAGAGGTAACTTGACCTTTTCATCGCTGGTTCTGCTTTCATATTCGGCCATGCCGTCGGCAAGTGATTTTTCACCGAGAATGATTGAGTGAGGGACACCGATGAGCTTCATGTCCGCAAACATTACGCCAGGACGTTCGCCCCTGTCATCAAGAATGACTTCATATCCCTTGGCGATGAGTTCCTGATAAAGTCTGTCGGCTTCCTTCTTTACGGTCTCGCTCTTGTTGTAATTGATTGGAATAATGGCGATCTGGAAAGGAGCCATGGCTGCAGGCCAAACAATTCCCTTATCGTCATGGTTCTGTTCAATGGCAGCGGCAATAACACGGGTAACACCTATGCCGTAACAGCCCATTTCCATAGGAATGTTCTGACCGGCCTCATTAAGAACTGTACAGTTCATTGCCTGAGAGTATTTGGTGCCAAGTTCAAAAACCTGACCGACTTCGATACCGTGTTTTAATACCAGGGTTCCTTTTCCGTCAGGGCTTGGATCTCCTTCAACAACACAGCGCAGATCCTGAACTTCATAGTTCTGAACGTCGCGATCCCAGTTTACGCCGCCGAGGTGGAAGCCGTCTTCATTGGCTCCGCAGTAGAAATCACTGCAGACGTTGGCAGTTCTGTCCACAATGATGCGTCCGTTAAAGCCTACCGGACCAAGAGAGCCCGGTGCGGCACCGAAAGTCTTTCTGATTTCATCATCGGTAGCCATGGTGAGAGGTTTTGCTATGCCCGGAACTTTCTCGGCCTTTACTTCATTCAGTTCGTGATCGCCGCGAAGAACAAGCAGAACAAGTTCTTTTTCTCCGGTCTTCTGATTAAATCCGTGAACCACAAGAGACTTGCATAAATCCTTTTCACTGACATTTAAGAACTTGGCTACTTCTTCAATGGTCTTGGCATCAGGAGTGCTTATGCGTTCCATTTTCTTTTCCGGAGCCTTTCTTGGTTCTGAAGGGGCTACGGCTTCAGCCATCTCAATGTTTGCCGCATAGTCTGATTCGGTTGAGAAGGCAATAATGTCTTCGCCGGCATCAGCCAGAACCTGGAATTCGTGTGAGTGGCTGCCGCCGATGGATCCGGTATCAGCTTCCACAGGACGATAGGTCAGACCGAGTCTGTCAAAAATGCGGCAGTAGGTGTTGTACATGAGTTCATAGGTTTCTCTCAGACTTTCCTTGTTGAGATGGAATGAGTAGGAGTCCTTCATTACGAATTCACGGCCTCTCATTACACCGAATCTAGGTCTTACCTCATCCCTGAATTTAGTCTGAATCTGATACAGATTGATAGGTAACTGCTTGTAGCTCTTGATTTCATAGCGTGACAGCCAGGTTACGACTTCCTCGTGGGTCGGTCCGAGAACGAAGCTGTTATCCTTACGGTCAGTAAAACGGCAGAGTTCAGGACCATAATGTTCCCAGCGCCCTGATTCCTGCCACAGTTCAGCCGGCTGAACTACAGGCATGTTGATTTCAAGTGCCCCGGACTTATCCATTTCCTCTCGGATGATGTTTTGAACCTTCTGGAGAACTCTCTGGCCGGTCGGTAACCAAATATACAAACCTGAGGCTAACTGTCTGATTAAACCCGCTCTTAGCATCAGCTGATGGCTGGCGATTGATGCTTCAGCAGGAGTTTCCTTAAGAGTAGATAATAAAAATTTGCTTGTGCGCATTTTTTTTAATGTCCTGGACTAAATTAAAAATAACCTTCGGATCAGCTCCTTTCTGCAGAAAATATCATGCAGATACTGCATCCGGTGAACGTTTTTTCATTACGTTCGGCCGTCGGAACGGAGCCTGTGAAACCGCGATTATTTTATCAAAAAAAAGACAGTTACTGAAAAAAATATCATCGTGAAGGCAGCAGGCAGTTCATTGATATATAAAATGTTGATTTATTCAAAGTGTGATATATAGCAAATTTTGATAATCTGTGATAAAATTCAAGAAATTTATGCGTGATAAACTCATACGGATTGTTGCTTTTATTTTTTTTACAGCAGAATCAGAGACAGAACAAAAATGTATGAGTACGGTAAAAATTTCAGGTGAAAAATAATGATTTTTTTGTATACATTGATTATTTTTGCTTTGTTCTTTCTTCTTGCCGGTATCGGTTACATCTTTCAGAAGAAGGTAATTAATGGTTCTTGCGGCGGACTTGCCAACGTGGGTGTTGATAAGGTGTGCAGCTGTGAAAAACCTTGTTTCAAGAGAAGAATAAAAAACAAGATTGCTGAATTAAGAGGTGATAAAGGGCAGGACTGATTAGATCATTCTGCCGTATCTGGTACGTTAGAAGACCAATGAATGAGAATGTGCAGGATGCGCATTTGAGGCACTAATGAATAATTTAAAAAATTATTATTAGAGGATGTATGAAAAACAATAATTTTATAAAAAATGTTTTATTCACCGCCGTACTGTCAGCTGCGGTTACAGGCTGTGATTTTGCCAGTGCTCCCAAGGATGAGATTCACTCTGACGGCAAGACCATGGGAACTTTTTTCAGTATTACGGTTGTAGGTGATTATCCCGGCGGACAGAAAGGTTTGGACAGGGATGCTGAAGAAGTTCTTCATAAAATCAATAAAGACATATCTACCTTTGACAAGGACAGTGTTCTGTCAAAGTTCAACCGCTCAAAATCAACAGAGCCTTTCCCGATAACACAGGACATGGCTGATGTTATCATTGAGAGTCTCAGAGTGGGTAATGATCTGAACGGTGCAACCGACATAACCGTCGGCCCTTTGGTTAATTTATGGGGGTTCGGACCTAAGAAGGTTAATCGTGACGGCAATCCTCCTACCCTGGAAGAAATAAATTTGGCCAAAGCCAATACCGGACTGGATAAGATTCACGTAACCATCGGAAAGGATTCTGCATATCTTCAGAAGGATAATCCTGACATCTATATCGACCTGGCTACCGTTGGTGAAGGGTACGGTGCTGACAAGCTTGCCGAGCTTCTTGACCGCAAGGGGGTTCAGAATTACATGGTGTCAGTTGCCGGTGCCATTAGAACCAAAGGTGTTAACAACCGTGGCAAGGACTGGGTTATTGCCATTGAAGATCCGAGTAATGAGCATGCAGTCGGCAGGAACGTAATCGTTCCGGTATGCACGAAAGGGCAGGCAATTTCCACTGCCGGCAGTTACAGAAACTATATTGCGGGCAAGGACGGAAAGACTTTTTCTCACATAATCGATCCTTCAACCGGAAGACCTGTTGAGCATGGAACGGTTTCCGTTACCGTCGTAGGTCCTTCCGCCCTGTGGACTGATGCGGTTGATACCGGTCTTATGGTAAAGGGCGGTGAAGCTGCTCTCAAGTATGCCAATGAACGCAACATTGCCATATACGTTGTAACCAGAAACGCCAATGATGACGGTTTTGAAACACATTACAGCCGTGCAATGCACAGATATCTGGAATGTGAATAACCTGATTATTTCATACGTTTGAATTCAGTGAGAGGCGGAAATGTGTTTCCGCCTCTTCTTTTTTGTCATGCGTTGCCGTTCCAACATGACTGCTGATGACTGTGTCTGCGGGTTCTATAAAAAAGGGAGAAAGCAGTAATGCCTTCTCCCTTTTCAGTCGGTAACAGACGTACCTTAAGGTACGATCTGCATTAAATTACTTCTGTTCTTCGTAACGCTTGATTGAAGCTTCGATTTCCTTGATTGCGGCAGCCTTATTGTCCCAACCGTCTACGCGAACCCACTTACCAGCTTCGAGTTCCTTGTAGTGTTCAAAGAAGTGCTTGATCTGACCCTTGAGTAATTCAGGAAGATCGTCAACATCCTTGATGTTTTCGTAAATCTTGGTGAGCTTGCTGTGTGGAACGGCAATGATCTTGGTGTCTTCACCTGATTCATCAGTCATCTTGAGCATTGCTACAGGACGGCAACGAATTACTGAACCTGGGAGTAAAGGATATGGGGTTGGAATTAAAACGTCGAGAGGATCGCCGTCAAGAGAAAGAGAGTGGTTTACAAAACCGTAGTTGCATGGGTAGAACATAGGAGTTGCCATGAAACGATCTACGAATACGGCACCTGAAGCTTTGTCTACTTCATACTTGATTGGATCGGCATTCTGAGGAATTTCAATAACTGCATAAAGATCTTCAGGTAATTCCTTGCCTGCTGGAATGTTGTCTAAAATCATGATTAAGTTCCTTAGATAGATTATTAAAAATTGACAATATTATATTAGATATCGTGAGCTTTTTCACTATCTTTGTGATTGTGAAAACGGGAAAGATCCGGAATCTTAATCCTGAAATCAATGTGGAATGTCGTGTGAACGGGGATGAGAAAAACAACGGCCGGTATCAGTATACCGGCCGTCACTTTATGGTGTCATAAATATTTTCTACTATTGGTCGGAAAATAATTATTCACTCATGATCCAGTTAGCGAAAGCACCAACGTCTTCTTCGGTAACCTTGTCGTTAGCGTAGAATACAACCATGTCGTTACCGTTGATAATTACGGCATAGTTTAAAGACTGGCCTTCGATGGTGCAATCTGAAGCTTCAGCGAAGTTGTCATCACCTTCAACGCCACCCTTACAACCGAGCTGTGAAGCGGCTTCTTCAGCTACAGCCTTTGCAGATACGGTTTCAGGGTTGGTCTGAGCCATAATGCTGAAACTTGCTCCAGTAGCATTGTTTACGAAAACTCTCTGATTATCGGCATTGGTTTCAACTTCTTCGTAACCGGCAGGAATACCTGCAAAAGCAACAGAAGAAAGTAATAATGCGCAAGCAGCAATTAATTTTTTCATTTTAAATGGGTCAATCACTTTTTTTATGTGATTGCAAAAAATAAAAATTATTTATGCATTGAATAAAAAAGGATCTTCTTTTATGTTTGAGTTGCATCCTGCAAGATGTAGCATCTCAACCAAAATGAAGATCCATGCCATGAATTAT
>JAGAYS010000047.1 GCA_017940385.1 Ruminobacter sp. | reverse complement strand
GTCAAGCTGTCGTATCTGCTCGGTCGGGTCAAGCTGTCGTATCTGCTCGGTCGGGTCAAGCTGTCGTATCTGCTCGGTCGGGTCAAGCTGTCGTATCTGCTCGGTCGGGTCAAGCTGTCGTATCTGTTCGGTCGGGTCAAGCTGTCGTATCTGCTCGGTCGGGTCAAGCTGTCGTATCTGTTCGGTCGGGTCAAGCTGTCGTATCTGCTCGGTCGGGGCAAGTTGTCTGATCTGTTCTGTCGGGGCGTTAATCTTAATTGATAATCCTGTTTCAGGATCGATCAGATCGTAATTCTGATTATCATTGTACAGCACTTCTTCCTTGAGATAAGGCTTTATCCATTCACGGCATTCTTCGCTGTCCACAATTTCCGGACTGTAGCTGTATTCATTATGATCGTAGCCGTAGATCCAGGTGCCGCTGTTCGTGCTTGTTACGTCTGAGGTTGTTGACGAAATACCTGAGAGAGAGCTTGACGGGCTTGTCATGAGAAGGTTGCCTGTTGTTTTGACGGCTGTTCCGGCCGTACTTTTTATGGCAGAGGTGGCAGGATCAAAGACAGAGCTTCTGTTCTCATCATGCTGACTGATGACCATTGTGTCGGCGACAATACACTGATGCTCGTCTGCTGGCAGGGATTTGTATTTTACCGCGATGTTTGGTTTTGTTCTCGGAACCTTGATGCGGCGCTGACCGGTAAAGGTAATTCTGTCATCAACAGTTACCTGAATATGGTCTGCCAGCGCCTGATTATATCTGTCCTGGGCCATTTTAATATCGATGGTCTGATTCAATGAACTGGATGTTACTGAGCAGCCTGACATACAGAACAGCCCGGTAATAACAAAACTTTTTTTATCCATGATATGACACCTGATGTATTCAGTTTTAATGATGCTATATATACAATAATGTGATCGGGTTTGCAATTTTTTGTTGTTTTTTTAATGATAACCGGGATTTTTCCCGTAAGGTGTCTGTTATATAAAAACAGCCATAATCGTTTACTGTCGGTCTTTTCGGCAAAAAAGGCATCCGCTGGTGCGGAACCGTATCGGTCATGCTGACGCTGTTTTTTATATCTGCATGATGTCCGGCAGATGTGTTTTTGGAAGCATTTCCGTAAAAATGTTGAAAGTGCTGAGGATTTATGGGAAGTTTACGCCTTTGTACCGGGAGCATTTTATCCTGTAACATTGATAATTTTTCATATATCTGATACACTTTTGAGGTTTTTTTGAGTGACGGGAAGATATTGAATTAAAGTAGGATTTTAATAAATGGAACGCCGTATTCTTCGTACTGAATGTCCTGACGCAAAGGGACTTATAGCCGGTATTACCGGTACCTGTTTTAAGTATCAGTACAATATTATTAAGAACGATCAGTTTTCAACCTTTGATGATGCCAGATTTTTTATGAGAACTGAGCTTGAAGGTGATTTCAGTACTGCGCAGTCTTTTATCGAAGACGTGAAGAAGGTAATTCCTGAAGGCGGTATCTGTAAGCTGATGCCCATAGAGAGAAAAAAGGTTCTGGTGCTTGTGACCAAGGAAGCCCACGTTCTCGGTGATCTGCTGATTAAGAGTTATGCCGGTGCACTGCCTATTGATATTGTCGGTGTAATTGGTAACTACGACAAGCTTGAGGATCTTACCCGAAAGTTTGATATTCCTTTTGTGACCGTAAGTCATGAGGGACTCAGTCGTGAAGAGCATGAAGCCAGAATGCTTGAGGCCATAGGTAAGTTCGAGTTTGACTATGTGGTTCTCGCCAAGTACATGCGTATTCTTACTCCTAACTTCGTTAACAGTTTCCCTAACGGTTCACTGATTAATATCCATCATTCCTTCCTTCCTGCATTCATCGGTGCTAAACCTTATCAACAGGCTTTCAACCGTGGCGTAAAGATTATCGGTGCAACGGCGCATTTCGTTACCAACGATCTCGATGAAGGGCCAATCATCGCTCAGGACGTAATCAAGGTTAACCACAATTACAGTGCCGAGAGCATGGCAAAGGCCGGTCGTGACGTTGAACGTCAGGTGCTTGTGAGAGCTTTAAGCAGGGTTGTTGACGGCAAGGTGTTTATTCACGGCAACAAGACTGTGGTATTCTAAGAATAGGACTGAATGTTCTTTATGATGCTGATGTGCCGTTTGGCTTCATCATGTCAGAAGTGTAAGATAAATAAAGCCTTCGTTCATTTTACCGGTGAACGAAGGCTTGTTTTTAGTATTTGAAAAAAGAAAGCATTCAGTCAATTACAGGAAATTTTCGTAAGAACGTTAATGTTCACTGTCTTTTGAGAGAAAAAGGCTCTGCTTCTGGATCAGTCCTTTTTCTGCCCATTTTTCCATTTGTCTGTATATGGTTGAGCTGTTGATCCCCAAAAGTTTGGAGGCCTGACTTACCGAACCGTTGCAGGCATTGACCGCGGCAATGACGTATATGCGTTTGATGTCGTCAAGAGACTGGATTTCATCCTTTGAACGAGGCAGGTCAATTCGGAGTATTGTGTTATCACCGGAATATTTTTCACTCCTGAAATTTTCTGCAAGAGACGTTGGAGTTGCCTTCAGTGAGGATGAACCGTTTTCGGCCTGGGGCACTGATTCTTCCTGATTCTTTCGTAATGCACCGGTACGGACGGACTCGATTTCTGACGTTACGGCCGTTCTGCTTTCCGCAGTATCACTTTTTGAGCTGATGTCTGCCGTGTTATTCGTTTTAAGCTCAACGGCAGAAGGCTGACTGTTAAGGGACGTTATGCCGAGTGCTGACGGAATTGCGGTATCGGAACCGTCAATCAGAAATCTTGAATTTCTGCCCACATATTTTTGGTAATGTTCCGGATTATGTTCAATATCATTCACTGCTCTGAGAATGTTGGCAGGAAGCATTTCCCTTGTTATTACCGGTCCTTCGAACAGAACCACGGTACTGTGGATTACGTTCTGCAGTTCACGGACATTTCCCGGCCACGGATATTTAAGCATGGTTTCCGATGCCTCATGGGAAATGTACAGAAAGTCCTTGTGTTCTATTTCCGCATATTTCTTAAGAAAATGCATGGCTATGTGCAGTACGTCGTGCTCTCTTTCACGCAGAGGAGGCAGATGAATGGGAATTACAAAAAGACGGTAGAACAGGTCTTCACGGAAGTTACCGAGTTTGACTTCATTGAAAGGATCCCTGTTTGTGGCACAGATTACCCTGACGTCAACCGTGAGTGTTTTCTGAGAACCAACCATTCGGTACTGACTGCTCTGCAGGAAACGCAACAGTTTTGACTGCAGCTCAAGATCCATTTCGCAGATTTCATCAAGGAACAGTGTACCGCCGTCAGCTTCGGCCACGGCACCAGTTCTGTCGGCCACGGCTCCGGTAAACGCGCCCTTGACGTGACCAAAAATGGTACTTTCCATTATTTCTTTCGGTATGGCGGCACAGTTGATGGCCATGAACTTCCCTTTACGTTCGGTATTAAGTTCATGCAGTGTGTTGGCCGTAACTTCCTTACCGGTTCCGCTTTCTCCGGTAATAAATACGGAGGCTTTGGAATTTCTGATACGGCAGAGCTTATCATAAATGTCCCTCATGACCTTGGAGGCACCGATAAAGTTGCCGAGATGAATGGAATTGTCAGGTTCTCCGTTTACCTTGGCATTGAGCTCCAGCTTTTCTATGGTATTGTTTATGGTAGTGCGCAGACGATTGCTGTCCACCGGTTTTACCAGAAAGTCATAGGCTCCGAGGCGCATGGCCTCAACCGGAAGATTGGCTCTTTCGTCAGCTGTTATAACTATGGTGATTACCTGATGATACTGCTGTCCCAGCATGCTGAGAATTTCCATTCCCGGAATGTCGGGGAGGTTCAGGTCAAGGAGTACGATGTCAGGTGCAAATGTATCAAGAAAACCGATTGCTTCCCTTCCCGTATAGGCGGATCGAACCTCGGTATTTAAGCTCTTAACTACCGCGTTATAGAAAAAATTCAGAGGTTTGGAGTCTTCGACAATCAGAACCCTGGTCTTTAACTCGTTTTGATTAACATTAAAGGAAGTCATTAGTCGTCATTTTATCTCAAAAGTGTCTTTTATTCTAACTTTACCGCAAAAATATGAGCGCAAAGGATGATTATTGTGACATTCTGTTGAAAGAGAATGTCCTGAACCGCTGTGTATTGAAATATCTGCCGTCATCCGCTCTCTGCCAGGGTTTTATTTATGACTTTTCGTAGCTGTCCGTAACGTTTTGTATTGACAAAAATCAAAGTTTATAAAAATATGTGAATTGAAACGCTGAGATTCTTTCGTTCGTGTGGTAAATTCGCCAGGAACTGTTGTTTCAGTTATTTCGTGTGGTTCCTTTTTCAGCCTAGACAGAACAGGATAATAAAAATGAGTCAGAACAGAACTTCAAACAGCGGCAGCTTTGCTGTTTTCAGTTTAACAAAAGTGTTTATAATTTTTGTGCTTTTAGTGGTGGCATGTAGCTTCTTTGAACTGGTATATACCGTAAATGCCTCAATGGTGGGGGTTGTACTTTCAGGTGGTAAAATTTCATCTGTTTCCCAGCCGGGAATGCATTTCAAGCTTCCTTTCTATCAGACCGTGAAATTCATCGATCTGAAGACAAACAGCAGTTCCGTGGGAACGGAAGCCTATACATTTGATCAGCAGAGTGCCACGCTTCGTCTGAACGTAATCTGGAATTTTGTGGGTACAAAGGCTGAAGATATCTATGTTCAGTATAAGGGCGATGAAAAGTACATTAACGATTACGTTATTTTCCCAAAGCTTATAGACTGTGCAAAGACTATTTTCGGTCAGTATAATGCTGAAAAGGTTATTCAGAAAAGAGCTGAATTCGTAACGCTCCTTAATACACAGTTCAAGGAAATGATGCAGGAATTTCCTGTTGTGGTTCACTCAATTCAGGTTGAAGACATTTCCTTCTCAAAAGTTTATGAAACTTCAGTTGAAAATGCCATGAAGGCTAGAGCCGAAGTTGAAAAGGCAAAGGCAGAACTGGAACGCGTACAGCTTGAGTCACAGCAGAAGGTTAAGATTGCCGAAGCTGAATCAGAAGCCGTTAAGAAGCGTGCCGATGCTCAGGCATATGCCATCCTTAAGACTGAAGAGGCAAATGCTGCCGCCATCAAGTTAAGAGGTGAGGCATTACGTGAAAACGGGGAAATAGTTAAGCTGACAGTTGCAGAAAAGTGGGACGGTAAGCTTCCGGTTACAATGGTTCCCGGCAGCAGTCTTCCTTTTATTGATGTAAAGAGCAAATAATCAGAGCATTCCGTTTAAAATGATAAAGTCCCCTGAATATTAGTATGAACCCCGTTATTGATCACTTGATTGATAACGGGGTTTTATTATGAAATTAAATTTCTGGCAGAACCTTCAAAATTCATAAAGTATTTGGGTATTTTTTGGGTATTTTTTTGAGGCGTTTATGTCGACAATCAGGCGGCAGATCCTGAATGAAAAAAAGGATATCCGAATATTCCTGTCATTAAAAGAGAAGTCCGGACATTTTACTGCGATGATTTACGTGGTGCCGCGAGTCTTCAAATTTGCGATGAATGAATATTAATTATAATTTTACCTGTTGTATAATCTTTTGTGGGAAAATGAAAAATCATAAATAATTAACTTGCTTTGACAGTGATAATAATAAGATGCTGATTGACAGAAAAGAACTGATGTTTTTTTTGGGGGATCTCGGAGCTGAAGTCCTTCCTTCTCTGATAGACGTATATCTTTCGGATTCAGAAAATACCATTCAAAAAATTTCGGATGCCGCAGCGGCAGGTGACTACGTTACCCTTGCCAGGGAGGTTCATACCCTAAAGGGTGTTGGCAGTACGTATGGTGCTACAAAAATTAAAGAACTTGCCTTTGCTCTGGATAAAAAATTCAAAAACGGAGATGAACTGTCAGGGTTTATTGATGAAATCATGCAGCTTGTGGAAGTAATCAAAGCAACCAATGATGAAATGAAACAGATTCAGGCTGACGTACTGGCCGGAAATCCCATTTAAAGAGCAGTGCGTGCCGGATGCACCCGATCCCGTTTTATGTCCTGTCCATAGATTCACTCAAAGGAAAAATCAGGTCTCACACGGGGCGTTTGTTAGGAAACCGATATGAAGATCAAGGTTGAGAGCGTGAATGCCGGAGACGTAGTCCCGGCCGTAATGGAGATAAAGGCCCGGTTACTGGCATACAGTCCCGAGTATCCGAATTTCCTAATGATCTATTTTTCCGCTCCGGAGGATGCGGAGGAACTGTGTGCCACATTCATTCAGCATTTTCCCGGAACCGTGATTGCGGGAATCCCGGCCCGCTTCGGGAGCTTCAGCGAGTCTCTTACCGTGGGGTTTGAAAACGGTAATTCTCAGAAAAACGGTAACGGCGGTACGCCGCCGGCTTCTGCCAAATCCAGATTTTCAGTTAAAAAGTTTTCTGCCGTAACCAGTCGGGAGAAACCTCTTTTCGTTCAGGCATTCTATGATCCGACTTCTGCCTTCGGCTGTGCGGCCAGGGAGTTTAAGTCCTGCAGTCCGATGAATCTCGACGCGACGCTTCATGAAATAGAAAACAGTGCCGGCAGGGCAGGGATAATGCCTAATCTCATGATGCTTTTCAATACGAAAAAGGTTACTTCAGCATTTGGCAGCGAGATTAAACACATTCTCGGAAATTCGGCTTCCATTGTAGGAGGCATCCTTGACAACGAACACGGACCGGTGACTTTTTTTACCAATAACGGTGTCGTAATGGCCGAAGAGGCGTATCTTATTGTTTCTCTGTATACCAACACCACCATGCAGATAAATTCGCTGAGTGAAGTAAAGCTGTTCGGTGAACTGGGTAAAATAAGCTCAACCGATGACATAACCATCAACGAGATTGATGACAAACCGGCCGCGGACATGTTTTTCACCAGCATAAACGTTGACAGTACCTGTATGGATACGGAGGAGCTTCAGAGACTGCTTTCCGGAGTAAACAGGGATTACTTTCTGGCATATGATTCCTATGACGTGGAATACGGTAATCATTACAACGTATCGGTTGTGAACAGCATTACCGAAAACAGGGGAGTCGTGCTGAATTCAGCTTTTCCGCCGGGAGAGAAGGTTTATCTCATGAAGGCACACACTCATGATATGGCTAACTGTTTCATGATTCATTATCCGCCGGACTGCAGACCGGTTGGAATAATCCATTTTATGTGTGAGTCTTTCTGTAAGGGCAGTAAAACCCAAAATTTCAACAATATCATAGAGCGTGTCAGAAACTATAATTCCGGAGAGGAGTTTATGACATGTTCGGTTGCCGGCGAAAATATCGGAACAATTGATGAGGAATACAGACTGGCAAACTGCACCGTAATAACGGTATCATTTTTAGAGCAGGTTGGGTAATTGACTATGAATTCAATTGAGCAGCGCGTAACCAAACTTGAAGCTGAACTGCGCCAGGCCAGGCTTGAGGTAGAGCTGGCCAGGGACAGGGAGATGAAGCTTATCGATAACAGAAAGAACATCTTTAATGTTTTTTACGAGCTGTTCACTGCCAACGGACAGGAGCAACAGTTTGCCACACTGATTGCTGCTCTGCACAACATCATCACCTTTGAGGAGGTTGTGCTTATAAGTCACAGTATGGAGTCTGACGACAGTTCTAACATGGAAGTCGTCTATGCCTCTCATCCGGCACTTAAGAACCATCCGTGGAAGATGGAAGGGGTTCTCAACATAGCCCTCAAGACTCAGGACATTATTATTCTCTCAAATCCCGGCGTTGCCGCGGGATTTGAGAGCAACGATCCGGAATTTCTGAGTCACGTGCGTTCCGTAATGGTTATTCCGATTATTTTTGAGTACCAGCAGCTCCTTTTTGTATGTACTCATCACGTGCCGCTCAGACTCGACATGAGAAGCAGGGTGGATGTTAAGAATTATCTGCCTTTCATAGAACAGTCCATAGCCTGTATCAGTTATCGTTCCCTGCTTGAAACCATCGTTACCGAACATACCAATGAGATGGTTGATTACCACAGCAAGCTTCAGTCATTCAGAAATCTCTCTCACGAGGTGTTCTGGCAGACGGATGCGTCATACAGACTTGTTCAGGTGTCCGTTGAGGCGGGAAACATACATTTTCTGGATTCCAACGACAAGCGTAATCTGCCGATCTACGAAAGCTTTATCGGTAAAACCATTTATGACCTGATTGACGGGAGCCTGGTGAACAAGCACAGCCAGCCGATGGTTGATCTTGCAAAAATCGTCAAGGATCACGGCTTCATCGCCAATGTTGAACTGCCGTTCAATCTTAACGGCCGTAAACTGTGGGTTGTACTCAGCGGTGAACCCTATTATGGTCATCAGGGTGACTTTCAGGGGTACCGCGGTATTATCAAGGATATATCCAGAGAGCATCAGGAACGTCAGGACTTTGAAAATGCCAAGCTGGAAGCCGAGCAGGCGGACCGTTCAAAGACCGAATATCTGGCGGTGATGTCGCATGAAATCAAGACTCCGCTCCAGGCTATTCTCGGTATGATTGATCTGCTGGAGCAGACTGAGCTTAATGAGGTTCAGACCTCCTACATCAAACACGTGCATCAGAGTGCATCCCTGTTGCAGACCATACTTCATGACGTACTTGATCTGTCACGCATAACATCCAAGGCCATGACTCTGGAAAACGTAAGCTTTGACATCAAATTCGCCCTTAATTCAACCATAATCCAGATGCGTGATAAGGCTCTGGAAAAGAAGATAAGTCTTAAGCTTAACATAGCGGACAATTTCCCTACACTCATATACGGGGATCAGCATCGTCTTTCACAGATTCTCTTCAACCTCATTAACAATGCCATTAAGTTTACCTCCGAAGGTGGGGTAACGGTGAATGCCGAACGCTTTGAGAACAGACTTAAGTTTTCCATAACGGATACCGGACCGGGTATTGAACCTGAGAATCTTGGAAATCTGTTCCAGCCTTTCGTGCAGGTGGACAGTTCCATTTCACGAAAGTATGGCGGTACCGGACTCGGACTTTCAATCTGTAAGCGTCTTGTTGAGCATATGGGCGGCAAGATCGGCATAAGAAGTGAAAAGGGAAAGGGCTCAACTTTCTGGTTTGAAATACCTTGCAAAGTTCCTTCATCACCTCTTATCGGTGCCAATTCCGTCAGACGTGACAAGACGGAGCACCGTGAACATAATTACCGTATTCTGCTGGTTGAGGATTCGCAGATTAATCAGTTCGTCATCAAGACCATGCTGGAAAAGCTTGGTCATAAGGTTACTCTGGCAAACAACGGACTTGAATCCATTGAGGCTATAAAGAAGGAGCTTCCTGATCTGGTGCTTATGGATATCAGAATGCCGGTTATGGACGGGATAGAGGCTACACGTCAGATTCTTGGTACCATAGCCCCTCTGCCGATTGTGGCTCTTACCGCCAACAACTCTGATGAAGAAAGAATAGAATGTCGTAAGGTCGGTATGGTCAGCATAGCCTCCAAACCGGTAACAACCCAGACACTGAAGGTTCTTCTTGATGATCTGGAAGGTGTAATTGAAGAATATGGCCAGAAGATAAAGGAAGGTAATTATAAGCTGATGGCAAATCTTCCGGATTCAAAGACTGACGGCAGTGATGAGGATAACGGTAATACCAAGGTGGGTACCGTTTCTTCAGAGAATACCAAGAGTAATGCCTCACTGATAGATGCCCTTATAAAGAATAAACTGGGGGCAGACCGCAATAACCGAACTTCAAGAAATCAGAGAACCTGATTCTTACTGAGGAACGCTTCTGTCTGATTGTTAAACAGTCAGGCTGAAGGCTCCCGCCAAAAAAGACCAGGCTCCGGTAAGTTGAACATACCTGCCGGGTTTTTGTTTTTTTATTAGACTGCGGCATTTATGGAGATTATACGTAGGCATTAAAAAGGATTAGAAGTCTGCCTGCGCGAGGTACGCTTCCGGAATGTCTACGCCTAAAAAAAACAGCACTCTCGTACGTTATGATGCAAAATATAAAAAATATATTGACTAATATTACTGTGCGCTGATACCATTCTGTTTAAGAAAGATGGAGATAAGCTCAGGTGAGAGTTCACAACCAGGTGAATGCTTTTCAATGGAATCATTACTCTTTACTCCTGTCACTCCGGCAGTATTCCGGAAGAATATTATCGGTTCACGGATTTCAGAAAGATGTATATATAAAAGGAGAAACACTGATAATGGAATTCATTTTAATTGCCAGAAAACTTCAGAGCGGTATTGTTCAGTATGTTCACGATGCTTACGGTGAAGGATGCCTGAAAATCGCCTCAGAACTTCTGGAAAAATATAACACTCCGGAATCCGTGGAAGCTCTGTTTTCAGGAAAAGCTCTTTCGGCATTGGGAAAGACTGATGCTGAGTTTGAGACTGAGAATTGCCGTCAGAACCCGTTGTCTTTCAGCAGTTCGGAGGACAGGGTGCTTGGCTGGTTTGTTGATTCCTTATTTTTCTATGATAGTGATAATGTCTGGTATTTTATTGCGGCGGGGCACGACAGTCTCCGCATAAAAATGCCATTGGGATACGTACTGTCACATCCTGATGTTGTCATATCTGACAGCGAAGAACGTAAAAATCTCAGCGAAAGGCTTATCAGTCATATTCTGGGTGCTTATCATTACACTGATCCGCAGTTTGCTTCACTTCTGTCAGAGAAATTTACCGAAGGTGTTGAATCGATTCGCCGAGAGGTCAGACAGGCCGATAATCCTGCCCAGTGGTTTTCTTACATGTATCCTGAAATAATTGAGTATTTTGACAGTCCCGTTTCGGTTGCGACCGTTAAAGACGGAACTGAAATTACCTGTTTTGAAATCAGAAGAAAAAAGAATAAAAAAACGGAGACCGTAAATAACTGGCATCGGTATGCATATGATTTAAAAAATGCCCAGGAAGGTAATGACAGCCCACTGAATAAAGCAGAGGATGATTTTGAGCTGTTCGGTATACGAGCTGATTACTATGATGCGTATTCCGAACTTTCATCCGCAATCAGTGAGAGAATAGCAGTTGAAAATTGGATAACGGAAGCTGAAAACGATCGTTACCAGATTGTAAATGATAGGGCATATGCGAAAAGAGTTCTGCATGACTGTCTGTCCAAAAGACATGATATTGCGGAAAGAGTGTTCGGGGAGAAATCCGGAATTCTTTCAGCTGAAAGCTCCGTGTTTGCAGGTGAAGGCGTAAAAATGCTGAGAGAGGCTGATTTGTTTGATGCTGAAAAGAATCTTGGTATCTGCGAGGAGATGAAGTACAGAGAGGAACGCAGTATTGCCGATGCCCGACGGGACATGTATGTCGCTCTTACCGATTTGGCCGATGCGAGAGCAGGAGGTGATAAGGTTGGAGTAAAAAAAGCACAGGAGCGTATCAGTCAGGCTGAGAATTCCATTGCCAAAGCAGAAAGGGAAATCAGCGATCTTGATGCTCAAATTTCACACTATGATCTGATTATAAGGCAGTCAAACAAGTCAATAACCAATATTGAAAACGAGCTGGCAGAATCCAGAAAAGTTGTTGCCGAGGCCTGCAGCGACGAGAAAGACGCCGATTACGTCTTTGGCATGATAAACAAGGTAATCATGACGGCTGCATCCAGAATATCCTGTCATGATACTCATATTGAAAATTCCCAAAGAAGAATTCAGGCAGCAAAAGTCAGAATGAAAAAAATAAATGAGCGTATCAGTCTGGCCCAGAACCGCTTTCAGGATGCGTGCGACAGATATGTCGCCATTGTTCAGAAGGAACTGTGATGATTTAATTCAGACTTCTCTGTCCTCACGTTTTTCGGATATTAGAAGGTAAGCGAGATCCCCAAAAATAGGAACATGCGTGAGGACGGAAGAGCTTCTTCTGTCTTCTTAATGTTTACTGCCGCCTCTTCCGTGTTAAAATCTGTCTCAGAATTAAAAATCTTAGGCGGAGACTGTTATGATTTGGAAAAAGAAAGTAAATTTGGATGATGTCAATGCACTGACTCGAAACTCAATGGTTGAATTTCTGGAAATAAGGTTTACCGCCATCGGAGATGATTACATGGAAGCTGTTATGCCGGTTAACCGCAAAACCTGCCAGCCTTTTGGACTTCTGCATGGCGGAGCCGGAGCAGTGCTTGCCGAAACCGTGGGCTCTATTGCCGGTAATTATGCCTGTGCAGCAGAGTATTCCTGCCTGGGACTTGACATAAACATAAATCATATAAGGGCGGTTAAGCTAGGTGATACCGTTAGGGCTGTGGCAAAGCCCGTTCATATCGGCAATACCGTGCAGGTATGGCAGATTGATTCATTTGACTCCGCCAATCATCAGATAAATGCCGCAAGGCTTACTCTGGCAGTTCGACGTCACATGACACCGGAATCTAAACGCCGGTAGCATTAAAATGGAATTATAGAAATATAAAAATATAAAAAAGGTATGGATTTAATCCATACCTTTTTCGATTAATTATCTGCTGAATCTTGCAGAAATCGACCGTAATTACTCAGTCTTTCCGCTTTCCTGCAGAGTCTCTGCGGTCTCTTCCTTTACGGCTTCTTCCACAGGGGCCGCTTCCTTCTTTTCCTCAGTCACGGCAGATGCGGCAACTTCATTGTCTTCTGCACCGGCCTCGGTCATAGGAACGGCGGTAAGATTCCTGATGAAGCTTACGCCTGAGAATCCTGCATTCGCATTGAACAGTTCATTCTGTTCGGTGCCGCATGAAGGTTCTACAGTCTGAAGCTCTCTGGATTCAGGTTCTGTCATTTCCACGTGAGCCAGATTGGTGATTGAGCTGAATCCGGCATGTCTGCCGCAGGCATTTGACGGAGTTTCGGTTTCAGTACCGTCTGACGGAGCAACCTCATCCATATTGCATGATTCAGGTTCTGTCATAGGTACGGTTACAAAACTTACGTTAGAGATACAGCCAATCTTTGCAGGTGTAACGTATTCAGCTCGGGCAGACTGCTTCACGGCCGCAACTTCAGTTTCAACAGCCTGAACCTGAGCGGTTTCTGTCAGGTTTTCAGCCTTTTGGGCTGACTGGTTCTGACGAGGCTTGCGTTCCTTTCTAGGTGCATTTTCACCGTTCTGGCCTCTCTTTGACTGTTTGGCGTTTCTGGCCTGCTTTTCAGTCTTTACGGTCTGCTGTGCGGTTTCAGCCGCATTTTCGTTGGCAACGGCAGTCTGTTCGGTTCTGCCGGCATGTTCCTCCCTGCGGGAAACAGGCTTGCTTTCCTGAGACTGGTTCTTCTTGCGGGTATTCTTTACCTGAACCTCTTCTTCAATTACAGGCCTGGTCTTGGACTTGCCGACGTTAGGCTTCTGTTGTGCCTGAGCAGAGGAGCTTTGTTGAACCTGCTGCTTCTTGGCTCCGTTTCCACCTCTTGCCTTTGAACCTGTCTGGCCTGCATTAGGGCGGTTCTTGGCATTGCGGTCACCGCGTTTTGCGGATGAGCTGTCCTTTTTGTTGATATTAACCTTGGAGATGGACGGCTTATTAACGGTTGTTTCGTTAATGTCCTTATCCTCGGCTCTGAACAGTCCTACAATGCTGTTAAGCATGCGTTTGAAGATGCCTACTGACTGAACAGTTGTAACTGAAGGAGCTGGTTTGGCGATGGATTCGCTGATTGCTTCCAGATTTACGGCAGGCTTCTGCGGTTCGTAACGGGATTTGCTGCTTACGACGGTCTGATCCTCATGAGCTGCAGGGAAATTGCTTGGCGCAGGAGTGTTGAACTGCGGAGCATTACGCTTCATGAGATTGAAGGTATTGATTTCGCCGTCTTCACCGCTTCTGATACGAGCAATTTCGTAGTTAGGAGTTTCAAGAGTTCTGTCAGGTATCACGTATACACGTACGTTATGACGCTTTTCAATACCGTCAAGTGAATGTCTCTTTTCGTTCATCAGGTATGCTGCTACCTCAAGAGGTACTCTCGCACATACAGATGCAGTGAAATCCTTAATGGCTTCTTCTTCAATAATTCGAATTATGGAGAGAGCCAGTGAACCGTTGTCACGGATTGAGCCGAGACCGGCGCAGCGCGGACATACATGAGAGGTTGATTCGCCGAGAGACGGTCTGATGCGCTGTCTTGACATTTCCAGCAGACCGAATCTGGAGATTCTGGCAAACTGAATTCTTGCCCTGTCCTGTCTGGTTGCTTCACGCATCTTGTTTTCGATTTCACGCTGATTTTTTAAAGGCTTCATATCGATGAAGTCGATAACAATCAGGCCGCCAACGTCTCGCAGACGAAGCTGTCTGGCAATTTCTTCTGCCGCTTCGATGTTTGTCTGCAGAGCGGTTTCCTCAATATCGCCACCCTTTGTGGCCTTGGCTGAGTTAACGTCTATTGAGGTCATCGCTTCAGTCGGATCGATAACTATTGAACCGCCTGACGGAAGCTTTACTTCACGCTGATAAGCGGATTCAATCTGTGATTCAATCTGGTAATGACTGAAGAGCGGATCGCTGCCTTCATAGAGGTGAACCTTGGATATGAAGTCAGGACGAACCATGGAAACGTGTTTCCTTACCTGTTCGTAGACTTCCGGTACGTCAACGAGAATTTCACCGATATCCTGTCTCAGGTAGTCGCGGATTGCTCTTAAGACAATGTTGCTTTCCTGATGAATGAGGAACGGGGCAGGTCTGTCATTTGCAGCCTGTTTAATCATTTCCCAGTGTTTTACAAGAATATTGAGGTCCCAGTTGAGATCCTCAGGGCTCTTGCCTACACCGGCTGTTCTTACGATGACACCCATGCCGTCAGGGATGACGATGGAATCGAGAGCTTTTTTGAGCTCGGTTCTTTCGTCACCTTCAATGCGGTGTGAAATACCGCCGGCGCGAGGGTTGTTCGGCATCAGTACGATGTATGAACCGGCAATGGAAATATAAGTGGTTAGAGCGGCACCCTTAAGTCCGCGTTCTTCTTTTTCAATCTGAACGATAACTTCGGTACCTTCTGCGATCGCATCCTTCAGGCTGGATTTGTTGGTGTAAGAAAAACCAGGCTTGTAGTATTCTCTGGCTATTTCCTTGAGAGGAAGAAAACCGTGTCTGTCGGTGCCGTAATCAACAAATGCGGCTTCCAGACTTGGTTCAACGCGGGTGATTACACCCTTGTAGATATTAGCTTTCTTCTGCTCATGTCCGGCTGATTCGATATCTAAATCATAGATTTTCTGACCATCAACCAGAGCAACACGCATCTCCTCTTCCTGAGTTGCGTTGATTAGCATTCTTTTCATTAATTACTGCTCTTTTCTTATAGTAATGGCACAGTATTAACGTAAGAACACGCATAATATGCCGCCTGCGCTTGAAAAAGATCAAGTCTTATCAGGGTCGGTCACATGCCTGAGTCAAAAATTTATCTCAACCGCATTCAATTATGTATCCCGATATGCCGGGTGAATGCTGAACTGTATTTATCACGGTTGCCGGCAGATCCATCGGAAAACCGGAATCTGCAGGTCTTATACCGTGTTTTAATGTGAACCCGGACGAAAGTCCCGGTTCTTTTGCAATCTTTAAGTTCGGGTCGATTACTCTGCATTCAAACTGCGTGTCGTTAAGAGTTAATCCGTACCTGTAAACATCTACTTTTTGGTTGAACATCCCGGCAGAATGTGAATCACCGTGCCGGATGATCTGTGGATATTTTCTGGGGTTACGCAAAGGTGCATTCCTGTCGAAAACAATCCGCCGTAATTATCTCATTATTAAGCCGCATCAGGCAATAAAAAAAGCGGAAAAAGTGTTAAAAAGTGATTGATTAGGCGAAATGTGAACAGTGTCTCTGCATAATTATGCAAAAACTGTCATGGACTCAAAATCACGAAAAAAGTGATATGAAATCCCCGAAAACGGGGGGCGGTCAAAGCGGAGACTCAGGTTATGATCAGATTGTACAGAAGTTGTTCACAGTTTTGTTCACGGGACCTGAGTCTGATATATTTACCGATTTCAGGCGTGATGCATAAACGGCAGTTTACGCTTTGTTTCCGCCATGAGGCGCAGAACTCTGTAGTTGAAATGCTGGCCGGCCAGATTTGCCATGGCAATCATCAGCAGAGCCACAGCAAATCCGAGAAAGAGTGGAGGTATGCCGGTGTGCAGAACCGGTTTTGCAATACTAGCCGCCAAAGTGCCGGTGAGCATGGTCGGTGCAGCCCAGAGCGGCGGAAGCAGCTTAATGCGGTAGAGTGCCAGAACAAGAGGAATGAAGACTCCGGCTCTGAGTGCCAGAGCCAGAAGGTTCCAGGTCAGTACCTGTGATTCAAGATGGCACAGTGAGAAGGTTATTGTCAGAACGGAAATCATAATTACGCTCAGACGGTTTGCACGCAGAATCTCGCTGTTGCCGCTCAGTCTGAAAAGGCGGGTCCAGATGTCTCTTGTAAGCAGGGTGCTTATGCCAAGTGTAAGACCTGCTATTGAACTTATCAGGGCTATGATCAGAACGCCGAGGGTTACGCCTGAAAGCGGCTCGGGAAGATGGTGAAGTGCAAACTCAGGCAGGGCCATGATTGGAGATACTTCGGGATGGTTGGCTTTCATGTACATGGACGCCATAATGCACGGAATGCCTACAGGAAGGCTTAGTGCCGCGGCTGCAAAACAGCCGGTTCTGGCTGCCTTTACGTCTTTGGCGGAGAAAATGGCCTGAGCATAGTTCTGGGCACAGAGAAGTCCGGCTGACATGGATATTACGTTTTCAAGAGGCATCCAGATCCCTTGGGCAAACAGATCCAGTCCGTGAGGAATTATGTTTTCAATGCTGTCAACCTTTAAAAGTCCCCGGCCGGCCGTTATGCAGATTGCAAAGAGCATCAGCCATAGTATTACGCTTTTCAGAAGACCGGATACGCTGGCTCCCTTTATGCCACCGAAATATATGTATACGATTATCAAAAAGAACAGAATTGCCGAGGCGGTGTAGACCGTGGTACTGAGCAGCTGGGATATGATGTGAATCGCCGGTAGCACTGAAGCTACGGCGGCAAAGAAAATGCCGCATGACGAGATAAGTGATGCTACGGGACCGCTTCCTGATCCGTAGGTGTCTATCAGCAGCTGGGTAATGGTTTCCCGGCCGCTTTCCCGAAACCTGCGGGCAAAGAACAGTCCCATGAGCAGAAATCCGGTGCCGATGCCGATGGTGAACCACCAGGCACTGATGCCGAAGGTGAATGCCATCTGCGACGTTCCTATGGTGGCTCCTCCTCCTATGCAGGATCCTGCAATTGCTCCGGCTACCATTCCTGCGGATGCCTTGCGGCCGTTGAGTGAAAAACTTTCGGATGATTTAATTCTTCCGGCAGACCAGATGCCTGCACCGATAATGATGCCTATGGTTGCAACCATCATAGCGAGTTGCATAAGTGTAACAGTCATAATGTTTCCGTTCCGGATATGTGTAATTATTTCTCTTTTATTTTAGATTTTGGGCAAAATCATGGTTGTCGCCGTGTGTACGGCGATGGGTGAACATGTCCGCTGGTTTTGGTCTGCATCTGATAATTGTTGTTGTAGTCTGTCATGCCCGGGGCATGAGTTTTCAGGCTCCCGTAAACGAAAGCCTTTCAGCAGCAGAATGTATTATAGATCACTTTTTTCAGGTTGTACTCCGTTCCGGTGTCCTTATGTTTTTTTTTATTCTGCTGCAGTATTACCTGCTGCCAGTGTATGTTATGTCATGTGGAGTAAGGCATAAAAATAGGTTAAAATACCCTCCTGAAAAAAGAAATCCAATATATAGAGAGGAATACCGTGCAGGATATTCATGAAGAACACAAGGGCGTGAGTTATCAGACCGTGCATGAGGATGATGCCGGAGTCAGAATTGATAATTTTCTCATAAGAGTACTTAAAGGTGTACCAAAGAGCATGATTTACCGCATTCTCCGTAAAGGAGAGGTCAGGGTAAACAAGAAGAGAATCAAGCCTGAATACAAGCTTCAGTCCGGGGATGAGGTGAGAATTCCTCCTTTGAGAATGACTGAAAACAAGGTGGTGCTTCCGTCCGCAAATCTGGATAAGGTAAGTGCCCTGGGAAATGCCGTTCTTTATGAAAATGACGGACTCATGGTCATCAATAAGCCGTGTTTCATGCCGGTACACGGAGGAAGCGGTGTTTCTTACGGCGTAATCGAAGCCCTGCGTTCCCTGAGACCAGACCTGCATTTTCTCGAACTTGCTCACCGTCTTGACCGTGAGACCAGCGGCTGTCTGATTGTTGCCAAAAAACGCAGTGTTCTGCGTCAGCTTCATGAGCAGTTCCGTGAAAAGAACATGCAGAAGCAGTATCTTGCCCTGGTTCGCGGGGTGTTCAGTAAAAGAATCACCACGGTGCGGGCCCCTCTGACCAAAAACGTACTGATGAGCGGAGAAAGGGTGGTACGCGTGGATGAGGTGAACGGTAAACCGTCGGTTACCGATTTCAGAATCCGGGAAAATTTCAGGGACGTAACCCTGGTGGAGGCTTATCCACATACCGGAAGAACCCATCAGATACGCGTGCATCTTGCATACAAGAGTCATCCGATTCTCGGTGACGACAAATACGGCGACAGGGAATTCGATCGCGGATATGAAGCAATGGGACTTGATCGCATGTTTCTGCATGCCGAGCACATCACGTTTACCGATCCTGTCATTAATAAGGAGATAACCGTGTATGCTCCTTTGCCGGATGATTTGGAAAAACTGCTGAAAAATATTCGCGAGCGAGACGGAGAAAATCATGTTTAAAGATGTAAGCGCCGTTATTTTTGACATCGACGGGACACTGATGGATTCAATAAGTCGCATAGTTGAGTGTATTCGTATTTCCTGCTCCGAAATCGGAGCCTCTGTTCCTTCAAGCGAGGATTCCAAGTCTGTTATCGGACTGTCCCTCGGGCAGGCCATTGCCAGTATTCTGCCTGGCAGAAGCGAGGATGAAATCAGTAAGGCCGTGGATGTTTACAGGAATACCTATATACGTATGGAAAAGGATGATCCCGTAAAGCTTTTTGATGATGCCTTCGGAGTTATGGAGGAATTAAAAAACAGGGGATATAAGATAGGAATTGCCACAGGTAAGTCCCGTAAAGGATATGACAGGGTTATGGGGTATGCTCCGATAGCAAGATTTATTGACGTATCCTCAACAGGTGACGAGGTCAGATCAAAGCCTGATCAGCAGATGCTGAACAGACTCAGTGACGAATTGCTGATACCGCCAAAGGGATGTCTTATGGTCGGTGATTCGAGTCTTGATATCAGTATGGGGGTAAATGCCCATACACACACGGCGGGGGTTCTTACCGGGGTTCATGACCGGGAAACTCTGATGAATGCCGGGGCTGATGCCGTGGTGAATACTCTTACCGAACTTCTTGATCTTTTGCCGGACAGAAGTGAAAAACGCTGAAACAGGCAGAAAAAGAATAATTAATGACAGAAAGAGGCGCAAAAGAATTTTGCGCCTCTTTTGCAATGACGGCGTTTGGAAACGGTCTGACGCTTCCGAGTGTCGATGTGGCGTGTGTCAAATATTTAAGTGTGCATTCGGTTATTGTTCTGCCGGTTTCGAATAACCAGATTATTTTTCTATGGAGTGCGATGAAAACAGGATAATATAGAATGTGTTAACGCTGATGTTGTTCAGTCTTCTGAAACTTACGTGCGGAGATATGACGTATGGAAGATAAAAACTGTAAGGGTGACGTTTTTGTCAATGACTGTGATTCGTATGAGGTTAGCCGCGGACGCGCCAGAATCATACGTGAGGCTTTGACGCACTGGAAGGATTCGGGACTGGTCTCTGTTGAGCAGTATCAGCGCCTTAACGGAAGTCTGAAAGAGGTTTTTGACTGGAAAAGAATAATTTTTCATTTTACATGGATAGCAGGGAGCTGCTTTCTTATTTCCATTGCGGCTCTTTTCTGTAACGAGTTCATTATTGAACTGCTGAAAATGGCACCGCCAGAGGTAAAGACCGTTTCGTCACTTTTTTTCGGTACAGTGCTTATCACGGCCGGTTTCCTGCTCAGAAGAAAGGCTCCTTTACATCTTAAGACGTATGCCATGCTTCTCCTACTAGGATGTGTCTTTGTTGGACTTGGACTGGGATATCTTGGCAAAGTGTTTGATTTTTCCCGGGAGAACATAAGATATTTACTTTTGTCGGGATGTTTTATATATGGTCTTATAGGCTGGTTCGGGAAGTCCGGCATGGTCTGGCTCTTTGCCCTGGTTTCGTTCAGCAGCTGGCTGGGGTGTGAAAGCGGTGCGTCTTTTGGCACATACTGGCTCGGTGTGTCTGAACCGTTGAGATTTTTGGTGCTCGGCAGTATTCTTGTAATTCTGGCGTTCTAGACCGGAACCGGAAGATTTTTGGAGAAAAGGGAGATTAATGGCGTTACGCTGGCCTACGGTCTGCTCACGCTGTTTGTGTCACTCTGGTTTCTTTCTCTTTTCGGTGTCTACAGTCTCAGTGAAGATTTTCGATGCTGCGGGAAAACTTCCGATACAGAACTTTTTATCTGGTCCGCCGTAATGGCCGGTGTGGCACTGATGACTCTTTGGGAAGGGGTGAAGCATGATCGGTCCATGCTGATAGGCTTTGGCTCTGCTTTCCTCGGTATAGAACTTTATACCAAGTATTTTGAGTATTTTTGGGATTCAATGGATAAGTCCCTGTTCTTTTTTATTTTGGGGGTGAGTCTTCTTGTTGTCATTGCCGAAATTCACCGGTTTAAAATTAAAAAAGCGCATACTGAATGATTTGAATTCCGGAAAAGGCTGTGGGTAACCTGAAGAACCTGAGGCTTGCGATGTCATGAATGCTTATTTTTTCGACATGATCGCCTCAGCCGTGCCCGATTACGGGCTGTTAGCAAGCCTGTGAGCATGTGTGTGCTCAGTTAATGTTCAAAATATAAAATTTAATTTTTTTCTTTGACTATCAATTGTTTTTTATATATCACCTGACTTTCGAGTTTTTCGCCAAATCCTTGTGAGAACTTTTAAAATTACTAAAGAATTTGCCATCGTGATTCACTTTTAAAAATACCAGTTATTTGAATCGGTAATTCATGATTTTC
>JAGAYS010000046.1 GCA_017940385.1 Ruminobacter sp. | reverse complement strand
GTATTTAAAATTTTCTATCTCAGAATTACGGGTGAACTTGCCAAGAAATGGAACAATGCTAAAATACAGAATTGGGCAAAGGTTCTTAATCAGCTATCCTGTCTAGATGAAATCTGTGACAGAATAGCTAAATATATTAGACAATTTTCTCAAATGGGGCTTAACAAGGGTTTACACGGAATCGCGTTCACTCTCCGCATCCCGAATGGGTAATTTATACCACCACAAAACAAAAAGACCTGAGAGAATCTCAGGTCTTCCAAATCAAACTAACTTATTATCAAGTTATTACTTCTTGTCACCCTTGGCACATAACTTAGCACCGATACAGGTAGAACCAGTATTAACTTCCCAGTCTAACTGACCTGATGCAGTCCAGTTACCATCGAGAACTAAGGTGTAAGTATCACCGAACTGAGCCTTCTTAACAGTAACAGTTACAGTTACTAAACCATCCTTAGTGGTGCCAGAATCGCCGTTATTAGCGTTATCAGCTTCAACGTCAATGGTCTGTACGTACTTGGTTTCATAGTCTGTATTGGTCTTGATTTCCCAACCAAAGCCTTCTTCGCCATTCTTACAGTGGTCTGCTACGTTGTTGATGCCGTATTCCTGAATACAAAGAGCAACCTGAGTCTTAACTGATTCTACCTGCTGAGTAGCTTCAGTGAACTTAGCCTTCTTCATGTATGAAGAATAAGCAGGAAGAGCGATTGCAGCTAAGATACCGATGATAGCGATAACGATCATTAATTCGATAAGGGTAAAACCTTTGGTCTTTTTCATGATAATTTCCTTTTATCTTAATTTTGAATCCATTTAAAATGTTGATTGGGAGTAGGAAGTTTCGGGTTTCTCGTTGCTCCCTCCCAACGCTTTTAATTGTAGCTTGAAATATTTTATGTTTTTATGAAATTATAACTTTTTGTGATTTAGATCAATTTTCAAGCCGTTTTGGAATAAAAAAGCCATATTGTCTCACGAGCAATATGGCTAATGTCTCACAAAGAGTTAATGATTACTTGTTGTAAACAGGGAATCTGTGGCATAAGTCAACGATCTTAGCCTTTACAGATGCTTCAACTTCTGCGTTACCGATATTATCCAGTACGTCGCACATTAAGCTAGCAAGTAAAGTAACATCTTCTTCCTTCAGACCGCGGCGGGTTACGGCAGGAGTACCGATTCTTAAACCGGAAGTAATGAATGGAGAGCGAGGATCGTTAGGAACAGAGTTCTTGTTTACAGTGATGTTTGCTCTGCCCAGAGCTTCGTCAGCATCCTTACCTGAAAATTCACGACCGATTAAGTCAACAAGGAATAAGTGGTCATGAGTACCGCCAGAAACAATCTTGTAACCGCGATCAAGGAACACCTTAACCATAGCCTTGGCGTTCTTAATAATCTGAGCCTGATATTCTTTGTATTCAGGTTCCATTGCTTCCTTAAATGCAATTGCCTTTGCAGCGATAACGTGCATTAAAGGACCACCCTGGCTGCCTGGGAAAATAGCAGAGTTCAGCTTCTTGTAGATTGCTTCGTCACCGCAGTTAGACAGGATAATACCGCCTCTTGGACCGCCTAAGGTCTTGTGGGTGGTTGAAGTAACAACGTGAGCGTGAGGTAATGGATTTGGATAGAGACCTGCTGCAACGAGACCGGCGATGTGAGCCATATCAACGAAGAGGTATGCACCTACAGCGTCAGCAATTTCTCTCATCTTTGCCCAGTCAACAATTCCGCTGTAAGCAGAGAAACCGGCAACAATCATCTTTGGCTGACATTCTTTAGCTTTTGCAAGAACGTCGTCGTAATCAATGTTACCGTTATCGTCAACACCGTACTGAACTGAATTGTAAATCTTACCTGAGAAGCTTACGCTGGCACCATGGGTCAGGTGACCACCGTGAGCAAGGCTCATACCCATAATGGTATCGCCAGGCTTAACCAGTGCCATGTATACTGCTGCATTAGCCTGTGAACCTGAGTGAGGCTGAACGTTGGCATAATCGGCACCAAAAAGCTGCTTAACGCGAGCAATAGCCAGAGCTTCAACCTGGTCAACGTATTCACAGCCGCCATAGTAACGCTTTCCTGGATAACCTTCCGCATACTTGTTGGTAAGCTGAGAACCCTGAGCTTCCATAACACACTTGCTTACATAGTTTTCTGAAGCGATAAGCTCGATATGGTCTTCCTGACGATGGTTTTCCCCATCAATGGCAGCCCATAATTCAGGATCATACGCTGCAATGTTTTTTGCCTGATTAAGCATGAAAAACTCCATTATTAATGATTAATGAATAACAAAATCGGTAAATTCCGAAAAATAATGGCGATATTTTACTGTTTTTATGAAGAAAATAACAGATAAATATACTGATTAATGCCTGTTAAAATGCAAACTTATTGATTTTTATTTGTTTATAAAGTAAACAGAATAAAAAAATATAAAAACAGCCTTAAATATTTATAACCGGTTATAAAACAGGCAAATTATGCTTCCGTACTACATTATATTTTCCGATTAATTCATTCTGATTTTTATAAAATATCCACATTGCATTGAATCCCAAATATTGAGGAATTGGTAATTCGAGTTTATTTTTGTGTAAGGTCATTGCTAATATATAAGATGAATAAATGTCATTTTGAACTTTGGTCATATTTGGAGCAAAAATGAAAAAATTCACAAAAAACTGCATTAATTTCATGGAAAAACACTAATTTTAAGTAAAAATACACTATTTTTGACAATAATAGGGTAAAATGACGGCTTTAGAATATTAGAAAAAAGTCAAATATCATTTTATCCTGCACCATGAAAACTGACTGTTTTCCTGATTCGGTTCACGGATAACAGCCATGACGGATGTGAAGAAGTATCTGCAGTGAGCGCATTCATTGCGGCGTCATATTGTTCATTGTCCTGAGAGGAAAGCTGGCCGGTGAGATAAAAGTGATGACGTAATGTTGACTTAAACCAAGTAGGGTTATTATGTCTAAAATATTAGTTCTTAACGGACCGAACCTGAATCTGCTCGGAGTCAGGGAGCCGGGAATTTACGGTTCAACCGGGTTAAAGGAAATTAATGAAAGATTGGCTGTCATTGCTTCCGAAAACAATGTTGAATTTGAAACATTCCAGTCTAATGCAGAATACGAAATCATCAATAAGATTCATGAAGCTATGGGAAAAGTCGATTATATCGTAATAAATCCCGCAGCTTTTACACATACGAGCGTAGCCATTCGTGATGCCCTCCTGGGGGTAAAAATACCGTTTTTTGAAGTACACATTTCAAATGTTCATGCAAGGGAAAGCTTCAGACATCATTCATACCTGTCTGACATTGCAACAGGCGTGATATGCGGTTTCGGTACCGACGGATATGAATACGCTCTCCGTGCAGCAATTAAAAAAATTTCAAAGAGTTAAACTATAACCATAGAGAAGTAATTAATATGCAAATAGATATCAATAAAATTTCAAGATTGATTAAGATTGTTTCTGAATCTGATATTGCTGAGCTTGAATTAAAGGAAGGTGAAGAACAGATTAAGATCACCCGTACGACCAACACAGTATCTGTTCCTGTAACTGTTCCTGTTGCACAGTCTGCTTCATTTGCCGCTCCGGCAGTAGCAGCTCCTGCACCTGTTGCAGCAGTTTCCGAATCCGATGATTCTGCAGAAGCGATCTCCGGTCACGTGATGAAATCACCTATGGTTGGTACCTTCTACCGCAGACCAAGTCCTGATGCTTCCAACTTTGTCGAAGAAGGCGCATCAATCAAGGAAGGTGCAACAGTTTGTATTATTGAAGCCATGAAGATGATGAATCAGATTGCAGCCGACAAAACTGGCGTAATCAAGAAGATTCTTGTAGCCGACGGTGAAACCGTAGAATTTGATCAGCCATTATTCATCATCGAATAACAGCAGAGGCGGATTATGGCAAAAATTGAAAAGGTTCTTATTGCTAATCGCGGTGAAATTGCCTTACGAATTCTGCGCGCATGCAAGGAATTGGGGATCAAGACCGTTGCGGTTTATTCAACTGCAGACCGTGATTTAAAGCATGTTAAATTAGCTGATGAAGCCATCTGTATCGGCCCTGCTCCGGCAAAGGAATCATATCTTAACATTCCTTCTCTCATTGCCGCTGCGGAAGTGACCGGAGCCAACGCAATTCATCCCGGATATGGTTTCCTGTCTGAAAATGCTGAATTTGCCGAAATAGTGGAACGTTCAGGATTCATTTTTATCGGACCAAAATCAGAAACCATCAGACTCATGGGTGACAAGGTTTCAGCAATTGAAGCCATGGAAGCTTCTGGAGTTCCTTGCGTTCCAGGAACCGGTGTTCTTACCGATGACATGGAAGAAAACAAGGCTCTTGCCAGAAAGATTGGTTATCCTGTAATCATCAAGGCTGCAGGTGGCGGCGGCGGTCGCGGTATGCGCGTTGTGTATAATGAAGAAGAACTTGCTGACACCATTTCACTTACTTCAAGAGAAGCTGATTCTTTCTTCAACAACCCTAACGTATTTATGGAAAAATTCCTTGAAAACCCAAGACACGTTGAATTCCAGCTACTGTCCGACGGTCAGGGTAATTCTGTATACTTAGGTGAACGAGACTGTTCTGTACAGAGAAGAAACCAGAAGGTTATCGAAGAAGCTCCAGCTCCTGAAATCACCCAGAAACAAAGAGATGATATCGGCTCAAGATGTGCCAAGGCTTGTAACGAAATAGGATACCGCGGTGCGGGAACCTTTGAATTCCTTTATGAAAACGGTCAGTTCTTCTTTATGGAAATGAACACCCGTGTTCAGGTGGAACACCCTATTTCTGAACTGGTTACCGGTGTGGACATTGTTAAGGAACAGATCAAGATTGCGGCAGGTGAAAAACTTTCATTCTCCCAGAAGGATGTCAACCTTAAGGGTCATGCCATTGAATGTCGTATCAATGCGGAAGATCCGACAACATTCATCCCTTCACCAGGCAAGATCATAAGACTGCACACTCCTGGTGGGCCTGGAATTCGCTGGGATTCACATATTTATGAAAATTATGTGGTTCCGCCGTATTACGACTCAATGATCGGCAAGCTCATTGCGTACAATGATGACCGCTCATCAGCAATTGCTCGCATGAAGCAGGCTCTGCATGAACTGGTTATAGACGGCATAAAAACCAATGTTCCGCTTCTTCTTGATTTGATGGATGACGCAACATACAACAGAGGTTGCTTCGACATTCATTACCTTGAAAGGAAGCTTGAAGGCAAGGAATAGTGCTCAATCCCGAAGGTTAATATATTTTTAACTTTCGGGAATTGTTTTTTGTGATACAAAACACTATATATTTTGAAATAAAATTATAGAATTATACAAAACCTCAACATTATCAAAGGAATTGACATGTACAAGAAATTATTATTAGCAGCTATTGCAGCTGGCTCTTTTGCTTTAACAGGTTGTGCTAGTGACGGCGCTTCAGCAGGAGCTGAAGGTGGTGCTGATGTATTCGGTGCCCCTATTTATCTTCGTGGCGAAATGAACGATTGGAACGCACAGCCTCAGTACCTCATCAAGAAGGTTTCTGACGGTGTTTATGTTGCTACCGCTGAATTAAAGGTTGACTGGGCTCCATACAAGTTTAAGTTTGCTGATGCAGGCTGGAGTGCTGGTACCAACTTTGGTTACAGAGATCAGCCTGGCGTATACGAAATGGGCGGTGAACCTGTAGCTCTTAATCCAAAGTCTGTTTTCGAAGAAGTTAAGGTAACTCCTGATGCAGACGGCGAATACGACTTCTACATCGATGTAACCGGTGACGTTCCTGTTACTTACGTTAAGAAGCACTAATAGTCGGGCAATAACCCTAAACTTTGTTGTAATTCATATGTTTAGGACACATAAGACCGAATTTCAAATAACGTGAGGTTCGGTCTTTCTATTTCTCGATTTCACTTAGGATAATATCCAGTTCGTCCAATGACTGTATGTTGTCGTCTTCGTCTG
>JAGAYS010000045.1 GCA_017940385.1 Ruminobacter sp. | reverse complement strand
TAAAAAAACTAGAGATCTCTTCGACTTGTTCGGCATACCTTACCCAAAGAAGCAAATCAAAAATTAGAAACTATGATCTGCGGAGTTAGGGTTACAATTGAAAGGAGTACTTTGATTTTACAAATTCCGGCTTACTTGAGAATGGCGGAGAAATAAAAAAGGAACTTTGTATGAACAAAGTTCCTTTTTTAAAAAACAGTGTGTTACAAATTAAACACGCTTCTTGAATTCGTTGGTACGAGTGTCGATTTCAATCTTATCACCAGTCTTTACGAAGTCAGCAACGCTGATTTCATAACCGGTACCTGCAAGACGTGCTGGCTTGGTAACCTTACCTGAAGTATCACCGCGAACTGAAGGTTCGGTGTATTCAACTTCTCTTACGATGGTGATTGGTAATTCAAGACTGATTGCCTTACCGTTGTAGAAAGTAACAGTGCATTCGTCATCCATACCGTCAACGATGTAATTGATTGCATCACCTAAGTATTCTTTTTCGATTTCATACTGGTTGTATTCTTCATCCATGAACACATACATTGGATCACTGTAGTAAGAATAGGTACAGGTCTTATGTTCAAGAATTACGTCTTCAAGCTTTTCATCAGCCTTAAACACGGTTTCAGTACCACCTTCGCTGAGGAGGTTCTTTAATTTCATCTTAACAACAGCAGCGTTACGACCTGATTTATTGAATTCAGACTTAAGAACAACCATTGGGTTGTTATTTACAATGATAACGTTGCCAGCGCGGATTTCCTGTGCGGTTTTCATGTATTCTCTACCTTATAGATAAAAGTTAAAATTTTCTTTCAGTCAAATCGTAGTAGAACTTTAAAAGATTTGTGCTGAGGTTTTTGTTTGCATATAAATAATCAGACCACTTCTCAGCAGCCTCGCAAATTGTATCGTATTCTAGCATAAATTCATTAAAATTTGCACAAAGTATATCTTGACTTGATATTTTCTCATTGAATTTTATTATTGAGTTTCTGATTACATATGCAGTCTCATCCGTTGTAAATTTACAGAATTTGTCCAGCATCGCTTCCAATTTGTCAAGATGGGCATTATTATCCTGTTCATATATATGCCATATAAATGGAATGCCGTACAACATAGCCTGACAGATGGAGTCTTCTCCTCTGACCAGATTTAAATCAGTGCTTCCGAGAATTTTATCGAATTCTGACTGTTCTACCATTGGGTATTCATGAAACACTGCGTCAGGAAATTCATTTTTTAATTCTGAAAGACTACCGGTGTTCTTCAGATATTCCGTACTTCTGCTTTCCGGAAGGAGGAGTACCGTTTCAGGGTGATGTTTGAGTACGCACTGAATTAATGTTTTAATATTTGGAGTTTCATAACAGAAAATAAAAAACCAGAATCTGTCGGAAAGCGCCAGATTCAGTCCTAACTGTCTGCATACATGACTTCTCAGCTCTTTCTTATCAAGTCTTAAAGTACTGCTGTTAAAGTTTATTCCTCCAGTTTTGGAGGTGAACCCCGGAAAGAAAAAGAATTTTTTTAAACCTCTGTTCTGGAGAGACGGTAGTTTATGGCATCCTTCAATCCAGTCTTCGGCTGAGAGGTATTCAAGGTTTATCCATATTGTCTTGTCAGTGAACCTGTCTATGAAGAATTCGGGAATATTGCATGCAAAAGCTTCTATAACCATGTCACCTGGCATGTAGTTTTCTATCTGTTCCTGCCATTTGTATAATCTGACCGTTTTTCCCTTAAAACAACAAATCTGGAAGCTTTTTGACGGATTCACCTCATGGAATATCTTGGCGAAAACTTCAAGATGATCTGAAATTATCGTCACTGAATGTTCAGATAACATAAGTTCTTTGGCAAGTCTCCAACAGACCCCGATATCCCCGTAATTATCAATTACTCTACAGAATATATCTATGTTCATGTTTATTCATTCATCTGTTATGGTTAATGCAATACAATACAGTATGGAGATATTATCCCAATAAGGTGGTGATAAAGACAACTAAATGCAGGAAGAATAATCATTATTTCCCGTTTGACTTTGATATCAGCATAATGATTGAGTTATTGCTAACCAGTTTGTTGGATTTTTATACTAAGTTTTATGATTATTGATATACTAGCATTCTTAAAAGTATAAGTCTTTTGGAAGATATGCAAAAGTGGGGATTTTCGTGTCAGAAATGAAGAAGGTTATATGTGAGCAGTGCGATATTGTGCTTGATATACCTGAATGTGAAGGAGTTAAGGTAGGGGTATGTCCCAGATGCGGAAAGATTCTGCATCATTACCATCCTTCGCCTGTAAGATATTCACTGTGTTTTGCAGTCAGTGCTCTGATAATGATTATATCAACAGACTTTCTTCCATTTATGAGCATTAATTTTTCCGGCTTGAACAATTCAGTGAGTCTTCTGGATTATGTATCTGTTCTTGCAGATAATGATTTAGGTTTTGTAAGTATTTTGATAATGATGTTTATGCATTTTCTGCCAATAGTTGCATTAATTGTCATTATTATCTGTGATACGTGTTATTTGCTTAAAAAAAGATTTTTGTTTATATCAAGGCTGCTGAGAATATTTCAGTTCTGCAAACAGTGGAGCATGGTTGACGTCTTTGTCGTAGGTGTTCTGGTAAGTCTTATAAAACTGGTTAATCTTGTTGATGTGGTATATGAGTTCGGCTTTTGGTCATACATTATTTTTGCGCTTCTGTTCGTATTGGCAATGAGCCGTTTTCATGTACAGGTCATGTGGGAGTATTTCTTTCCGGAAAAAGAACCTGAAAGGCCTATTATCAGCGGCATTACCGCATATAAACAGGATTTTACCGACTGCCATTTATGCGGCGGAATAGTTGACATGCGCAAGTGGCATAATTGTCCGAGATGTGGGGAAGATGTGGTATCTGTAGATGAGAAATGTATTCAGAAATGTCTGGCGTTTCTCATAGCAGCCGTAGCCATCTACATTCCTGCCAATATGTACCCGATGATGATCACCGTCTACATGGGAAACGGTGAGGAATCAACTATTCTCGAAGGTGTTGTCGTTCTTTGGGAGATGAGGTCTTACTTTGTATCAGCAGTTATTTTTTTAGCGAGTGTGTGCATTCCTATCCTTAAAATTATTGTTTTGTTTTACCTTTGTTGCATGTATAAAACTTTTAAGAGAGCTAAAAAAAAGAAAATGCTTGGGTTTCTTTACAGAACTGTTGAGTATATCGGCAAATGGTCAATGGTTGACGTGTTTGTTGTTGCGATAATGGTTTCCATAGTAAGAATGGGGAATATTATGATTATAGATCCTGGTTCAGCACTTGTTTCTTTCGGTGCGGTGGTAATTCTCACAATTCTTGCTGCAAAGCAGTTTAATCCCAAGATTTTATGGTTGAATAGTATAGATAATAATGATGGAGAACAGAATGAGTAAATCCATTAAGATCAGAAAGGAAAAATTTTACTCCTTTGTTTGGATTATCCCTATTGTTGCTGTGTGTATAGCATTTTCACTGGTATATTCAACACATTTTAACAAAGGTCCGAAAATTTCACTGATCCTTAATTCTGCTGATGGTCTTGAAGCAGGGAAAACAGCTATTAAGACTAAAAGTGTTGAGGTTGGCAAGATTGTTTCCATCTCACTGACTGATGATTTGAAGCACGTAATTGCTGAGGCTCAGATGAATAAGGATGTTGCTCATCTGTTAAACAATGAGAGTAAATTCTGGATTGAAAAACCTCGTGTTGACAGAAAAGGTGTCAGTGGTTTGAGTACTATTCTCTCCGGTTATTACATTGAAATGCTGCCAAGTAAAATTGGAAAACCGGAACAGAAATTTGTTGTACTGGATGAACCGCCTGCCGATCTTGACTCATCAAATGGACTTTATATCTCCCTTATATCTACTTCAAATAAAAAAATAACAGCCGGAGATATCATAAGATTTAAAGGGATGACTGCCGGCTCTGTGGTAACGGCCGATTATGATTTCCGTAATCATTATCTTGTATATAACGTAGTTATTAAGCCTCCTTTTGATAAGATTGTAACAAACAGTTCACGTTTTTGGATATCGAGCGGTATTTCCGCAACGATGGGGGCTGAAGGTTTTCATATTGATACAGATTCCATTGAAAGCATAATAAGCGGCGGTATCAGTTTTGATACTCCGGACGTGGATGTTTATTCATCATCAAAGCCTGGTACCGGACATAAATTCACTCTTTACGATAATTTTGAAGAGATTTCAAACCGATACGATGATGATAAAACAGTAGATTTCGTTATTCTGCTGAACAAACCTCCGAAAGGGCTTGTTTACGGTTCACCTGTATACTTCAGCGGGGTTCAGGTAGGCATTGTTAAGAAAGTGCCGTATTTTAAGCAGGGCTTTGAACTGTTTTATGATGAATTAAGTAAGTCTGCCGTAATGATCAGCATTCAGATGCAACGTTTTGAACATAATAATAACCGTAGTGTGGATGAACTTCGTACGGATATTATAAACCTGATTCAGAACAAGAATCTTACGGCTTCAGTCGAGACATTAAATCTTCTGACTCAGAGAAATATGATAAGCCTGTATGAAGAAATACCAACTAACGGCGGGGCGGCTGCTTCAAGAAACGAGGTTGAGTATTTTGACGGCTACGTGGTCATTCCTTCTCAGGAAATAGATTTCAGCGGCCTGCAGCAGGATTTAGCTACTTTTGCACATAACTTAAGTGAATTAAAGATTAATGAGATGGTTGATAATATAAATTCTCTCATTAAGAGTTCAACACAAACATCAGATAATCTGGCAGAAATAAGTAAGAATATTAACCTGATAGTTGAAAAACTCCAAAAGGATGATATTTCAGGAGAACTTCTTGAAACCTTAAATTCATTGAGACAAACACTTGATTCTTACGGTGAGAATTCTCCTCTGTACAGCGAACTCCATAAGAGTCTTAAAAATCTCAATGATACCGTTTCTTCATTGAAACCGGTTATGAGAAAGGTAGATGAAAAATCAAACTCACTGGTTTTTTCATATGATAAGCAGGATCCTCAGCCTAAAGCTGCTAAATAATAAAGGGCGTGATATATGAAATTTAATAAATTAATATGCATCGCATCGGTCGTAATGACTGTATTAAGCGGATGTTCTGGAACTAAAGATATTAGGTACTACAGTCTTGATTCCGCTGACTACTATGCAAAGACCGGTAATATTAATAACAACGTTCTTTTCGTAAAAGGAGTGGTTGTTCCTGAGTACTTGGATTCAAAGTCCTTTGTTTTTAGGGGCAGCGGGCACGAGATTTTCTATACCAATGAAAATAAATGGATTCAGGAGCTGAGTGTTCTTCTGAATGATTCATTACTGAAAAATCTACGAAACAGAACTGAAAAATGGTTTGTTATTAATGATAAATCATTGAAGAGTAATGCTGAACTGGCTGTGAGTATCAATAATTTTGAACTTAACGATAAAAGCGTTGCGGTTGTAGATTTTGACTATAAATTCAATGATGAAAATAATAATTTGAAAATAGGTACCGTTCACCACGAAGAAAAGATGATTGGTGATGGTTATGATGCCATGGTTTCTGCTTTGAATAAGGCATGGCAGGGCGCCGTGGATGAAATGGTTCTGCATATTGACGGCTAATCAAATAGCCACAAAACATTCTAATCGTTAGTAATAGATAATTAAGGAACATCTTTTTAGTTTATAAAACTTCCGGATGTTCCTTTTTTTGTTTTAATTTAAAACATCATTAAATAATGATTCTTACTTACCAACACAGAAAGTACTGAATATTTTCCCAAGAAGGTCGTCCGCAGTAAAGCGGCCGAGAATATCATTGAGATTGTTCTGTGCGTTTCTGAGTTCCTCAGCACAGAGTTCAAAGGCTGACATGCAGTTGATGAGTTCAATTCCCTTCTGCAGGTGTGCAAGAGCTTCCTCCAGTGATTCAATATGTCTTCTTCTGGCAGAGAACAGCCCCTCAGTAGTATTGTTGTAACCCGCACATTTTTTTAGATGATCACGCAGGTTGTCCATGCCGGTTAAATCTTTGGAACAGAACGGTATTTGAGGATAATTATTTAATTCATCCGGAATTGAGTAATCTGATACCAAATCAGTTTTATTACAGATTATGCTGAAAGGGACTTTATTAGCTGTTCGTTCACTGATATCTTTGAACAGTTTTAATTGTTCTGAGTCTTGGGTTCTTGATACGTCAAATACAAACAGTATTCTGTCTGCTTCTTCAATTTCGTTCCATGCTCTATCGATACCTATCTGTTCTACCAGATCGGATGTATGGGATCTGAGTCCTGCCGTATCTACAATATGCAGTGGAAGTCCGTCGATATCAATGTTTTCGTGAATGGCATCTCTTGTGGTACCTTCAATATTGGTTACTATGGCTAAGTCTTTCCCGCACAGTGCATTAAGCAGAGAGGATTTTCCCGCATTAGGACGACCTGCGATAACAATCTTGATACCTTCCTGCAGGATTACACCTTGTCTGGCTTCATTAAGCAGTGATGTTATGTTTTCTACAAGACCGTGTATTTCTTTTTCGACCTGTCCGTCATTTATGAAATCAATGCTTTCATCAGGAAAATCAATTGTTGCTTCTACGTATGTACGCAGTTTGATAAGCCTGTTGTTTATATTATTGATTTTTTCGGAGAATACACCCTGCAGGGAACGACTTGCACTTAATGCTGCTTTTTCGCTGCTTGCATTGATTAAATCAATAATTGCTTCCGCCTGTGCCAGATCAATTTTTCCGTTCAAAAATGCTCTATGCGTGAATTCTCCAGGGCCAGCTTGTCTAACATCAGGAATGTTAAGTATTTCCTTAAGAAGCATATCCATGATTACAGGACCGCCATGACATTGGAATTCAACAATATCATCTCCGGTAAAACTGTGGGGGGCTTTAAAGAACAGCGTTATTCCTTCATCAAGAACATCACCGTTACCTGACTTAAATTTTTGCAGAACAGCCTTATGATCCGGAGGCAGGCTGCCTGTAATGATTTTGCATACTTCTGTAGATTTCGGGCCGGCAACGCGTATTACACCTATACCGCCTTTTCCTGAAGATGTGGCTATTGCCGCTATTGTTTCTTTATCCATGTGGTTTAATCCTGTAAAAAAAGCCTCTGAAAATATTCTATCAGAGGCTCTTTTCTTTGAAAAATTTATTTAATCAGAGAAAACAGTTAAGCTTTCTTGATATTGTTTTTCATGCTGAGACCTTTTTTGTCCAGCTGTCTGTATATTATTGTCTGTTGCACAATGGTTACTATGTTTGAGACAACCCAGTACAGAGTTAAACCTGCAGGGAAAGTACAGAACATGAACGTAAAGACCACTGTCATAACAGTCATTACAGTTTTCTGGGTCTGATCCGTCGAGGCACTCATTGAAACTCTTTGAGTATAGAACATGGTTAAACCCATAAGTAAAGGCAACACATAGTAAGGATCCAGAACAGACAGATCCTTAATCCAAAGAATAAAAGGAGAATGTCTGAGTTCCGTAGATTCCATCAGAGTCCAGTACAATGCTATAAAAATAGGCATCTGGATAAACATAGGCAGACAACCACCAAGCGGATTCACCTTTTCAGTTTGGTAAAGACGCATTGTTTCCTGGCTTAATCTCTGTCTGTCGTCCTTATATTTTTCCTTAAGCTGGTTTAATTTTGGAGCCAGCTGCTTCATCTTAGCCATGCTTTCGTACTGCTTCTTTGTGAGAGGGAACATTAAACCCCTGACAATGAGAGTAAGAATGATAATGGCGACACCCCAGTTTGATACCAGACTGTGTATAACCTTGAGGCACCAGAATAGGGCTGAAGAAATAGGAGATAACCAACCGTAATCTATTGTTAAATCGAGATGGTTGCTGGTTTCCTGCATTTCTTCCTGAATCTTAGGGCCTATCCAGAGATTGTTTGATAACTTAATCTTTGTATCTGGTCCGGCAGTAACATTTACAGGAGATGAACGCAAACCGATAACTGCGGTTGAGCCGTTATCGAGAGACTGGGTGAAAACAGTATTCTGATGATTTGTAAGTCCGATCCATGATGACACAAAGTAATGCTGGATCATGCTTACCCAACCGCCTTCAGCCGTATCGACATTGTCATAATTCTTTTTTGCGATGTCATCAAATGAAATCTTGGAATACTTAGTGTCGCTGTTTGAGTATGCAGCTCCCCTGTAAGCCGATGCCATAAATACACCGGAACCATCGTCAGGCACGTTAACACTCTGAATTAACTTTGATTCCATTGTTACGGCCATATTATTCTTAATATTTGTAATGGCATAATCCACATTAACCACGTGCTTACATTGAGTGAACGTAAAGGTTTTTATGAATTCAGTTCCATTCTTGTCCGTATAACTGAGCGGAACGGATAATTTTGCAAGCTTTGCTTCGTCCTCACTGCTGAGTTTCTGACAGTCGATGCCTTCAGCAGGCTTCATTGTAAACGATAACCCGGATGCGCTGAATTTAGGGTGAAGTGCGTATCTTGCATCACTTTCTTCAATTACAATATCGCTGGCAGCGTAATATTTGAAGTCAGGCTCGTACTTAAACAGATGAAAGTTTTCGTCTGAATCAATGGTCTGTTTCTGATCTTTTAGATCAGCAGTGATAATGTCACCGCCGTTCAAACTGATTTGGATTGCATGAAGATCAGTGTCAATCTTAATTTTTTCAGAGTTTTCCAGTGATTTTTCACTAGCCGAATCACTGTTTGATATTACTTCTAGCTGAGGTTGATTTGCTTTTTTTGCTGCTTCGGCCTTGTCTCCGAAGTATGTATATGCCGCGATACCAGATACAATCAAAAAAAACATTAGCGCGGAGCTACGTTGAGAGTGCATATTTTTACTTTTGTTGTTTGTTAGTTTTAAAAATTTCCTTTGGTACTGGATCCAAACCACCTTTACATAAAGGATTACACCTTAGTATGCGGTATGCTCCCAGCATGCATCCCAGGAAAAAACCATGTATTATAATTGCCTGTTTGGTATATTCAGAACAGCTGGGATAAAATCTGCATTGATTTCCAATTACATGACTGAGAGTTTTCTGATACAGAACAATCAGTCTGCAACCTATTTTTTGGAGCGGATTGAGATTGTTTTCCATAGCTTTTTAAGAAGTTTGCTGAATTCCTGATTATCGATTTTCAAAAAATCTGGTTTAATAATACAAACATAATCAAGATTTTCTAATTCCGAATAGGATGTCCTAAAACTTTCTCTAATAAGTCGCTTTGCCCGGTTACGCCAAACAGCTCTTTTCAAAGCCTTTTTAGGAACAATCATGCCTAATCTTGGAAAATTTAGGTCAGAATTTTTTGCAAGAATGGTGATATAAGGCGATCCTGCTCTAATAGGATCTTTGAATACATTATTGAAGTTTTCGGGAGTTAGTAACCTAAACTCCCGAGGAAAATTCTCTTTAGTCATTAACAGTAGTTAAACGAGCACGACCCTTTGCACGACGACGAGAAAGTACCTTACGACCATCAGCGGTCTTCATACGGTTACGGAAACCGTGGGTACGCTTACGCTTCAAAACTGAAGGCTGAAATGTACGTTTCATAATAAACTCCCATAGAATTAATGGTTAATTAACCTAAACAAAATAATTATTTGTGGTGCGATTATATAGAGTTAGACATTAGTAGTCAAGACAGAAAGAATAAGAAAATCACATTTTCATGGTACATAAAAGGCTGTTAATTACTTTTAATATGTGTATAAGTGCTAATATTAATGTACAAATATTATAGATATATATAAAACACATTTATTTAAATGTAATAATGGTATAAATGTGGATAAATCAATAGCTATTGATCACAAATGATGTCAAAACATTATAATCAGTAAAAATATATATTATTTCTATAAAAAACAACTAAAAGTAATATGTTTAATTATATATCAGCATAAAAATGCTTTTCTGACTGTGGATAAGTCCATATTCTTGATGTATAATCCAATACTGCTTTTCATGTAATTCATGCTGGTTATTTTTGATTATTCCGGCCGGGGTTTACGTCAAATAGCAGGTCATACATATATTAATAAGAGGATGTATTTTGGCTAGTCTGGAACTTTGGGAAAACGTAAAAAACTATCTGTTTTCCCTGCCTTTAAACAGGTCCATTGCAAAGTTAAAAATTTTTTTGAGAACAGCAAATGTTGTAATTCAGGACAACACTTTCTCTATTCTTGTGCCAAATAGAATGATCAAGGGACTGCTTGTTAACGAGTTCATGGACTCAATAGTGGAGGCAGTACGTTATGTATCAAACAAGAACTTTATTGTTGCAATAGAAGTACAATCTGAATTCAGTGTAAACAAAAGCGTCAATCTCGCTTCTCCCGTACGTATGAATAATACCGGTTCCGTGATAAGACCTGCTGCCGAGGCTGAAATGGTACATTATCATGATAACGGTTATAACCAGATGAACAGTGCCCGTCAGAATCAGATGAGTGGGGCTCGTGAAGGTATTTCTGCCGGACCAGTGGTTACAAACAATCATCAGTATCAAGCAGGTTATCAACAGCCGATTGTACGTGGCAGCTATTCTGAGCTTCCTGAAATGAAGGCGGCAGATATACTTCCAAAAAACGTAATTGCCCAGGATGTGAATATTGTTAACGATACTCAGGGCTGCGACTATTACAACGACGTTGAGCTTAATCCTCTTTATGATGACACTTCAACAGGGGGAATTGAACAGCCTATGCCGGTTGTTTCTTCGTCTCTTGAATTGGATGAATTTAAGAATAATATTTTTTATAAATCCATTGTGATTCAGAAAGAGAAGAACTTTGATAATTTCGTTGAAGGTCCTACCAACCAAAAGCTGGTAAACATTGGTAAGCTTGTAGCTCAGGATCCGGGTAACCCGCAACGTAATCCTATCTTCATTCATGGTGATTCAGGTCTGGGTAAAACACATATTCTGAATGCCATAGCGAATGAGGTGGCTAATAAATACCCTGAGAAAAAAATAATCCTTGTAACGCTTGATAAGTTTTATCAGGATTTTTTACGTGCCGTTAATGAGTACAAACGGAACGGCGGTATAAACTCAACCACTTATAACAGCTATAAGTCATTTTACAGAAGTGCTGACCTGTTTCTCATTGATGATATCCAGCAGCTTGAGAATACTACCGGTATAACTAAGGAATTTGTCACTCTTCTGGATGACATTATTTGTTCTAACGTACAGCTTGTATTTGCAGCAAGTTCTCATCATTCTGAATTTCGCAAGCTCGACAATCGTATAAGAAACAGATTGGCTGCGGGTGTAAGTATTAAGGTTGAGCCTCCTGATAAGGAAACCAGAGAACGTATCATTGTTGAAAAGATAAAGGAAATGAATCTTGCGTTGGATAATCAGAGCGTAGTATTCCTTGCGAACAAGTTCCAAACCAACGTCAGAGTGTTGGAAGGTCACATTAAGACCATTGCTGCATACGTTATGGGAACATCCGGTGATAACAGGGTTAAAACCATCACCGTGGATATCGTTAAGGAAGCTTTGAAGGATGCGTTAAATGCGCATGCTAAACTGCAGACTGTGGATAACATTAAGCAGGTTGTGGCTGAGTATTACGGCATTACCGTGAAGGATATAGATTCATCAGCAAGACCTAAGCAGATCGCATATGCCAGAATGATGGCAATGGCTCTCGCAAGAGAACTGACAAAGGGAAGCTATCCGAGTCTTGGTAAACAGTTTGGCAATAAAGATCATTCAACGGTAATTAATGCGTATAACAAGGTTACCGATAAGATTAATAAAGAAAATGATCCTCAGTATATGGAAGACTGGACAAATCTTAAGTTACAGTTAACCGAATAATTTAATAAGGATGAAGTATTAATGTTTAAGTGCAGTATAGGTAGGGAAGATTTACTTAAGCCGTTGGGGCATATATCTGGTGTTGCTGGCAATACGGTGAATAATCCGATTACTTCAAATGTTTTGATGGAAATTCTGCCTAATGATGGTTCAACCATTAAGGATGCCAAGTATAAGCTTCGCATGGTATGTACCGACACCGAAATCCAGATGTCAACTGAAGTTGGTTTATTCTGCGATGACATTCAGGAAGGCAGAATCACTGTAAATGTTAAGACTCTTCTTGAAATTCTCAAGAAGTTACCTGATGGTGCCTATGTTAATTTTACAGAGGGCAATACAAATGATCAGCTTGTTCTTTCTTCAGGCAAGTTCAAATCAAACATGGTAACTATTGATGCTGAATATTTCCCTGCAATAGAATGTCTCGATAATCTTTATGAATTAAAGATTGAGTTGAATGAGCTTTTAAATGTTATGAAGACAACTCAGTTCTCCATGGCTGCTGAAAGTTATCGTGTATTCCTTAAGGGAATGAGATTTGCTGTTGTCGGCAGTGATAATATGGGGCTGGACATCATTACTGCTGATGGTCACAGAATGAGTCTTCAGAAGGGGAGACTGGTTGAACCTTGCATCATTCCTGAAAATCTTGATGATAACGGATTTATATTTCCAAAGAAGGGTGTTGATCAGTTAATAGCGATGATGTCAGCAATGAAGGAATCAGCTGATGACAATACCGTGGTTACACTGAAGATCAATAAGAACAGCCTTCAGACTACCGTAAACGGTATTTCAATGCTCAGTATTTTAATTGAGGCAAAGTATCCTGACATTACATCAATTCTTCCAAACAATTGTAATAGAGTTCTGGTGGTTGACAGAAAGCTTTTCCAGGATACCATTACACGTGTATCAATCATGAGTAATTCCCTTAACAAGGCCGTTGAAATGGTTCTTAATAACGGATTATTCACAATTAAGGCAAAGAACAGCAACCACGAAGAAGCTAAAGATGATATAGATTATGTAAGCTATACCGGTGATAATTTCGAAATTGCTTTTAATTCTGATTATCTTAATAACATCTGTAGGGTTATTTCCACTTCAAAGATGAAGATTTCTTTATCTAAATCATCCAATAATCTTTTAATTGAGCCTATGGCGGATGAGAATGAAGAACAGAGCTACGCAAGATATATTGTAAGCAGAATAATTGTATAATTCTCTGTCATTGTTCTGATTAAATATTGCACAAGGTGTCAGCTGTTATATTTCTTGAACAGCTGACATCTTGTTGTTTTAATGTATTCAGACATTTAATTACTTCTCTTGAAAAATCGATATCACATCTCCGGAAATGTACATACACAAAGTAAAATTAATCAATTTTAGGAATTTTATTTCAACCTCCGTGACGGTGGGGCAGGGGGTTAATTTCTTTTACGGTGACAACGGGTCAGGCAAAACTTCTGTTTTGGAAGCGATTAATTATCTGTCACAGGCAAGATCATTCAGGGCTTTAAAAAATTCATCCATCATCAATTATGATGCCAAAGAATTTATTTTATATTCAGAACTGTTTAGTGAGTCAGCTGATTTAATTTACAAACTCGGAATAGTGAGAGAGAGCGGAGGCGATATAAAGGTAAATTTTAACGGTTCACCACTAAATCGCGTTGCTGATTTGGCAAACAATATATGTATCCAGGCGATAGTTCCCAACGGACTGTCATTATTGGAGGCAGGGCCCGGAATGAGACGAAGTTTTGTTGATTGGGGATGCTTCTACCATTTTCATGATTTTTCAGATATAAGTACTGATTTTAGAAAAATTATCAAACAAAGAAACGTTTTATTGGCAAGTAAGACGTCTCAGGATTACCTAAATTATTGGAACAATTGTTTTGTAAATATATCGGTAAAAGTTACCGGTAAACGAATTGAGTATTTAAGTATATTTAATAAATATATCAATGAGATAATTCATAGATTTCTTCCTAATATAGAAATTTCTCTTGAGTTAAGCCCTGGACATAAGACGGATTATGAGGAATTCATATCTCAACTCTCAAGTCATGCAGGAAGGGAATATGCCATGGGATATTCTTTATTCGGTCCGCAAAAAGCTGATTTAATTATCAAAGTTAACAACAAACCATCGCTTGATATTCTTTCAAGGGGACAGCAGAAACTTCTAGTCATAGCATTGAAATTAGCACAAGGTATTGTATATCAGAAACTTATGAAGACCAATTGTGTTTACATAATAGATGACCTTGGAGCCGAGTTGGATAAAAACAGTATTGATAAAGTATTTGAACTTGTTGATGAATTATCTGATGACAATCAGTTTTTTATTACCAGTTTAGAGAATATCTCAGAATATGTTAAGTCCAAATTCTCAAAAGAAATAAAAATGTTCCACGTGGAACATAATGATATTTCGGAGCTGATTATCTAATATTTTTACTTATTAAATATACTGTTTACTGCGACAATATATCGAGTTTTAATAATGGGATAATCAAGTAAGAAAGCTGCCCATGGATGCCTCACACATTTTGAATGAGGTGTTTAATAGGGAAGGGGGCTTCCGATTTCCATTGAACGTAATAGCAGACAATAATTTCAAAACTATTATGGATTACATGCATAATTATATGTCTCCTTTAGGTGAAATTTCAGTAGCCAGTGACGGGGAATCATTAATTGGTTTATGGTTCAATTCGCAAAAATACTTTGGCAGTACGATTTCCGAACCATTCAGATATGAAATGGTTGATGTATTTAAGGATACATTCAGGTGGTTGGATTTATATTTTTCAGGTAAACAACCAAATTTTTTACCAAAAATATTTCTTAGATGTTCAGAATATCGTATAGAAGTTTTTAACGAATTATTAAGAATTCCTTTTGGAAAAACAGTCACATATAGCGATATATCTCATGCATTGGTTGAACGTAAAATTATGCTAAAAGCATCGCCGCGTGCTGTAGCAAATGCAATAGGGCATAATCCTATATCAGTTATCATTCCGTGCCATCGTGTTATTGGAAAAAATGGCAACATGACAGGTTATGCAGGCGGCATAGAGAGAAAGATTCAGTTACTTAATCATGAGTCGGCATATTTTAGAAAAAGTAGACTTATGACAGAATGAATGTTTCACGTGGAACATAATGTTTCATAATTATATGTTTACGGAATGACTTTGTCTGTCATGGACTTGATGAACAATTGAATTACCGATTTGGTGGAATCTGCCTATCTTGGACAGGCAGACATCGAAGCATTGTCTAACATGATGTGTTTATTATTCAAAAAGTCACAAAACTGTAAATTGTAAATTATTGTTACTTGTGATTTTATATATTTAATGATTTAGATTTAAGAATACTTTGGCGCATAATTTAAGATAGTGAATAAGATTGGTAGAGTTTATTATTTTGGGTAAAGGTATAAGACACTGCAGAAGACTAAATTACTGTTAACCTTAAACTTTTCAGTTTTCACTTTTATTACTCCATACCTGAAATCACGGTTGTTGTTTTATTCGTATAAAACCAGAATAGTTGTTTCACGTGAAACAATCAGTATTTAGAAAGCAGCATAAACAATCTCTGAATCATTAGAATTGATTAAGATACCATAGGTGATACATGTATTTGGTAGAGTTAAGAACTGATAATATCTTATTACATACATAATATGTACTGAAACGTTCAAACATGTTTCACGTGGAACATGTACTGACAACTGATACATCTGTTTGTTTTTTGGTTAGTTAGTATCCTGTTGACTTGTTTTTAGTTATAAAAGCAATAATTTTATTGAATTTTAAGAATAATAGTGTAATATAAAGGACATATAATTCAGTGCGTCTTTAGCTCAGCTTGGTTAGAGCATCACCTTGACATGGTGGGGGTCGTTGGTTCGAGTCCAATAAGACGCACCAGAAATTGGATGGATGAGGCAACCCATGGGGTTGCTTTTTTATTTTCTATGCCATAGTGCATTTGAATTCCAAAAAGGAATTAATGCGCTTCCCTAAATAAAATCCTCAAGCATTTGGTTTATAAAAAGTTGTCCCTTACAGGTGATAACAATATAATCCTCCCGAAGAGATACCAATCCTTCAGTTTCATACTTTTCAAATAAATGCCGAATATTCTCAAAACGGAGTCCAGTTAAATCCTCATACTCTCTAATGGGGATGGGAGAAAATAATCTGAGGCGGTTAAGAAAATATTCAAACGTAAGGTCTTCATTTGCTATATAGTCATCCGAAGCATAAATATTACTAATTCTGTCCTCACTTATATTTCTGATGTATTCACAGGTGTTTTCGATTCGTGATTGTCTGTGGATGCGGTTGTTCTCTGTCATTTTACTGTGAGCACCTGAACCGGCTCCAAGATAATCCCCAAAAGTCCAATAATTGCGATTGTGTCTACATTCAAAACCTTTTTTTGCAAATGCACTTACTTCGTAATGTTCATATGAATGTTGTCTAAGCAGTTCGTATCCTTCAAGATAGATCGAATCAATGACATCCTCTTTAGGTAGGGAAGGTATATTTCTGGCATAAGGAGTGTCTTCCTCAATGGTCAGTTGGTACCAGGATATATGATTGGGATTTAGTTTGATAACGTCATCAAGATCTGATATTGCCTCTTTAAGACTTTGACCGGGCAGAGAGTGCATAAGATCAATATTAAAGTTTTGGAAATATTTTGCTACATTTTCTGCTGCCTGGAGGGCTTCATGTCTGTCGTGTATTCTGCATAGTCGTTTGAGACTGTCATTATTAAGACTTTGTACTCCCAGACTTAATCTGTTAATACCTATACTACGATACTGTCTAATATTTCTTTCTGTAACTGTCCCCGGATTTGCCTCCATGCTTATTTCAACCGAATCTGACAAACGGAAGTTACGGTCAACTGCGTTCATAATCATCTCAATCTGTTTAGGATTAAGAAGTGTAGGTGTACCTCCGCCGATGTATATTGATTCTATTGTTCTGCTGGAACATGACTCAGAATATAAGCTAAGTTCTTTTATTAAAGCACTGACATAATTATCCGATACACCGTCAGTACCTATTTTTTCGGAAAAAAAATCACAATAAGGACATTTACGTACACAGAAAGGAATATGTATATATAGGCCTAACGGTGGAATAATCATAGAGAATTAAACTCCATATTTTTTAAGGAGAACTTCTAACATATCTTTCATTGCTTGTCCTCTGTGACTGAGTTTATTTTTTAGCTCTGGGGAGATTTCGGCTGCAGTCTGTCCCAGAATTGGAATTAAAAATGATGGATCATAGCCAAAGCCATTGGTTCCTCTTTTATCTAAAATAATCTTACCCTCCCACGATCTCTGACAGATTATTGGGGTTGGATCCATTTCGTTTTTCATAAATACAAGAACACACCAATATCGAGCTGTTCTTTCACTTTCAGGGTAGAGTGAGACTTCTTCAATCAGTTTGTTAAGATTATCCTCATCAGTAGCATTAAGGCCACTGTAACGTGATGAATAAACACCGGGTCTTCCATTTAGGCAGTCAACCTCTATACCAGAGTCATCCGCTATAGCAGGCAGTCCTGAATACTTTGCGGCATTTCTTGCTTTAATAATGGCGTTTTCCACAAAGGTTGTCCCTGTTTCATCAGCAGAAGGAACATTGAATTCACTTTGAGGAATAATCTTAATATCGGTAAATTGAAGCATTTTATTAAATTCTGCACATTTAGCTTTATTGCCGGTTGCCAGCACTATCTGTTTTTCTGAAGTATTCAATTTAAGTTCCTTGAAAAAAAAACGTTATATCGGAATAGAATTCCATAAGTTAAGAGTTAACTAGTATCAGGTAAGTATACGTACAAAAAATACTAATTTCTACAAAAAAGGGAATCACATTGTGATTCCCTTTTGGTTCGTGAGATTAAAAATTATGACTGGACTTCTGGCGTCTCAGTTTTTGCTTCATCTTTGTTTCTTGGTTTATATTTTGTGAAATATCTCATCACGAGTATAAAGAAGATAGGCACAAAGAATACAGCAAGAACTGTTGCTGAAAGCATACCGCCAATTACGCAGATACCTATTTCGTTACGTCCTGCCGCACCGGCTCCGGTACTGATGGCAAGAGGAAGCACACCAAGTATGAATGCAAATGATGTCATAAGTATTGGGCGCAAACGAATGCGAGACGCTTCAATAACAGAATCTGATAAATGATGGCCCTTGTCGTATAATTCCTTAGCAAATTCTACAATAAGTATTGCATTTTTAGCTGAGAGACCAATTGTGGTTAAAAGACCAACCTGGAAGTAAACGTCATTTTCAAGTGGCTTGCTCCACGGTATCAGCCAAGGGAATAACTGAGTCAGATAAGCAGCGCCGACAGCACCGACGATACCTAGAGGTACAACCAGCATAACGGCAAAAGGAATACTCCAGCTTTCATATAATGCAGCAAGACAAAGGAATACGAACAGCAGGGAAATGGAATACAGTGCAACTGAGTTCGAACTTGCCTGTCTTTCCTGGAATGAAACGCCATTCCATGCAATGCTGTACCCAGGAGCATTTTCTTCCACAAGTCTTGTCATTTCATCCATTGCCTGACCGGTTGAAATACCATTTGCAGCTTCACCCTGAATTTCTACGGCAGATACACCATTAAAACGTTCAAGTCTAGGTGAGCCATAGGTCCATGATGATTTTGCAAAAGATGAGAATGGAACGAGTTTACCTTCATTGTTGCGGACATACCACTTGTTAAGATCGTCTTCACTCATTCTTGAAGATGCTTCTGACTGCAGATAAACCTTTTTAATACGGTTTCTGTCCATAAAGTCATCAATATAAGAAGAACCCCAGGCTGCAGACAAAGTGTGGTTGATGCTGCTTATTGCAAGTCCCTGAGACATAGCTCTAGGGTAATCAACATCAATCTTAAGCATAGGTGTGTCATCCATACCGTTAGCTTTTACGCGGGTCAGCAGTTTTGCTGACTCAGGAGAATTTGTTGCAGCTATAACTTGATTTCTGACATTCATCAATGCCTCATGACCATGTTGAGACTGGTCCTGAATGAACATGTCAAAGCCTGCTGCGGTACCGAGCTCCGGTATGGCAGGTAGGTTAAATGCAAACACCAGACCTTCACGTATTCCCATCAGGCGAGGGAATGCTCTCTGAACAATTTCTCTAACATGCTGGTCATTACGTTTACGTAAATCCCAGTCTTTCAGCTTGATGAAAGCCATGCCTGCATTCTGGCCGCTGCCTGCAAAAGAGAAACCTGCGATGCCCATTACTGATTCAACGTTCTCAGGTTCTTCATTCAGGAAATAATCACTAAGTTGGTTCAGAACTTCACGGGTTCTTTCCATTGTTGCGCCGGCAGGCAACTGAACCATTGCCATCAGCACACCCTGGTCTTCTTCCGGTACGAAAGAAGTTGGTATGCGCAGGAACATTGCTAAAGTCGCAACACAGATAACAATATAGAGAATAATGTAAGGGATTAAAGATTTGATTACATAATTCACTACTTTCACATATAAATCAGTACAGAATTTAAATGTTTTGTTAAACAGTGCGAAAAACTTATCCAGAGCGATTTTGCGCAGTTTATCTGCAAGAGTATCCTTTATTCTGGCAAGAACACCTAATGGACCACGGTAAGTAGGTTGGGTGTTTTCATCTTTTAATATTGTGGCACATAGAGCCGGTGTCAAAGTCAGTGCCGTAAATACGGACAGAGCCATTGCTGAAACAATGGTAATAGAGAACTGTCTGTAAATGATACCGGTTGAACCACCGAAGAATGCCATAGGAATGAACACGGCAGACAGGACCAAAGCAATACCAACGAGAGCTCCGGTGATCTGATCCATTGATTTCTGGGTTGCCTTGTATGGTGAAAGGCCTTCGGAGTGCATGATTCGTTCCACGTTTTCAACTACCACAATGGCGTCGTCTACAAGCAGACCGATTGCGAGTACAACACCAAACATAGTCAATGTATTGATGGAGAAATTAAACACTGACATGATGGCAAAAGTACCGAGCAGTACGACCGGAACCGTAATGGTAGGAATGATTGTTGCCCTGATGTTCTGCAGGAACACGTACATAACCAGAAATACAAGAATGATTGCCTCAAACAGGGTATGTACTACTTCGTTAATGGAAATCTTAATAAATGGAGTGGTATCGAACGGATATACAACTTCATAGCCGGCAGGCATATATTGTCTGAGTCTTTCCACTTCCTGTACGACTCTGGCTGATGTTCCTATTGCATTTGCACCTGATGCGAGGCGAATACCGATACCGGTTGTAGGCTGTCTGTTATATTCTCCGGAAAACTGGTAGTTTGAAGTTCCGAGTTGAACATCGGCAACATCCTGCAACTTAACAAAAGAACCATCAGAATTCATGCGAATAATAATGTTTCTGAATTCTTCTGGAGAGGTAAGTCTTGACTGGCCTCTGATGGTATAGCTGTATACCTGTCCTGGAACAGCTGGCGCACTGCCGAGGGAACCGTATGTAACCTGAGCATTCTGCTGAACTATGGCTGATTCAACTTCAGCGATAGTTAAGTTGTACTTATTCAGCTTGTCTGGGGATACCCATACGCGCATTGCATATTCAGCTCCGAATACGGTAATGTCACCTACACCTTCAAGACGGCTGAGAGGTTCTTTCATTACGGAATGGGCGTAGTCTGCAAGGTCATATACTTGGATTGAAGGATCTTTAGAAATAAGACCAACAACCATGAGAAATGCATCGGTACTTTTTTTAACGTCAATACCGTTCTGCTGTACAACAGTAGGTAACTGGGATGTACATTGATTGAGCTTGTTCTGTACCTGTACCTGAGCAATATCCGGATTGGTGCCAGGTTCAAATGTAATTTCGATTTCAGATGAACCGTAACCATCGGAAGATGAACTCATGTACATGTAGCCGTCAAGGCCAATCATGTTCTGTTCTATGATTTTGGTAATTGTATTTTCAACAGTTTCTGCATTTGCGCCCGGATAGCTTGAGCGAATTGTTACTGTTGGAGGGGCAATGGTTGGATATTGTGATACCGGCAGGGAATTAATAGATAAAACACCTGCAAGCATGATCACTATTGCCAGCACCCATGCAAAAATGGGGCGATCAATAAAAAAACGGGCCATTGGTTATTTCCTTTATTCCTTGTTCTGCACATCACTGTTTTCAGTCTGTGGTTTCTTGTCTATAGGGGTAACCGGAGCTCCGGGACCGATTTTCTGAAGATTGGTTGTAATAACCCTGTCATTCTTCTTGATGCCACTGACTACTATGTAGTCATGTTCATACTCACCATTAATAACAATGTTGTGCTGTTCAACGGTGTTTACGTTATTTTCGCTCTTAATGGTATATACCATGTTGGTACCGTTATTCTGTCGAAGAACGGCTACTTGAGGAACAAGAAGAACGTTTTTCTGGATTCCCTGATTTACGTTCGCCTTGATGTACATTCCGGGGAGAATGTATTGATTATGATTAGGAACCTTTACACGCACATTCACCATACCGGTAGATTCGTCAACGGTAACCTCAGAAAATTCGAGAGATCCCTTCTGTTCCAATTTTTCTCCGTTTTCAAGGAACAGTTCAACCTGTTCACTTCCTGAATTATTTGGGTTGAACAAACCTTCAGCCATATTCTTTTTCATGTTGAGGTGTTCCGTCACCGATAATCCAAGGTCAACATAGATAGGATCCAACTGCTGAATTGTAGCCATAGGCGTTACCTGACTGTTGGTAACCAGAGCTCCTTCAGTTACGTTTGAACGACCTATAGTCCCTGTGATAGGTGCGTATACTTTAGTATAGGCAAGGTTTATTTCTGCTGTTTTGACGGCTGCTTTTGCTGCAAGAACCTGAGCCTCTGCTGCTTTGTTGCTTGCAAGAGCATCATCGTAATCCTGTTTACTGATGGCATTGGTGTTTATTAATTTGCTGAATCTGTCATATCTAAGCTTTGATGAGTATAGATTTGCTTCAGCCTGTGCAAGAGAGGCTTTGGCACTGGCTAACTGGGCTTCGTACATGGCCGGGTCTATTTGATAAAGCTGATCTCCCTGATTGACTACCGAACCTTCAGTAAAAAATCTTTTTAAGATAACGCCTGAAACCTGAGGTCTTACTTCAGCTGTTCTTACGGCTGTAGCTCTGCCGATAAGAGACGAAATTACCGGAATGTCCTTGGAGGTAATTTCCTGATAATCGACAGGAGCCGCAAAGCCGTGAGCTTGATTGTTTGGTGCTTTATCGCATGCTGTAATTGAAAAAGTGGTTAACATACATGCAAAAAAAGCTGTTTTGTTTAGTTTTTTTGAATGATAGTGCATTATAGTGCTCCAAATATTAGTGTACGCTTACAATTATAGCCATTTTTTATCTTTTTTTATATACATACAGGCTCAATCATTAATTTTATGTGATCGCTGATTCCTGATGTACTTCTTCCTACTCGCATCTATGACTTTCAGGAAGAAGTATTCGTCATCCGGATAACCGTAACCATGTCGTCTTATGGTCTTGATCTTTTGGTTGATTCC
>JAGAYS010000044.1 GCA_017940385.1 Ruminobacter sp. | reverse complement strand
GGTTATCCGGATGACGAATACTTCTTCCTGAAAGTCATAGATGCGAGTAGGAAGAAGTACATCAGGAATCAGCGATCACATAAAATTAATGATTGAGCCTTTTAAATCCTAATTATAAAATATCACAATAACTGTCAGTATCATGTTCCCAAAACTTCAAGAATGAAGGCAGGGACCGGCAATGCAGTTTTCAGAATAAAAAATTCTTAAAAACTTAAGATTCCTGCTCTGTGAGGGAGAGAACCTAATGATACTGACCATTCTGCGTCGGAGATTATAATTATCTGGTATCAATATGTCCATATGTTCCGGTTATTTGTATGATGCTGTTCTAGAAAATATTTGGTTCTTTGTTAAGATTGTTATAGTTCATACTGCCGAAGCTGCAGATTACTGGAGATTTTGAGCACGGTTCGAACTTAAAACTCTGGGCTTTGAATTCCGTTGTGCTATATTATGCCTTTGGATTTCTATTGTTTACGGAACAGTGTAAAGCTGATGATGAACGGCATCGTATAATCGCATGCCGGGACCTACGGGAGGGAGGAGCAGAATGCATGTTCATATTTTAGGTATATGCGGAACCTTTATGGGAGGAATTGCCGTTATTGCCAAACAGTTGGGTTATAAGGTTACCGGTTCGGATGCCAATGTATATCCTCCGATGAGTACCATGCTGATGGAGCAGGGGATTGAAATAATGGAAGGATACGGAGCCGAACAGCTGCAGCCGGCTCCTGATTTGATCATTGTGGGTAATGCAATGAAGAGGGGCATTCCCTGTGTTGAATACATGCTTAATGAGGGGCTTCCTTACATTTCCGGGCCGCAGTGGCTGGAAAATTACGTGCTCAATACCAGGAAGGTGATAGGTGTGGCAGGAACTCACGGAAAAACCTCCACTTCAAGCATGGTCGCCTGGATTCTTGAACGTGCCGGACTTAATCCTGGTTTCCTGATAGGCGGTGTTACCGGTAATTTTGGAATATCCGCAAGAATTACCGATTCTCCTTATTTTGTGATTGAATCCGACGAATATGACTGTGCCTTCTTTGACAAACGCTCCAAGTTTGTTCATTACAGACCGTTTGTTCAGATTCTAAATAATCTGGAATATGACCATGCTGATATTTTTGAAAATATTGATGCCATAAAGAAACAGTTTCATCATCTGGTCAGAATCATTCCCGGAAATGGAGAGATCGTTGCGCCATACGGGGATAAGGCAATTGATGACGTTCTTAAGATGGGGTGCTGGTCAAATCTGGCATACACCGGAGGAGAAGGAGCCGGGTTAACATACAGACTGTTAAAGGATGACGGCAGTTCGTTTGAGGTTGTTGATGCCGATGGCAGTATTGTGGGAACCGTAAACTGGGAATCCATAGGACTGCATAATGTTCTTAATGCTCTGATGGCCATCGAGGCATCCGCTTACGTGGGTGTTTCACGTAAAACGGCTGTGGAGGCACTGTGTGACTTTAAGATGCCAAAGCGTCGCATGGAGCTCAAGGGGACCGTTAACAACATAGAGGTCTATGATGATTTTGCTCATCATCCTACGGCAATAAGAACCACTCTTGACGGTTTAAGGAAAAAGGTTGGAAAGGATAGGCACATAATAGCCGTATTTGAGCCTCGTTCAAATACCATGAAGATGGGTGTGAACCATGAGCAGCTTACTGAATCGCTTGCTATTGCAGATGAGATTTTCATGTATGCTCCGGACGGGCTGAAGTGGAATACTGACGAGCTTGCTGACGGAGATAAATTCAGAGTATGTCATGATTTTGAGACCATGGTGGGTGATATTATCAGAACCGCTAAACCAGGTAATGTGATTCTTGTAATGAGCAACGGCGGTTTCAACGGCATTCAGAAAAAACTGCTTGACGGTCTGTCAGGTTAGTGACATTCAACAGGTTCGTTACCTGTAACATCCGATTTTATCCGGTGACGAACTTTGTCAGAACAAATAAAAGTGGCGAGCACTTTCAGTGTGCAGCCCCTTTTGTGTTGTTAAGTACGGCTCCGTCTTATGTAATGAGCCTGTACCGTACTTATCTGGTGTGACTGTGTTCGTGACAGTTGCAGTGACAGTTTTCCAGAGCCTTTTTCTTGGCGTTAAGATATTCGATTTCAGCCTTGGCTTTTTCACAGGCATTTGTTTCTGCGGGGGTATTGCAGGTACGACAGTCGGCACTTGGACTGCATCTTGCCATTGCCTGATTGAACCAGCACATATTTAACAGCACTGCAGCTACAAACAGAAATTTTTTCATGATTGTTCTCCCAAAACTTTATTAAAAAATCTGTATTCTGAATGTAATCTACAACTTTTAGGGAGTGGATGCAAGGAATGTTACAAAATGTAAAAAAATAGTAAACTTTTTACATTTTATGGTCGTGAATTGAAGGTAAACGTGAGCGACGGTACCGAATTTAATGGTCTTTATACCGAAATGCCTCAGGTTAGCGGCGGCACCTCCACCGGAACCATTACGGTAAACGGAGACAGTCACGTATACAGTCTTGTCAGGTAGAACCTGAGAGCCCCGGCAGGCTGATTCCCGGAGACATACGGTTATGAAGATCTCTTAAATCAGGACCCAATGTCATTCCGCATGAGAAAATCTGTTCAGGTTTGGGCGTGAACGTCATAACCTGAACGGAAAACCAATGCCTGTCGGTTTTTAAGCCGGAAACTAAGGCTCATTATTTGAGCTTACTCGCAAATATCTGTGTTTAAGTAAATTAAATGCGAAAATTCCCTTTTTTTTAATTACAATTACTTCCACATGCGTATGCCGATCCGAACATCCGGTTTATATGATGTTCAGAGTCAGCATTCTGTTTTTCAGAAGAAAAACGAAAATACTGTAAGAATTCAATAAGCCGTATAAGCTACAATAATTAAAACGCAGTATTCATAATAAAAGTCAAAGTTCAGGATAAATTTGTAATCACAGTAACCAGATAACCCAGACTGAGGATTATAAATTTTATGTGTGGTCTTAAAAATATTCAGAAGACTCTTCTTGCCGTTTTGATTTCCGCCTCTCTGTCCGTCTCTCTGTCTGCCTGTAACGGCAGTTCTGATTCCGCCGGAAGTACCGCTCAGGTTTCAGGTTCAGACAACGGTACAGATGATTCCGATACCTCCGTTCCCGGAGACTCATCCGATGATTCCGATACTTCCGTTCCCGGAGATTCATCCGATGATGAAGAGCTTAGTTCGTACGGAAGTGCGGCCGAAAAGGCTGATTTGTTTTCGTCATACACCGGAAGTATAGGTGAAAACGTTCAGGATCCGTTATTTCCGGTGTATTCGGAAAGTGTGTATATTAATCTGTCGGATTTGAGTTTTTCGACTGATGACGTAACCTATGCGTCCATTGACGCAAATGCCGTTACGACGGTAACGGACGGCATTACCATAAGCAGCAGTGCAGGCGGATACATATCCCTTGACGCAACGGGGAAGTCCGGGATCGTCAGATACGTTCTTACGGGAACGCTGGACAGAGGAACCGTTGATATAACCGCCGGAAAGAACGCGTCTCTTGTCATAGAGCTTAACGGAGTCGATATCAGAAGCGGAAACAACCCGGCAATAACGGTAAGCCCGAAAACTTCCACGGCATTTGTTGACCTTAAAGGAACAAACTATCTTACCGACGGACGTGTTTTCGGGATAGGATACAGTGAATCCAACGGTACGGATTACTATGACACGTCCGTCGATTCATCCGTAGACGTGAGTGATGCCGTACTTACGAGGAAGTGGGCGAAAGGTGCCGATGACAACGGTGTGCTGAGTACAAAGGGAATGTTCAGAATCAGCGGCGACGGTATTCTGAACATAAGCACGGCCTATAAACACGGTATCTATGCCAAAAACAGAATTTATATGTACGGCGGAGAGATTGGAATAAGAAACAGTGGCCGCAACGGTCTTCAGAGTAAAAACGGTATCGACATCATTGGCGGAACCCTGAATATTGAGGGGGTGGGAACCCATACCAACAAACAGAGTCGTGGCATCATCGTTTCCGGTGATGAAAGTTCGGACGGAGCAGGGCTTGGCGGCATCAGCATTGCAGGCGGTGTAATAAATATAGAAACCGTGGGCAAGGCTGTCAGCGCCAAGTGGGATATTGATGAGGATGCGGAAACATCCGATACTTCTGATGATCCGAACCCGGTGGTTTCCGTATCCGGAGGAACCGTCAATATTACCACAACAGGTGAGATAATTGATGATGACATGAATCCTCACTTTGTTTCATATTATGACGAGGACGGCATACTGACAACTGAATATGAAAGCTGTTCACCTGAAGGCATAGAAGGAAAGCTCGGTGTTGAGATTTCCGGCGGAACACTTAACGTGGTTACCACCGATGATGCCATGAATGCGAGCCGGGACGGCGATGCCTACATAAACATCAGTGGCGGTAATCTGTATCTTAGGGCAACTGAGGCGGATGCCATTGACTCCAATGGGGACATAAACATCTCCGGAGGCGTTATTGTGGCTGTTGCAAGTCTTGGCAGTGAAGACGGTTTTGACTGTGACGGCAGACTGTCTTTTACCGGAGGACTGGCCGTCGGCGTCAGCGGATCAAACCATGATTATGCCGGAACGGGGGCTTCGGTTACCACTCAGAATACCTTTGTGCTCGGTTCTTCCTATATGGGGTCTCAGAATACCGTAATGGCTGTTAAGGATTCTTCCGGAAATGCTGTTTTTGCGTACAGACTTCCTTCTTCATCATTCAGTCTGGCAACAATGACAACTCCTGCTTTTGCCGAAACTGATACCTACAGTATATACACTGGGGTAAACGTAAGCGGAGGCAGCGAATTCAACGGTCTTTATACCGAAATGCCTCAGGTTTCAGGAGGAACTCTTAAAGGTTCCGTTACCGTTACAGATGCCTCTCATATATATACTCTTACTCAGGGGAACGGAGGAAACTCCGGTCCCGGAGGTTTTCCGGGAGGCGGAAGATAATGGCTGAAACACGGTAAGCGTGTACGCAACAAGGGTTATTTAAAATTGAAACTCACTGTGCTACACCGCAGTGAGTTTTTAAGATTTATTGGATTAGTCCTCGGAAGTTGTTTCAGCCTGACGCAAGTCTTCCAGATTATTTGACCTGCAGTCTGCGGGAACTTTGTCTGACCACGGCAGAAGATGACTCATGTTGCTGAGTACGTTCTTCGGTCTTACCGAACTGATTTCCGTAAGCATCCATTCCAACTGCTGGACGGATATCTGTTTTGCTTCGGTATGGTTTCTCGGCCATTTGAAACTTCCGCGTTCCACTTTTGTGTACATCAGGATAAAACGGCTACCGTCCCACAGAAGCACCTTTATCCGGTCTTTTCTGATTCCGCAGAACAGGAAGGCTGAATTTTCGCACGGTTCCAGTTTAAATTCCGTGGTAATTTTGTTCACCAGTCCGTTGATTCCCATGCGCATGTCAGTTTTACCGCAAGCCACGTAAAATTTATCAATTCCGGGAGTTATTCTTTCGAGCATCAGGCAACAACCTCCAGGATCCGCAGTAACAGTTCCGTCTGAATTCGGCTGGAAATACTGAGTTTTGCTCCCGAGGTCAGTTCTATCTGACATACGATGGAATTATCATGCTCTTTGGAGGTATGAACATTCGTAGCCGGAGGCACTTCAATCATGAAAAAGGAACTGCCTTCAGTGTTATCATCAGCTGACGGTTCTTTACATTTACCGGAACCACCGCTGATAAGACCGAGTTCTCTCAATTTGCTGATTCTTTTCAAATAAGTCTTATACGATATTCCCTGTTCTGAAGTCCACCGCGTGGTGCTCAGACCGCTGCTCTGCTGTTCATAATACTGATTCAGCCACTGCTGATGCCTTGGATGTGTTTTAGTCATAAGATTATCTCCGTAAAATACGGTGACATCTTAAAGCGCTGTTTTTGGAAAATGAATAACCCTAGTTGCTTACACGCTTACAATTGAAGTATAAAAATGGAAAGTATAAAAAAGGAAGGTGGAGAAAATTTCTCCACCTTCCCGTTTTGAAATCCGTTAAAACGGATCCGTTAAACTCTGTTAGGCTTCAAACATTGCAGAGATGGATTCTTCGTTTGAAATACGGCGAATCGCTTCAGCAAGCATTGGAGACAGGGTGAGAACACGAACCTTGCCTGTTGCCTTCATTTCTTCAGTCAGAGGAATTGAGTCGGTAACAACTACTTCATCAAGAGTTGATTCGGCGATATTCTTTAATGCAGGACCTGACAGTACAGGGTGGGTTGCATAAGCGAATACGCGCTTTGCACCGCGCTTCTTGAGAGCTTCTGAAGCCTTGCAGAGGGTGCCGCCGGTATCGATCATGTCGTCAACGATAATGCAGTCACGGCCTTCAACGTCACCGATAAGGTGCATAACTTCAGATACGTTCGGACGTGGACGACGCTTGTCAATAATTGCAATGTCAGTATCATCGAGGAGCTTTGCAATGGCACGTGCACGAACTACGCCACCGATATCCGGAGATACAACTACAGGGTTTTCGAAGTTGTGGTTCTTCATGTCTTCGATAAGAATAGGGCTGCCGAAACAGTTATCAACAGGAACGTCAAAGAAGCCCTGAATCTGTTCAGCATGAAGATCAACGGTAAGCACGCGGTCAACACCAACACTTGATAACAGGTCGGCAACAACCTTTGCGGTGATAGGTACACGTGCAGAACGTAAACGACGATCCTGTCTTGCATAACCGAAGTATGGAACTACTGCGGTAATACGACCGGCAGAAGCACGACGCATTGCATCAATCATTACGATAAGTTCCATCAGGTTATCGTTGGTTGGAGCACAGGTGGACTGGATAATGAAAATATCACCGCCACGTACGTTTTCGTTAATCTGAACACAAATTTCACCGTCGCTGAAACGACCTACTTTGGCGTCGCCGAGTTTGGTGAATAATTTTTCTGCTATCTTTTGAGCAAGATCCGGAGTACCGTTTCCTGCAAATATCTTCATATCTGGCACGATATCAACCTCTGTGGTTTAAATTTTCTGATTTGAACGACTGTATTTGTCAGCAGCGACTTTTAATGGAGAAACATTAACAGCCTTTGCCACAAAGCCTCTCATATCATTTGGTATGTTTTCGAAAGCCGCCAATGCCGCTTTCTCATCTGCAAAACAGGCAAAACAGGATGCTCCTGTTCCTGTCATCCTCGATGGGGCGTATTGTAACAGCCATGAGAGCGTTTTGGCAACCTTTGGATAATATTTTTTAACCAGTTTTTCGCAGTCATTGCGGGTGTTACTGAAACAAACTTCGGCAGGACTGAGCTTTGGAGTGTTTCTTGGAAGTTCGGGATGGTTGAATATTTCTGCGGTGGACACGGCGGTATCAGTCGGAGTGGCTATAAGGTAGTATTGTTCTTCTACGGTAACCGGAGTCAGTATTTCGCCAACGCCTTCGGCAAATGCAGACCTGCCTCTGACAAAAACTGGAACGTCTGCCCCGAGTCTGCGTCCTATTTCAGCAAGTTCATCTTCACTGAGTCCGAGACCGAAAATAAGATTGAGTGCCACAAGGGCAGTGGCGGCATTGCTGGACCCTCCGCCAAGACCGCCTCCCATCGGAATGTTTTTATTGATGTGTATGTCGGCACCGAATTTTCTGCCGGTGTGTTCCATCAGTAGTTTTGCTGCCTTGTAGACAATGTTTTTTTCAACAGGAAATCCGAGGTCCGGGGTGATATTAATGACGTTATCGGTTCGAGGAGATATGTCAAGGGTGTCCCCTTTGTCAAAGAGAACAAAAATTGACTGCAGTTCATGGTAGCCGTCGGGACGACGTCCATTAATGTGGAGAAATAGATTGATTTTTGCCGGAGACGGCCAAGAAGTTAAATATTCCATTTGTTAACTGAAATCCTTAAAAGAAAATTATCACCCTGTATGTCCATCTTTTTAGGCAACAGAATGCCTTTTACTTCCGTAAAGCTTTTGTATACGACTTTGAAGCCGCTGAAGCTGATGCTTTCAATTGTCCCTTTTTCGCTGTATACGGCCCGGTTGTTTCCGGGAACTGCCGTTATTATGTCAGGAAGGCTGTCGCACGGAATGTGCAAACCCGTGAGGCTGTACACCAGTTCATCGGCATTGTTCCCTGATCTTACGTTTCCCTTATCGTCGGTAATTTCGGTTATTGCTGACGTTTTGCGGATTTTCAACAGTGTTGTTCCGGTGGTCCCGGATATATAAATGGTGTAATCAGGTTTGCTGACGTCGATGTTTAAAAGAGTAGTGGTTTTGATTTTTTCATCAAAAATTCCCAGCTTGCCACTTACGGAGTATTCCTTTTTTTCTGATATACAGCGCTCGCGCTGCTGCTGTTCAAGAGGCGTCAGTGTTGAGGTACATGCTGAAGCGGTCAGGGCGCAGACTGTAATAAAGGTCAGAATAAGAGCCGATTTTATGTTCAAAGTTTTCTTCATGGAGTTATGTCCGTATCTCCGGTGATTACATGTCGGTAACGTAAGCTAATTATAAAGCAGTTGCCGTAGGCTTTTGATAAATTTTAGTAATAATTGTGGAGAGTGTGAGTGCAGGGCTGCCCGTATGACACGGATAAATGAGAGATTGCGTGGTTGGGAATGATAAATTCAGCTTAAAATGTGAACGGCTGTCATTATTTTATGGAAACAATCTTTTAATACGCGACAAAAGCAATGTGAATGTTCTCTTTTGTTGGGTGTTTTTTATTTTTAAGCTTTATTTTAAGAATTTATTTAATTGAATGTTGACAATCCCTAGTGGAATACTTAGAATTGTTTTTGTGAATAAAACATATAAAACCGATAGGAAATAATAGGTACAACGGAAATGAAAGAGATTTTGTGGCATGGACGGGGAGGTCAGGGAGCATTTACCGCTTCAATACTGTTAGGTACCGCCTATATAAATGAAAGTCCCGAGTACCATGCCCTGGCATTTCCTTCATTCGGCCCTGAAAGGAGAGGGGCTCCGGTGAGAGCCTTTAACAGAATAGATTCGGAACGTGTGGGTGATCGCAGCGAAATTAAAAAGGCTGATTATCTTCTGTATCTGGATGACTCCCTGCTTGGGGAGAATCCCCTGAGTGAGTTGAGGGAGCACGGCGTGGCGATAATCAATACCGACGGCCCCGTAGAAATCAGGGATGAAAGAGTCGTCACCTTTGATGCTTCCGGACTTGCCGCTGAAATTCTCGGCCGGCCTATTGCGAATACCGGCATTCTTGGATTTTGGGCTGGTTTTAGCGGAGAAATATCACTGGATTCACTGGTTACTGCCGTCAGAACGGGATTAAACCCAAAACTTCAGGAGGGGAATATCAGGGTAATTCAGGAAGCTTTTGTCAGGGGGAAGTCTTATGTCAGGGAAAAATGATGAAAAAGTCAGGACCATTCCCTTCGTAAGGCAGGGGAAAAAACTGACTGTCGGTGAAATTCCAGAAATTACGGCTTATGAGGCCGGTTTTCTGACGGTCACTAATGCTTCGTGGAGAACTGAAACTCCGGTATGTGATCGAAACAGATGCAACGGATGTCTGAACTGTTACCTGTACTGTCCTGAAGGTTGTGTGTATCGGGATGGGAAAACAGGGAAGATTGATATTGATTATGATTTCTGTAAGGGGTGCGGCATATGTGCAAAGCTCTGCCGCAAAGGCGCCATAATAATGGAGAAACATGGTAAATGAGAACCTTTATATCGGGGAATGAGGCACTTGCACACGGTATCAGACTGGCACGGCCGCATGTAATAAGTGCTTATCCGATAACTCCTCAGACTACTGTTGTGGAACATCTGTCCTCCATGTGTTCGGCAGGAAAGCTTACGGCAGAATTTGTACATGTGGAATCAGAGCATTCTGCACTTTCATGTGCAATAGGAGCTTCTGCCACAGGGGCAAGAACATTTACAGCCACTTCGTCACAGGGACTGCTCTACATGGCTGAATGTCTCCACTATGCAGCCGGTGGAAGGTTTCCCGTAGTGATGATGAATGCCAATCGTTCCACTGCGCTTCCGTGGAACATTTATGGTGATCAGCGTGATTCAATGGGACTTCTGGATCAGGGGTGGATTCAGCTGTATGTTGAGAATGCACAGGAGGCTCTGGACATGTCGCTTGTTGCTTACCGCGTGGCGGAAGATTCCCGTGTCCTGACACCTTTTATGATAAACATGGATGGATTTGTTCTGACTCATACGTATGAGGTTGTGGACATTCCGGATCAGGAGCTTGCTGACAGATTTTTGCCATCGTACGTTACAGATAACAGATTTGATTTTGACAGTCCGAAGAGCATGGCATTTTCGGTAGGTCCGGAACAGAACTTCAGATTTAAGTTCAGAGAGCACCAGGCCATGAACAGGGCCAAAAAAGTGATTGCCGAGGCCGAAAAGAGTTTTGCGGAAGTTTTTGGCAGACAGTATACCGGTCTTGTGGAGAATTACAGATGTGATGATGCCGAATACGTAATCGTTACCATCGGTTCCGTGTCAGGCCTGGTTCGCAGTGTGGTTGATGAACTTCGCCGGGATGGCGTTGCGGCCGGTCTCCTGAAAATAAGGTACATGAGACCATTTCCAGATGCGGAAATAGCTGAAATCCTTCGGGGAGTTAAAGCTGTCGGTGTTCTCGAAAAGGATATTTCTTTCGGATATGAGGGAACGGTGTTTACCAACGTAAATTCCGCACTGCAGGTCGCAGGCCTGTCAGTAAGAACTTCTAATTTCATCGGCGGACTTGGTGGAGCCGACATATCCAGAGAACAGATCAGGGATATATTTCAGTCTCTGGAAAGTGACGGGCGCAGGCTTAATTTTTTGGGAATAAACAGGGAGGAATACGATGACTGAGAGATCAAAAACGATTAATGTCAGAACCCTGTCCGATGATGAGCTTTTTTATGGTCATAAGGCTTGTCCGGGGTGCGGCGGAAGTCTTGCCGTAAGAATAGCCCTTAAGATTCTCGGTAAAAAGAGCGTGGCGGTAATTCCTGCAGGATGTATGTCTGCGGTGGGCTTTAATTTTCCTCAGCTGTCATTTGGATGCAATTCCATTATTTCAACCTTTGCCGGTACCGCGTCAATGATGACTGGAATTGTGGCCGGATATAAGGCTCAGGGAATTGATGATGTTACGGTGGTAGGGTTCGCCGGTGACGGCGGAACTGCCGATATCGGTATACAGGCTCTTTCAGGAGCGATTCACCGTAACGATAACATGCTTTACATATGTTATGACAATGAAGCCTACATGAATACGGGAATTCAGAAAAGTTCACTGACGCCTTTCGGTGCCGCAACCACAACATCTCCTGCTGTGGACGGTGCGATAGGAAGCCTAAGTGACAAGAAGAACCTTTTTGAGATTGTGGCGGCACATGGTATTTCATATGCCGCAACCGCGACGGTCGGTGATTTGCCGGACTTTATGAGAAAGTTGCAGAAAGCCTCATCATACCGTGGAACCAGATTTATTCACATTCTTTCTCCTTGTCCTCTGGGATGGGGACTGAAGACTGAAGATATGGTGGAAGTGGCCAGGGAAGCAGTCAGCACAGGACTGTGGATACAGGCTGAATTTTATGACGGGGAGTTCCATTACGGGAAACAACCCGGGACGTTTACTGATGTGAATCATTACGTCAGAAGACAGAAAAGATTTGTTCATCTTAGTGATGAAGTTATTAAGAAGATTGAGAAAGCCAGAGATGAAAAATGGCTGCATATAAACAGATATACTAAACAGTTAGAGAGGAGTTGATTTATGGCAAAAGTACAGGAAGAAAGAAAGTACTGGAACGAGAAGATTGAAACCATGCCTCGTCCTGAACTTGAAAAGCTTCAGTTGGAACGTTTAAAGGAAATAGTTAAGTTTTCCTATGAAAATTCTCCGTATTATAAACGTTCTTTTGATGCGGCAGGCGTAAGTCCAGATGATATTCATGAGCTTTCTGATTTGGCAAAGTTTCCGTTCATTAATAAGCAGACCGAACGTGAAACTCAGGGTGTAGGCTCATTTCTTGGTGAACTCTGCTGCGTACCTGAGGAAGAAGTGGTCTTTATTTCATCTTCATCAGGTTCTACAGGTGTTCCGACCATAAGTCCTTTTACCCAGGAGGATTTTGATGAATTTCAGGATACTGAAAGCCGCTGGTTCTGGCAGGTGGGAATGAGACCAAAGGATCGTTACATTCATGCACTTAACTTCTCCCTCTACGTTGGTGGTCCTGACGTAATCGGAGCCCAGAATCTCGGAGCGTTATGTATCTGGGGCGGTACCCTTCCGAGCGAAAGACTTCTCTTTGTACTTAAGACTTATCAGCCGACCATTATATGGACCAGCCCTTCATATGCCTGGTACCTTGGCGAAACCGCCAAAAAGAACGGCATAGATCCGAAGAAGGATCTTTCAATCAGAACCATTATCGTTGCCGGTGAAATGGGCGGTTCAATTGATACTACCAGAAAGGCAATTGAAGATTTGTGGGGCGCTAAAGTTTACGATTTCTATGGCCTTTCAGATATTTACGGTGCGTGTGCGGCAATGTGTGATGCCAAGGACGGTCTGCATATTGCAGAAGACCAGATTTATGTGGAAACAGTGGATATCCATACCGGTGAGGTAATTCCTAACGGCGAGGTGGGTGAACTCGTTTACACCACATTGCGCAAGAAGGCCAGACCGATGATAAGATTCAGAACCGGTGATATCGGCCGAATTGACCAGACTCCTTGCTCTTGCGGCAGAACACATGGCAGAATACACATCCTCGGCCGTAAGGACGACATGTTCATCGTATCTGCGGTTAACGTATTCCCTAGTGACATTGAAGCTGTAATTCGCGGAATCAAGGGCATTACCGGTGAGTACCTCGTCAGAATTTATGAGAAGGATTTAACCTGCAAGTACAACGTTGAAGTTGAAAAGAACGCTGACAATAATGAGACTGATGAAGAACTGGCTGCAAGAGTTTCAACCGCAATCAAGGCCAGAGTCGGTGTTAAGCCTTATGCAGTGGTTGTTCATCCAGACGGAGGTCTGAACACCCGCTCAGAACACAAATCTAAGCGTATTATCGACGAACGTAACCTGACCTACAATATTTAGGAGATATGACAAATGGCTGAGCTTTCCGCAAGATGCGGAACCTTTACGGATTCCGTTATTCGAAGAATGACAAGAATTTGTCAGAAATATGGTGCCGTTAACCTGTCACAGGGGTTCCCTGATTTTGATCCTCCGAAGGAACTTATGGACAGGCTTTCACAGGTGGCATACGAGGGATTTCACCAGTATTCCATAACCTGGGGCGCCAGAAATTTCAGGGAAGCTCTGGCTGCAAAACAATCCAAACTGATAGGACGCGACATAGATCCGGAAGGTGAAATCGTGGTTACCTCAGGAAGTACTGAAGCCATGATGGCCGCAATGCTCACGGTAACCAATCCTGGTGACAGGGTAATCGTTTTTTCTCCTTTTTACGAGAATTATGCTGCCGACGCCATCCTTTCAGGTGCTGAGCCTGTTTTTGTAAATTTAAACCCTCCTGAGTTCGGATTTAACATGGAGGAACTTGAGAGAGCCTTTGCGCTGAAACCGAAGGCTCTGATACTGTGTAATCCGTCAAATCCGTGCGGTAAGGTGTTTACAAGGGATGAGCTTCAGTACATCGCTGATTTAGCGGTGAAGTACGATGTTTTTGTCATTACTGATGAGGTGTATGAACACATAGTGTTCCCGCCTAACGTGCATACCTACATGTCTTCACTTCCGGGAATGTGGGACAGAACCATATCATGCGGCTCTCTCTCAAAGACATATTCCGTTACGGGATGGAGACTTGGGTACATAATTGCTCCCAAGCGGATTATAGATTACGCACGCAAGGTACATGACTTTCTGACGGTTGGAGCGGCAGCCCCGCTGCAGGAAGCAGCCGTAACCGCTCTAAAGTTCGGAGAAGAATATTACAAGAGTCTTCAGAACGAATACCTCAGAAAGAGGAAACTGTTCGTAAACGGGCTTGACAGGATTGGTCTGCGGCATACCGTGCCTCAGGGAGCATATTATGTTCTTGTGGATATTTCTGAGTTCGGTTATGACGATGATCTTAAATTCTGTGAGGATTTGGCGTCCGTTGTCGGTGTCGGCGCAGTTCCCGGCTCCAGTTTCTTTAAGAACGGTTCTGTAAAGAACTACATACGTCTTCATTTTGCAAAGAGGGACGAGACACTGCTTGAGGCTCTGGACAGATTGAAAACCGTCAGGGAAAAATTATTAAAACATTAAATAATTAATTATCACTCTTTTCTGTTTTTCTTTATTTTTCGCACGAATTCAGCTTCGTGCGTTTTTTTTGTGTGTGTCAGTGTGGCTCGTAAATGTCACTTGTGGCGGCTAAAGCCCTGTAACTGTCCTGCAAATACCGTGCGCGGCAAAACAAGTGCAAGTTGAGGAAGACATGCATGGAAACGGTACGGTGTTCATATCCGGTGCAGATTTTGCGTAACCGCATACCGTATGTCTGAGGAGCCTGATTTGAAATGGTTATTGGTCAATGACCTCACTTCCACGTATTCATTATCTAAAAAGGTTCGGTTGAGAATCAGAAAACACTAAATTCGGGTGTGGACACGGTTCAGTTATTAATACTGATTAGTAAACTTTATGATAACATTTTAATTACATAGATTATTTAATCGTGATATAATCCGGCAAAATTGCGATTTATGTAGTGTATGTCACTTTTGTATGATATATATATACGACTTTAGTTTTATCATAATATTTATATCTAATTATAATTATTTCTGAAAATGACCATTGCAGTGAATAACGGTGTGAACTCACACAGTATGCAGGATTCATCGTATACCGAATCCGCTCATGTTCTGCTGGATACTTTCGGCAGATTTATCCTTACGGGGCTTGGCATGCTTGTATGCCTGTCTACCTTCTTGCTTAACTACAGGCTGGTAGGAGCAATTGGCTCTGTGGAATATTCGCTTACTGAAATTCTTCAGGAGTTTCTGCTTGCGGTTGATGCCGCACTGTTTTTTCTTATCGCCAGAAAAAACACTAAGCTGAAGGAGGTGGCTGTTCTTGCCGGCTGCTTCACTCTGTGCATGCTGGTAAGGGAACTGGATTTCTTTTTTGACAGCATTGCGGTTCACCTGTGGAAGATTATCGTTGTCTGCATTGTGATCTTTGCCTTTCACAAGACTCTGATTCTGGCAGGATTGAGAAGAACCCTTAATTCCATGAAGGAAATAATTTTCTCAGACGGATTCGGTGCCATTTTCTACGGAATGTTAATGGTTCTGATACTCTCCCGTGTTATGGGAATGAATCAGCTTTGGGCTTTTACCGGGGCTGAAAGGAGTGAATACTACATCTACAAAAGATTCGTTGAGGAATCACTTGAGCTCTGCGGTTATTATATTTATTCCAGCGGGGTTTTTTCGCTGTTTCTGAACACTCTGAAACAGGATAATCGCGCTTAACGAAACACTTTAATCTGCCAAACAGTATTTTTTTATCTGGAATTTTGAAGTTTTTGGGATGCCGGCAGCGGTATTCGTCTGAATGTACCGCAATTTTCTAAAGAATACAGAAGGAGCCGTCACCGGTTTTATACACCCGTGACGGCTCCATTTTTTCTGATGGAAGCATCTTTCAAAGAGAGGCGTGAGATGCTATGACTGCCATCTTAACAGTCTTTTCTGAATCAGGCTCACGGCCCAGGTAGATGCAACAACCACAACGCCGATTATTATAATGCCGACTATTGTTCTGGTGTAATCTCCAAGATCGGAGTAATTCTTTACATAGAAACCCAGTCCAGCCCTCGCTCCAATCATTTCAGCTGAGGTCAGAAGAATAAACGATATGCATAGACCAAGATTTGCTCCTACAAAGATCTGAGTCAGCGATGCAGGAAGCACGACGTGGAAAATGGTGCTTGTTCTGCTGAGGTTAAGTACTTTTGCCGAGTCCAGAAGTCTCTTGTCAACATGGTTTACTCCGCTTATTGTTCCCATGAGAACAGGCCAGAACGTCGCAAGGAAAATAACCAGCACTGAAACGGATCTAAAAGTTGGGAGCAGTGCAATGCCGTAAGGTATGTACACAATTGGCGGAATGGCACCAAGAAAACCGGCAATATGACCTGAAATGGATGAAATTCTTTTATCCGTTGCCAGGAAAAGGCCAACAGGTATGCCGATAAGTCCGAGTACATATCCCTGAATAATGATACCCAGTGAGGAAACTATGTTGTTGGCAATTTCCGGAATGTCTTCTATAAACTGATGTACCAGCACGCCTAGTGGCGGGAACAGTATTGGTTTTACCAGATTGAACTTTGTTGTCATCAGTTCCCAAACGAGGAGAACAGTGAATATAACTATTCCCAGGTCGGTAAACATTACAATTTTTTTTCTGCATCCGGACAGGGCGGATACGGTCAAAAGCATGATTTCGATGACGGATGCAAAACCAATAGCATAGTTTATCAGCGGAGCCCTTCTGGTTCCGTCAGGCAGAAAAAGTTCAGCCAGCACGAAAATTATAAACAGAAGATGAGCATATCTTAAAAAACGTTCTTTTATGGTCATCAGATAACAGCCTCCTGATCAATCTGATCCTTGATGTCTCCGAAGAAGAGTGACATTATTTCATTTCTTACGGCAGAGTATTCGCGGCTTTTTACAAGCTCTGAGCGTGAACGCGGACGTTCCAGATTTACCGGAATTTCCTGATAGACACGTCCCGGATTTGCCCTCATCATGATGATGCGGTCAGACAGGAGGATTGCCTCATCAATGTCGTGGGTAACGAATACCACGGTTTTTTTTCGGCTGGTGCCATCACCTTCCCAAAGATGCAGCAGCAGTTCCTGCAGAATTACTCTGGTTTTGGCGTCAACTGCACCGAAAGGTTCATCCATCAGAAGAATGTCAGTATCCATGGCCAGTGCTCGGGCAATTGCCACTCGCTGCTGCATGCCGCCTGAAAGGTCTCTTGGATACTTGTCCTTTGCTCCTGACAGACCAACTTTGGACAGAAACTGATTTGAAAGTTCAAGTCTTTCTTTTTTTGATAATTCTGGTTTTACCTGTTTTATTCCGAATGATATGTTCTTTTCGGCTGTCATCCATGGAAACAGGGCATACTGCTGAAAGACCACTCCGCGATCCCGACCTGTGCCTTCGACCTTTTTCCCATCAATCAGCACTTCTCCGGCGGAAGGTGTACGTAATCCTTCAAGAATGCTGAGCAGGGTACTTTTTCCACAGCCGGAAGAACCTATAATGCTAACGAACTCACCGTCATTTATGGTAAGTGATACGTCTTTAAGTGCCTGAAACACTGTTCCGGATCCTTCATACGTCAGGCTGATGTTGTTTATCTCGATTTTCTTATTGTTGTTTGTCATTTTTTGTTCTCCGGGGGCACGGATGTCATGAATAAATCTCGGAATGTCCGTGCCCTCATTTCGAGCAGGGGATGCCTGACTCTTACTGGAATTTATTAAAGTGTTCCTGCAGATCCTTAAGAATAGGATCATCAGGATTTTCCTTAATGAGTGAGGCTAGAGCCTGCTCGTAAATGGATGTGTTGTAGAGCTTTTCTATGTCGTAGTCGTTGGCATATCCGGCATCCACAACCTGTTTCTTGAGCTCTGAGGTGGCCTTCTTGTCCGGATCCGGATGGTTACTTGTGAAGCCGCCGTAAATTTCAAAATCAAGAGTTTCCGGTGCAAGATTTACGTACTTCTTTACATCCTGAATTGTCTGTTCATGATTAGTCTTGTAGAAAATGTATGCCTTGATAAAAGCTCTTTCGAAGTGAATGTAATCATCCTTTCTTTCATTGATGGCTGAGGATTCGGCAACCTGTCTGCAGCATGGCTGATTGTGGAAGTCCTCTACATCCTTGCAGTGGAAAATTACCCTGTAACCATTGGCCTGTGCAATTGATGAGAACGGAGGAAAGAATGAAACCGCGTCTATTTCCTTACCCTGCATTGAAGCAAAGGCGTCTTTCTGGCTGTTGAAGTAAACGATGTTTACCTTATCAGGTCCTTCACCGATTTCCAGATTGTGCTTCTTAAGAAGAATCAGAAGCTCAAGATCCTGAATACTGTTCTTAACTGATGCAACGTTTCTGCCTTTGAGATCCTCTATGGTAGGTTCGCGATCAGCAGGTACAAATTCAGGCTTAATAACGTAGCCGTGGCCGTTTGTCATCGCTCCACCAAAAATGGTCAAATCATGGCCATTGCTCTGGAAGGTGATTGACGGAACAGAGCCGATGAGGGCAACGTTTAACTTACCGACTTCAAGTCCGGTAGCAAGTTCACCCGCACTTGCAAAAGGAATCAGTTCAACATCCAGTCCCTCTTCGGAAAAATAACCTTCTTCCTTGGCAATAAATGCCAGCAGATGACTGGTGGTAGTCAGATATCCGAGAGAAAACGGAATCTGTTCCTTTATCGAATGACCAAGCTGTTCATGGTTTTCCTGTTCTGCGAAAGCCGTTACAGGTGAGGCTAGACTAAGTGCAATGCATGCACTTAATAAAAGAGGTTTGGCTATCTTACCAAGCATATCTGTTTCTCCGTTTGTTTAAGTTATGTGTCTTATTTATATAAATGTTTTTTCTGTTTCCCGCAGATTATTTCCGTTTATCAGTATCTGTCTTTGACGGAACGGTGTGTTTTTTTGTCGATGCCACGGGGTTCCGTTAGCGTATTATAAAACATACTTTACAGATAGGAAATATAAGAAACGTGTATATGATAATTCTTTATCGACATCTTAACAAGAGAAAAATACAGAAATTCTTATTTGATTTTATTGAACCGTAATTTAAAAATGCGTGAAAACATGCTTGACTGTATTCAAATAAGGTGTTTAAATACCTAGTATTCAAATAGGTAAGATATGTTTAAGGAACCATTGAAGAAAATGAGCAGAATATACAGGAAAATTACGGATTTAATAGGCCATACTCCTCTGGTTGAGTTGGGAAATACGGCCAGAATAATCGGATTCAACGGAAAAATTCTGGCAAAGCTTGAACTGTTTAATCCGGCAGGCAGCGTTAAGGACAGAATTGCCGTATCCATGATTCAGGATGCGGAGGACAGAGGACTGTTAACCAAAGACTCGGTTATTATTGAACCTACTTCCGGTAATACGGGTGTCGGTCTTGCATATGTTGCCGCGGCAAGAGGGTACAGGGTGATCATTACCATGCCTGATACCATGAGCGTGGAGCGTCGAAATCTGTTGAAGGCTTATGGTGCCGAACTTGAACTTACCGAAGGTGCCAAGGGTATGCGCGGCGCAATAGCCAGAGCGGAAGAACTCGCAAAAGAAATTCCCGGCAGTTTTATTCCAGGACAGTTTAACAATCAGGCTAATCCTCAGGCTCATTATGATTCAACCGGCCCAGAAATTTGGGATGATACAGACGGAAAGGTGGATATATTCATCGCCGGAATCGGTACGGGCGGAACCATTACCGGGGTTGGCAGATACCTTAAGGAAAGAAATCCTGATATACGCATCATAGGTGTTGAACCTGCCGGATCACCGGTGTTGTCTGAAGGAAAGTCCGGGTCTCATAAGATTCAGGGGATCGGTCCGGGATTTATTCCGTTCACTCTTGATACCGCCGTCTATGATGAAATCATTACCGTTACCAATGAGGATGCGTATGAGTACGGTAAACAGCTGGCCCGCAATGAGGGGATTCTGGCCGGTATTTCATCAGGGGCTGCTCTTAAGGCTGCGTCTGTCGTAGCTTCCAGGGTGGAAAATGCCGGTAAAAACATTGTGGTCCTTTTCCCGGACGATGGTGACCGATATCTTTCAACACCTCTTTTTTTAGGTTAGGCGGTAAAGCATATGAAATTAATCCCCATGCATTTGTATCAGAAGTCAACACGTATTCCCTGTATCAGATGTTTAAGTAAATAAGGCAGACAATTTTAATCAACTGATAATAACGGGAATATCAATGATAACTAAACAGGAGAGTACAACGGCAAAGCTGTGCGCATTTGCCAGGGCCTATCATTCTAATTTTTCAAAAGAAAAAATCTTTGACGATTACCTTGCTTTTGATTTGATGGGATTTGACGGATATAACGAGATAGCCGGAGTTATAGCGGACATTCCAACCGGAGATTCAGGGAATGCCGTGGACCTGAAAACCTACGGAGGTTTTTCAAAAGAAAAGTTTTCAGGCAATCTTGCTGATTATATAGCGCCTATTCCTCTTATAAGAATAGATTTTACGGAAAGGATCATTAATCGTTTTACAAGAAGACATAATGGCCGGATTCAGTATGTGATATTGGGAGCTGGTATGGATACATTTTCTTTTCGAAATGCAAATGATTCCATATCGGTGTTTGAGGTGGATCATCCTGATACACAGAGGTTTAAGCTCGACAGAATCAGGGAGCTAAGCTGGTGTATCCCGCGAGGTGTTCGGTTCGTTCCGGTCGATTTTGCAAGGGATCATCTTCCGGAAAAACTGTATGCTCAGGATTTCGCTGACGGAGTGCCTACGGTTTTCAGTATTCTGGGTGTTTCATACTACCTTTCCTTACCGACTTTTACGGAGACATTGAAGACTCTGAGTTCCATTGCACATGACGGGGATTTGGTGGTTTTTGATTTCCCGGATGAGACTACACTCACCAAAAATGCATCGGAAAGGACAAGAATATTAGCCAGAATAACGCAGAGTTTCGGTGAACCGATGGTTCACGGGTTCAGACTTTCCGAAATCAGACAGGCTTTGAACAGCGCCGGATTTGAAGTCGTTAATCATCTGTCTCCGAAAGCCATAGAACACCATTATTTCAGAGACAGAAGTGATGGGCTTCATGCATTCGACAACATTCATCTCATCAGTGCGGTACGCAGAGAGGATCGAAAAGGAGAATAATCGTGAAAACCATAGCAAGCTTTCAGGTAGACCATAATATTCTTGAGCCCGGAATGTATATTTCACGCAGGGACGGGGACGTGATTACGTACGATTTGCGTATGAAAAAGCCAAATTCCGGAGATTATCTTGATAACGGAACGCTTCATACAATAGAGCATCTGCTTGCCACATATGTGCGTAACAGCGTTTTTGCCGACAGAGTTGTTTATGCCGGCCCAATGGGATGTCGTACCGGTTTCTATCTTCTTTTGAGGGATTCGGTTTCGAAAAAGGATGCCATTACTCTGGTAAGGAACGCGTTTGATTATATCTCAGGATTTAACGGCGACATTCCGGGGGCCTCAAAAAGAGAATGCGGGAATTATCTTAATCAGGATCCGGTGGGGGCAAGACGAGAGGCTTTAGCCTACGGCTGGATCATTGAGTCATGGACTCCCGAGCAGATGAATTATAAATCCTAAAACTAAAAACAATTACTAAAGCAAAATGGAGATAAACATGAGTGCGGATACACATATTGAGACGGTGTTGATTCATGGTGGCTTTGATCATGATACGCAGACAGGAGCAGTGAACGTTCCAATCTATCAGACATCTACTTATAAACAGCAGAGCCTTAACAGTCCGACTAACGGTTGGGAGTATTCACGAACCGGAAATCCGACGAGAGCGGCTTTGGAAAATACCATCAAGGTTCTTGAAGGCGGTGAGGCTGGATTTGCGTTTGCCTCCGGTATGGCAGCCATATCTGCAGTGCTGATGCTTTTCAGGGCTGGGGATAAAATTCTGGTTTCCCGAAACGTATACGGGGGAACGTTCAGGGTACTGGATAAGATTTTCACGAGATTTAATTTAAATTATGAACTTGTGGACACCGGGGATTTAAAGAAAATTGAAGAGAGGATAACTCCTGACGTTAAGGCAATATATGCGGAGACTCCGACCAATCCCCTTATGGAAATAACAGATCTTGCCGGAATTGCCGCTCTTGCCGGAAAGAACGGCATTATTTCAATTGTGGACAATACCTTTATGACTCCGTATTTGCAGCGCCCACTGAGTTTCGGCATTGATATAGTTGTTCACAGTGCAACAAAGTATCTCGGCGGACACAGTGATTTGATTGCCGGTCTTGTGGTTACGGCCGCAGGAAAAGGACTGGCCGAAAAAATCGCCTTTATTCAGAACAGCACGGGAGGTGTGTTACAGCCATTTGACTCGTTCCTGCTCATCAGGGGGATTAAAACACTTGGTGTGCGAATGGACAGACATGTGCAGAATGCTGAAAAACTGGTTGATTATCTGTCTGCACATCAGGCAGTCAGCAGGGTTTATTATCCGGGCTTAAAGGAATTTGCCGGCTATGAACTAAATGCATCTCAGGCCGTAAACGGCGGCGCCATGTTTTCGTTTGAACTCAAAAAGGGATATGACGTCAGAAAATTCTTTCATTCACTTAAGGTGTTTACTCTGGCAGAAAGTCTAGGCGGTGTTGAATCGCTTGCATGCCATCCGGCAACAATGACTCATGCCTCCATTCCTGCAGACATACGAGAGAAGCTTGGCATAACAGATAATCTCATCCGGCTTTCTCCGGGAATAGAGCATATCGATTCTCTTATAGCTGATTTGGAAAATGCATTAAATGAGAGTAGGAGTTGATATGGGCCGCTACTATAAATCAATGCATGATCTTGTAGGTAATACACCTCTTGTGGAACTAACCAGACTTCGTGCTCTTCCCGAAGGCGTAAGGCTTTTTGCAAAACTGGAGCTGTGGAATCCGTCCGGCAGCGTAAAGGATCGTACGGGAATGTACATGCTCCGCGAAGCGGAGGAAAAAGGACTTATTATTCCCGGACGCAGTGTGATTGTGGCGCCGACTGCAGGAAATACCGGGCTGGGACTGGCATTTGCGGCTCTTGAGAAGGGATACAGGACCATTTTTGTCGTGCCGCTAAAATTTTCACCTGAAAAGCAGACACTCATGAAAGCTTTGGGGGGAGAGATAATCAATACGTCAAGAGAAGGCGGCATGCTCGAGGCAGCTGCCAAGGCTGAGGAAATCGTAAGAAACACTCCGGATGCCGTCATACTGAATCAGTTCAGAACGTTAAGCAATCCAAAGGCTCACTATGAAGGAACCGGTCCTGAAATATGGAATGACCTTGACGGTAAGGTCGACTATGTCGTTGCCGGTGCAGGCAGTGGCGGTACTTTTACCGGTGTTCTGAAATATCTGAAGGAACGGAATCCCAACGTACAGGGCGTTCTGGCAGATCCGATAGGCTCAACAATGGGTGGCGGGGAGCACGGTGATTATGACATAGAGGGAATTGGAAATGATTTTATTCCTGATACCATGGACATGTCTTATGTGGATAAAGTCATTAAGATTACGGATGAGGAGGCATATCTGTTCAGCGGAGATCTGGCACGCAGGGAAGGTATTTTTGCCGGCTCATCCAGCGGAGGGGCACTCAGTGCCGCTTTAAAGCTGATTGACGGAGGTGCAACCGGAAATGTCGTGGTGGTGCTTCCGGATCGCGGTGACAGGTATTTCAGCAGAAATCTCTACGGCTGATGATATTTTTGCGGAACGGGTTTTATTCCACTGAAAGACTTTCGTAACTTTTATAAAAAAACTCCGGATTATTTAATCCGGAGTTTTATGTTATTACGTCAGCACGTCTGCTTCATTAAATCTCGGTATTAGAGAGATGAAGTGAAGGTACGTGAAATAACGTCGTCCTGCTGTTCCTTGGTTAAGGAGTTGAAACGTACTGCATAACCTGATACACGAATGGTGAGCATTGGGTACTTTTCAGGATTTTGCTGTGCGTCGATCAGGGTTTCACGGTTGAGAACGTTAACGTTCAGGTGCTGACCACCTTCGTGGTTTGCATCGTGGTGGAAGTAACCGTCAAGCAGACCGATTAAGTTTGCATTCTGCTGAGCGCTTTCCTTACCTAATGCTGCAGGAACAATTGAGAAGGTATATGAAATACCGTCCTTTGCATAGGTGAATGGAAGCTTTGCAACAGAAGATAATGAAGCTACCGCACCCTTAACGTCACGGCCGTGCATTGGGTTTGCACCAGGACCAAATGGCTTACCGCCGATACGACCGCAAGGAGTATCACCGGTCTTCTTACCGTATACAACGTTAGAAGTAATGGTTAAGATTGACTGGGTTGGTAAAGCATTTCTGTAAGTTACGCGACTCTTGATCTTCTTCATGAAGCGTTCAACGAGGTCACAGGCAATGCTGTCTACGCGGTCATCATTGTTACCATACTTAGGGAAGTCGCCTTCGATTTCGAACTTGGTAGCTACGTTATCTGCGTCACGAACAGCCTTAACCTTGGCGTACTTGATAGCAGAGAGTGAGTCTGCTGCTACTGATAAACCTGCGATACCGCAAGCCATGGTACGGAATACGTCACGGTCATGGAGTGCCATCTGAATTGCTTCATAAGCATACTTATCGTGCATGTAGTGAATGATGTTAAGAGCGGTTACATACTGGGTTGCAAGCCAATCCATGAAGTGATCAACACGTTCCATTACATCATTGAATTCGAGGTATTCACCGGCAGGAATGTCGGTCTTTGGACCAACCTGCATGTGAACGCCGTTTTCGTCAACAAGACGTTCGTCCTTACCGCCGTTGATGGAGTAAAGAAGGGTCTTAGCGAGGTTTGCACGGGCACCGAAGAACTGCATGCGCTTGCCTACAACCATTGGAGATACGCAACATGCGATAGCGTAGTCATCACTGTTGAAGTCAGGACGCATTAAGTCGTCGTTTTCGTACTGAATTGATGAAGTGTCAATTGATACCTTGGCACAGAACTTCTTCCATGCTGCTGGAAGATTTTCAGACCAGAGAATGGTCATGTTTGGTTCTGGTGAGGTACCCATATTGTATAAGGTGTGGAGGTAACGGAAGCAGGTTCTGGTAACAAGAGTACGACCGTCAAGACCCATACCGCCTAAAGATTCGGTTGCCCAAATAGGATCGCCTGAGAATAATGAATCGTATTCTGGAGTACGGAGGAAGCGAACCATACGGAGCTTCATGATCATGTGGTCAACAAGTTCCTGTGCTTCAGATTCAGTTAAGATACCTCTCTTGATATCACGTTCAATGTAGATATCGTGGAAAGTAGCAGTACGGCCGTAAGACATTGCTGCACCGTTCTGTGACTTAACGGCTGCAAGGTAACCGAAGTAGGTTGCCTGTAATGCTTCCTTAGCGGTCTTTGCAGGACCAGAAATATCACAGCCGTAAGAAGCAGCCATCTGCTTTAACTGGCCTAAAGCCTTATACTGATCATTGATTTCTTCACGGGCACGGATAACGTCTTCGAGTTCTCTTTCATCCTTTGGATGTTCGAGCTGAGCCTGATATGAGTTGTACTGCTTGAACTTATCCTTCATCAGTGCATCAACACCGTAAAGAGCGATACGACGGTAGTCGCCGATGATACGGCCACGGCCGTAAGCGTCAGGAAGACCGGTTAAAACCGCACTCTTTCTACAGTTTCTGATGTCCGGAGTGTAAACATCGAATACACCCTGGTTATGGGTTTTGCGATATTCAGTGAAGATCTTTTCAACTTCTTTGTTGAATGGCTTGTTGTAGGTTTCACATGAAGTCTTGATCATGCGAATACCGCCGAAAGGCATAATTGCTCTCTTGAGTGGAGCATCAGTCTGGAGGCCAACAATCTTTTCAAGATCCTTGTTAATGTAACCAGGCTTGTGTGAAGTGATGGTTGAAGGAGTGTCTGGATCGAAGTCAACAGGCGCGTGAGTCTTGTTTTCGATCTTGATGCCTTCCATTACTGAATTCCAAAGAGTCTTGGTAGCTTCAGTAGCTGGAGCAAGGAATGATTCATCACCTTCATATGGAGTGTAGTTAGTCTGAATAAAATCGCGGGTATCGATAGATTCCTGCCAAGCACCTGGTTGGAAACCTTCCCAGGCTACTTTCTGAAGCTCATTTAATTCTGCCATTTTCATTACCTCTGTTTGGTTTTAGGTAGTTAGTAAACGCCTTATGCCTTTTTGTGGCCGGCGCGACAATTTGCATACCAGTTAAATACACCAATCATCAGGCCTCCGCCTATGATGTTGCCGATTGTTACCGGTATCAGATTATTAACAATAAAGTTTATTATTGTTAAATCGGCATACTGTTCGGGGGATTGTCCGATAGTTTGCCAGAATTCATTTCCTGCATAGTTTACCATACTTATGCCTGCAGGGATCATAAACATGTTTGCAATGCTGTGCTCAAAACCTGATGCAACGAACATTCCAACCGGCAGAATCATTGCCAGAATTTTGTCCGTAAGGGTTTTACCTGCAAATCCGAGCCATACGGCACCGCAAACCATAATGTTACAGAATATGCCCATGGACAGTGCTTCGGTAAAGCCTATCCAGTAACTTTCACCGGGATGCATGTGGCTTACCTTGTGGAGTGCTGTATTAAGGATAATTCTGCCCCATTCACCGTGAAAACCATTGTACTGTCTTGCGAGCATCATGAGGAGGACTATAATGAGTCCGCCGACGAGGTTGCCGAAGTACACCACGCACCAGTTTTTAAGTACCGTCTTCCAGGTTACCAGTTTGGCTGACCTGGCGACCAGAGTCAGGGTAGATGAGGTAAACAGTTCACATCCAAGGAGTACACAGAAAATCAGGCCGAGAGAGAAGCACAGGCCACCGACAAGCTTTCCGTGTCCGTCTGCAAGGGCTGTGGTGTAGAACATAAAAGCCAGTGCAATGAAGGCTCCTGCGTTTACGGACATGAGAGCACATTTGAAAAAAGGCTTTGTTGCTTTATGTTCTGTTATTGATTCTGCGGCTTTAGCTGTTTCCTCTGCTGTCAGACAGCATGTTGTTGGTATCTTAACTGGTTCCATAATTCTTGTTTCTTTGGTTAAATTATAATTAAGTAAAACCCCAATATTTTTGAACTACATCACATTTATCTGTAAAATACTTTTGTAATTAATTTACATAATTAACTGTTTTTATGAAAATTTGTTTGTATTTTAATCAGTTTTCTGAAAGTTTTTATCAAACTGCCGAGTCTTGGATTTTTATCAATATTCAGACGCAACAGGTTCATTAAATCCGCCTGAGTATCGGCATTGATAACCTTGTCGGCAAATTGCTGTGTTGCATTATCGCAGAAAATATTAATAAATCTAGAGGCATCTTCATTTAAATAACCTTTTTCGTCTTCCATAAGCAGTCTTATGTGCATGATCATACATACGGAATAAAGTAACGAATTACCTGTGGCAAAAGGAGAAGACAGGAAATGTTCGGCCAAATCTATGGCTTTATCGTATATGATTTGTCCCGGATCTTCCTCATTTTCATCGCTGCATTCTTCAATGTTTTCATGGATAAGGTTGTAAAGATCAATCATACTTTCCATTGAGTAAAGATTCAGACCTGCATATTGACAGCCGTTTTCAACAAGGTGAAGAATGTCTGAGATTTTGCCTGAGGTGTCGGCATCCTGAAAAACCGGCAGTCTGCAGTCGTTTTCGGAAATCTCCATGAAACATCTTGAAATGGAAGGATCGTTGAGTTCGTCCTCGTTTTCCCTTCCGTCAAATATGTATATTTCTGACAGGTTTGGAATGACAAGCCTGTATGCGTACAGATCCTTGTAGCTTGCATCGTAGCACCAGACTTTTTTGTTTAATTTTCTGCTGATGTTAAGCAGAAAGACATATTCATCTTCCGTGGTTGCATCGTCAAGCGACCAGTCAACGAAGTGAAATTTGCTTTTATGCGTGAAAAAGCTTGGATGAACGTCACCTGAGCCGTCGATGAAATTGTTTATGAAGTTAAGTGAATCCCTGAAATGAAATTCTTCTATTTCAGCCTGTCTGCCGATATCTTCTCCGGACAGGGATGAAAGACTGTTGAACATGTCTTCCGTACTATTCCACACCATAGTTTTGTCATCACCTGATTCAGGAATGTCTGACTGACAGTCTTCACTGCTTTCGGCACAGCCGTCCCATTCTTCACAGGAACATTCGGCATTTTTGTACTGAAGGTCGCTGTCACTGTACTTACGGCTGGAGTCGGTGAAGTCATTGCTGATGTAAGGTTTTAGGTTGAAGTTAACGTAGTCAATGTTCTTCCATTCAACGCCCTGCATCAGTTCCGTAAGTGTTCTTTCCAATGCAATCTTCATGTTTGGATGCGCACCTACAGAAATCTTGTATTTTACGGAGTTTACCGGACGGGCACATACGGCAACGACAGGAAAAATACCGCCTAGGGACGCATCGTAGCATGTAATCCGAATGTCGTGTTTTCCGAATTCCTTTAGGGTATCGGCTATTTCAGGGTATTTTGTTTTTATGAATTCTTCCGGAATCTCCGGCAGAGCCCTGATGTTGGTTTTCGCCAAATCCCTGCTGAAACTCTCAGGAACGTAACCGAACAGGAAACGTCTGACAAAACGTTCGTATATTTCTGATAGACCCTGCACTTTTGCTTCCGCCGGGGTATTTCCCGCACACATGCCGTTGGTGCAGAAGCATGATTCAAGGTATCTTAGAGGAAAATATGCCTTTTCCTCAGGATAATGCTCGTTCGTCATCGGAACGGCGCAGATTCCTTTTTTCGTGTTGGAAGTAATGTAGTCGGTAAGCGGTCTTAAGGTCATCCAGCCTATTTCGTCGATCAGCTTTTTTGAAAAAAGTCCGTTCTTTATGAAGAAATCGCAGACATCCTTTTTCTTACGCGGACTGAAAATTTCCATCTTTTCCAGTTTCAGCCGGCCCTGAACATCAATGTATTCTTCAGGGTATCTGACCCACTTTTCATCGTGATATCTGTTGAACCGAAGATCATCGGTGGCGTTACCCATGTAATAGGAATCAAAAAAAGACTGGTTCAGCAGTCTTTCTGCCATTTCGCCGAGAGCAGAGGCAATGGAGGCTTTTTCAGTGATGCCTTTTCCGTTCGTGTGAATCAGTCCGGGGTTATTTTTGTCGACAAGTTCGCATGAGTACAGGTTGATACCTGGATTAAGTTTTGTGGTAAATTCCAGATCAAGTCCAAGTTCGGTCAGTTCTTTTGTGAATAAGTCTATTGTCTGTTCGATTTCTCTGTCTTTGCCGGCAAGAAATGTCATGGATGAAAAGTCCTCGGAATGGTGAATTGATTAAGTTGAGAGGCATTTTATCACAATAATCGCTGCTTGATTATAAGAACGGAGATGACAGAAAAATGATTGAAAAATCTGTTAAAAGGAGGCATGCAGTTGTAGCGGTAATCCTGAAGGTTCAGGATAGAGATTATGTTTTTGCGGATCAGATAAACAAATTACTGAAATATAATACTCATCTGATATGATTATGCTCTGGAAGCTTTGATGTTTGTCCCGCAGTGCCAGGAAGATAAAATGAAGGATATTTTAAAAAAATACGTTCCGTATGTCAGTGCCGCCTTGGTCGGTCTTGTTCTTTATGTGTGCATGAGAATGTTTCTTTTTCCGAACGTCGGACTGACTGATGAACTGGATGCGGCCGACATGGCACTTCCGTTTGCGTCAGAGAATGACGGTTTTACAGTTGAGAGCATAACGTATGATGATTCTCTCAATGTTCAGTTTCATGTTGGGTTCTCCATGGAGAAACTGGACAATCGTTTTGATGATGACTCTCTTAAGAAATTTTATGCCGATCTGCATCTTAACAACGTGTTTTGCGGCATGAGACTGGTTAAGAGAATATATGAGGGCAAAGGAAATGTTTCCGTGAGCCTGCATGCCTACGGCAGAAATGAATCCGTAACTATTCCGCTTAAGTGTGTAAAATAACGTCGTTATCAGGCCGAACATTCAGGCTGAATGTATCCGGTCCTCGCGGAAAGAGCTCAAAACGTAATCTGAAACAATCAGTATTTTTTGTTATGAGGATTGTATCTTTTTTGATATAATTACCAGCAAATTTTTGATTGTTTAATCAAATGCCGGCCGTAAGCCGGTAATTTCAGAATTTTAAGTTAATTATTTAGGTGTAATTAAATATGAAGAAAGTTGGTTTTATTGGCTGGCGCGGTATGGTTGGCTCAGTATTAATGGGCCGCATGGAAGAAGAAAATGACTTCGCCAATATCGATCCTGTGTTTTTCACTACCTCTCAGGCCGGTCAGAAGGCTCCTGTATTCTGCGGTAAGGATGCAGGTGTTTTATTAGACGCTAACGATGTTGATGCTTTAAGCTCAATGGACATCATCGTGACCTGTCAGGGCGGTGATTACACCAAGAGCATGTATGACAAGCTCATGGCTACCAGCTGGAAGGGATACTGGATTGATGCTGCATCAACCCTCAGAATGAAAGACGATGCCGTTATCATTCTCGATCCTGTTAACAGAGCCGTTATCGATGAATCTCTCAACAAGGGTATCAGAACCTACGTTGGCGGTAACTGCACCGTAAGTTTAATGTTAATGGGTTTAGGCGGATTATTCCAGAATGACTGTGTTGAATGGATTCAGTCTTCTACCTATCAGGCTGCTTCAGGCGCAGGTGCCAAGAACATGCGTGAATTATTAACTCAGATGGGTGTATTACATGACTCTGTTGCTGAAGAATTAAAGAACCCGGCATCTGCAATTCTCGAAATCGAAAAGAAGGTTCGTGACACAATGAGAGCTGAAAGCTTCCCAACCAAGGAATTCATGGTTCCGCTGGCCGGTTCTTTAATCCCTTGGATTGACGTTCAGCTTGAAAACGGTCAGAGTAAGGAAGAATGGAAGGGTATGGCTGAAACCAACAAGATCTTAGGTCTTGCTCCTGCTACCATCCCTGTAGACGGCAACTGTGTACGTATCAGCTCATTACGTTGCCACAGCCAGTCATTCTTAATCAAGCTCAAGAAGGACGTAAGCGTTGAAAATATTCATGAAATGTTAAAGAACCACAACCAGTGGGCTAAGGTAATTCCAAATAATAAGGAAGAAACCATTCATGAATTAACCCCAGCTAAGGTAACCGGTACCTTAACCGTTCCTGTTGGACGTATTCGTGAAACCAATTTTGGTAAGGGTTACATCTCTGCTTTCTCTGTTGGTGACCAGTTATTATGGGGTGCTGCAGAACCTTTACGTCGTATGCTTAATATCCTTGTTAAGTAATCTTATCCGAATGGTTGACATGCGCACGTGATTTAATCCGACGCATTGCATTATGAGGCCTGATTCCCGATTGAGGAATCAGGCCTTTTTAATATTTGTATTAATGGAATTCAATCATAAGAATGTGAAGAATCAGCGACAGATTCTTATTCGAAAATTATCATGGTATGGAAAAATCAGGTTTGAGCGAGAACTGTATTCAGTATAATCAGTCAGATATTAAAAATGTTTAAGTGTGACATACATCATATTTAAATGCTAAATAATTAAAAAATTAAGGAATAAAAACAATGATCTGTAGATAATCCACATTTTGTATTTTTTGTCATTCTTTTAACATGATATTAACAAGAGGAGATGTTATGAATTATATTAAATACTTTGCCGTATCCTTATTTGCGTTAGGTCTTATGGGATGTTCTCCAAAAATTGACACCACTTCATATGAGTCAGCTGAAGTATCCATAACTAAGATGGCAGACGGTCTTAGTGATGAAAAGAAAATAAAGTTCGGTAACATGATTAAGTTTTACTCTACAGATGAGAAGTATCTGTTATGTCCAATGTGTGCTGCTAAGGATTTGCTGTCCGTGCCTCCTGAATTAATGCAGAAAAGGGCCATGGAAAAGCTCGCTCAGTTAAATGGTATGACTTTTGAGGAAATTGAGAAAAAATATGATGAGGAATATCCTAAGTTCCTTGTTAAGCTGGAAAAGGCTCAGGCCGAACAGATGGAGTCACACAGAAAGCTTAGAGAACAATTCGAGCGATCCTTTTTAGATTAATGTTTTCTGAAAATAACAGCTTCATTCTGAGCATATATTTAAGAGACGTTTAACGATGAGCATTTTTTTGAAATAAGTGTACGTTAAGTGATGAAAGGAGGACGATTTATTCGTCCTCCTTTGATTTTATGTCATATCGTTGTCAGAAAAACACACGTTTGCGTATTCAATATGAATACATAACAGGGACAATAAGAAAGATGATTTCGAATGAGACTGTTTTAGAATAATTCTAAGCGGGATACAGGTTCGATTAGTGAACCCCAGAAACAAAAAAAGAGTGAATAATCACTCTCGGCATATCTTGAAAATGGTGGAGGGGGAAGGATTCGAACCTTCGAAGACAGAGTCGGCAGATTTACAGTCTGCTCCCTTTGACCGCTCGGGAACCCCTCCACGCTTTCGATGTGTGTATATTATCATGAAAGTTTAAAAATAAAAGTTTTTTTTCACCTTTTTGATCCGATTGCTTGATTATTAGTCAAAAAGGCGGCTGTTTTAGCTTTCCAACTTTTTAATTTCTTTTGGAGTGCATTTCTCTTGTTTCAAGACGAGAGCCTTCACCTTTTTTGATGAGTACATAGGTTGCTCCCTTGTCTCCGTGATAAGGCATGGCCGTGTGGTATGCCAGAACTTCCGGCATCATTTTAAGCCAGTGAGCCACATAACTTTTTAGCAGAGCCTTTGGAGTTGAAAATTCACCTTTGCCGTGAACAATAATAATGCATCTCACGTCTTCATGATATGCTTTCAGTACCAACTTTCTTACTTTTTTATATGCCTGCTCGATGGTGTTGTTGTGTAAATCTACTCCCATTTGTGGAAAGTATTCGCCGGCCTTCAGTTTTCTCATTACTCCAAACTGTAATCCCGGAGTTTTGTAACTGATTATGTCCAGAGGATCAACAAACTCCATGCTGGCGGTTGAAAAGAAGTCCAGTTCCTCTTCCTTATTCTCCTCTGAACTCCGATCCTTAAGCATCTGGGATATCTGAGGATCCATGAGGGGTTTTTTATGTTCTACGGTATTGGCTTTAAGCTGTTTAATACCCTGGACAAACTCACTGAATGAACCATGAGTTTCCTGGTCCTGTTCGTCTGGAGGAAGATTGTTTATGCTCATTTATTCATCCTGTTATTACTGCTGTTTACGAGAACCGAATCCTTCTTTTAAACTTAAACTGAGTGAAACGAAATTTCTGGTGGAAATTCGTAAACAAAGATGGAGAAAACGGAAGATAACAGCCATTTAAAGGCTTGTGGTGCAACGGTTAAGATTATATATAATCTATTTTAATTTTCAAATAAAACCGGAACCGGACAGGTAACCAAAATATTCTCTGAAAACGCAACGGTGAGTTCTGATTATGCTGTGTGTGAGAACCGAGGCCTTAGGTTTTCCCAAAAGAATGGTGTTTAAGAAATGCATATATGCTATCTTACCGATTCAATTGCTCTGCATACGGCCGGAATTCCTATGTCAAAGCTTCTGGGGGATATTTTCATCAGGGTGTCCTGTTCTTCTTTGCTGAGAATGAATGTTTTTGACCTTAGCGATTTAGGCAGATTTTCGGTATTATCAACAAGCGATATTACCGCATCAGGTTTCCCTCTGATCAGTTTTTCAGCTGAAATGGCAGGAAACTTTACCGGCAGATCTTCAAATATGTTAACTCCTCCGCAGAGCTTTACGGCTCTGTTTAAAAATGCCGAGCCGCCGACAACAAGTAAAGGTTTATCCCAAATAACAAGAACGGTACGGATCTGTTTTTGCTTATCGTGACCTGCTGCCAGATCACTGATTTTGCGGTTTATGTCATTAATGATCAGCTGTGCTTTTTCTTCCCTGTGCAGGAGCTGACCGAGGGCTCGTATGTTGTCCAGCAGTTCATCACTGTCTGTTATCGAGTATATTCTGAGTTTGTTTTTGTATCTTGTTAATTTACCGATTATAAGACTGTTGAAATCCCTGCTCAGAAGAATATTGTCGAACTGTAGGGCTGAAAGAGCCTCAAGATTGACACCGTAGTAGTCTGCAACTTTCGGAAGTTTTTTCAGCTGTTCAGGGTATACGCTGTTGATGTCCGTGGCCACAATACTGTCGGTTCCGTCAATGGAGGCCACGATTTCTGATAGTTCAGGTGAAAAACTTACTACTTTTATGCTTCTGAATTTTTCCTTCTTACTCTGACTGGCGTTGACTGATATGCTGTCATCTGCCTGCACAGCCGGTACCGGTGACATGGTATTTTCCTCGGATGCAGACACTCCGGAGAACGGAGTCAGAATAAGAAACATTGTGACGGTAAGAAATCTCAATCTGGATAATGTCGATGTAATCATGGCAGAACTGTTCAACGGCTGCGGTTTGGGAAGGAGTTTCCGGAGGCGGAATCATCCGACCTCCGTACATGGTTTTAGATGATTTCCAAAAGTCTCAGAGTTATATCCTGACTGTTTCTGGTGGCAATCGGCAACATTTCTTCAAAGGTCATGTCAGCCTTTTCATTTGCATTGTCTGAAATCGTGCGGATAATGATTGCCGGTTTTTCCAGAATTGCTGCCGCCTGAACTATTGCGGCGGCTTCCATTTCAGTGGTGTAGGCATCAGGGAAGTTTTCTGACAGCATTCTGTTGTGTTCTCCGCCGGCAATGAACTGATCACCGCTGATGGCCAGGCCTGAATGTACGTTGAACCCGAACTTTGCGGCAGACATTTTTGCTGCGGTTAAAGCCTTTTGCGTTAACTCTTCATCAAGCTTGATTACGGGAGAAAAACCCGGAACCTGACCTAATTTGTAGTTGAAAATTCTCAGGTCAAAGTCATGCTGGCAGGCTCCGGTGGCGATTACCACGTCCAGAACCTTTGTTTCGGGTTTTAAACCGCCGGCCACACCGGTATTGATTACCAGGTCTGCATTGAATTTAGAAATAAGAAGAGAGGTTGCCAGAGATGCTGACACTTTCCCGATGCCGCTACAGGTCAGAACCACTTCTTTTCCGTTAATTCTGCCTGTATAGTATTCCTTACTGCCTACTTTATGGGTGACGACATTGTCTATGTTCTTTTTTAAAGACTCAATTTCCTCAGGCATCGCGCCGATAATTCCGTAAATCATGGTAGTTTCAGTTTCCTTTATATGGTTATGACATTAACAGATTATACAATGTATGAATTTTAAAATACTCTTTTTCGGAAAGTATTTTGTCATTACTGGAGGCTTGTTTTTTTATGATGACGGTGAGCCGTGATTACTGTGCAGCTTGATGAATTTACGGTTATGGTTACGCCGTCTGCCTCGCAATACCAGTTTTTTCCTTTTCTGCGAACCATGCATTCTGGATTTAGTATTATGTTTATGCAGAACTGTACTGCATCAGTATTTTTCAGGTTCAGATTTCTACTGATTCGTTCAGCACCCATTGTTGTGGTGTGGATTCTGTGAATATTTGCGTGCAGTAGCCGAGATTCTTTCAAAATGTCCTCCATGGTGCGTAAACTGACGGAGATGTATTGGATAAGTATATCATGTCACTAGGTACAACACTTGAATGGTCTTTTGCATAAGATTCAGGTTTACGCAATATTGCAGTAAACCTGATTCAGAATGTCGTTATGCTTATACTAAATTGTTTGCCAGACCTTTCCATCAGTGACGATGTCCATGATTATGGTGCGGATCGTGGTGATGTGCGTGCGGATGATGCGGGCCGTGATGATGCGGACCGTGATGATGCGGACCGTGATGATGCACTGGAGGACGTGGCGGTACATGGTGGGCGTGATGATGTACAGGTGGAGGCGGTGCATGATGAACGTGATTGTAGACCGGAGCTGATGAAATCTGCATTGCAAATCCGTTGCTTCCGGCAGATACCATTACGTCTGCACTTGCTGTTCCGTATGCGAAAAGACCGATAAATAATATTAAAGGCATAAATATCTTCTTCATAATCATTTCCTCTTTAAATGTATCTCCCGCCATGTGCGGCAGGTATGTTCATTAGTCAGTGGTTTTTAATGCCGGTTATTTCTTCTGACCGGATGAGCTCAGTATAGCAGTGGGGACGTGTTTTTATTTTTCATACCGATGATAAGGTGTTACCAAATATTACAAATGATGAGATATTATTTCTGAACCTGTATTTACGGCGAAAATTATTATGTTTTAATGGATTTTTATCTGAATTTAATCGGTGAAAAAAGAAGGAATGCAGTCTGGGATTTTTATAAAACAGCCGCGGAGTTAACGGAGCAATACCAGTTTCGGCAGGCACTGGTCCGTATTGTGAAACGAGAGACTGTGCTTATCTTCCCTTAATTCTCCGTTATTCAATGTGCATCCGGTAGGATTATTTTTACGGTTCTGCCTGTTGCGTTTTTTTAGTTTAATAAAGGAATAATTCAGTCTCTTTAAGACTGCATGATGAAGCTGAAATTATTCTTTGCACGCTTAAATATCCCATGCACGCTGTTAGTGCATAATGAACCAATCGGAAACACAGTATCTTCCATAACGGCCTTTCGGATGACGTATGACAGTCGCCGGAGAGAGGCGAACCCGGTGGGGTGTACATGTGGATTGTTTATTTTTATGCTCTAATACTGTGCATATTACGATTATTTTGGTTACTTAATTGTGGGCTTTGCCTGCTTTTTACGTATTTTTATGGGTCAAACGCATAATTATTCATAAAAATTAAATAATTATTAAACAAAAACCGTTGTCAAAAATCTGATAATAATCATGGATAGTATATAAATGATTAAAAAAACTTACTAAAATAAGTTCTGCTGTTAACCGAAGGTTCAAACATATTTATAAGATATATTAATAAGATAATGCTGATTTTTAATGAATAAATATTTGTAATCAGGATGACGTTGTATGGCATGAATTATGCTTAATGCACTAATTAAGTGAGAATTTTTGTATTCTTAAGTGATACAGCCATAAATTTTTTTCAGTTGTCTGACGAGGTGCGGGACTACTCCGGACCGGAAAGACAATAAGTCGTAATATAGAGGATTTGATGTGATGGATTCAGCATTACCTAAGAGCCAGGGGCTTTACGATCCTGCAAATGAGCATGATGCATGTGGCGTCGGCTTTGTTGCTCATATGAAGGGGGTTAAAAGCCATAGTATTGTTGAGCAGGGGTTGCTTATACTCAAAAATATCAATCACCGCGGAGCCGTTGGTGCCGACCCGTTACAGGGCGATGGTGCAGGCATATTAATTCAGATACCTGATCAGTTATACCGTGATGACATGATTTTACAGGGAGTACAGCTTCCTGCTGCAGGAGAATACGGCGTAGGTATGATTTTTCTGCCACGTGAAGCTGCTTCACGTAAGGCCTGCGAAGAAGAAATAGAAAGAGCCGTCAGGGCTGAAGGTCAGGTTGTTCTCGGTTGGAGAGACGTTCCTGTTGATGATAAGTGTCCAATGTCTCCTACCGTTAAAAGCACTGAACCTGTAATCAGACAGATCTTTGTCGGTCGTGGAAAGGATGTTCTTGTTACCGATGCTCTCGAAAGAAAGCTTTATATAATAAGAAAGCGCAGTTCAAAGGCAATCAAGAATCTTAATTTAAGACACTGCCATGAATTCTACATCCCGTCATTTTCTGCAAGAACCATTGTATACAAGGGGCTGCTTCTTGCTGATCAGGTTGGTACTTACTTCAGGGATCTTGCCGATACAAGATGTCAGTCTGCATTGGCAATGGTTCATCAGAGATTTTCGACCAACACTTTCCCATCATGGGATCTCGCACATCCGTTCCGCATGATTGCACATAACGGCGAAATCAATACCGTCCGCGGCAACGTGAATTGGATGCGTGCAAGAGAGCAGTGTGTTCATTCTCCTGTTCTTGGAGATGATCTCGAAAAGGTTTGGCCTCTGATTTATCCTGGGCAGTCTGACTCAGCTTCATTTGATAATGCACTTGAGCTCCTGACAATGAGCGGATACTCTCTCGCTCATGCAGTGATGATGATGATACCTGAGGCATGGGAAAAGCATGCCACAATGGATCCTAAGCGTCATGCGTTCTATGAATATCATGCAGCCATGATGGAGCCATGGGACGGTCCTGCAGCCGTGGCCTTCACTGACGGCCGTCAGATAGGTGCAACTCTTGACCGAAACGGTCTGCGTCCTGCAAGATACCTTGTTACCAAGGATGATTTGGTTGTTATGGCCTCAGAATCCGGCGTTCTTCCTATCGATGATTCCAGAATTCTTAAGAAATGGCGTCTGCAGCCGGGCAAGATGTTCCTCATTGATATGGAACAGGGACGCATCATTGATGATTCAGAAATCAAAAACAGTCTTGCAACTGCCAAGCCTTACAGCGAGTGGATTAATAAAATCCGCATCAAGATCGGTGAACTTGATGAACGTTCAGGAAACGTTGCACCGATTGCTCATGAGGCTTCACTCCTTGATATGCAGCAGTTATTCGGTTATACGGCAGAAGATATTAATAAGATTATGCTTCCTATGGCTAAGCTCGGTCAGGAACCGTTAGCTTCAATGGGTAATGATGCCGCTCTGGCCGTAATGGCAAAGAAGGACAAGACTCTGTACGATTATTTCCGTCAGGTTTTTGCCCAGGTAACCAATCCGCCGATTGACCCGATTCGTGAAGAGATGGTAATGTCCCTTATTTCATTTATCGGACCTAGACCAAATCTTCTGAATTCAACCGATATCAATCCGCCAATCAGATTGGAGGTTGAGCAGCCTATACTCAGTGAACTCCACATGGAGCAGATAAGAAGCATTGCCAAGTATACGGACAGCAAATTCCGTTCATATGAACTGGATATTACTTATCCGCTGTCATGGGGCAAGGAAGGTATCGAAGCCCGTCTCGCAAGTCTTGCCTGTGAAGCTGAAGATGCCGTTAAAGCCGGTGCCAACATTCTGATTGTTACCGACCGTAAGGTATGCAAGGACCGTGTGGCCATACCTGCACTGCTCGCAACATCAACAGTACATCTTCGTCTTGTTAATGCAGGACTCAGAACCAGTACCGGTCTTGTTGTTGAAACCGGCAGTGCCAGGGAAGTCCATCATTTTGCACTTCTTGCCGGTTATGGCGCAGAAGCCGTTCATCCGTATCTTGCCATTGAAACCCTTCGTGATTTGGCCAAGGGCGATAAGGCTCTGGAAGAGGATTACATCCATCACTACATCAAGGCGGTATGCAAGGGACTTTGCAAGACTATGTCCAAGATGGGTATTTCGACTTATATGTCCTACACCGGTGCTCAGGTATTTGAGGCCGTCGGTCTTACCCGTGAATTTGTGGACAAGTACTTCACCAATACCGCAAGCAACGTGGAAGGCGTGGGCCTGTTCGAAGTCGCTCAGGAAGCAATTAATCTGCACAATGCAGCCTTTGGCAAGGATCCTCTTCTTGCCGAAAGCCTTGATGTCGGCGGCGAATACAGCGTCCGTGTAAGAGGTGAGGATCATCTGTGGACTCCTGATGCCATTTCAAATCTTCAGCATGCGGTCCGTCAGAATGATGCCGAAACATATCAGAAGTACGCCGAAATTATTAACGATCAGACAAAGAGACATCTTACCCTTCGAGGCTTCTTTGAAATCAAGTCTCCGTTCAGTCCAATCAGCATTGACGAGGTTGAACCTGCCAAAGATATCGTTAAGCGTTTCGCTACCGGTGCAATGTCACTCGGTTCAATTTCCACCGAAGCTCATACAAATCTCGCCATCGCCATGAACCGTATCGGCGGTAAGTCAAATACCGGTGAGGGCGGTGAAGATGCAAGACGCTTCCAGCCTGTTACCGAAAAGACCATGCTTTCAGAAATTATCGGAGCAGGTCGCGTGGCAAGGGATATTGAACTTCAGCCGGGTGACAGTCTTCGTTCTGCAATCAAGCAGGTTGCATCAGGCCGCTTTGGCGTAACTGCTGAATACTGTGTCAATGCCGATCAGATTCAGATTAAGATGGCTCAGGGTGCAAAGCCTGGTGAAGGCGGTCAGCTTCCAGGGCATAAGGTTTCAGAATATATCGGTTTCCTGCGTCATTCCGTTCCGGGTGTTGGTCTTATTTCTCCTCCGCCACATCATGATATTTATTCCATCGAGGATCTTGCTCAGCTGATTCACGACCTTAAGAATGTTAATCCAAAGGCTTCAATTTCAGTCAAGCTTGTTTCTGAGGTGGGTATCGGCACAGTAGCTGCCGGTGTGGCAAAGGCCAAGGCCGACCATATTGTTATTGCAGGTCACGACGGCGGTACCGGTGCATCTCCTGCATCTTCCATCAAGCACGCCGGTTCTGCATGGGAATTAGGTCTTTCTGAAACTCAGCAGACTCTGGTTCTCAACAGACTTCGCGGCCGTGTAAGAGTACAGGTTGACGGTCAGCTGAAGACCGGCAGGGACGTTGTTATCGGTGCTCTGCTCGGTGCGGATGAATTCGGTTTTGCTACAGCTCCGCTCGTTGCGTCAGGCTGTATCATGATGAGAAAGTGTCAGCTTAATACCTGTCCGGTAGGTGTGGCTACTCAGGATCCTGAACTTCGTAAGCGTTTTGCAGGCAGACCTGAACATGTAGTGAGATATTTCTTCTACGTGGCTGAAGAAGTACGTCAGATTATGGCTTCAATGGGTATCAGAAAGTTCGACGATCTGATTGGTCATTCCGAATATCTGGATAAGCGTCAGGGCATTGAACACTGGAAGGCCAAGGGACTCGACTTCTCAAGAATTTTCTATCAGCCTGAAAGAGCGGAAAGTACTGCAATCAGACACTCTGAATTACAGGATCACGGTCTGGACAAGGCTTTGGACAATGAATTCATTTCCAATGCCGCTCAGGCCATTGCCAAGGGTAAGAAGGTCGAATTTGCGGGCAGAATTACCAATGTAAACCGTACCGCATGTACCATGCTTTCCGGTGCGGTAGCAGAAAAGTATGGTGATCACGGTCTTGCCGAAGATACCATTACCATCCGTCTTACCGGTACTGCAGGTCAGTCATTTGCAGCATTCCTCTGCGGTGGCGTAACTGTTGAACTTACCGGTGAAGCCAATGACTACGTTGGTAAGAGTATGTCTGGCGGTAAGCTTATTATTCATCCTCGTAAGGATTTCGTTGCGAACACCTACGAAAACATCATCTGCGGTAACACCTGTTTCTATGGTGCAACCAGCGGTGAAGCTTATGTAAGCGGTGTTGCCGGCGAAAGATTCTGCGTAAGAAATTCAGGTGCTACAGCCGTTATTGAAGGTGTTGGTGATCACGGCTGTGAATACATGACCGGCGGTACTGTAATTGTTCTCGGTAATACCGGCCGTAACTTTGCCGCAGGTATGTCAGGCGGTATTGCATACGTATATGATCCTGACGGAAAGTTTGCCGATTCCTGCAATCTGACCTCTGTTGATTTGGAAAAGGTTGTTCCAGCATCAGCTCAGAACGTGGCTGAACCGCGCCACTGTGGCATGGCTGATGAGGATATTCTGAGAAAGTATATTCAGAATCATGCTGATTATACCGGCAGTAATAGGGCTAAGGAAATTCTTAAGAACTGGTCTGACAGCCTGAAGAAATTTGTAAAGGTATTCCCTAAAGAATACCGTCAAGCACTTGTGTTGCAGTCTAACAGTAAGGAGAGCGTGTAAATGGGTAAGCCAACAGGTTTTATGGAGTACGCCCGCATTAATGATAAGCACCTGAGCGTTGCTGAGCGTGTTAAGAATTTTAATGAGTTTACTCCTTGTTTAACAAATGAAGAGGCTACCGTACAGGCGGCCAGATGCATGGACTGCGGCGTTCCTTTCTGTAACAACAAGTGTCCGGTACACAATAATATTCCTGATTTTAACGATCTTGTGTACAGGGGAGATTATGAAACAGCAATACGTGTACTTCACAGTACCAGCAGCTTCCCTGAATTTACCGGTCGTGTTTGTCCCGCTCTCTGTGAGGCTGCATGCAGCGTGGGTATAAGCGGAAGAACCGTGGGGACTGCCGAAGACACAACGGCAGTGGGCATTCGTTCAATTGAGCGTAAGATCATTGATTATGCGTGGGAGCATGGCTTTGTTAAACCTCAGCCCGCAACCGTCAAGACCGGTAAGAAGGTAGCCGTTGTAGGTTCCGGTCCTAGCGGTCTGGCCTGTGCCCAGCAGCTTGCACGTGCAGGTCACGATGTTACCGTTTTTGAAAAGAATGATCATATCGGCGGGTTGCTGAGATTCGGTATACCTGATTTTAAACTGCCGAAATCACTCATTGATCGCCGTATGGATCAGATGGAAGCAGAAGGAATTACCTTCCGCACCTCTACACTCGTTGCCGATACTGATAAGCTGCCGGCAGGCGTACGCTGTGATGCGACTTCAGTTGTAAGCCCTAAGGCTCTGTTAGAGGAATTTGATGCGATAGCTTTATGCGGAGGTTCAGAAACTCCTAGAGACCTTAAGGCTCCGGGAAGAGAACTTGCGAACATTCATTTCGCTCTTGAATATCTTATCGGTCAGAATAAGGAAGTTAACGGTGGCGGTAAGAACCCGATAAACGTAAAGGGTAAGCATGTTGTCGTTATCGGTGGCGGTGATACCGGTGCTGACTGTGTGGGTACCGCAAACAGACAGGGTGCGGCTTCAGTTACCCAGATTGAAGTTATGCCAAAACCTCCTGTTGAGTATGACGTTCTTGCTACTTGGCCTGAATGGCCTAGAATTTTCAGAACCTACACCTCTCATGAGGAAGGTTGTGAAAGACTGTTCAGCCTGAACACCAACGAGTTCGTCGGAAAGGACGGCAAGGTTACCGCCATTAAGGTAAGCGACTGTGAATTCAAGGGCGGTAAGCTCGTAAACAAGGAAGGTACCGAACATGAGCTGAAGGCTGATTACGTATTCCTGGCTATGGGCTTCGTACATCCTCTTGATGCTGTTCTTGACGGCTTCGGAGTTGCACGTGACGCAAGAGGTAATGCGGCTGCAGTTCCTGATCCAGACACTGCTTCTGGATTCATGACCAGTGTGCCAAAGGTATTCGCCGCAGGCGATATGCGCAGCGGTCAGTCTCTTGTGGTAAGGGCTATGAGTGAAGGCCGTCGTTGTGCGAGAGCCGTGGACAAGTATCTTATGGGGATGAGTTTGCTGCCTGCGTGCTAAAACATAATTCGCTTTGATTTAATGCTTAAAAGGATCGCCATGCTGTAATATTCTGGCGATCCTTTTTTTATGGCTAAATACAGAACCGATCACACGTCGTAAAACGGTATGTTGATTTCAGGTGAAACGGTACGGGATTTAGTGTTCAATTAATCAGAATGTAACTGGTCTGCACGGGATCCGGTTCCGTATTTATTCAGTTGCGCATTGTTTGTGCATGTCTTAATTGACTGGTGTATGGTAGATATTGAAACGGGAATGGCTTAAATGATTATAGAGACTGAAAGACTGATTCTGCGTCCGTTCAACGTGTCTGATGCGGCAGATGTTTATGAATATCTGCATGAACCTCAGGTGAACTGTTTTCTGGATCTTAAACTGGATTCGTACGATGATGCCGTGACCGAAATGGAAAGGAGATCAGCAGAGCAGTCTTATTATTTTGCCGTCGTGCTAAAGGATTCGGGGAAGGTGATAGGTGAGGTTTTTGCCTATCCTGAGACCGGTGAACCCCAGTGGTTTGAAAGTCTTCCGAAGGATATGTTCAGTCCATGCATTATGTTTAACAGGGATTATCAGGGTAGCGGTTATGCCTATGAGACGTCCGTGGCGTTTTTTAATTATCTTTTTGAGAAGTGCGCTGCCAGAAGAATCTATTCCTATGTTGATGATTACAACAGTCCGAGTATTCGTCTTTGTGAAAAAATGGGGATGCGTCGGGAAGGTCTGTTTGTTGAATTTGTTTCGTTTGTGAATAATCCTGACGGGACGCCGAAATATGAGAATACGTACCAGTATGCAATTCTCAGAAAAGAATGGGATAAGGTAAGACTGTCGAAGGAAATAAGTACAGTGCTTTCTCATGTCAGTTACAGGTAGACACCTCTTCATATCAGTTATCTTTTTGGTTTAAACTGTGCTACCATTTCCGTTCTGCGAATCGCATTATTCGGAAACAGTTTGTTTTGTCTGGAAATTTTCGGCTGAAGGCAGACGCATGCATATAAATCAGTACTTAAACACTTACGGTGACTATCTGAAACGACGCTTCGGACAGCGTGTACAGAAACTGTCGCTGAGTGGCAATTTTACCTGTCCGAATCGAGACGGAACCCTTGGGCGCGGAGGGTGCACGTTCTGTAACGTGTCATCATTCTCAGGGAAGGGAGTGGAAAATCTCTCAATATCAGAACAGCTTGCATGTGCTCCCGAAAAACGATCAAAGATATTTCTTGCTTATTTTCAGGCATATACAAGTACGTATGCCGAGCTTCAGCTTCTGAAGAAAATGTATTCCGAAGCACTGGAATTTCCGAATATCGTCGGTATCTGTGTGGGAACCAGACCGGACTGTGTGTCTGATGACGTTCTGGATCTTCTTGAAAGATATCTGCACGAGGGAAAGGAAGTCTGGCTTGAACTGGGATTGCAGAGTGCCATTGACGAAACGCTGGATCTCATAAACCGACATCATTATTTTGCAGATTATGCCGATGCGGTATACCGGGCAAGAAAACGCGGAATAAAAGTATGCACGCATCTGATAATAGGTCTGCCGGGAGAGGAACTTATTCACAATCTGACTACTCTACAGATGGTTGTGGATGAAGGCATTGATGCGTTAAAACTTCATCAGCTCCATATAGTTAAGGGCAGTGTGATGGCTGCCATGTACCTCCGCGGTGAGATTCAGGTGCTGAATCTGGAGGAATACGCAGAAATTGCCGCCAGACTTATTCAGTACACTCCTCCTGAAATAATGTATGAGAGGGTAGGGGCATCCGTCAGGGATTCATCGCTTATAGCCCCAATGTGGTCAACACAAAGGTGGCCGTGCATTGACAGAATAGGAGAGATTCTGGCGGAAAAAGGAGGGCAGGGGTCGGCCATCGGCAGACCTTATGTTTATGACGGCATCAGTCGCGGATGATGCTTTCGGCATGACGAATGTCCGCAGAGCGTCAGATGTTTTGCAAACTGTGGAGCAATACTCAAAGTAATTTGTAAATGTTTTGTATAATTATTCAATCTGAGTTTTTATTAAGGTGACTGTAAAAAGGGTCATACCGGTTTATTTTTAATTTTTTTTCTTGAACATTGGAATTGTGGAAATGGCAGAATCATTAAATGCACGTCAAGCCAGTAAGAAAACAATGGCCATTATTTTGGCCGGAGGCAGAGGCAGCAGATTACATCAGATGACTGATACCAGAGCCAAGCCTGCCGTTTATTTCGGCGGTAAATTCAGAATCATTGATTTTGCCCTGTCAAACTGCATAAATTCCGGTATCCGTAAAATCGGTGTGGTTACCCAGTACAAGTCCCACAGTCTGTTAAGACATCTGCAGGCCGGCTGGTCGTTTTTGCGTAACCAGTTCAATGAATTTCTTGATTTGCTTCCTGCTCAGCAGCGTATAGATGAGGTGCACTGGTATCGCGGAACTGCTGATTCTGTGTATCAGAACATAGATATCATAAGGGATCACCGTCCCCAGTATATACTTATTCTGGCCGGTGACCATATTTACAAAATGGATTATGCCAAGATAGTGCTAGATCATCTTCAGCACGGAGGCCCTCTTACCGTGGCATGCGTGCCTATTCCAAAAGAGCAGGCAAGCGCCTACGGAATAATGTCCGTAAATGACGATGGGCTGATTACCAGTTTTGACGAAAAGCCTAAAAATCCGCAGACCATGCCTAATAATGAAAACATGTGTCTGGCTTCAATGGGAATTTACGTTTTTGACGCCAAGTTCCTTTATGATGTCCTGTATGAGGACGAACAGACCGAGGAATCAAGTCATGATTTCGGTATGGACATCATCCCACGTCTGGTCAGCAGAGGTCTTGCTCACGCTCATGATTTCAGTATTTCGTGCGTATGCAACAGAGCCAAGAATCAGATATACTGGCGTGATGTGGGAACCGTAGATTCATTCTGGGCCGCAAATATGGACCTTGCTTCCGTAACTCCTGATCTCGACATTTACGATCAGGATTGGCCTATTTGGACTTATCAGATGCAGCTTCCTAGTGCCAAGTACGTTCAGGATTTAAACGGAGCGTCCACCATTCTGCGAAACAGCGTTATAGCTGCCGGGGTGATTGTCAGTGGTTCGTCAATATGCTCAAGCGTACTGTTCTACAACGTGCGAGTGCATTCATTTACATTTATAAATGAAGTTGTGGCATTTCCGGACTGTATTATTCACAGAGGTTGCAGAATTACCAAGGTTATTCTGGATCGCGGCTGTGAGTTGCCTAGGAATCTTGTTGTCGGAGAAAATAAGGAAGAAGATGAGCGCCGCTTCTACAGATCAGAGGGCGGTGTTACCCTGATAACCCGCAGAATGCTTGCGGACTTAAGAAAGAAAGAACCTTGGTTGTTTGAAAACTTTGAGGAGTACTGCCAGTACGGCAACTGATTTTTATCAGTGAATGCAGTAAGACTTACGGCGATGACGGAATATCGCCGCCATATCCGACCGGGCAGGGAGTGAGACCTGAAGCAGATTGGTACTGCTGGAAATCAAAGGGAATTGATGTTGGTTTAAAGGATTATGAATATATACAATACATGTGAGCAGAAGCTTAAACAATGGATTAGCAGACTGTATCAGAAGTCCGTTGTTTATCTTTCCGCAGTTCTCGGTTTCTTTTTAACTCTTTTCATTACCATTGTTCACTGTGTTCTGAGTTATTTTTTCAACGGAATCATTACCATCTTTGACGTTATCCAGCCTTTGTGCTATGGAGCCCTGCTGACTCCGTTTATCGTCTTTTTCTTTAATCAGGTTTTTTCCGATGTGGAAAATGCCAGAACTCAGGTTAGGGATATGAAGAAATCATTGGCCAAAACTTACGTGGCCATGATTAATCAGCGTGACAGGAATCTGACGCTGACAAAGGACCATGAAGTTCTTCGCGGTCAGAAGATAAAGGTTGAGAAACAGCTTGAGGAACAGGCCACGTTCTTCTCTGCCATTGTTGATTTGACTCCCGACATTATTATGTACCGTGACGAATCAGGCAATATCAAAGGCTGCAATGACAACATGCTTAAGCTTCTCGGACTCACCAATGCCGCTCAGCTTGTGGATCTCCTGAAGGAGGATCATGAGCTTGATGACATTTTTGCAAAGTTTGATGACATCCTAAAGTTGAATAAAAGTGATGTTACCTATGAAAGTACCATTAACGAAGTGGTATATCAGATGAGAAAGAGACCGGCCGTCAACGCTGAAGGAAATCTTATAGGCATTATGCTTTACGGCCATGATATTACAAAGCTCAAATACGAACAGGATCTCCTGGAAAAAACTTCACGTGACAAGAGTAACTTTATTTCCACTCTCAGCCATGAGCTGAGAACCCCGCTTAACGGTATTGTAGGTCTGAGTGACATTCTGATGCAGACCGGACATTTTGCCGGGGATGACATGCGTAATCTCAAGGCCATAAACGTCAGTGCGGTTACGCTGGGCAATATTTTTAATGACGTTATAGATTTGAATAAATTTGAAAGACAGACCTTTAACGTCATTTATGAAAAAGTAAGATGGCGTGATTTTCTTGATGATTTTGAAACACTGGCCCATCTTATGACTGAGCAGAAGAATCTTGATTTCAGCTTTAATGTTGATGGGGAGGTTGCGGAATATCTGCTTCTTGATCCTACACGATTACGGCAGATCCTGTGGAATCTGACAGGGAACGCCATAAAGTTTACCAAAAAAGGCGGAATAACTATCAGTGTCAGACAGCATATGGAAGGCAATTCAGCCATTCTTACATTCTCTATTACGGATACCGGAATAGGTATTGCGAAGGAGGAACAGGAAAAGATATTCGGGCTGTACTATCAGGTTGAAGGAACCAAGCAGTCAACCGGTACGGGCATCGGTCTTCATGTGACAAGAAATCTCTGTCAGGCGCTGAACGGTTCCGTAAAAGTTGAAAGTGAACTTGGAAAGGGCAGTACCTTTACCGTAAGTTTTACCTTTAAGAAAACGGAGCATGAAGTCGAGAAAAAAGAGATTAAGAGCAGCTTAAGAGTGCTTTTGGTTGAGGATGTGGATCTGAATATTCTGGTCGCCAGAACCATGCTTGAGAAGCTCGGACATAAGGTTTTTGTTGCTAAAACCGGTGAGGAAGCCATCAGTCTGTTTAAAAGTGAAAAGCTGGATCTGGCTCTTCTGGACATGCAGTTGCCGGATATGACAGGTTTTGACGTGGCAGACGTTTTTGTAAACGAGCTTAAGTGCAGCATTCCGTTGATAGCGCTTACCGCCAATGTCATTAATGACCGGAAGGAATACGAAAAGCATCATATTGACGGCGTTATGAATAAGCCTTTGTCTTTAACTAAATTAGTAGAAAATTTGCAAAAATATCAGGAATAATAAATGATTACAGACATTGTAAATATAAAGTACGTGAATGAATTCGTCAGCATTGCGGGAAAGGGGCCTATTTGTGAAGGTATAGATATGTTTCTAAACAGTGTTGAGGATTATCTTGGCAACTGTTTAAGCTACTTCAATAAGAAAGGATTTGAAGAAGCCGGGAAGGAACTTCACAAGATTAAGGGGGCAGCAAGTTCAATTGGTCTTACCAGAGTGTCCGCTAAGGCAAAGGAAATAGAACTTGAGCTTCTGAAGGAGCGCGATACATACGGCCTTAACAGCAGGGTCATGGAATTACGCGAGATTATTCTGGCAGATACAAAAGAGTTAAGAAATTTTGTAATGACACTGTCTGGAATGTAAAACGGCAGAAGTCATTATTTCCCGGATTGTTGCACCATGCGCGTGCTTGCTGAATCCGGTGTTTTTATGTAGGGTATCGGGGATGTTTTTCGATACCTGTTTATGTTTTTGTCTGCCAAAAGAAAAGGCATGAATGCTTAAGCGGTTCATGCCGTAATCTTTTTCGATCCGTCATTCAACTCAGGGATGGTTGACGCCGCACTGCGTACAGGCGGCCCGGATGGATTTGAATGACCTAAGAAACCTTAACATCGGCTCCGAAACGATAGCCTTCGCCGAAAATAGTTTCAATCAGATTCTGTGCGTTTTCACTGTCAAGATGACGGCGAAGTTTTCTGATGGTAACGTCAACGGTTCTGTCATGTTCCTTTAATTCTCTTCCCATCATGAAGAACATGAGATCTGATCTGGTTACTATCAGTTTTGGATGTTCACAGAAGTACTGCAGCATGCGGAATTCCGCACGTGGCAGTCTGGTTTCAACTCCTGAAGGACTGATTAAATCGTGACTGTTGGTTTCAAGAACCCAGCCGTCGAATTCGTATTTCTCCGTTGCGGTAGGAACGAACTGCTGAACTGGAGCCTTTTTGGACTTGGTTCTGTTAATGAGGTTTCTGGCACGAATGGTCAGTTCCCTAGGATTGAACGGCTTGGTGATGTAGTCGTCAGCACCGATTTCCAGTCCGAGAATACGATCAATATCGTTGTCTCTGCCTGTTACGAACATAAGGGCTATATCTCCCTTTTCCCTGATTTCCCTGGCCAGAATAAGACCGTTCTTTCCCGGCAGATTGATATCGAGCAGAATGAGGTCAATCTGATGGGTGGATAAGATCTCGTGCATCTCGTCACCGTTGCCGGCAATGAGGGTTTCATAACCTTCAGCGTTGAATATGGAGGTCGCCATTTTACAGGCTACCGGTTCATCATCAACAATCAGTACAGTTGCTGCAGACATGATTTTCGTTCCCTGAATAATTTGTTTTGAATTGTTAAATTTATTGAAGCGATATAAAAAAATATAAAACTGTTGTGAATATGTAAAAAATTACATTTATTTAAACAACATTTTTCTAACTTGTTTATAATTTTAACAACTTGATCAATTTTAGTATAGCATTTAACAGGAAATGTGAGTGTTTTTTCAGATAAAAAATTGATAATTGTTACTAAAATGTTATATAAAAGAAATTTTGTAAAAACAAGTCGACTTTTTTATATAAAATGACCGTTATATTTTTGAAAAATAACAGTAGTAAGGTGTTTTCAAAAGCATGTATTTACTTAATCTGATTCAGTTTTGCGGTGTTTTATCCTGAATTTGGATCTTTGCCGTAATGAAACCGTAACCTGCAGGAATTTTAGGTTACGGTTTTTATGTCCTATCGGTTGAAACGCAGATCTCTGCCGAAGATGTTGTTAGGGGTGAAAATGCCGTTTGTTACGACATGGTTACCGTTTACGAACGTGTGCATAACCCTATGGCTGAAAGTGTGTCCAAGAAACGGTGACCATTTGCATTTTGAGGCAATGTCAACAGGTTTCACGGTATAGTCATTTTTTTTCACGATGACAATGTCGGCAAAATAACCTTCTCTGATATATCCTCTTCTGTCAATGTTGAATCTTTCGGCCGGATTATGGCTCAGTGCCGTTACCGCTGCCTCTATTGAAAGTTCATCACGATGAACCAAATCAAGAACGGCCAGCAACGAGAACTGGATGAGCGGCAGTCCTGACGGAGCCTTGCTGAAAGGCTGATTCTTTTCTTCAATCGTGTGTGGTGCGTGATCGGTTGCGATAATTGAGATAATTCCCTGTTCAACCGCATTTACGAGAGCCTGACGGTCTTCCTCGGTTTTTACGGCAGGATTGCATTTTAATCTATTGCCGAGGCGTTCATAGTCCTTATCGTTAAAGAACATGTGGTGTGCGCATACTTCCGCGGTAATTTTTCTGTCCCTTACCGGCTGACAGGCGAAAGGTCTGAACAGTTCTATTTCATCCTTTGTGGAAAGGTGGAGTACATGAAGGTTTGCTCCGGTTTCCAGTGCGAGATCCACGGCTTTTTTACTGGATTTGTAGCATGCTTTATGATTTCTGATTAAAGGATGCATGTAAGGTTTAAGGTTTTCCTCACCGTATTTTGCCTTGAATTCCTCCATGTTTCTGTTAATCAGCGCGTTGTCTTCGCAATGTGTGGCAATGAGCACGCGGCTGTTTTTGAATATGTTGCGGAGCGCTTCATCCTGATCAACCAGAAGATTGCCTGTTGATGAACCCATGAAGATTTTTACGCCGCAAATTTCCTGCGGGTTGATTCTGCGGATTTCATCAAGGTTTGTTTCGGTGGCTCCGAGGTAAAAAGAGTAGTTCGCGTATGAATTTCTGGCGGCTATATTTTTCTTTGCCTGAATGTCTTCAATGGTTATGGCCGGAGGAGTGTTGTTTGGCATGTCCATGAAAGACGTCGTTCCTCCGAGTACCGCAGCGACCGACTCGGTGGCTATCGTTGCCTTGTGTACGGCCCCGGGGTCTCTGAAGTGAACCTGATCATCAATAACTCCCGGAAGGACAAGCATATCGCTGCAGTCAATGATTTCATAACCGTCATCGGCAGGAATACAGTTATCAATTTTTTCAATAAGTCCGTTGTTGAGAAGAATGTCTCTTCTGCATGTACATCCTTCATTTATGTAAGTGGCGTTTTTTAACAGGGTGGCAGACATATGGTTTAATATCCTTTATGTTAATGCTTGGCGGAGCTGCGTAATCACACAGCGTTGTTGCCGTTTTTTTTTATAAATAATTCCTCTCACTATTTTACTCTACTTTGAAAAAATATGTAGTAAGCTGAATTTTAACTATTCCGGTTTGATTTCCTGTACTTCTGCGCGTAGCCGTAATTTGTAAGATTCCTGATTAATGAATGCAATAACGTGAATGCTGAATCAGGTACGTGTTTATAAGTTCTGGCAGAAGATACGTCGGTGAATCAAGAACTGTTTAGTAAATAGTCAAAAGATGAATAATTGCCCGTATGACGTAAATCAGACTTTGCACGAGACGTATAAAGTATATAGAATGTAATAAATATTTGATAAAAATGTTAAATAGATTAAATTTTAAACGTTTTATATGTACTGATACCGGCGGAAATGACAGTTTATTTCTGTAAATCACGGACTTTTTGTTATAAAAACAGTTTCTTTCACAATTTTTTCGTTTGGTTGTATGTAAAATCAGCACATCGTATGATTTGCAATATGGTACAAAGCCATTTGTGCGGATAAATGAAGGTTAAATTGATGCGGCGGCAACATTTGAAATACACGTTACACGGGAAGAAATCACTGTATAAGGGTTTTTTTGGTATGGACCTGTATACAGTCAGTTATGAGGGCTTCGATGGCACGATCGTTGGTCCCATGTCCCGTGAAATTTTTGAAAGAGGTGATGCCGCTGCATTGGTTCCTTATGATCCTGTAAGGGATGAGGTAATACTTATAGAACAGTTTCGTCCCGGGGCCATAAGAAAGGATCAGAATCCGTGGCTGTTGGAAGTTGTGGCGGGAATTGTTGACGAGAAGGATGGAAGCAACACTCTGAATACCGTACTGAGAGAAGTAAGGGAAGAGGCAGGAGTGGAGTGTACCGATGCCGTGTTCGCAACCAGGTTTTTTACCACCCCCGGCGGTTCTACTGAAAGCATAGATCTGTACATCGGCAAGGTTGATACGTCACAAGCCCGCGGTGTGCACGGACTTGCGTCGGAACATGAGAATATCAGGGTTTTGGCAGTGCCTTTCCCTGAGGTTATGAAGATGCTTGATAACGGAGATTTTTGCAATGCGATAGTCATTGTCGGGATTCAGTATCTGGCTCTTCATAAGGATGAAATAAGGCGGAAATTCTTATCAGAAAAGAAAATTTGATAAGTGTGTGATTGTTCAAAAATTATAAAATCAAAAATACATTTTTGATTTATTTGATTGATTTTTACGTTTTTTATTATAAATATATATAAAATTATTTTTGACCGCTCAAAAGAACTGGGTCACTAATTTGTCATTTGCAGTACGTCGATAGCTGAACAACTGATTATGGCTTTGGAATTCCGGAGTCTCTTTTTTCCGAAACTGTTCGGAAAAGATTTTGGTACACGCGGGAATCTGAAGTGGAAATGTTTTTGCGGGGAACATACGGTTACGGAGATGGTGTGCATCTGAACAGCGGTTCTCGGCTTAAAGCCGGGGATATTGAAATTCCCACTGTTACAGAAACTTTTGAAATTTCCGTTAATGCGTTGGTCTGAATGATTAGCGGGTTTTTATCCGTGACTACAGACAAGCAAAATAGGATTTGATTATCAGTGCAAGATTTTGATAAAGAATATGTAAAGCCGGCCAGAGCTGACGGAGCATTCAGTATTCTTCAGCTTACTGATACGCATTTATTCGCTGATCAGAATACAGGTTTTCTAGGTGTTAATACGGCCCAGAGTCTTCAGGCCGTAATTGATGCCGTGCTCAGACAAAACAGAAAATTTGACCTAATCATCACTACCGGGGACATCGCTCAGGATTACTCCGAGCAGTCCTATATTAATTTTGCCAAAATGATGCACGCATCATTCAGTCAGCCTGTTTTCTGGTTGCCGGGAAATCATGACGACGGACCAAAGATGGCCCGCGTATTTCCAACCGTCGGCATAAGTGCTGCAAAAAATGTAATTGTGGGTAAATGACAGTTTGTTCTGCTTAACACTCAGGTGTACAACGCACCATTCGGTTGGATTACACCGGAAGAACTTAATTATCTGAGACAGTGTCTTGACAATCATCCTGAACTTTATACCGTGGTGTGCCTGCATCATAATGCATACAGGGTGAACAGTGCCTGGCTTGATCAGCATGAGCTCAGAAATAAGGAGGAGCTTCTGTCGCTGATCAGCGGTTATCCTCAGGTTAAGCTGGTTTTATGCGGACATGTTCATCAGGAAACGGATTTTGTCAAAGATGGTGTAAGATTTATTTCATCTCCGTCAACAAGTATTCAGTTTGAACCTTTGAGTTTTAACTTCGGGCTGGACAGCAGGGGGCCGGGATGGCGTTATCTGACATTTACTCCTGATGGTGGAATATCCACGGATGTATACAGGCTTCCGTTTGAAATGTTCAGACCTGATTTCGCAATAGGCGGGTACTAAAATGAATGACACCGTAGTTTTATATGTACATGGCTTCAAATCTTCCGCCAGGGCGGCAAAGGCTTCCATGACAAGAGATTACATCAGGGATTATGAGGTAGATCTGTCATTTGATGCCATGGATCTGGCAAATACTCCTGCTGAAGCTTTCAGTGATATGTGCGGGCTGGTGGAGAAATATCTCGACAAAGGGGTAAGGGTATGTCTCATAGGCAGCTCCATGGGTGGTTTTTTGTCAATGTATCTTTCTGCAAAGTATAACCTTAAGGCCGTACTGATTAATCCGTGCGTGTATCCATGGAATTATCTTGAAACAGTTAAGGGCAGACAGATTAACGTGTATACCGGTGATGAATTCGAGGTTACTGAGCAGCATGTCGCCGATGCGAGAAAAATTGCGGAATCCTATGAAATTAATCCACAGAATCTTGCCGTATATCTGCAGAGAGGGGATGAAGTTTTGGATTACGTTGATGCCAGTGTCCTGCTGGGAAGATCTGCACTTGTGCATATTGAGGACGGAGGCTGTCATCAGTTTGATCACTATGAGTTCTGTCTTCCGGAAATCATCAGATTCTTAAGAAGCTGATTCCATGAGAAGACGCCGGTAATTATTTAACGGCGTTTTTCTTTCAAATAAACCTGTATGTTATAATAACTTCCGGCGCGGCCGGACTTTTGTTTAATGCTTTTCTGCGGTCGTGTTCCAGTAAAAATTGTATTTAATGCCACGCTGCATGCGCAGCCTGCTGACCGATTCAGTATAAAAGCGTTCGTTAGGCATAAACAGCAGAATTATCGGTAAACCATTTTTATTTCAGGTGATAGTAATGTCCACAGATGTTTTAGATGAATATAACGGCGATTCGATTGAGGTGCTTGAAGGTCTGGATCCTGTCCGCAGACGTCCGGGAATGTATACGGACACATCTTCTCCAAATCACCTGGGCATGGAGGTTATTGATAACAGCGTGGATGAGGCTCTTGCCGGTTATGCTACCAAAATTGACGTTGTTCTTTATCAGGATCAGTCTCTTGAGGTGGCCGATAACGGACGAGGCATGCCTGTTGACATTCATTCTCAGGAGAAGGTTCCTGCCGTGGAACTGATATTCGGAAAACTTCATGCCGGCGGAAAGTTCTCAAATCGTAACTACTCGTTTTCCGGCGGCCTTCACGGTGTCGGCGTCAGTGTGGTTAATGCACTTTCAGAAAAGCTTGAAGCAGAGATAAAGCGCGACGGAAAGGTATATAAGATAGGCTACGCCGACGGCAACAAGGTCGAGGATCTTCATGTGATCGGTGAGGTCGGAAAACGCAATACAGGAACCAAAATCCGTTTTAAGCCAAATGCTTCCTATTTTGAAAGAAGCAACTTCAGGGTAAGTTCAATGATAGCCCTGCTTAAGGCAAAGGCTGTTTTGTGCCCCGGACTTACAATAACCTTCTTCAATGAGATTACAAATGAAAAATACTGCTGGTGCTTTAAGGGGGATTTGAAGGAGTATCTGGTTACTGCGCTGGGTGAATGTGCCTATGTTCCTTCACCTGAACCGTTTGCCGGACACATGCAGCTTGAAGATTCCATTGTTGACTGGGCCTTTGTGTGGATGAGTGAATCATCCGGAACGGTTGCCGAGTCATATGTTAACCTGATTCCGACGCCGCTTGGCGGAACGCATGTTAACGGTCTGAGACAGGCGGTTAACAGTGCCCTAAAGGAATTCTGCGACATACATAATATGTTGCCTAAGAACGTTACCCTTACAATCGATGATACATGGGATAACATTTCCTTTGTCCTGTCGGTAAAGATTCCTGAGCCCCAGTTCGCAGGCCAGACAAAGGAAAAACTTTCAAACAGGGAATGTGCCTCATTGGTTGTAAATGCCGTAAAGGACAGCTTTACACTGTGGCTTAATGCCAATATAGAAGCGGCAAACGCCATTGCCGAAATCTGTATTGCCCGAGCTTCAGCCAGAACCAAGACTTCCAAGACCGTTAACAGAAAGAAAGTTGTCGGAGGTCCGACTCTTCCGGGAAAACTTAAGGACTGTACCAGTACGGATCCTTCAAGGGGAGAGCTTTTCCTGGTGGAAGGTGATTCTGCCGGCGGATCTGCAAACAGTGCAAGGGACAGGGAATATCAGGCGGTTCTTCCGCTTCGAGGCAAGATTCTCAATACATGGGACGTGGAAACTGCAAGAATATTTGAATCCGACACGATACAGGACATATCGGTGGCTATTGGTCTGGATCCTTCTTCCAATGATTTAAGCGGATTAAGATACGACAAAATTTGTATTCTGGCTGATGCCGATTCTGACGGTCTGCATATAGGTACGCTTATTTGTGCTCTGTTTGCAAGACATTTTCCGAAGGTGATAGAGGAGGGGCATTTATACGTGGCCATGCCTCCTTTGTTCAGAGTTGTGCAGGGGACTGAGAGTTATTACGTGCTTGATGAGGAGGAAAAAGAGAGCCTTATCAAGAAGTTAAGTGCAAAACGCAAGGGTAATATAGAGGTTACCCGATTCAAAGGTCTGGGGGAAATGAATCCGGCTCAGCTGAAGGAAACGACCATGGCTCCGGCGACGAGACGTCTTGTAAGACTCACCCTTGATGAAACAAATGAAAAGAACGTGTTCAGCATCATGGATATGCTGCTTTCAAAGAAAAACAAGAGGGAGGCGGACAGAAGGGAATGGCTGGCAACAAAAGGCTATCTTGCCGATGTTGAAGATTAATTCATTTTTGCGAGCCCGTTCTGTCATATTTACACTGTCGGATATATACTTTTAGTATGAACGTGGATGTTCTGCCTGCGTAAGGCAGCGGACTGTCCGCAGTTATGTACTTAAACTGAATCCCGGGGGAATTTATGACGGTTGATCAGATTCTGGATAATTATGAATCGTATGTCAGAGGTGAACTCGGCCTGTCTGACGCCACCATGAATACCTATGTGTACCAGCTTAAGAAGTTTCTGCAGTTTCTGTCCTGCAGAAATGTAACTTTCGCAGATTTTACCGTCGATGATTTTGAGGCTTTTCTTGCCTACGCGGTTGATGAACTGAAACATAAGGAAACCACTACCGTAATATCCATCAATGCCGTGCGTTCATTCATGAAGTTTCTGAGGGTTGAAGGACTGAGGAGTGATAATCCGTTGGAGAACGTGTCAACTCCGAAACTCGGACAGAGAATTCCCAAGGTGATATCCCATCAGGAAGTAATGAAGATGATTCATGAACTGGGGGAGGAGACTCTGGATGAACTTAGGGATAAATGCATTCTGCTGTTTATTTACGGTTCCGGCCTTCGTTCCAGCGAAGTCATGAATCTGTCGTACGATATGATAAATTATGAAAGCCAGTTTCTTAAAATCAAAGGGAAAGGCAGTAAGGAACGTCAGGTTCCTGTGTCCGACGAACAGATTCGGGTTCTAAATCTTTATACATTGAAACTTCGGGAGCTGATGGCAGAGAAAAAGATTCCCGAATACCGTGGAACTCTGATTTTTATCAATCCCAAAACAGGTCGGGTTTTTACCAGACAGTACCTGTTTCTGCATATTAAGAAACTCGTCAGAAAGGTCGGAATAGTGAGAAACGTTTCGGCTCACACGTTGAGACATGCCTTTGCAACCGAGCTTCTGGATAACGGTGCGGATTTAAAATCCATTCAGGAGCTTCTGGGACATTCTTCGATGACTACTACCGAGATATATACTCATGTAGCCAAGAGCAGAATGCACAAAATCTACGAGAAAACACACCCTCGTTCTTAAAATCCTTTTTGAAACATGCCGCACTCCCATGACATGTCACGGGAGTCTGGATGCAGTCGGGCATAATTATATACAAACTTACATGAATGTATGTATAATATGCAGTGCATCGTCGGCCGGTGATATCAGTTATCCCCGGCGTAATAATCAAAAATATGAAATTGCCGACGGATATGCGGAAATTGATACTATAAAAACATGTTTCATTTCAGCGTTTCTAGTATAATGGCAGAGGATTGATTACAGATTTTTGGGGGAAAGTCATGCGCTTATCATTAGTGTGCTCCGCAGTATTAGCTTCAGTATTATCAGGTGCCGCATGTGCGGATGATCTCATGGACGTATACGGTGTGGCTCTTGTTAAGGATCCGGTTGTTCTTCAGGTTAAGGCACAGAGGGATGCGGCACGTGAGGCAATCAATGAGGTTGATGCGGCAATGTTGCCTCAGATTAACCTGTCAGGTGACGCGCATTACCAGAAGACAAACAAGAATGACACCGGTACGGCTTTTGTTGCCGGAGGTAATGTTTCACTGCAGCAGGCAATTTGGAGACATTCAAATCACATTAACAGTTCCATTGCGCAGAAACAGGCTACCGTAATGGATTTGACATATAACGACAGCCTTCAGGGGCTTATTCTCAGAACGGCAGAAGCTTATTTCGGGGTGCTCGAGGCTCAGGACATGCTGGAATTTAAAAAAGCCGACATGGATGCGCTCAAGCGTCATTATGATGAATCAAATCAGAAATATTCCGTCGGTTTAATTGCCAATACTGACGTTCAGGAAGCTAAGGCCGCTTACGACCTTGCTTCTGCTCAGGTGATTATTGCCGAAAACAATCTGTCCAACAAGTATGAAAACCTGCGTCAGCTTACCGGCATGGAACACAGAAATCTTTCCAAACTGGATGTTTCAAGATTTTCTACTCCAGGGGTTAACGGAAACTCCTCATCATGGCTGAAGACTGCAGAAGAGAATAACATCAATCTGCAGGCTAAGATGCTTGAGAAGGAAATTGCAAAGGATCAGATAAGTCTTGCTCAGACCGGTCATGAACCGACACTGGATCTTTACGGTCAGTTGGGATCAGAGTATACCGATTACAAGAAGAATACCATTGGCAAGGAAGACGGTACTGTCAACAGTGGTGTGGTCGGACTGAGTTTTAACATGCCTTTATACAGTGGCGGTGCTGTGTCCAGCAGGGTTGAGCAGGCTAAACTCAATTATGTTGCTGCAGGTGAAAGCCTTGAAAACGCTCATCGTTCAGTGCAGACCTCTCTGTATAATCAGTACAATAACATCAATGCTGCCATCGGAACCGTCAGGGCTTATGCTCAGACCGTTGTTTCAGCTCAGAGTGCTCTTGATGCTACCGAAGCAGGGTATGATGTGGGTACAAGAACAATTGTTGATGTTCTGGATGCAACTGAAAATCTTTATAACGCCAAAAGTAATCTTGCAAGTGCCAGATATACGTACATTCTGAGCTGGCTGAATCTGAGATATACTTCAGGTCTTCTTACAGAGGATGATCTGAAGGCCGTTAATTCAGGCCTGGTTAGATAGGTGTGTACAAAAAAGAAACAAAACTATATTTAGATAGCAAAATCTTTTTCTGTTTGCACTTTAATTAGTACATCTCAGGAAAATAATGTTATATTATCTAAAGATAATAGGCATTATGTTTGGAGATGTACTTTGTGTGCATCGCTAAGGCTTCCGAAATACCTAACTGTTTTATTGTTTCAGGAAGAACATTATGATAGTGTAAAGAGATTATCGGGGGAGGATTTTTGAAATGGGGCTTTTTGATAAGATTTTAGGCAAGGAAGGAGATTCCTCATCGTCTGCAGGTCTGGGTAAGGTAACCGAAGAAGATCACAGAAATGCATTAATAAAGGAACGTCCTGATTTGTGCAAGAAACTGTCCGACCTGCCGGCTGATGAAGTGGTAAAGCGTGACGGTAAGATTGACATAACCTTCAAGGGATGGCAAATCTGTAATGTGGAAGAACGACATAACAAGGATGATCGTCGTCTCGGCTATTTAAAACTGTTTAAAACCAGAAATGACAAGTTTGTATGTCAGCGCATGACTCTTATAGATAACGAAGAGAAACAGTATATTGCCGCCACCGTGGAAGACTTCCCGGCCATCAGAAACTTTTTCGGCGAGGATTCGCTGGCACAGGCTCTGTACGTTATGCTTGACAGGGTTTCTAAAGACTGGTAAATCCTGTTCAATCCATACGGACGGTTAAAAAGAACAAGTAAACGGCATTTGTTTTTACAAATGCCGTTTACTTCTTTATATCTGTTCAGCCGGATGACATCAGCCCAGAGATTTGATTTTCTTTATGACATTGGTGGTTGAGCAGCCATTCTTGAAGCACAGAATCTTAACATCACCGCCGTTTGCCTTTACTTCATGATATCCTGCGATGTCTTCAGGTTTATAATCTCCTCCCTTAACCAGAATGTCAGGAAGAACTTTGGCTATAAGCTCTCTTGGAGTGTCTTCGTCAAAAGGTACAACCCAGTCAACGGAATGTAGAGCTGCAAGTATGGTCATTCTTTCTTCAGTGTTGTTGATTGGTCTGGTAGGTCCCTTGAGTCTTGATACGGATGCATCCGTGTTTACCGCAACTATCAGAATGTCACCAAGTTCTCTGGCTTCCTTCAGATAGGTAACGTGTCCGGAGTGAAGAATGTCGAAACACCCGTTAGTCATGATGACCTTTAAGCCGTCTTCTTTGGCTTTTTTTCTTAAGGAAAGGAGTTCTTCCACGGTAAGAATCTCATGATCTCTTTCTATAAAGTTCTTGTTCATGTGTATATACCTGAGATAATTGCGTTTCAAATTGTAGTTATGGATTAGAAACATTAACAAATGTTTTTAACTCCGGTAACCATGTGTAAATTATCATAAAATAAAATTTTTTTACACTGTAAGTCGGAATAATGTTGATGTATTGTAGGAAAAGATAAGTATGGATATTTTGGAGCGGGCGACGGGAATCGAACCCGCGTGTAAAGCTTGGGAAGCTTTCATTCTGCCATTGAATTACGCCCGCAGAAGATACAGCCAATTTTAATTATTTTTATTTTAAAATGCAAACTATAATTTGTGGCTGAGTGTGCACTGAGTTGTTTTGCGTAAAAAATATACATATGGAATTCTGAATGCTCAATTTTCAGGCCGGACGGATGATTAATTATGATGATGTCGGAATATTTTTATTGTTTTTTGGGGCGTTTTTCCGGTTTAAAATCAATGATCTGTATTCTATTTGAACATGCTGATGTCAAGTTATGGATAAATTGATTATAAATAATACAATTTTAAATTTTTTCAAAAAAAGGTTTGACAGAATATGAGGTGGTCTATAAAATAACACTCGTTCTTAGGGGTTATAGCTCAGTTGGGAGAGCGCTTGCATGGCATGCAAGAGGTCCGCGGTTCGATCCCGCGTAGCTCCACCAAAACCTTTGCGGTTTTCCAAAACATTCATTCAATCATCTCAATCCATTCCAATGTTAAAAAGACTTTTATCTATAGTTTCTTTTGTTATTGTTTCCGGTTGTTCGTCTTTTTCGTTTGAGTCCAATCTGGATCCTGATAATATCGTATCCTATTTTGAACTGTCGAAGGTGAAGATATATACCAACAGCGAACTCAGAGATCTGAATTATGAGGATATAGGAACTGTTGAAGGCATTTCCTGTAAGATGAAGGAAAATGAGCCTGAACCGACAGAAAAGGAAGCCAAGGCTGATGCAAGATCGCTGGCTCTCAAGAAAAAAGGTAACGGTTTGGTATACAGCACCTGTATCACGCTTGATGATACGCCTGCCTGTCTGCGCAGCGTTTCCTGCTATGCACGTGTTGTTTACGTGAAAGAGGATGAAGAGGCTCATGAGCAGCAGTAGTTCAAATGAAATTGCTGTTAAGGCCATTGGTTACATAGAAACTCCTTTTGATGAAAAGTTTGCCGTACCGAGACAGAGTTCTTTAATCAGTCATGGTCATTTTGAGATACATTTCTATCCCCCATATGACAGAGAAGAGGCTTTTGCCGGTATTGACGGTTTTTCACATCTGTGGATAAGTTTTTTGTTCGACAGAAATTCCGACGACGCTGAATTCCGGCCGATGGTTCGTCCTCCGAGACTTGGCGGAAATGAGTACAAAGGGGTTTTTGCCACCAGATCTCCGTTCAGACCGAACCGCCTTGGACTTTCCGTGGTACGGTTAAAAAAGGTAAACAACGTAAACGGTCATGTGTCTCTCATTGTGGAAGGGGCGGATATGGTGAACGGAACCCCCGTTGTGGATATTAAACCTTATATCTGTTTCGTTGATTCTGTTCCTGATGCCGTGAGCGGTTTTGCTCCGGAAGCACCGAAAATGCAGGAGGTGCGTTTTATGGATCTGGCGCTTAAGCAGATTGAAGAGTCAGGAATAGCCGATTTCAGAAATCTTATTGAGGAAGTCCTTGCTCAGGATCCCCGTCCTGCCTACAGAGCCGGCCATTCCGATGATCGTATGTACGGCGTTGGTCTTTGTGGGTATGATGTAAAGTGGTGTGTGAAAGACGGAGTATTCATCGTTCTCTTTCTTGAAAAAGCAGAATGATTGAGAGAGGGGTTCTCAGATCACGTCAGTTTATGGAATTTTTGTGCCTGCCGAAAATATTATGTCCTTTACATTTCATCCGTTATTCTTTTGAAGAGTTCCCGATTCCGTGAGGCTTTTTTCAGGACTCCGGCCAGACTTAATCCGTTAGGAGCAAGCTCTGCCGTTATGTCCAGTTTTGCGCATATGCTCTGATACCATGACAGATATTTGCCGGTCAGTGTCTGTTCGGCTCTTTTGCCGAGCCACCAGTATCCTGACAACGGAATAAGCACACAGTTTGCGGCTGTTATGACGGTACCGATCCATGGAATGTATCTGAAACTTTCGGACAGAATGAATCCGCTGCAGTAAGACCATACCAATGTCAGTGCCAGAACCGGCGGAAGGATGACGGCTGATTTGCCAAGAATGCGTATGACCCTGCCTTCTTTAAATACATTGTCAAGTATCGGCTGATCAGGCCAGAGCCCTGCATACAGGATTCCTGAATGCCAGACGTGAAAAATTCCCATAATTACCTCAGATCTGATGTTTGTCATTGCGTAAGCCCGCGGTGAATGACGGAAATGACACTCATCCGACAACCGCATAAGGATAATGACGTTTTTTCACATAATTTTACAGTCATTGTCCGTAAAGGTGAACCGATGTTTTATGATACGGAAGGAAAGATGCATTCTGTTCAAAATGCTTTTGCTTATTTGAAACGGACACAAGGTGATTTTTGTTTAAAAATGACCATTCGTTTATATTGTAGTTTGCGAGATTGGTATTCAGAGAGTAAAATAACACATATTATTTTTTATCACTGATTGGTATCAGATCTTTGATAAATGACAGTACTTCCACCGGTAAAGCTTGGTGGAATGACAGTTCGGATAACCGTTAACCAAAACGGTTTGTTTTTTTACTGAAAAAATCTACTACAAGTAGAAAGGGGATTCCTCAAGTGGCGCATACTATAATGCTTATACCCATTGGAACCGGCGTGGGTGTAACTTCAATCAGTTTAGGTCTTGTAAGAGCATTTGCAAGAGAAGGTGTTAAGGTCAGTTTCTTTAAGCCGGTAGCACAGCCAAAGCCTACCTATATCGGACCGGAAGCAAGTACCGCAGTTATTAAGGCCGGTACTGATCTTGATCTTCCAGAACCAATCGAAGTTTCCCGTATGGAAACTTTACTGAGTTCAGGTGACGATTCAACATTACTTGAGGAAATTATCGCCAACTTTGAAAATCATGCGGCTGCAAGCGGAGCTGACGTAATTATCGTTGAAGGTCTTGTTCCTGTTGAAAAGCATCCTTTCGCCAACAGATTAAACAAGCAGATTGCCAGCGGCATCGATGCTGACATCGTATTCGTAACTCAGCCAGGTAACGGCGGAGCTCAGGAAATCCGTGAAAGACTGGAACTGGCCGTGAATACCTATGTCGAAGGTGCACGGAACAGAGTACTCGGCTGTGTAATCAACAAGGTCGGTGCAAGTGTTGATTCCCACGGTGTTCCTACTCAGCTTGAAGTAGGCAAGCCTTCAGGTGACTTAAGCAACATGAATCTTGATGATATCGCCAAGGTTCTGGCTTCAATTCCTTGGAATCCGTCACTGAATGCAGCCCGTGCAAGTGATCTGGCTTCTTATTTACAGTGTCAGGTATTAAATGAAGGTGAACTCGCAACCCGTCGTTTGTCAGAAGTGGTTTTCTGTGCCCGTGACGTTCAGAACATGGTTGATTACATCAAGCCTGGTTCACTGCTCGTAACTTCAGGTGACAGATCAGACATCATTATTTCAATTGCACTTGCCGCAATGAACGGTACCAAGATCGGTGCTCTGCTTCTGACCGGCGGTTACAATCTTGATGAAAGGGTGAAGAAGCTTTGTGAGCAGGCATTTGCTACCGGTCTTCCTATTCTCCAGACTGAAGATCATACCTGGCAGACTGCCATTGACTTACAGCATTTCAATACTGAAATTCCTGCTGACGATGCTGAAAGAATTAATCTTATTGCCGACTATGTTGCAGGATTCATTGACAAGAACTGGCTTGAAACCCAGTCCGAGCAGAATGCTCATGTAAGACTCTTAAGCCCTGCTGCATTCCGTTATAAGCTTACCGAACGTGCAAGAGCAGAAAGAAAGCGTATTGTTCTTCCTGAAGGTAATGAACCTCGTACAGTTAAGGCTGCAGCAATCTGTGCCGCCAGAGGCATTGCAACTCCGGTACTTCTCGGTAATCCTGAAGAAATTCAGCGTGTTGCCGCTCAGCAGGGCGTGGTTCTCGGTGAAGGCGTGGAAATCATTGATCCGGTTGCTTCCCGTGAAAACTATGTTGAACGTCTTGTTGAACTTCGCAAGAGCAAGGGGCTGACTCCTGAAGCTGCCCGTGAACAGCTTGAAGACAATGTTGTTCTCGGTACCATGATGATTGAAAGAAACGAAGTTGACGGTTTGGTTTCAGGTGCTGTGCATACTACCGCAAATACCATCAGACCTCCTCTTCAGATTATTAAGACGGCTCCAGGTTCATCACTGGTTTCATCAGTGTTCTTCATGCTGCTTCCTGATCAGGTTCTGGTATACGGTGACTGTGCAATCAACCCTGATCCGACAGCTGAACAGCTGGCTGAAATTGCCATCCAGTCTTCTGATACCGCTAAGGCATTCGGTATTGAACCTCGCGTTGCCATGCTTTCATATTCAACAGGTACCTCAGGTAAGGGTGAAGATGTTGAAAAGGTTCGTACCGCTACCGAAATTGCCAAGACCAAGCGTCCTGATTTGGTAATCGACGGTCCGTTACAGTATGACGCCGCAATCATGGCTGATGTTGCTGCTTCAAAGGCTCCAAACTCACCTGTTGCAGGTAAGGCTACAGTATTCATATTCCCAGACCTGAACACCGGTAATATTGCATATAAGGCAGTACAGCGTTCAGCTAAGCTGGTATCCATCGGACCTATGCTTCAGGGTATGAAGAAGCCTGTAAATGACCTTTCACGCGGTGCTTTGGTTGACGATATCGTTTACACCATCGCAATCACCGCAATTCAGGCTCAGCAGAATAAGTAAGTCTATCCTGACTGACGATAAATAAATCAAAGGCCCTGCACCTTCCGGTGCGGGGCCTTTGTTCTGTCGTCCGTGCCTGATGCATAAGTTCAGGAGCGTGAATTCTGGAGTTCTGCCGTGATTTCCATTGTTTCCCTTACAGCTCTGACATAGTCTGCTGCCGTTCTGTATCTAAATGTAAATCCTGAACCGTTGAGCTTTTCCGGGACTGAGGCGATGGAATTCAGAACAGCCTGTGCGGCATCCTTCTGCGCGGCTTTTACCAGAAATTTCGGTACTCTGAGTGTTTTGGCTGTTTTCATTCCGGTGATGGCGGCCAGTGTCTTAAACAGTTCAAACTGAGCAATTAGTTCACCGGTGCATACATGAACAGGACCTTCTATTCCGTTTTTTCTTATGAGATGTGATATTACTCTGGCAGTGTCGAAAAGAGTAATCCATGGAATGATTTGTTCACCGTTTCCGAGAAGAGGGATATATCCCTTTTGAAAGACGGGAAGCAGCCTCATAAGCATTCCTCCGGAGAGATCCGTGACGTTTCCGAGTCTCATAATCACTACTCTGGAGTTAAGTTCACTGTGGGCATTGAGTGCGGCTTTTTCCCAGTCATTGCATAACTTTGCAAGCTTGGATTTTGGGGACTCGGGAGCAGTGGTTTCGCTGAACGGGGCCGATGTTTCCGAATATACGGCCATTGATGATGCGGAAATAAAAACCTGAGGCGTTATATTTCTTTCTTTCAGTTTTTTTACAAGATTTTTCGTATAGGTTACCCTGGACTCATAAAGATCTTTGAATTTCGCCGTGTTGACCAGTCCGGTACTTATGGGGGAGCCTGCAAGGTTGATGACGGCAGTTACCGAAGCTGCTTCATTATCCGTGAGTTCAGACAGGTCGGAGATTATTTTGATTGGGGTGTGAGAGGCTTCGAGCAGTTTCTGGTAACGGTAAGCGGTATGTACTTTATCCCTGGTCAGGAGAATGAGTCCCACGTACTGATGTTCACTTACTATCTTCTGAATGAATCCTCCGGCAATCATTCCGGATGCTCCGGTTATTAAATAATTGTTCATTATGTTCCTCGAATGATGAATTGTAATGTTGTGTTGTTATTCGCGGCTGTCCAGACGGTTCCGGTTAATACAGCTTTTAAAAAATACCGGCTGTTGTTATTATAATTGTAAGCACAGGAATAAAAGAAATGTTTGTCGTCCAGGATTTTAATGACGTCAATATAATGCGGTTTAACCGATACAAGAATATATGATTAGAGGAGCGTAGTATGTCGCCTGCAGAGAACGTAAATGGATCTGAATTAACGGCCAGAATTCATTCTATTGAGACGGGAGGGGCTGTTGACGGTCCTGGAATCAGATATATTGTTTTTTTTCAGGGATGTCAGTTTAAATGTATTTACTGTCACAACAGGGATACATGGGATTTCAAGGGCGGAGAGGAAGTTACCGTTAAGAAGCTGATGGATGAAATCGTCACGTATGCTCCGTTTTTCAGAGCAAGTGGCGGTGGTGTAACCGCATCAGGAGGCGAGGCTTCGATGCAGGCTAAATTTGTGGCTGAACTGTTCAGGCAGGTGCATGCGGCCGGTTTTAATACATGTCTCGATACCAATGGCGGTATCCGTAACTACAATGATGATGTAAGGTCTCTGATAGAAGAAACTGATACATTTCTCCTTGATTTGAAAGCCATGAATGATGATGTTCATAAGGAACTTACCGGTCGTTCCAACAAGGATACCCTGGCCTTTGCCAGATATCTTGCCGATAATCACAAGAAAATGTGGATAAGACTGGTTGTTGTCCCGACCTACACTGACACTGAAGACAACGCGAGGAAAATGGGAGAATTCATAAAGGAACTGGGGGATGCGGTGGAAAGAGTGGAGCTGCTTCCTTACCATGAGATGGGTAAACATAAATGGGCTTTTTTTAATGATCCGTACAAGCTCAATGACATCCATCCTCCAAAAGCTGATGTCATGAAACATCTGAAGGATATTCTCAGAGAATATCATCAGGAGGTTTACTGATAAGAACGGCATTCTGTATATATTCAGACTGTTCTGACCTCAAACCGCCGGGATATCAATGGTGCCGTATTCTTAACCTAAACTTTGTTGTAATTCATATGTTTAGGACACATAAGACGAGAGTGAACGCGATTCCGTGTAAACCCTTGTTAAGCCCCTTTTGAAAAATTATCTAATGTACCTAGCTATCCTTGTGCTGGTTTCATCAAGACAGGATAGCTGATTAAGAACCTTGGCCCAATTCTGTATTTTAGCATT
>JAGAYS010000043.1 GCA_017940385.1 Ruminobacter sp. | reverse complement strand
TTAGTAACTAACATAATTGGCCTAGATAGATATTAATACAACATATCTAGTGTAACATATAAAACAAAGAAACACCACTGAAAAATGGTGTTTCTTTGAGTTTTTTGTATTGTGTACTTATCTATTCTCGCAAAATTTGGGGAAATGAGACATCTTCCTTTTTTGTTTTACAGGTGAAGGTATTTCGCTGATTACTTATGCATCACTGTTCCGGTACATAATCCCACACGTTAAGACTGCCGTAACAGTCAACCAGCTCCTCAATTAACGGAATACCGCAGCTTAAACGCATCACCAGTGCCGATGCATACAGCAGATCATCTGGTTCCCTTTCGTCATATGCCAGAAGACCGGTACTGTTGTGTGCTATGGTGCGCAGTACGGATATGTTCTTTTTAAAGAATTCGACCTGAATCTGATAATCTGCATCCTTTACGAGCCGGAACAAACCGTCGAGAGCGTTGGAAAATACTGCAATGTCGTGAAGCTGATCCTGAGTGAAGCGGGAAATGTCTCCGGGACTGTCGAGGTCAGCTCCCCGGCCTTCGGTTCCGCCGTCTTCTGATACCGCATCAGCTTCAGGGACATCATCAAGGAAAACAAACTCTCCGTCGTCGTTTTCTGAACTGTCCGAATCCGTAATTCCGAAAAGATCATAAACCGGTTCGTCAGCCTGCATCATTTCTGTTTTGGCAGTCGCTGATGACGGTTCGCCGGCTGAGGCTGCTTCGGCCGTCTGTTTCTGCTCCTGGTTCTCTTCCTTTGTATTCATTGGCATCTCCGGTTGTAATGTATTACCGTAACTAAAAATTTGTGAAAGCGCATACTCAGCGCCGGATAAGGTCTCTTTACTGCAGAACTTTGGGAAAAATGAAATGCATTTCCCCTGTTGCAAAGAAACTCCGTTTTCAGACGGAGTTTCCCTGTAAATTACATAATGCTTTCAGTCTGACAACATGACCGAGTTTCCGGCAGATGCTGACTAGTCCTTCCAGATTACAAACTGATCAAGAGTCATTCGGGATGACTGAATCCTGTTAATTGGCGTATCTGCCACGTATCCGATGGCAACGCCTACGGCAATGTCGTATTCATCGGAAATATCGATGTACTTTCTGATTACGTCAGGATACTTCACGATGTTATACGCAGGAATTGAACCCAGCCCCCTGTTTGTGGCGGCAAGAAGCATAGTCTGTTCGAATCCGCCCAGGTCAAGAACGGCCCACTTGTTGGCAGTCCTCGGTAAGCAGAGGAACAGAACTGCGGGAGCGTCAAAGAAGCTGTTTTCCAGTTCATCCCAGCGCTGACCGACGTGCATTGAATTAGCGTATTCATAGAAGCTGTTCATGTTCTTCTGCGCCTGATCAGACCATTCGGTTCTGTGTGAGGTGTCGAAATCAGCGTAACCCTTCACCCCTTCATTACCAAGTCTGATGAATTCGTTTCTGATGTTTTCAAGGGTATGTCCGGTGGCTACGAATACTTTCCATTCCTGAGCGTTTACCCATGAAGGAGCACGACCTGCCTCCATGATGATGTCGGCGATAACTTCCTTGCCGATGGTGTCCTTTTTGAATTCTCTTACGGATTTTCTTTTTGCTACTACTTCTTTAAATTCCATCTTTTTAGTCCCTATTATTAGTCTGACGCTGAAGCGATAATAACATAAATAAATGTAAAGAACGGCATTTCGTATCCGCAAAAAGTGACGAAACGCCCGATCATTGTCGGTTTTCTGCTTTTTGAGAAAAAAGTCATGAGCGGGCGTAACGGTAGGAATTAAAAACCACGATGTTTTTTAACAATGTCGTAGGCTTCGTTGATCTCTTTTGTCTTCTGCTCGTAAACTTTCCTCATGTTTTCAGGAAGTCCCTTGGCTCTGATAAGATCTGGATGATATTTTCTGATCAGTTTCTTGTACTGTCTCGTAATCTCATCCGGTGTTGAGGAGTCTGTTACGCCGAGAAGAGACATGGCTTCATCATATTCTCCGGAATAACCGTAACTGCTTCCTCCGGCATGATGAGAACCGGAACCGTAGCCTGAGCCGGATCTGCTGCCGCTGTCTGACCGGTATGAGTAGTTCCTGAAATTATGAGGACTCATTTCACGGATCAGGGCGTCGACGTCAATGCTGTTAAAGCCGAATGCATAAGCCACTATGTTGATTCTTTCCCTTTCGGCATTTTTGATTTCACCGTCGGCAAGAGCAATGTATACCATTATTGACAGCACGCTCTGAAGGAAACTCATCTGTTCCGCAGCCACGTACTTTATGTATGATATGTCCCTGTCAGGAGTATAGTTCTGTGCCTTGCCGCTGTTAAAGGCATTGATTAACAGTGAGCGGTGTGAGGGATCAAGCTGCCGAATGATGTTTTCGGCATGATTGATTTCCTGTCTGGTTATTACGTCGTTCCCTCTGGCTACGTAACCGACAAGACGCATAATTGCAGTGGTTACGTCAATATCATTGATTGGATTTTTGCCGAAGGCCTCTTCTTCAGCTCTCTGGCGTTTTGTTTTTGCACTGTTGGAATCCGTAAAATGCAGAAATGCCCCGATGACAATAAGAACTATCACCGCAACGGTTATCTGGGGAAACATTGATGCCAGTACCAGCAGACCTATTAGTGTGAGACAGCCGCAACCGCAGCCGCCGTTATCTTCCGAACTCATTATTTGGTATCCTAATGTTTTTCATAATTCTGCAGTGATATCCGCTGCAGACTTTTCAGCCGCTATTATATAATAGTTTGAAACGTATTTAATAATTTAGTGTGCTTTAGTGGTGTTTACGGTTTTGGGGTGATTATTATCTGTACGCCCGTCGACGGCAACCGCCGCAGGTTCATGTTCCAAAAGCATCCGACACTCATCGTGACTCAGTGGTGTCACCGCGTCAGTTTATCACATGATAACATAAATAAAAAGTGTACGCGTAAACCTCATAACGTTCAGGTTATTGAAGCTACGCAACAAATGAATCTTCAGCGGAACATTTTTTTTGTGTATGCGGCGTGCCGGTGCTACCATTAACTTTAGCCGTTAGGATACAGAATGATGAAAACGCGCAAGACGCATTGCGTCTGCGATTGACGCATCCGATGGTACCTTTTCGTATGAGTATGATTTGTTTTAAATAGCGTTAAGTAAGACCATGCCTAAATCTTTCAATTGTTCCAACCAGCTTCTGGCCATTAAGAAAACCACCGCTCTGATTCTTGCCGGAGGAAGAGGCTCCCGTCTCAGGGAGCTTACCGATATCAGAGCAAAGCCGGCTGTTCATTTTGGCGGAAAGTTCCGCATTATAGATTTCGCCCTGTCCAACTGCCTTAATTCCGGTATCAGAAAAATGGGGATCATGACCCAATATAAATCCGATTCCCTGCTGTGCCACATTCAGGACGGGTGGACTTTTCTGAATAATAATCATATGGGGGAATTCGTCAGGGTTCTTCCGGCCCAGCAGAGAGTCGATGAAATACACTGGTATCAGGGCACTGCCGATGCCGTGTATCAGAATCTCGACATTCTCCGTTCCTATGACGGAGACTATGTTCTGATTCTGTCAGGAGACCATGTGTACAAGATGGATTACTCCGTGATGCTTATGGATCATATCAGAAGCATCTGTCCATGTTCCATCGCATGTATTGAAGTGCCCCGTGAGGATGCTTCGGCATTCGGATGCATGCAGGTTGATGAGAACAACATGATCGTTGACTTCATCGAGAAACCCGAGAACCCTCCCGCCGTTCCGGGCAAACCTGATAAAACACTTATATCTATGGGTATATATATTTTTGAGACATCCTTTCTTTTCGATCTTCTTGATAAGGACAACAAGGATCCTGCATCGTCTCATGATTTCGGTAAGGATATCATTCCAAAAATAGTTAAACAGGGATGTGTCCATGCGCATAATTACGAAATGAGCTGTGTCCGCAACCGGGCCAAGCAGCAGATATGCTACTGGAAGGATGTGGGAACCGTGGACAGCTTCTGGGCCGCCAATCTGGATCTGACGCAGGAATATCCGGATCTTGATATATACGATACTTCCTGGCCTATATGGACCAAGGCGGAACAGCTGCCCCCGGTTAAGTTTATCAGGGATCCTGAGAAACGCACTTCAGTGTCCGTCAATTCGGTTATATCCGTGGGATGCGTCATTTTCGGTTCGGAGATATACTATTCCATTCTGTTTAATTCCGTGAGAGTTGAACCGGAATGTCATCTTGAACAGGTGGTGGTTTTCCCTTTAGTGGTGATCAGTAAAGGCTGCCGCATACGAAAAGCCATTATCGAAAGAAACTGTGTGCTTCCTCCGAACCTGGAAATAGGATATGACGAGGAAGAGGACCGCAGACATTTTTATGTATCGCCGAAGGGAGTTGTTCTTGTTACCGGAGCAATGCTTAAAAAGCTGAAGGAAGACAGACCGGAGCTCTTTGCAAATCTGCCCCGCTGATGTACGGTCTCTGATATCCTGCCGTTTTTAAAGGAAGCATGTTTGTTAATGAGACACTGCTGAAGCGGTAATGTCAGGAAAAAGTAATGATGCCGGCGGATCGGCTGATTGTTATTGTAAAGATGAACAAAAAAGGGAGCACAGCTCCCTTTTTCTTATGTTCATTTGTCCATGGTTCCTCTGTCGGGAACCCGGTTATTAATTCTTTGATTCGAGCAGAAATCTGTAAATGAAACCGCCCAGTACGCCACCGATGATTGGGAATACAATGAAGAACCATACCTGTTCAAGAGCCCATGGTTCAGCAAAGAGTGCAACGGCAATGCTTCTTGCAGGGTTAACTGAAGTATTGGTTACAGGTATTGAAATCAGGTGGATAAGGGTAAGACCAAGACCGATTGCTATCGGAGCAAAACCGGCAGGAGCCCTCTTGTCAGTGGCACCGTGAATTATGATCAGGAAGAATGCGGTTAACAGAACTTCAGTAACGGCGCAGGCAGTGAAGCCATAATGCTCAGGAGAATGTTCACCGTAACCGTTTGATGCAAAACCGCCGACATCCGTTCCCTTGAAAATGAGGTACAGACATGCTGCGGCAGCAATACCGCCGAGAACCTGAGAAATAATGTATGGAACAGCCAGACCGAACTTAAAGCGTCCGCCGCATACCAGACCAAGAGTAACGGCAGGGTTAAAATGACCTCCGCTGATGTGTCCGACGGCATAAGCCATAGTCAGTACGGTAAGACCGAATGCCAGAGAAACACCGACGTATCCTACGCCGACCTTTTCAAGTCCACATGCAAAGAGCGCAGTACCGCAGCCGCCAAAAACAAGCCAGAAGGTACCGAAGAACTCAGCAAATAATTTTTTCATTTTTATTATCCTTATATTTTTTGTTAAAAATGTTTAACAAAAAGATTTTAAGTCAAAATAATTATTTAACATTAAACCAACAATACTCGGATGATGTAAACAGTGATATCTGTCACATATATAAATAAAAAGTCTCCACAAAGAAACATGTGAAGACTTTTTGTTCGACAACGACTAAGCACTTATGTACGGACTAACGTCTGTGGAGACCTCCTCCATTACCGCCGCCATGTCCGTGACCATGGGAACTGCCTGAACCCGTTCCCGGTTTTGTACGCTGATACGTATCATGCCACCGACCAGGGCCCTGTCCGGAAAATGACGGATTGTGAAACCTGTTTCCTCCGTGGGCACCAGGATTATGTCCCGGAGGTCTGTGCCCCGGATTGTTCCCTCCCGGATTATGTCCCGGAGGTCTGTGCCCCGGATTGTTCCCTCCCGGATTATGTCCCGGAGGTCTGTGTCCCGGATTATGCCCAGGTGGCCTGTGATCCGGGCGTACGTGAAGTCCCGGCCCGTGATGGTGAGGAGGAGGCGGTGCATATACTACGGCAGGAGCAGCAGGTACAATTACATCGTGATATATTACGGTGTTGCCTGGAGTGTAGTAGCTTTCCTCATAGTATACGGTCTCCGTTGTTCCGTAACCATATCCGTCATCGACCAGCACGCACCCGCCCAGCATGAGAGCAAGAGCTGCTACTGAAGTAACCGATAAGTATTTCATGAAAGCCTCCTTCTAATTATTATCTGTTCCGGATTTTTACCTGAACAGGAGGTTATTGTATTCCCTATATACGCAGAAGTCATATCCAATCCCGTATTTTTTTCGGCCCGTCCCGTTTTCCGGGGATGCCGGTGCCCGTACGTGCGGACATAAAGATGACCGGTCTTCATGCCAAATTCCCGTACTCTCGTACTAACGGCGGTTTACGCCGTGTCCGTTGTGATCATGGTGAGGATGATCAGGCTTGTTATGATGGTGGTGGTCGTGATGAGGATCTTGGTGATGTTCATGATGGTGTTCATGGTGATAACCGTCGTCATCGACTACCACACATCCGGTCGTAACCAGACAGGTCGCGGCAATAAGTGATAATACAAACATGCTTAACTTTTTCATGGTGGAATTCTCCGTTTATCAGATTTCTTAATTTCGGACGTGAGATATTTATTTTGTTTCTTTCCTATAAGCTCTCAATCAGGGCCCTTTCTGATTATAATTGTAATCAAACGGACGACGGATTTGTGTTTCAAAATGTTACAAATTGTAATGATTATGGCGTCCATGTCTGATTCAGATAAAAACAGTTCCTGAGAAAGGTATGAGTGAACCTGTTTCAGTCTCACAGGAGTTCGGCTGAAGATTGGATTACATTATCATGTAAAGCGTCTTTTGCCTTAAGGTAACTCATTTTTATGGCGAAAATGGCACGCACATTATAAAATACCTTCATATTAATGACCAGTGATGTTCCGACATCATGCGTCTCCATTTAAGACAAACGAAATATATATTTAAGAGCAGCTTAACATGACCGCACAACTTATTCTTCATGAAGGAAGAGAAAAATCATTAAAAAGACGTCATCCGTGGATTTTTTCCAAAGCGGTAAAAGAAGTCAGAAACGCGCCTCAGAACGGCGGAGATATTGAGATTCTGACATCTGACGGTGTTTTTCTGGCAAAGGGGTCGTATTCGCCGAATTCCCAGATAAGAGCCCGAGTTTGGTCTTTTGACAGAGAAGAAATCATCGATCAGGATTTTTTTGTCAGAAGAATATCTGAAGCAGCCGGTGCCCGTGAACTTATGCTGAAGGAAACAGGCATGTCCGCATGCCGTCAGGTAGATGCTGAATCTGACGGGCTGCCGGGACTAATCATAGACCGCTATAATAATTTCCTTGTTCTGGAAGTGCTGAGTGCCGGAGCTGAATATCATCTCAGGGAAATTACTGGCGCACTGAGAAAACTGTTTCCGGAAGACAGCATCTACGAACGTTCGGATGTGGAGGTCAGAACAAAGGAAGGACTTGAACTTCGCAAGGGCGTGATTTACGGAGACCTGCCTCCTGAGGAACTTGCCATTACCGAAAACGGCGGAATGAAGATTCTGGTCAACATTCAGGATGGTCATAAGACAGGATATTATCTGGATCAGAGAGACAACAGAGCAGCTCTTGCGAAGTACTGTAAGGGTAAGTCAGTGCTTAACTGTTTTTCCTATACCGGCGGTTTTTCACTGTATGCACTTAAAGGTAGAGCCGTAAGCGTTGCGAATGTCGATGTTTCTCAGAAGGCGCTGGATATAGCCAAAAAGAACATAGTTCTCAATCATCTTGATCCGGGCAGGGTGAAGTTTATTCGTGAAGACGTGTTCAGTTTCCTGCGCAAGGAAAAGAAACAGGGACACACCTACGACGTAATAGTGTTAGATCCTCCTAAGTTTGCCGAAAGTAAATCACAGCTTGAGAAGGCATGTCGAGGCTATAAGGACATCAACATGATAGCCGCCTCCATTATCAATCCCGGCGGATATCTCATGACCTACTCATGCTCAGGCCATATGACACCTGATCTTTTCCAGAAGGTTGTCGCCGATGCTCTGCTGGATGCCGGAAAAGACGGACAGATTGTTGAATTTCTGACTCAGGCAAGTGACCACCCTGTTGCCCTGCCTTACCCTGAAGCCCTTTATCTTAAGGGACTGGTAGTCAGAATTAAGTAACTTTAAAACATACTGCACATGAGCCTCAGCCCGCGTGCGGAATAATCTTCATCTGCGGTCTTATTCTCGGTTAAGGCTGCAGATCTAAGGAGCGGAGAAAAGGATGCTGAAATACATAACCATACCTGTCGGAGCCTTTCAGGAAAACTGCAGATTTATCATCAATGAAGATAACCTCTGTACCCTCATTTGCGATCCCGGAGATAATGCCAGGGAACTGTACATGCTTACTGAAAAATACGGACTTAAGGTTAAGGCAATAATCCTGACTCACGGTCATCTGGATCACTGCGGCGGAGCGGCGGATCTTGCCTCTCTGCTTAATGTTCCGGTGCTTGGTCCGCACAAAGATGATGAGTACTGGCTGCATAATCTGTCCATGCAGGCATCCATGTTCGGTCTGGAGGACAGACCTCCGCTTACACCGTCCAGATATTTTAATGACGGAGAAAAGGTTGAGATTGAAGGTATGGCCGAGCCTATGCTGGTTATCCACTGCCCGGGACATACTCCTGGACAGGTATGCTATTATTTCAGGGATAGCGGGCTTCTGCTTTCCGGAGATGTGCTGTTTGCGGGATCGGTCGGCCGATCCGATTTTCCTCAGGGAGACCCGGAACAGCTGATATCATCCATCAAAACAAAGCTTCTTATTCTTCCTGATGAAACGAAAGTTCTTCCGGGGCACGGAGGTGAATCTACCATAGGAGAGGAAAGAGAGGAAAATCCTTACATTAACGGTTATTTCTCATAAAAGATTTATCGGCGTTATACAGCTCCGGTAGCGATACGAAAGTAAAAAGTTTAAAGAGTGCGTGACCGGAATGATTACGCCTCTTTTAGAGTTTTACCGGTTCTATTCGGATAGAACATCCACCAGATTAAGTTCCTCATCCAGGATATTGTAGTTTCTGGAAAGATTAATCCCGAGAGCTTTCGCAGGAGCCAGCGTCGCCGCATATACGGCCTCATTGAGTGTAAAACCTGCATGTCTGACCAGATTCCTGATTCCTTCGGTCATGGTAAGACGTGAACCTCCAAGGGTTCCTTTAGCATCTATGCAGCCTTTTACCGGATCATTGAATATTTCCTTTTCGGCAAAAACAAAGCTTCTGAATTTATCCGGATCAGTTCCTGCAGCCGCCAGACAGTCCGTAACAAGAACAAAGCGATCACCGAGAAGCCTGTGCGCCAGGCTAACCAGAGCGTAATTAACGTGAATACCATCACCGATAACGCCACAGTAGACCGTATCAGAATTAAGAACAGCCTCAACAGCCATTGGAGTTCTGCCGTTAACGGCCATGGTCATGGCGTTATAGAGATGAGTTCCGAGAGTAGCACCGTCAGCTATAAATTTTTCCGCTTTACGGTAGTCTGCATCGGTATGACCGAGAGAAAGCCTTATGCCTGCGTCAAGGAGTTCTTTCATAACATCCGGAGTTACGGCATCCGGATCAAGGGTAATGTATGAAACAGCTTCGGCATAACGAAGAATGAGCTCAAGATCCCTGCCCTCAAGTTTACGGATATATGCTTCATTATGTATTCCCTTTTTTACCGTACTGATAAATGGTCCTTCAATATGAAGTCCCGGAATTCTTCCGGGATGTTTCTTCATGTAAAGTTCCGTCTGTTCCAGTGAATCTTTAAGAATTTCGTATGGGGAGGTTATGAGCGTAGGTACGAAGATCCCGCATCCTGAGTTTTTCAGTGACTCACTGATGTGTTCGAGCTTTTCAACAGTAACTCCTTCGTTTCCGTCAAGGGTTACTCCGTTAAAACCGTTAACCTGTATGTCAACGAAGGAAGGCGTAACGTAATAACGTCTGTCTGAAGAGTCGTATTTCTTCGCGTCCGGTATGCTGTCCGGACAGCAGTAAACGTAATCAAGCATTTTTTATTTCCTATTTCTCACCCGGCCGTCATCTTTCAAAATGAGTATGGAGGACACACTGTCCGGCGCTACTAATGAAAAAACAGAGTCAGACATTCTCACATGATCTGACTCTGTTAAGGCTTTCGGATTTAATCTACTGTTTTAGGTTCCGGATTTTCCGTGGTAGCCACGATTTCGTCATCATGACTTACGGACGGAGGAACCTCGAGCTGATCCTCTTCGGAGAATCCAACGGGAACCACAGGATCCGATTCAATTTCGATTACCATGCTGGTAGGCTGATATTCCGGCTCTGAACCGGCTTCCTGAGGTACAACTTCTCCGATATCGGTTCCTGCATTTACTTCAGCGGAACCATCGGCTCCTGCAGCAGCTTCGGTTGCCTGTTCCTTGAAAAATACAGCCCCCTTTTGGGCTTCAATCTGTTCCCGTTCGGCCTTTTGTCTTTCCTCTTCGGCTATACGTTCACCGATTTCCTGTTCCTTCTGTTCGGAATCCTCCAGATATTTCTTGAGAGATGAACGGATTTTTACCTTAATGTCGTGGCACTTTCTGGAAACAGGATTATCGATGATGATTCTGCCGTATACGGAAGCCTGAAGTATTTCTCTCAGCTTTCTGTTGTTTCTGAGCATAGGTACAAGCACGATGCCGTACAGAATAACCCCACCCAGAATGCATGCCATCCAGGTTAGCCATGACGTCTTTCCTTCGTCGGACTGAGACTGCTCTCTTGCCTGCTTGGCCTCGGCTGCATCAGTAATCTGTATGGTCTGCATCTGAGCTATGTTGTCGATTTTTGAAGACAGCCCTTCAAACTGCTCCTCAAGACGTGAAATTTTTTCGGTCTGTCTGATTTTTTCGTTAAGAAGAGCCTGATTTACGCTCTGCGCGTCCGCAAGCTCCTTTCTCATTCTGTCCAGTTCTGCTGAAGATGCGGATGAGGCAGCTTCAGTGTTTTTAACCGTTCTGCCTGAAGAGTCCCTGGCATATACGTCTTTTCCGTTGAATATTATGTTCGCTCCGGAAATTCTTCCTCCTGCAGATGAGGCGGTATTACCATCAGCCTTGTCGGAATCCCTGTTCTGTTTCAGAACGATGACTCTTTTCCCCTGCTCGTTAAGGACAATATTTTCTTCCCTTTCCTTTGCGGCCCTGGCTGCAGCCTCTTCCTCCGGATCGGCAATCATGAAATCGTCACTGGCAAGGTCAGCCTCGGTATTTGCCATTTCCCATTCTTCACGGGCTTTTCGTTCCGCTTCCTTTCTTGCTTCTTCAATTTCCCTGGCCTTCTTGAGCTCGGCTTCCTCTTTTTTACGCTTAACGGTGTCAAGACATGCCTGATAATCATCCTGCTGTTTTTTCAGGGTTTCATCCCTGGCCTCCTTGGCAGCTTTCTGTTTGGCTATTCTGGCATCTTCCTCTTCCCACGGAAGCTGAAGTCGAGGGATTGAATATCCGGCCATTTTACCGGTATTGATTCTGGAGAGAATATCTTTGCCGACCTTGTCCGATTCGAGTGCAATGCGATCTGCTGAAGGAACGGCAAGCTTGCTGCCTATCTGAAGATTTCCGCCGTTGAATGTTTTCGGATTGGCTCTGACTATTGCGGCAAGAAGCTGCCCGGACGTAACGTCGGCTCCCTGAGGAACAAGTTCGGCGATAAGCTTGCCGACGGTATCACCTTTTACAACAGTATAAACAGATGATACTTCCGTAAGATCCACTCTTTTGATTTTCGGAGTGTCAATAATAACGTCAGGGATGTTTTCCGGTCTGGAACAGCCCATTCCAAGATTCTTTCCGGACGAGGTGTTATCAGAGTTAACAGCGGATCGAGCTTCAGTATCCTTTGCCGTTACTGAAATCCCCTGCTCTGTGTCCCATTCATCACCGGAGCCGTTCTGTGAAGATGATGTTGATGATTCAGATGATGTCGGTGCGGAAGAATTGCCGTCCGATGCGCCTTTTTCCCTGTATGAGGAAGAACCTATAACGATTCCGTCATCAGCTGAATGTTCAGCCGCTGACGGATGACTGCGGATAATCTCTACCTCATAATTATCAAGAGAGCCGTCATCAAGAGCCCAAACGGCAGTGCCGGACATCCCCGTAACAACGCAAACTGAAAATAAAATCTGCTTAATATACATCTGTTATCCTAAATCCCCCGGTGCCGGTATTACGCAAAGTCCCGGCAGATCACGGTCATGCCTCCGGCATGAATCTCACCGGGGGATACGAAATCATGATTATTATTCTTGTTAAATGCGGGGAAAACCCCTGCAACATATGCTGAAATATAGCATTAATGAGAGGTTTTTTATATTCCGTTAGAATATTAAATATCAAATATGAAACTTTACTCTCTAATTTTCAGAATATTGACGCATTATTGAACACATAACGTTCAAAATCTACTCTCCGGACTGATGCCTAAATATGATATAGATTTGCGACAGAACCTCATTTATGTTATAGTTTGCGACAAAATCAACGCGTTCCCGGTTGAACGTGATTTGCCGTATCCGGTTCAGTCCGGCTCCGGCACCGTCGGAAATGCGATGTCTCCTTTGATATATTGTTTTTTTTATTATACAGGTAAATATTTTTATGCTTGGAACTCCATACTGTGCAAAGGCTACAAAGGCTATGCTTTTAGGTTGCGGTGAACTCGGTAAAGAAGTCTGCATTGAACTGCAGCGTTTCGGTGTTGAAGTAATCGGCGTGGATCGCTATGCCAATGCCCCTGCAATGCAGGTTGCTCACCGTTCATATGTAATCAATATGCTTGACGGTGCCGCCATCGAGGAGTTGGTAAGAAAGGAAAAACCGGACTACATTATTCCAGAGATTGAAGCCATTGCCACTTCAAAGCTTGTTGAGCTTGAGAAGGAAGGTTTTAAAGTCGTTCCAAGCAGCTATGCAGCCTTAACAACCATGGACAGAGAAGGTATCAGAACCCTTGCTGCCGAAAAGCTGAATTTACCTACCTCTAAGTATGTTTTCGCTGAAACTGCTGAGGAATTCAGAGCCGGTGTTGAAAAGATCGGTATCCCATGCGTTGTAAAACCTGTAATGAGTTCATCAGGCAAGGGACAGAGCGTAATCAAGTCTGCCGACCAGATCGAAAATGCATGGAATAAGGCCCATACTGAAGGCAGAGGTCATAAGACCAAAGTAATCATTGAAGAATTCCTGAAGTTTGACTATGAAATAACTCTCCTTACCGTAAGTGCGGTAGACGGCATTCATTTCTGTGCTCCTATCGGACATCGTCAGGAAGACGGTGACTACCGTGAAAGCTGGCAGCCACAGGTAATGTCTGAAGATCTTATTGCCAAGGCTCAGCATATTGCCAGAGAAATCGTAACCGCTTTAAACGGTCACGGCATATACGGCGTTGAACTTTTCATCAGAGGTGACGAGGTACTGTTCAGTGAAGTATCTCCTCGTCCTCATGACACCGGTATGGTAACCATGATTTCTCAGAATTTCAGTGAGTTTGCCCTCCATGTAAGAGCAATCCTCGGCCTTCCTTGCAAGGGACTTAAGTTCTACGGTCCTTCAGCATCTGTTGCTCTTCTGGGTAACGGCACTTCAAGCAATCTTACCTACGATAACCTCTGCAATGCTCTTAACATTTATCCTTCAGCTCAGCTCAGACTTTTCGGCAAGCCTGAAATAAACGGCACCAGAAGACTTGGCGTGGTACTGACCAGTTCTGATACTGTAGAAGAAGCTGTAACTGAAGGTAAGAAAATTGCTGAAGCAATAGAAATTCAGTACAACTGAGAACTCTGATGTTTGATGTTCATTCTTTCTTTTTGACAGGATGAATTCAAAGTTTTACGTCAGGTTTAAATGACTGATATGTGCAAACCGGATTTATATAAAGTAAATCCGGTTTGTTTTATACTCTGTTTTTAAAACTTACTGAATTGTTGTCTTAAATTAAATAGAGTGTTTCAATCAGGCATTGATGAGCCATTGTTTTAGGAGCAAAGTTTATACCTGTATGCAGCACCTTGTTCGAACCTTTCCTTAATCTGCTTCACGGCTTCCCTGACACTCTGACCATGCTTAAATTGAATGAACAGAATGGGAAAATTAGTGCCTTCTCGCTACATAAATCAGATCAGTACCTCCTTCTCCTGATCCTATCAATGTCCATGCAGGAAAATCAATCAAAAACGGATAATCTTTTGTCCAAATAGTTTATCCCCGGGAGCATCACGTCACCCACAACAAAGATATGAATAGTCGGCCATGCCTCACCTCAAAAAATCATTGCCCATTTATAAAAATATTTTGACCTTCCTGGCACTGTACCGGTCATTAGCTGACATTTTATTACAGAACTGATTATTATCAGAAATACCTATGCTTACTTCCTGATAAAACGATCTTCAGTTTTTGGTGCCTCTGTGCTGATATAACGTTCAACGGTCATATGGAGGTCGTACTTTTCTCTAAGCTCAGCAATGGTTGTCATCATAGGGGACGCATGATGTGCATCAATAGCTGCCTGATCAGTCCAGCTGTCTACCAACAGCACCGTTTCAGGATCATCCAACGAAACATAATATTCATACCGAAGATTACCTTTCTCGGCACGAATCTTATCTACGGTCCCGGATGACATCATCTCTTCGGCAAAAGAGCGAGCATTACCGCCTGTGCCCGTGTAGCGCAGATTTACAGTTATTGCCATATTATTGTCCTTATTTAGTTGCGATTCGTTATTGCCCGCGTATGCGTTGCACATTACGCATAATCCACACAAAATCAATAATAATTTTTTCATCCGTACCTCCTATCTCTTGATTATTTCATTCTATCACGGCACAGAATTTTTATAGTGATATCGGATGGAACTTCATCAATATAATTTTCAGCAATCTTTCTCTCTAAGTTATCCAACCTGTCACGGTCTGTATTCAACAGTCATTTATTCTTTAATCATGGAATGAAGTATTTATCATTAACGTTACCATCTGTTCATCATTCGTTTAAACTTTTCAACCTATACTTTAAATTGATTTACGTCATTCCGACTCCTTAGCTTTCATTCTAAAGACTGATGGCGCTGACGTTAAAAAAACCTGCCGGAGCGAGCTCTAGTATATCGCGGTTATATGAAACACTTTCTTAAATATACGCCACAACCATGCATAGAAATGTCGCGACCAATACAATCCAACTAAAGAGAAAAACAGAAACTCATGAAACCAGAACTCATATGGTCCACAACTATCTAAAAAAGCTTTAGGG
>JAGAYS010000042.1 GCA_017940385.1 Ruminobacter sp. | reverse complement strand
TTTCTTTCAGCTCATGAATTCAGCGAGTGCCCACACAGATTGTCTAGATTCGTTTTTAAAGAACTTTTTTCGTTTCGCTCTGTTCAGCGAACGATGTGTATTTTAGGTTTTTTATTTTTTTCGTCAACACTTTTTTTGAATTTTTTTAAAAATATTTTGTTTTTGACTAAAAAATCACTCATGGGACCACTTCTCTACATCTATATGGATTTTTCTCAAAAATTTCACTGATAACTCATGGTTTTTATTTTTTTGGCTTTTTTAACGATGTTTTTTGTAATTTTTACGGCGACCGGTTCCTGTCACCGTAAAAATACATGTGTGTTACGTATTTTTAAATTCACGTTCTGTGAATACTTAGCCGTAGAGTCTTTCGCCGAGACCACTTGAACGGCTGACACGTTTGGCAAATCTTTCATTCAGGTTTTCAGTATCGGTATGCCCGCTGTTTCCGACCACCATGGTAACAAATGACTTTGCTCTGGTAATCCCCGTATATACCAGTTCTCTGGTTATGGTTTTCTCAGTGCCGTTCATGATCATCATCGTGTGCTCAAACTCGGAACCCTGTGACTTGTGAATGGTCATTGCAAATCCCGTCTCGTAGTCAGACAGCATTCCGAATGATATTGACCTGTATTGTCCGCCCTCAGTCTTAACCCAGACTCTCTTTGACATACCGTATCCCTCGGCATACCCGCAGATAACAACGTCTCCGTTCCGAAGATCCAGATTCGGGTCATTTTTGGTAATCATGAGAAGAAGTCCGGGGAACCAGTTTTTGGAAAAACCGTTCCTGTCAGTACATGCATCCTGTCCTACACGCTTTCTGACAAATTTAAGACCTTCACCTGCAAGGCAGTCATTTACGTATCTCACCCCGAAATATCCCTGACGCTCAGGGCAAAGAACCCTAAAGCCGTCTATCATGTCAAAGGCTGTTTCAACCATCGATTTATTATCGGCCCCCTCGTCCTGATCGCTACGCTCTGATGAGAGCACGGGATGTTCCGCCATGAAGCAGAGGAACCTGCGATAGTTAGGGCACTGCTTCGGCAATCCGGAATCAGTCTTCCAGCCCTTTACAGCCATTTCACACAGAGCATCAATAAAATCCCTGTTGCAGCCGTTTAAAACAGCCACACCCTTCACTGATTTTTCTTCAGGTAAAGAAGTCAGCGCTCCGAAACAATCGTGCTGGCCGGCATCGGTCATCTGCAGCGGCCCCCCGTTTTTCTCACCCAGAAGTTCTTTTCCGATTTCAGAATACGGTCTGCCGGAGTTCACGTATCCTGCCATAAATCCAATAAGCGGACTGGCTTCATATCTGCGGGATTTATGAAGGGATGCTATTCCCGGTGCCAGACCTGGTTCACTCATCAGTTCCTCCAGGGTATAGCCGGTGAGTTTACTGATAACGCTCAGTTCATAGTCGGTAATCCCTTTTCTTTTCTCAAGAACGGAACAAATGTCACCAAGTACCGAACCAGCTTCCACACTCGAAAGCTGATCCTTATCCCCGAGAAGAATCAGTCTGGTTTCGGGTTTAAGCCCTGCAATCACTCTGTTCATAAGTGAAACGTCCATCATTGACACTTCGTCAATAATAAGCACGTCATAATCCAGAGGATTGTCCTGATTTATTCTGCTGGTGGATTTGCCGGGGTGAATGCCAAGCATCTTATGAATTGTTTCGGCAGGAGCCACCTCGTCAATAAGGTGAGGATAGAGCACGTCATAAGCCTTGCTGAGCACGCCCTTTGAAAGTGCATTATCAAGAGATTCCTTTACTCGTGCAGCCGCCTTTCCGGTAGGAGCCGCAATCCCTATCCTCAGCCATTTGTTAATTTTCTTCAAAAGACAGATGAGAACGGATACGGTATATGTCTTACCGGTTCCCGGTCCACCGGTGATGATTGAAAAGGGATGACAAAGGGACATTGCAACCGCCACTTTCTGCCAGTCAATTTCTCTTTTTCCGGTATCCGCCCCTTCTGATTCAGCGTTTTGTTTTCCGCTGAATTCGGAAAGTACTCCATAGACATTTGTCCACACGCTGTGGATATTTTCCATTGTAAAATCTGTGGACGAACTTCTCTCCGCAGAATCAAATTTTATGCTCTCCTTTTTTATGGCAGTACGGATAAAACCGGCCATTCGGATTTCATAAGCAAAATATCTGGATATGTACAGTCTGCCGAGACTTAAAATTACCGGCACCTTTATGCGTCTGATCTGAGTGTCGACGGAAATTCCATTGCCAGAATCCTCCGTGCCGTCAGCCTCGTATACAATTTCATCATCCTCGGCAAACTGCAGACACTCCGCACCGAGACCGCAATCATTTTCATAAAATGATTTCTGTGAAAGTTCCCTGAGAATTCTGAAAAGACCGGACCTTTCCGCCCATTCAAGTATCAGTGCATCAAACACATGGAGCTCGTCATTCTCACTGTTTGTCCCGTCAGTTGCGGACAATTCGTTGCCGCCGCCCATGTCAGCAAGCTTTTCAGCAAGCCCTGCCTTCATCCCGGATGTCATCTCAGTCAGGAGAATGTGGCGCATGAGGTCTTCAATTTCATCTGTTTTTACGCAGACGCTGCCGTTGTTTCTGGCATGCTGAAGCATCAATCCCACCACAAAACCATGCTCCTTTTTTTCCTTTACACACAGGTTGGACACACTGTTAGCCACAGCAAGAACCATGTCCGACCAGATTGGAATCATCTTTAAAAATTCAATTGCATCCATCATAAATATCTTTATCTCACCATATTCTGTCCATCGGTAAAATACGTTCTCCGTATTTTACCGATATGAGCCGTTTATCTAGTTCCCGCAAACAATGCATCAAGCTTCTCAATGTACTGGCCAGTTATCCTGTTGCCGTAGATCCCGTAGCCCCTGTATGCATTACCGTTATCTGCAGACTTCATGCCTCTTAAATAAAGATATGCAATTCCGCCGACGTCGGTATCATAGTCATAATCAGGCTTATGACACTTTAAATAGCGGTGAAGTGCCAGGGTATACAGTATGTATTGAATATAATAATGATGATTTACCATATTCATCTTTATCTCATCGTCGGCATAACTTCCTATATGATCATTAATATAGTTGGATTTATAGTCTGCAACATAATATCTGCCGTCGTGCTTAAAGATAAGATCTATAAAACCCGTAAGGAGACCGTTTATATCCTCCACCGTAACTTCAGGAAGCACCGGATGTGTGACTCCGCCAAATTCAGCTTCATCACCCTCCGTTCCGTTATTATCCTGATAGTTAATTAATGGATTCTCAGATCCGTGTCTGTCTATCTGTGAAACCAACTCATTAAAATCCCTTATGCTGAAACCGTCATCAACGTTAAGCCAGAACTCCATTTCCTTTATGCAGTCGGCATCTTCGAGATCCTTTAATGATGTAACCATGTATTCCTGCGCTGAATCCCCTGTATCCTTACCGTTAACACAGAGATCAGCAGAAAGGATTTCCAAGAACCAGCCGATAAGCTCAAGCACCTTCCTTTTCTCATAGGAAAAACCGTTAGCCCTCAGCTTGTTTTCCAGAACACTGTACAGTTCCGTGTTTCTGGCATCATCCGTTTTCAGAAAATCCCGTAGCGGCATGTTCCCCTGCTTTCCGATAAACTCCTCATAGGATGTTTTAAAGTCAAGATACTCAAGCACGTCGTGAAGGAACGTCCCTGCCCTGCTGCCTTTTGAAAAGGTGAAGCGGCATTCTTCGGATTTTTCATATTCTCCGACCTCTTCGGGAGACGTCCTTCCTGCTCCGTCACTGTTATCATTTTCCTTACCGGACAGCAGATCCGCAGCCACCTGCCCCATGCCTGATACCATGGAGGAATAGGAAAAGACCTTCCATTTCAGATTTATTCGGTCTGCTTCCAATATCTGAGGATGGCAGTCATCATTACTTTTTTCTGATTCGCCGGCCTGATATTGAATCTTTTTACCGTCATTATCTTCCAGATTTCTGACAAAATAATCATCCACAAATCTGAAGAAAGGCGAATCCGTATATTCAGAATGATACAGATCGTAAAGACTCTTTTCCTCGCCGTTGTCAAATACCTTATCAAATAGAATACGGCTCAGACAGAATACCTTTTCGCGCCCCTTTTCTGCCTGCTCATCGCTGAACCATAGATAAAGTGCATGACAGGCTCTTGTGAGTGCCACATACCACAGTCTTTGTTTTTCCAGAAGTTCATCATTCTGATGGAGCTTCCAGATGGTACTGTCTTTTTTATTGACAAAATAATAAGATGCTTCATCACCGTTTTCGTTCTTCTTCATTTTCCCAACGGAAGCTTCGACTGAGTCTTCGTTGGAAGCATTCTCATTTTCTGTCAGCCCCCTTACCCTGGTTATCTTCGGTGAAAAATTGTTGCTCTTACACAGTCTGGTGTCGGAGTACGGCATCATGACTATGTTATATTCCAGCCCCTTTGAAGCGTGATAGGTACATATGCGGACTATTTCATCATTGTCATCCGTAAGACGCATCTTGCCGTCATCACCGTTTTCCTCGTTCTCTGTTTCATTTCCCAGATTTTCAAAGGACTCAATAAGTTCATTCTGGTCTTTAATGCGACTGCTTAAATTAAGAGCCAGCTCCGCACTGTGAAGCAGATTGGTTATGATCTTTGCGCCATCCGTTCTTTTTCTGATTCTGTCCATTAACCCGAATCTGTTCATAAAACCGGTGAACATGGACATAAAGCCTGTCTCAAACCATTCCCTGTTACACTCAACAAGAACGCTGTTTAAGAATTCCATGGTAACAGGAATGTCCGCATCCTGCTTTTGACCGTCACCGATGACTTCCGAGGTCTCTGAACCCGAATGACGGTTACATACGGCATCCGCATATTCTCTCCCCGTAAGCCCGAAAACAGGACTTGCAAGAAGCATACGGAGATAATCCTGCTGTGAATTATTAATAACTGCTCTCATCAGTACGGAAACAAAACGGAATTCGTCAGTATCGTAAATTTTTGTTTTGTCGGAAAGAAACACCACGGGAACCTTTCTGGCTCTGAGAGACTTTGTTACTTCCAGGGCCTCCGTTTTGTCCCTGACCAGCACGGCTATGTCCTTTAAAGTCAGCTTCCGACATTGTTCAAGGTTATTAAGCTCGGTACCTGTCAGATTTTTATCATTACCAAGTCTGCCGAAACGAAGAAGTTCAACAATCTTATCCGCGCACTGCTCAGCAACCAGGTGTCTGTAATCACCGACATTGTCCATCTTCTCTGTAAGGCCGACATTTATAAAATTACATGCCGCCTCACGAACAACACCCTTATCACGATCGTTCCTGACAAGATACAGATATTTCTGTTTACGGCTGTTATCGACATTGGTAAACAAAAGTTCATCGTCTGAAACGCGTTGTTCATTACGTTCAATGACTTCAGCGGAGGGTTCATCGGATGTACGTTCGTCGATTCCCGCATAAAAGTCATATGACGCTGATTCTCCATTTCTGACATCCGCAGTGCCCTGCTTATTTGGTACAGCTGCGTCTTTGTCGTCTTCTCTGGGAATAACTCCGGAGAAAAGACAGTTTACGGCCTTTACCACATTGGCATCCGAGCGGTAATTAACACTGAGCTCTATCTTATGTTCAGCCTTTTCGTCTTCAGAACGGTAACGATCCAGAATAATTCTTTTGGCTACGTTATAGCAGTGAAGATCCGCTCCGCGAAAACCGTATATCGACTGCTTAGGGTCACCTACAATGTAAAAACCCCAGAAATCTGATTTGGACACGGCACCGGCGGAACCATCTTTATTATCTGCAGAATCATTTTCGTCATCTGAAAGATATATGCTTTTTACAATTTCAAACTGAACCGGGTCGGTATCCTGAAATTCATCAATAATGGCTACCGGCAGAATGTTCTTAATCTTTTTGGCAAGAAATCCCTTACGGTGAACAATGCTTTCAACGTCCCCTTCATCAACCACCAGTGCATCTCTCAGCTTAAGAAGGAGATCATCATTGGTTAATGTTTTTTCCTTAAGCTTCAGATCCTCATATATGGCGAAGGCACTCTTAAGAAGTTCATGCAGTATGCCAAACTCTGCAATTTCAAAAGACTTTTTGTCGAACTGCCTGATTTCCCTGGTGTTCCTGTAGTCTTTAAAAAGACATAAAAGTTTTGCAAAACCTGAATTACCGAGAAACTGCTCATATACTTTGGCATATTCATCATCATGACCGGATGCATTGCTGATCATGTTTTTTCTGAGAGCTTCATAGAGAGCCCTCTTTCTTATGTCTTCATCATCATTTGTCAGTGAAAACTGCCAGCTCAATCCGGTATCAACCACAAATTTAGCCAGCATCTGTCTGCAGAAACTGTGAATGGTGCTTATGCACATACTGTCCATATTAAGCTCCACATTCCGCAGAATACGGATTGAAGAAATGAGCTTTCTCAGATATTCATCGTCACGGAACCTGCCAAAGTCGGTTTCAGAATCATCAATATGCCAGAGTGCATGTAATATCTCAGCCTCAAAAGAAAGACGTCCATCCCTGTCTTTTGAAAGGGCTTTGTTAAACTCTTCCGGATTTCCCCACGAATTTTTAAGTAGAAGTTCCATAAAAGAACGCAGATCCCTGATTCTTTCACCGATTTTTCTTTTAAGGTCATTGGTGGCAGCTTTGGTAAAAGTCATTACCAGTATTTTGGAAAAATCCACCGGTTCATTATCCAAAGTACCGAGTCCGAGCAGCAGACGGCACAGAAGTCCGGTAATGGTATATGTCTTGCCGGTGCCGGCAGACGCTTCAATAACACCTGCACCGTTTAAATTAAAATTCATTATTTTGTCTGACATTCGTGTCTATCCCCGTAAATTTCCGAATTTCCCGTTATCCATTCCATACTCCGGCATTAACCGGTCTGCCCTTTTAATTTCACCGTGAGTTCACTCAGTTTTTTTATCTGTTCTTTGTCGGTAGGATAATCAAGAAATTTATTGCCGCTTTTGCTCCCTTTTATTCCTTTCGTGAATTTATCAAGGAACGGAGAGTCCTCCACAAGCCAGTCAATAGCACCATACATGTCTTCAAGAGTGCCCGTTTTTTTATTAAATTCCAGGACATTAACCTCTTCCCCTCCGAACAGGATCCTGCTTTCGCTTACATAATCGGATGACGCACCGCCCCAATTGTTATTCTGTGCATTGAGTAACTGTTCTTTCTGAATACTGAATACTTTTGAAGTCACCCCGGTAATCATGCCGTAAGGAACATAGGCAAAATGTCCTTTAATGTACAGATTCAGAATTTTTTCAAATTTGTCCGTAATGACCTTTCTGACACTTTCATCATACTCACCCACAATTTTAGGCTGGTCGTCAGTCGTTTTATTGCCGTCAAAGTCAATAGCAAACATATATCTGACGTTTTCCTTGGTAAAGGCATAGGTACCGACATGTGCCTCACCTCCGGCTCCCGCCAATTCCAGGTAAAGAAGCTCTGCCTTGTAGAGATTCTGGAACAAAGACTTAACAAAACTGTTCCAGAAATTAATATCAACCAGCAGATATTCACTGCCTCTCCTTACGATTCCGTCAATGTTTCCGTGAACCCTTACCTCTACATTAACCTGTTCGCCGGCAACATATGTTTCAGAGCTCTGTTCGGACTTTGCTTCACTGCCGGAACACGGAGCCTTGATTTCCGAATCATCAATAAAACGTCTTTCTACCTTTACCTTAAAACTGCGATCAACTGGAACACTTATCAGATCACCACCATTCAGAAAACCATCAATCTCTATGAGACTTTTTAACAGGTTCATGTCAATCTTTGATTTTCCGTCAGCGTTATCAAGAAGAAGTTTTTTGTAATACTCACCCATGTTTCCGTTGGCTAGTATCCCCTTCTCCTGTATTCCCTTTATGTATTCAGATATCGTACGTTCAATAAGATCGTCACTTAACTCTGACTGTCCAGACACTTTTCGGATGACGTACCTTTTCAGATCACTGGTATACTGTTCCTGCCAGTTTTCATGTTCAATAAGTTTTTCACGGTTCAGGATATACTTCGAAAGACGCAGTACATCCTTCACAAAAAAACTGTCCCCAAGTCTGAAAAACTCTTCAAGATCATCAGTGGTAACGTCAAGGAAATACTCACAGTCAGTGAACATGTCAGGTGTGTTTTCATCCTTTCTGACAAATTTCAGATTACTAAGCTCAGGACTAATAAAATCCTTCCAGAGAACCTTATCCTCACGTGCACCTTCTGAATCAAGATGCGGACACCACTGAGCCTGATATGACCTGAGACGTCTGCCCGAATGCTCAAAATTACTTCTGTCATAAACATTCATGCTTTCGGTTCTGATAAGAGCCTTTCTGAAGAAATCCTCGGTCTTAACGGAATCCACATCTGTTTCATAGTCATCGTATGACTTTTTGAAAGCTTCGTCTTTGTCCATGGCTGCCGCCATTTCAAAAGATTCTCTGTCCAGCATGCATGATGAAACTATATAGTTCAGCAGCTCATTTACCAGCATGGACGGATTAAGTTCACTGTTTTTAACCACATCCCTGCCTATGAAGGATATATAGAGGCTTTCTCCGGCCGATATCATGGCTTCCATAAACATGTAACAGTCATCATTACGACGGCTGCGGTCCCCCTGACGGAAATAAGTCTTCATTAAGTCAAAATAATCACCGTCATCGGCCTTAGGATATTCACCGTCATTCATGCCGAGCATGAATATATGCTTGAACGGAATGGCTCTCATCGGAATAAAGCTGCAGAAATTTACACGATCCCTTAAAAATGCTGAGAAGCCGGTATCAGCGGTTAATTTGTCGCTGAGATATTCCCTTATGACATCAAGCGTAATCTTCGGAATGTTCTTAAGCTTCTTCATGTCCGTCTTCATTCTGTCAAAATGTCTTGCCAGAACAAGATAAAGATTGATGTTGTCCTCGCCGAAAACAAAGAATCTGTTAAGCACTCTGCTGATAACAAAATCGTGCCACCCGGAAACAATTTTGTCAGCATCAAGCTCCCGATCATAAACAATTTCACCGTCATCAAGACGTCTGTCCAGTAACTTTTCCTGTATGTCTTTAGGCAGACAGTTCTCTCCTTCCGCTGCCTCATTACATTTTCTGAATTCCTTACGCAAATCCCTGAGGGCTTCATAGAAAGCATAAAGATGCCCCAGCAGTTCAAAGGAATCACTGCCTTCAAGTCCGGTGTTGTATACATGATCATCATCACCTTCGGGAAGAACTGGCATCAGGGAACCGGTCAGCAGTCGGTCAATACCGGATTTAAATGAATTGCGATAATCACTGACGAACATTGATTCTCCGCTTTCGTCAGTCATGGAGCCCATATCTTTTTTCGCTGAATAGTCCGCAGTGTCCGCTTCATCAAGTCCAAAGATTATGTTGTTCTCATTAAACCACTTCTTGACAGTCACAAGATCCTCCGCCTCAATACCGAATCTTGCTCTGATGGCTTCTATGGAAAGAAGCATAAACAGTGATTCATTATCGATTTCACCTGAAGCAAGGCTCATCAGTTTATTGAAGCCGTCAATTTCCGGACATTCTTCTGCCGTGGTTCTGTCACAGATACTGTACGGAAGATTGATTTTCGGCAATTCCTCAGTCCTGCTTTCAGAAACTGACATTCCTTCCGTAATATTTGACGAAGAAACAGCTCCTTTCGTCAGTAACTCCCTGTTTGTTCCGAATACGGCATCAATATACGGAGCATACTTTGCCACGTTCGGCATGAACACAGCTATGTCACGGGGACGCAGATTTCTGTCATTCTTAAACTTTTCCAGAATGTGGTCATAAAGAACCTGTACCTCTCTTAACGGAGTAATGCAGGAATGGAACTCGATTGAATGGTCATTAAGACTTATCCTGCGTTCCTTTTTGGAAACGGCTGATGCGACGGCATCAGCCGTTTCGTCTCCGTTTTTCTGCATTGGAGTGAAAGACATGTTCAGAATGTCATTCTTAATGAGATTGAGCAGACTGTCGACTCTGTTTCCGTCAGTATGAACTTCATTCTCCACAAAGGCATGAATGTCATTAATCTGACAATCATCATTATCGGAATAGGCCATAATGCTGCTTATGGTATCCTTTCCGGCCTTGCCGTAGGTAAGCAGGAGACGGTTACTGTCAACAAGCTCGAGGGTATCATTCTCGCTTTTCTCATAGTAATCCTTCTTCAGATCCGGTCCTGAATATTCACGGTCACAGGCAGTATCGAAGGAATGCTCACCGGTGATTTTTTCAAGTTCCGAGCCTGTTATGTTTCGGTTTTTAACGTTAAGACTTATACCGTGTCTCTGCTTAATCTTTTCAAGTATGGCATCTATATTTCCATCATCTGCACCTGCTCCATGAGCTTTAATGTCCCCCCAGTAATAACGGCACGGATTGGTAAACATAAAATGAACATTAATGAATCTTCCAAGAAGCACCAGAAATTCAAGAACCACCGGAGCCACCGATGAAATTCCGTACACATAAATATCTTTCGGAATATCCCTGCCGCTTTTTTCAAGACGGGCAAAAAACTCTTCAGGAGTGGATTTCAGCAGGATTTCCTTCATGGAATCCATGTAATGGATACGATCCTTTCCCTTAAGTTCATCATCAAGATTGTTCTGAATAAACTCACGCCACAGGGAAGCAATCCACTTATAGTCCTCATCATTGAAATCGGTATGGTGCTTTCGCTTCAGTTCATCAAGCCACCCGGACAGGGCATTCTCATCATTCATGTCACTCCAGGATCTTATCCAGTCCTGACGGTACACCAGATAATTTTCATAGACGGAAGCAAGTCTGCTTGCAAGACGATAACACTTCACCCTGTTAAGAATTCTTGTTCCTGAAGAAGTATCAGACCCAGCAGACTTATCGTAAATGTAGTCAGCAACATAAGGATAACGGCATGAAGTTTTTTCCGGATTAAAGCAGTCTGGTTCTTCAGGACTGCCTTCGGTAAAGGCCTGTAGCAGAATCCAGGCAATGTTATCGGCGTTATAAACCATTTCATGAGGATACTCATCGGGGAACAGACCATCATGAAGGCTCCAGATGAATCTCCACGGAAGCTGACATTCAATTCGGGCACAGACACCTTCGGTTTCGGCAATTTTCTGCTTTAGATATGTTTCCATGCCGTTACTCTGAACGATAACGTGCTTTGGAGTAAACGGATCCTTTCCAGCGCTTCCGGAGTCACTGCTTTTCATAAGGTGAATACCCAGTTTCACCAGTAATTCAATGTCATTTGAATGATAAACAGTAAACATCTTTATTCTCCCGATATCGTAATGTGTTTATTGACATGTCCAAGTCTCATAAAACCTTAATCCTGTGTTTTCCTGGCAGGCATCCTGCATTTAAATTAAACAGAAGATTTTCAAACAACCGGATTTAAGCTGGTTATGCATGATTGCGTGACCTCAGGCATCAGAATAATATATCCTGTTTTTATTCATAATACAAATATATTTTATATCTTTGTTTTTACCTACACTTTCATTGCCCCATGTTAGCCCGATAGAAACCACGCAATTTTTCGAAATTCATCAGGCAGCTGATGAAAGTGCAGGCAACAGAGCTTTTATTTTAAGTTGAGAATGTTAATTTATCTGATAACGGCTTCAAAACCTGTTAAAGTTACCGGATTACACCGAAGAATATGAATGACTGCACGCATTAAACTTCAGTTAAAAACGACACCGAAAAAGAAAAATCTTAAAGAATAACGGAAAAAACATGAACGACAAAAAAAGAAGGTGCCTTGCGGCACCTTCTTGAATTGTGATTAAGAAAATTTAATTCTTACGAATTACTTTTCAGCAACGATAACAACCTTGAGGGTTGACTTAACGTCTGGGTGTAAAGATACGGTGATTTCATATTCACCAACAGATCTTAAAACACCTTCAGATAAACGAATTTCGCTCTTCTTAACTTCAACACCTGCTGCAGTGATTGCATCAGAAATGTCACGAGTACCGATAGAACCGAATAATTTACCTTCATCACCTGCTTTAGCAGCGATGGTTACGGTTTCTAAAGCATCGAGCTTAGCACCGCGTTCCTGAGCAGCAGCTAAATCAGCAGCTAACTTCTTTTCTAACTCAGCGCGCTGAGCTTCGAACTTAGCCAGGTTTTCCTTAGTAGCCATAACGGCCTTTTTCTGAGGGATAAGATAGTTACGGGCGAAACCGCTCTTAACCTTTACCTTATCACCGAGACTGCCTAAGTGAGCAATCTTATCAAGAAGAATAACTTCCATTACCTTTCCTCGGTTAAAAAATTAAAAAATAGAGTTAGGCCTTACTTAATCTTACTAGCAGTGCTATGTAAATCAGTGTAAGGTAATAAAGCCAAGTAACGTGCACGCTTAATAGCTACAGCAAGCTGACGCTGGTACTTTGCACTGGTGCCGGTGATGCGGCTTGGTACAATCTTGCATGATTCAGTGATGTAGTTCTTTAAGGTTGCGGTATCCTTGTAATCGATTTCATCTACCTTTTCAGCAGTGAAACGGCAGAACTTGCGACGACGAAAATAAGCCATGTGATTTCTCCTTATTCAGCATCAGCAGCTACGGCAACTTTGTTTTCAACACGTTCTTCACGGTTGTCACGAGCATTGCGGTGAGCTTCCATTGACTTCATGATTGGTGAAGGTTCAGTGAATGCCTTCTTTACGCGAGTGATGAGGTAACGAAGAACAGCATCGTTGTAACGGAAACGGTTTTCGATTTCATCAATTGCTGACTGTTCAGCTTCTACGTTTAAAAGAACGTAGTGAGCCTTAGAAAGCTTGTCGATGTGATAAGCGAGTGGACGACGGCCCCAGTCTTCACGACGGTTGATCTTACCACCGGCGGCTTCGATGATGCTAACGCAACGGTCAGTCATGCTAGCAACCTGTTCTGACTGGTCTGGATGAACCAGGAACACAATTTCATAATGACGCATTTAAATGCCCCTTACGGTTAATTAGCCTCTTAGATTCCGGTCTGATCTTTAAGGCAAGGAACGAAATGTTTTGACCGGTAAACGGTGCGAATTATATAGATTTATTGAAAATTAAGCAAGCGAAAATTTGTACAGTACGCATATCCGTCTGCAACTGTCAATAATGTGAGCACTGTATATTAAATCGGATCAAATATTATAACAGTATCGCAAGAATGGTATCTGTCTATATCTTAAACGGTACATGAACAGTAGAATATTCATCATCCGGCATAGACAAAGCACCCAGCGTCATTTGAATTTCAGTCCCCGTACGCAAACCGGTTACGGCGGATCGATTCAAATAAATCATGCCGTGTCATAAGAATAAGAATAATTATAAATAGCATTAACGGAGTACAACATGCTTACTCGTAAAAACACCCAACCTGAAGAGCCGGAACTTCCGAAGACTGAGCAGCTTGAAAAAAGAATAAGGAAGATTAAAACAATTAAAGTCGGCTTTATCTTACTTGTCACCCTGGTCTGCTACTGTCTGCCTATGATTTTTCCACAGGCCCTGCCGTTCACTCCGGTTCAGAACATCACCATGTCCGTCTTTGTTGCGGCGGCACTGTTGTGGATATTGGAACCAATGCCGGTTTATGCGACTTCGCTTTCCATTATCGGGTCTCTGTGTCTTTTGGCATCTGACGGAGCAATAACGCCGATAAAGAATTATCTGAAATCGGTGGACGGGGAGCATCTGCTGAGCTACAAATCCGTCTTTAACAGTTTCAGCTCACCGGTAATCATCCTGTTTCTCGGAGGTTTCGCCCTGGCCATAGCCTCAACCAAATATAAGCTGGACATAAATCTGGCCAGAGTACTGCTTAAACCATTCGGTAAAAAACCAAATCTGGTCATGCTCGGTGTTATGTGCGTAACCGGATTTTTCGCCATGTTCATGAGCAATACCGCCACCACGGTTATGATGCTGTCCATGATGGCTCCGGTGTTTGCCTCCGTTAAAGCCGAAGACAAAGGCATCAAGGCTCTGATTCTTGCAGTGCCGTTTGCCGCAAACGTTGGCGGCATAGCCACTCCCGTGGGCACTCCGCCGAACGCCATAGCCCTGGGTTTCCTTCACGGAGAACACGCCATCAGCTTCGTAAAGTGGATGAGTATCGGGTTCCCTCTGGCCGTAATCTGCATTATCGCGACCTGGTTCCTGCTCAAATTTCTGTTCCCGTTCAGTTCCAAGGAAATCTCGCTTGAAATAAAGTCAAAATTCAATACCGACTGGAAGTCCATCTTCGTCTACATATGTTTCTCCATCACGATTCTTCTGTGGATGACTGAAAAACTTCACGGCATCAACAGCTACATTGTGGCCATCCTTCCTCTCATCGCCTTCACCTGTACCGGCATCATCAAGGCACAGGACATCAAGACCATGAACTGGGACGTAATCTGGCTCATTGCAGGCGGTATTGCCATCGGTAACGCCCTGGAAACCACCGGACTTGCCGCGCAGCTGGCAAACATGGTTGACTACAGTTCCTTCTCCGGACTCATGATTGTCGGAGCCATTGCCGTAATCGGCTGGATTCTATCAAACTTCATATCCAACACCGCTGCAGCCAATCTTCTTATTCCTATCGCCGTGGCCGTGCTTTCAAGTCCGAGCATCAATACCGGCATAGACATGTCATACTCACTGATGTTCATTGCCCTTGCTCTGTCCTTTGCCATGACATTGCCAATCAGCACCCCGCCAAATGCTCTGGCTTATGCAACAGGCAAAATCAAAAACATTGACATGATTAAAGCCGGCGGCATTGTCAGTGTTCTCTGCATGCTTATGTCTTTTGTCCTGCTCTACATAATCAGTCTGATGTAATGCTGGGAGTCTCCTTTAGGAGTCCCAAATAAAGAGAACCTCATACCCTAATCCTGGGTATGAGGTTCTTTCATTTCAACTCTAAATCATATCCTCACGGATATCCGGAATGGATAATTTATCTGCTCTTTAACATTCTCTGTCTTAAGGCTTCGTACAAACATACGCCAGTAGCAACGGAAACGTTAAGGCTGGTTACCTTGCCGAGCATCGGTAACTTAACCAGTTCGTCACAGTTTTCCCTGGTAAGTCTTCTCATGCCGGTATCTTCCGCACCCATGACAAGGGCCAGAGGGCCGGTCAGGTCGGCATCGTAAATCACCTTGTCAGTTTCACCTGCGGTACCGATGATTCTGATGAATCTGTCCTGTAATTCCTTCATGGTTCTGGCAAGATTGGTAACGTAGAATACAGGTACGCTTTCAGCCGCACCGCATGCAACCTTTTTGGCGGCAGCGGTAAGGGAGGCACTCTTATCCTTTGACGTAATCAGTGCGTTGACACCTGCGCCGTCACAGCTTCTCAGACATGCACCGAGATTATGCACGTCGGTAACATTATCCAGAATGAGCAGAAACGGGGTTTCAGTTTTGTCGAGGAATTCATTAAGTTCATAATCGCCAAGCATTTTGGCACTCTTAACACGGGCAACAACCCCCTGATGAACTCCGCCGAAAACCTTGTCGTCAAGAGTCTTTCTGTTAACCTGATTGACGGTAATGCCCAGTGTGTTCAGAGCAGTTACCACTGCATGCAGTCTGGCATCATCACGCCCCTTAAGAACATACACCTCGATAATTCTTTCAGGCTCATTCTCAATAAGGGCACTTACGGCATGAACTCCGTATACATATTCATTTTTACTACTCATAACATCTCCTGGAAAAAAAGAGAGCTTTCAATCTGTCGGATTACCATTAGAGCCTCCGACATACGAAAAACACATGGCACGAGTTGACGTTTAAAACACTCAAACCTGCCGGATACATATGTAAATCCATTCGTTTCAGTCATGAGAAGCTGAAAAATTACAAATGCATTTACATATATACAATCCGCCGATCAGGAATCTGATCGGCGGATTTGAAGCTTTACCGGTTTAATTCCGGTAAATTTCTGTCAGACTGTTACTTCTGAAGAACTTCGTAAATAGCCTTACATAAAGCATCAATGTTAGAGGTAGTGATACCTGCAACGCTGATACGGCCGTTACCAACCATGTAAATACCGTAGTCCTTCTTTAAGGTTGCAACCTGTTCAGGAGATAAACCAGAGAATGAGAACATACCGTACTGGGTGTTGATGAAGCTGAAATCAACTGCACAGCCTAAAGCGTTGAGCTTTGATACGAAGAGTTCACGCATGTTCTTGATACGGTCACGCATTTCAGCAACTTCAGCAACCCATTCAGCACGAAGTTCTGGGTTTGAAAGAACGGTGGTAACAATCTTTGCACCGTGAGCTGGAGGATTTGAAATGTTTGCACGAACTGCAATCTTAACCTGAGAGAATACGCGGTCAGCGGTTTCCTTATCAGCTGAAACAACGGTTAAGGCACCGATACGTTCGTTGTAGAGACCGAAGTTCTTTGAGAATGAGCTTGCTACGAGAACTTCCTTGTTGTACTTAAGGAAAGTACGGATACCGAAAGCATCTTCTTCAATACCGTTACCGAAGCCCTGGTAAGCGAAATCAAAGAATGGAAGAAGCTTGAGTTCAGCAACGAGCTTGGCAAGTTCTTCCCACTGAGCAGCGTTAGGATCCATACCTGATGGATTGTGGCAACATGCATGGAGAAGAACTGCATCACCGGCCTTTGCATTCTTAAGGTCTGCCTTCATACCTTCGAAATCGAGGGCACGGGTGTTCTTGTCATAGTATCTGTACTTAGCAGTTTCAAGACCTGCCTTGCCGAATACCTGGAAGTGGTTAGCCCAGGTTGGGTCAGAAATCCAGATCTTGGCAGTTACGTTCTGCTGCTTTAAGAAGTCAGCACCTACTCTTAAGGCACCGGTACCGCCTGGAGCCTGAGTGGTACGTGCGCGATCTGAAGCGATAACTTCGCTGTCAGCACCGAAAACGAGTTCCCTAACAAGCTTACCGTATTCAGGAGTACCAACGATTGGTAAGTAGCTCTTGGTGGTTTCTTCCTTAAGAATGATTTCTTCAGCCTTCTTAACACACTTAAGAATTGGAGTTACGCCTTCATTGGTCTTGTAGATACCTACACCGAGGTTAATCTTATCAGTACGTGGATCATTCTTAAATTCTTCGGTTAAACCAAGAATAGGATCTGCAGGAGCTGCAACGATTTTTTCAAAAAACATGTTTATACCCTTATAAATAGGAAATACCTGTGTTATTTCTTCTTTCGACTGAAGTCATACTCTGCTGATTTCGGTCCAAATACCAGTATTTATGCACCGAAACAGAACACGGAACGTCCCGGTCAAAGCTGACACTCAAAATTGGCGATAATTATATCACAACTCATAAAACTGTGGGAGCAATGTCATAATTTCATCAAATTTATTTTCTCCAAAAACAAAATTACGTCATCAGTTTCCTAATAACATAATTCCACGTAAAACAGATCGCTACGTCTTATGTTATTCGGTAAATCGTACAACCCTGTACTTAAAATAAGTGATCACGCAATACTTGGAAGATGTTTATCCGCAAATATGGTAGTTGGAGAATTAAAAAAGAAGGCTTTCCGCCTTCTTTTTTAATATGTATTCCTGCTAAACAGGTTTACGTCAGATATTGGAAGATACAGCCCCTGAATGACGACAGCCGGCCTCGGGATTATCCGGCCTGCTTTTCGGATGCCTTTCCGGCCGATTTCTTAGCGGCTTTTTTCACAGGCTTCTTACCAGATTTTCCGGAACCGGATTTCTTTTCAGTTCCGCTCTTTGCCTTATGCTTTCCGCTGATTTTGGCATGCGGAGCAGACTTTACCCTGCTGACACTGACAACGGAATCCATCAGGTCATCGTCAAGACCGTCAATGTTGTTCCAAATCGCCATTGACCTTCTCACTGCCGTGTTGACCGATTCATTATCAACCGCGTCACTGCCTATGTATTCATTTACGGTCTTCTTTGCCTCTTCGTTTATTGAAGCTTTATTCTTGCCGAAGGTACCGGCAGCAGGAATCATGGTTATCTTCCCGTCATCAATGCTGACATCGGTAATGACAACTGTAATGACGTCACCTAGTCCTACGGAAAAACCTGATTTTTCACCCACAAGACGCATTTTGGTTTCATCAAAGGTCATGTAGTTGTTTGCGGAAATCTGCGATACGTGAATCATGCCGTCTATGTTGAATCTGTTGATTTTCACGAACAGACCGAAAGGAGTCACGTTCACGACGGTTCCCGGAAGATTCCTGCCGATAAACTTCTCGATAAACTTAGCCTTAAGAGACAGTTCCACCTCACCGCTTACCTTGTCGGCCCGGCGTTCAGTGGTATTACAGCTGTCTGACAGTGTTGTCAGTTCAGGCAGTTCATACTTTTTGGCACCGATGGAGGTTACAAGACTGGAGGAGTACACGCCTGTTTTTCCCAGAAGATACTTGATTTCCCTGTGAAGCTGTAAATCCGGATATCTTCTGATTGGTGAAGTGAAGTGAGCATAATGATCCAGAGCCAGACCGAAGTGACCTTCATTCTCAGGCGTATAGGTGGCAAGAGAAAGGGATCTCAGCATCATCACCTGCAGAATGTCCTTATACGGATTGTTCTCAATCTTTTTCGCAAAAGCGGCATAATCACTGCTTTCAGGTACATCACCGCCGTCAAGACTTAAGCCGTACGGGGTAATGAAGTTTCTGAATGCCGTAACCTTCAGGGCGGCAGGCTTCGGATGAACACGGAACAGGGTAAAGCCCTTATTCTTTTCAACAAAGTCGGCGGCACAGACATTCGCCGCAATCATGCATTCCTCAATCAGCATGTGTGCATCGTTACGCACGACCGGAAGAATGTCGGTAATCTGCTGATTCTCATCAAACACGAATCTGACCTCACTGCCCTCAAACTCAATGCCTCCGCGGTTAACCCTGTCAAGCTTGAGCTCCTTATAAAGAGCATAGAGATTCAGCAGATCCTCCTTTAAAGGAACAATCTCAGGATCGGTAACATCCTCCCCGGCAAGAACTGCTGCCACCTCACTGTAGGTGAGACGTGCATGTGAGTTCATTACCGCAGGATAGAATCTGTACTCTCCGATGGATCCTCCCTTTCTGACCTCCATTTCACAGACCATGCAGAGTCTGTCCACGTGAGGATTGAGGGAACACAGGCCGTTGGAGAGCTTTTCCGGAAGCATCGGAACCACGTAATTAGGGAAATAGATTGAGGTTCCGCGGTGCTTGGCTTCATTGTCGAGCGGTGAACCGTTACGTACGTAGAACGATACGTCGGCAATGGCCACGAACAGTCTGAATCCAGTTCCTTCCTTTCGACAGTATACGGCATCATCGAAGTCTCTGGCATCGGCACCGTCAATTGTCACGAGAGGGAGCGATCTTAAATCGACACGCTTCTTTGCATCCTTATCCTTTTCCTGGACCTCGTCTGGAATATTGTCAGCCTGCTTTCTCACGGCCTCATTCCATTCATGAGGAATGCCGTTATTCACAAGAGCAATCTGAATACGGCTGTCAAGACGGGCTCCGTCCTTAAGGTCGTGTTCGACCTCCACAATATAGTCACCTGACGGATGTCTCTTTACGATACGGCAGATAACTATGCTGCCCATGCCGATGCCGTCAACATCTGACAGCTTTCTGAAAGCAAAGCGGAGCTGACCGAAACGCGGATCCTCCGGATTAAGCACCGCACGATCCTTGGTCTTGCGCCAGCGGCCGAGGATAAGATTATGGAAGTTCACCGTTGAAACGTAGTATGCAATACCTGTCCTGCGGTTTCTTACGCATCTTACGGTATCACCGTGAAACACCGTAGCATCGGGAAGATAGAGAATGCTGGTTTCGCCTGTTTCAACGGACTCCAGCTTCTTGGAATAATAAACGATGTCAACTTCCTCAATCTTCTCATATTCATATACAACCTTACCCTCGACGTTATCAAGGGAATCGGCAGGAAGGACAATTGTATTTGCACCGAGATCCACCGGGATGAGAATCTTGCCGGCAGTTAAATCACACCAGGTCTTTCTAATCTCCGTGAGGCCGTACTTTTTGGAAGTGCTCTGTCTGTTGATGATCTTTCTGAGATTTCCCAGATATTCACCGTCTGCCTCATCAGGATTATTCAGTGAGGCGTTAACGGAATCAAAACCGGCCTTAATAATGGTCCTTTCAGCGGCATATACAACAAGTTCGCGAAGCTCTGCGTCTCCGTCCACGGCATTCACTGCCCCGGCCTGTTTTACGGATGTCTTAACATCAGCACTGCCGGCTGAATCTTTACCTTTTTTTCCTGATTTGACGGTCTTCTTTGAACCTGCACTTTCTCCGACAGCCTTCCGTGCTGAAGAGCCTGCCTTCTTTTTCTTTCCCGGAACAGATTCCGCTGCGGCGGAAACAGCCACTTTTTCTCCGAGATAAAGCGAAAGAAGATCGGTTACGCCGCTTTCAATTTCGGCTGCACCGGTCTTTGATTTTTCATTTTTTACTTCTCTGCTGATTTTTTTGTTTTTTACGTTTTCTCCGTCCGCGGACTTTTCCGCGGAAATCTTTTTTCCGGAAAACTTTTTGTCTAATTCTTTTTTCACGCTCATGCTTTTCTCTATATTATTTTTCATTCTGCCGTTAATACAAACATGTCTGTTTCTGACAGGTTTCGAGGTGAAGCCGTGATACGCACTTTGCGTGCAGATCTTTATCAATGAATCACGACTGGGTTATCATTCCGGCTGCGAACACACCGTTGTGCCGGCCGGGCTTATGCAGTCTAAACTGTTAATGCGAACAGCCGCATTGCCTTACGGTCTGTTCATAATTTAAGGGAATACTGTAATTTGTGTTCTGTGGATAACAATGCCTGAACAGGCATTTAAATACAGTCAGTATACTACCTGCGGATAAAATAGTCGCTGATTTTAGCAGATTAATGTGCTTTTGTTTACTTTTTTAGCAATGTTTACTTTCTGTTTAAAAAGCCGACCTTACCTGCGGATATCCGAAACCCCCGCACTGAACAGGCTGAAACAGGCTGTGACACAGACATGCAGTGAACGAAACGCAAATGCCGCAGAATAAATTCTGCGGCATTGCGGTTATATCTTCTCTTATGTCCTGAGCGGATGCTTATCAGATACTTTCGAGCGCCTGCTTCAGATCTTCAATGATATCGTCGATGTGTTCGATACCGATTGAAAGTCTGATGGTGTTCGGCTTAATACCGTGTTCAAGGAGTTCTTCCTCGTTCAGCTGTGAATGGGTGGTTGAAGCCGGATGGATGGCAAGAGACTTGGCATCACCCACGTTGGCGAGCAGTGAGAACAGCTTGAGTGAATCGATTACCTTTCTGGCATCATTGATGTCGCCGTCAATTTCAAAGGTAAAAATTGAGCCTGCACCGTTCGGATAATACTTCTTATAGAGTTTCTGCTGTCTTGCATCAGTGGTTACGGACGGATGATTAACCTTACGAACCTTTGGATGACTGTTAAGGAACTGAACGACCTTCAGGGCATTTTCAACGTGTCTTTCGAGACGGAGAGACAGTGATTCAAGCCCCTGGAGGAACAGGAATGCATGGAACGGAGACAAAGTTGCACCGGTGTTTCTTAAAAATACCGCACGGGCCTTAACGATATATGCAGCCTTGCCTGCAGCCTTGGTAAACACCACGCCGTGATAAGAAGGATTTGGTTCGGTTAAAGACGGATATTTACCTGAAGCTTCCCAGTCAAAATTACCTGAATCCACGATTAAGCCGCCCAGTACGGTACCGTGACCGCCGATAAACTTGGTGGCGGAATGAACGACAATGTCAGCACCGTGTTCAATAGGTCTGAAAACTGACGGAGGAGTGAAGGTGCTGTCAACAATTAAAGGAATCTTATGTCTGTGTGCAATGGCGGCAAGAGCTTCGATGTCAGCAACGTCTGAGTTAGGATTACCCAGGGTTTCGGCATAAAGCGCACGGGTGTTCTCATCGATTGCAGCCTCAAAAGCTTCCAGATCTGACGGATCAACAAATTTGGTCTTAACACCGTAATCAGGAAGGGTATGAGCAAACAGATTGAAGGTACCACCGTAAATGTTGGATGCTGCAACCACGTTCTGACCGCCGCTTACTGCTGTAAGAACCGCATAAGTAATGGCTGCAAGACCTGATGCGGTAGCAAGAGCACCAACACCACCTTCGAGAGCCGCAATACGCTGTTCAAGAACATCAACGGTTGGATTGGTAAGTCTGCCGTAAATATTGCCAGGATCTCTTAAGGCAAAACGGTCAGCCGCATGCTGGGAATCATTAAACACATATGAAGAAGTTAAGTAGATAGGTACCGCTCTTGCACCGGTTGCGCTGTCCGGCTTTTCCTGACCTGCATGTAACTGTAAAGTTTCAAATCTGTATGACATAGACTGTCTCCTTATCTGTTTTTCTCTAATCAAATTTTTTGGCGGTCCTTGAGACCACCTTCAGCTTATCAACCCGGCCAAATCGTGTGACAGGAATTTGTAGGCGGCGTAATCTGTGTTTCTTCTTATTGTTCGTTTATTAAAAAACTTCTTATTGCTTAGTTTGTTTTGGTTTAAAGTTTTTGTTTTTCTGTTTTATTTTTAATTATCGTTCTTTAATGTTTTTGTTATTATTTAATACGCCTTAACCTTGTGTTTTGTTTATATTTATCTCCTTATTTCCTATCGATTAACTATGTTTGTGTATACTATACCGAATATTACATACTAATGCAATAGGTTTTATGGAATTAAATTTAAATTTTTTTTGCAACAAACGCTACACACCTTGATTTTAAAGGATTTGCGCAACACAATTTTTTCTTCACACTTGCATTCCGCTACGACTCTGATTATTTTTCAGGCTTTTCCGACTAAACTGCAGGGATTTCAACAGATAAAATTCTTCTGAAAAAACAGCCGCAAAAACCATGCATACCCGTACTGACTTTTCAGGGAAAGAATATGCCCGGGCAGGGGTCCTCCCTATCATGTATTCACCTGTATTCCGTATTCACATGTACCACCGTATCACACATATTACATATATATGTATGTTCCGGTAACATGACAGGAATGACGGTTACTTACGGATGCGGCAACGGCCCCGCCGTTATGATAAGAAAATCCTTAAAGGCCTTATATAGGCGGCGTTGTAGCCGCTCAGTTAAACGGACCTGCGGCCTGAAAATGTCTTTTTGTTAAAAATACGAAATATACCCGCATATTTAGCATAATATTTAAACAAACAACCCCAAAACAGGATTTTTTTGTAAAAAATATTTGACTTAAAAAAATCATTCTGTAGAATAGCACGTGTTGCCCAGATAGCTCAGTCGGTAGAGCAGGGGATTGAAAATCCCCGTGTCGGTGGTTCGATTCCGCCTCTGGGCACCAGGTTCACGCCGGCTTAGCTCAGTAGGTAGAGCAACTGACTTGTAATCAGTAGGTCAACAGTTCGATTCCGTTAGCCGGCACCACTAAATTCTTCTAATGCCCAGATAGCTCAGTCGGTAGAGCAGGGGATTGAAAATCCCCGTGTCGGTGGTTCGATTCCGCCTCTGGGCACCATTCTTCTCCATCTTTGTATAAAATGTAAAAATCTAATGAATATTCGATTTTGCGCATTATATTCATCTTTTTTGTTGTCTAATTGAAATTTTAGTATAGAATTTTAGACACTAGGAACAATGAACACATCCTTATAACCATAAAAATAACGAGAATCCAATGACAGACAATTCAATAGACAATCAGAATTCTGAAAATACAGAAAACCTTAACTATAAATCACTGGAACAGGCCTTTTCTCTCGGCAACGGTCAGAACACCGCTCTGAACTGGCTCAAGGAAACAAAACAGACCGTTTCAGTATTTTTGGTAAGCGGCATCAAACTTGAAGGTGTCATCAGCGGTCACGATCAGTACAGCATGGCACTGACCGACGCTGCAGGCAACCAGCAGCTCATCTACAAGGCAAAGATTTCCACCATCACCATAGCCGGAAATTCTGATAAGGGTTCTCACAGAAACGGATTCAGACCCGGCGGTCACAGACCTCAGAAGACTTTTCAGAATCCGAACTGATACTGATAACCACGTAAGTCCGTCTCATGATGACATTTAATGATTCGGACTACCCTGCCGTCACCGCCTTTTACTCGGCGGAATGCGGCATCGTGACGGACAGTCAAAAAACGGACGGCACTCATTTTCAGCAGATGCCGTCCGTTTTTACGCATGTGTAAGCAGGATATTTCCGATGTTATGCCGTCTGCCCTACCGTCCATCCCAAGGCGTATTTTCACTTCCGGGACACCTGCAGGGATTCCTAGACGCAATACTTCGTCTCCAAACCTGAACAGTGAAACGGGTAACCTTTAAAACTGCGGTACTCCGTCCACAATCTTTATAAGATTAAAGCCTCCGTTCACCGCGGCCTCAAACCCGAAAAACGAATCCTCGAACACCGCACTTTCGGAAGGCTCAGCATTAAACGCTTCAGCGACCTTCAGAAATGTATCAGGATGAGGCTTGTGATTGCTGACGTCATCTGCGGAAACTATCACGCTGATGTAGTTTTTAAGGATGGTGTTCCCTACTATGTATTCGGCATTTGTGCGAAGTGTCCCCGTACCTATTCCCATGGGAATGGAGTGTGCTCTGGCATAATCCAGAAGCTCCTTCATTACGGGATATACCTCAACATTCCTGATGTTTTCAAGATAGTGCCTTGTCTTGATTGCGGCAAGTTCATGCGGATCACTGAACGGGAGATTATGTTCCCTTATCAGTATGGTGGCAATCTTATGACTCGGTACGCCTCCGTGCTTATACATCCATTCCCTGTCCGGAACAAATCCGAACGGCTCCACGGCCTTTACCCATGCGCCGTAATGAAACGGCATGGAATCAACCAGCGTTCCGTCCAGATCAAAAACCAGACATTTATACTGAAGAAGTTTCTCAAAATTCATAAATATCCCGAAATAGTCGCATTACATGATTAAGGCGTTCATCCTGTGCCATACACGGCCGTCACCGGCCCGAGACATTCTAGCAAATTATCCACAGGTGACAACACTCTTTAAGCCGAAAATAATTGTCTCGGGACGGTCAACATAAGTATAATAAATCATAAAAAGAAAGGACATTGCCATGAGACACATCTCTGTTGATACTGTAATTATAGGAGCCGGCACTGCCGGTATGCAGGCATACAAGACCGCAGTTGAAAATAATGCAGATACAATAATCATTGAACAGGGACCCTTGGGCCCGACCTCAATAACCTCAGGATGTGTACCTTCACAGCTGCTTCATGAAATGGGACGCCAGTTCTCATCAAACAGCACCCCCATGCTGACAATGACCCTCTATGGCAAATCAGCCGACAAACAGCTTGAACGCAGTGAAATACTCAACTCCGTCAGAAATGAAAAGAGAGCCTTTCTGGATCAGTATATCAAGGAGTTCTACACCATTCCTGAAGACTGCCGCATCATGGGCAAGGCCTTTTTCATTGATCCCTACACCGTGGCAATCGAGGGCACTGATACCACCATATCTGCAAGAAGCTTTGTAATAGCCACAGGTTCAAAGCCCTATGTTCCTGCGGAATTTCAGAGAATCGGCGACCGTGTAATCACCAGCGGGGATCTCTTCGAACTGAAGGAGCTTCCGCAAAGCATTGCCATTTTCGGAACCGGAAGCATTGGTCTCGAACTCGGTGAATATCTTACAAGATTAAACGTTAAGACGGTAATATTCGGGAAGGGAGAAATCGGTCACCTTACCGATCCGAAGGTTGCGGCATCAGCACTGAATGCCATTAAGGAACGCGTGTTCATCGTGCCTTACGGCCGGTTCACCACCATGGAACAGACCGATGACTCCGTCGTAATCTACTATCTTGACGAAACCGATCATGAATGTTACCTGAAGGTGGACTATGTTCTCTGCGCCACCGGAAGAATCCCGAATCTGGATGATCTGCAGCTTGAAACCGCAGGCATTCAGCTTAATTCACTCAACCAGGCATACTGTGACGAGGAAACTCTTCAGACCAGCGTTCCGCACATTTTTATTGCGGGAGACACCACCTCATCCACAAGAAGCAACCTGCAGAAATCCCTGTATCAGGGAAAAATTGCGGGAGCTAATGCCGCAACATATCCGAGACTGTATCAGACCTGCAACATGCCGCATCAGGACATCACCTTCACTGATCCGGAAATCACCGTTACCGGTCTGTCATTTGAGGAAGTAAAACAGCGTGCAAGAACAGGACATAAATTCATTCTTGGTGAAAGCTCAACTGCAGACAACACCACTTCCGTGATAAAGGGATACAGACACGGTCTGGTTCATGTATACTTTGATCGTGAAACCCAGCTGCTTCTGGGTGCGGAAATCTGTGCTCCTTATGCACAGCAGATGTCGCAGTTCATTTACGGAGCCCTGTACAACAGACAGACTCTGGATGACCTCATCGGCTACAACTTCTACCACCCTTCCGCCTTTGAAATGCTTACGGAAGCTTTTGAAGATGCGAAGAAGAGCTTTAAGCTGCTGGGGCCCGTAGCCTAGATCGTATCATCTTCCTGCCTCATCTTTTCTCCGCAGGCCGGCTAACCTCCATGCTCAAAATGGATTTAAATAATAAAACGGTCACAATGACTGACCGTTTTATGCTGCCGTACTGCCTCATTCCACTGCATCCGCACGCTCCGGCTGACACTCCCGGCGGTGTCAGTAGGTTTTACCGAAAAAGCGTTCCTTTCTCATAATCATCAAAGAATCCACAGCTCTGCAACCCACGGCCCGGCAACAATCACGACTTTCCCATAACCCTTTAAAAACATCACACTTCTCACTTTTGAATAATATTTATTTTCTGTTTTTTGAAATGAGAAACATGTCACTAATACCCGTGTGATTTCGTGTAACATAAAAATTGGCCTTATAAGCGAACGGCCAACAGAATCAATACACTTAGCGATATTTTAAAGAAACGGAAAATGGATTTACCAAGCACAGAATCCCTGCTTACCCCTCTTCCCGATAATGACACCGGCGAGAATCTGGAATACGATTCCGCGTATCTGCAGATGGAAGAACTTGCTCTTGCCGTTCCGCCAACTGAAATCGGCGACAGCGTAAGCGAAGGAAAAGAACCTGACTACAGGTCTCTCATAAAGAACACCATTGAGCTCTGGAATAGAACCAGGGATCTGCGTGTTGCGGCTTATCACACCCTGGCCGCCTTCTGTCTTAACGGACTTGAAGGCATGAAGCAGGGCCTTTCAATGATAAATTATCTGTGCGGTTCTTTATGGGATAAATGCTATCCCGAACTGGATCCTGACGATGACAACGATCCTACCGAAAGAATCAACATTCTGAGCATGCTCTCCCCAAAGACGGGAAGCTACAACGACCCTATTGATTTCATCGGTCAGTTCCGCAGACACAGAATATGCGACGAACTGCCCTACACCCTGAGAGACGTTCTCATTGCTCAGGGGATTATCACGGCGGAAGCAAAAACTGATTTTTCACTGATGGTGTCCGAATTCAGAAACCTACCGCGTGACATTATCGCACAGAAATCCGCACTGCTTGGTGAAATAAAAGAGCTCCTTGAAAACATCAGAAACAGCATTAACACCAAAACTGGAGACTCTGCACTGCTTAACTTCGAAGCCCTTGATCGGGAAATCGGGCACATGAACAGGTTTCTTGACACCCTGCTCCCTGAAGAAAATACCGCAAATGAAGATACTGCAGTTCCCGTCACGGCAGACACGTCCCAGCAGGGAAATGCCGGAGCATCCAAGACGACATGCGGGGTAACGAATCTCAGTACCGTCATCATTACTAACAGAAATGATGCTCTGATGATGGTAAAGAAAAGCGCCGAATATTTCCGCAAGGCGGAACCTTCAAGCCCGTTGCCGTACCTTCTGGACAGGGTCCTGAAAATGTCCGACATGAATTTTATCGAGATTCTCACTGAAATCGACAAGGGAGCACTCGAAAAGGTTCGTGAACAGCTTGGAGTTCCAGAGCAGAATCAGGAATATTAATACGGGATTATCAAAAACGTTTTTAAAAATTGTTACCAGTAGTTCATTCAGGATGAACAGTAGAACGAGGAGATTTTAACAATGGCAATTACAAATTCTCAAAAGTTTGTGGGCAAGAACCGCGCCCCTCGCGTTCAGGTTGAATATGATGTCGAACTCTACGGCTCAGAGAAAAAGGTAAACCTTCCTTTCGTAATGGGAGTCATGTCAGATCTTTCCGGAAAACCGGCAGAACCGCTTCCAAACGTGGAAGAACGAAGCTTTCAGGAATTCAACGCCGAGAACTTTGATGACCGTTTAAAGAGCATCAAGCCGAGAGTGGCTTTCTCAGTACCCAACACCCTTACCGGTGAAGGCAACATTGCCGTGGACATTACCTTTGAAAGCATGGATGACTTCTCTCCGGACAAGGTAGCCGAAAAGGTAGAAGGACTCAAGCAGCTTCTCGAAGCCCGCAAACAGCTTTCCAACCTCTTAAGCTACATGGACGGCAAGACCGGTGCGGAGGAACTCATTGCCAAGCTTCTGAAGGATCCCGCACTGCTTCAGGCACTTGCCAAGGAAGCAAAACCGGCAGACGAAGAAAACAAGGCTGAATAAGGAGGAAAAACATGAGCGAAGTTGAAAAATCAGCAGAACAGGGACAGGCTGCTTCAGGTATTGAATTTTCTGAATTTGACCAGCTTCTTGAACAGGAATTCAAGCCAAAGTCAGCAGAAGCCAAGACCGCAGTGCAGAGTGCCGTACAGACCCTTGTCGGTCAGGCTCTCGAGAATGCCAATATCGTCAGTGACGATGCAATCAAGACAATTGAAAGCATCATCACCGAGCTGGATAAGAAGCTCAGCACCCAGGTTAACGAAATCATTCACCACAAGGATTTCACCAGTATGGAAAGTGCGTGGAGAGGCGTATCCTATCTTGTCAACAATACAAACACCAACGAATCAATGAAGATTCGCGTGATGAACATCAGCAAGAAAGAACTGCTCAAGACCCTGAAAAAATTCAAGGGCACCTCCTGGGATCAGAGCCCTATCTTCAAAAAGATCTATGAAGACGAATACGGCACCGCCGGCGGTGAACCTTTCGGTGCACTCATCGGTGACTACTACTTCAACCAGACCGGTCCGGACATTGAACTGTTAAAGGGGATCTCCCAGATCGCCGCCGCTGCCCATGCTCCTTTCATCAGCGCCGCGGATCCTTCAATCATGAACCTTGACAGCTGGCAGGATCTTTCAAAGCCCCGTGACATCAGCAAGGTGTTCTCGACCCCTGAATACGCGGCATGGAGATCTTTCAGAGAATCTGATGACAGCCGTTATGTTGTTCTGACACTTCCACGCGTACTTTCACGTGCTCCTTACGGTGAAACAACCAATCCGGTTGAAGGCTTCAACTACAACGAAGACACCAACCTCGGAGATTCACAGAACTATAACTGGATGAATGCCGCATATGCAATGGGCGTCAACATCAACCGTTCGTTTACCGACTACGGCTGGTGTGCACACATCCGCGGCGTTGAGTCCGGCGGTGTTGTTGAATCACTTCCTACCCACACATTCCCTACCGATGACGGCGGCATGATTATGAAGTGCCCTACCGAAATCGCAATTACGGATCGTCGCGAAGCCGAACTGTCAAAGAACGGTTTCCTGCCTCTGTGTTACTGGAAGAACACCGACTATGCGGTATTCCTCGGTGGCCAGACCGTGAACAAGCCGCAGGAATATGACAACCCGGACGCAACCGCGAACGCAAATCTGTCAGCAAGACTTCCTTATATTTTTGCCACCTCACGCTTTGCCCACTACCTCAAGTGCATCGTAAGAGACAAGATTGGCTCATTCAAGGAACGAGCCGACATGGAACAGTGGCTGTCCAACTGGATTTCAAACTACGTAACATCCGATCCTAACGCTTCCGAAGAGGTAAAAGCCAAATACCCTCTTGCCGAAGCCAAGGTTGTGGTTGAAGACGTGGAAGGCAATCCGGGATACTACAATGCCAAATTCTATTTAAGACCACACTACCAGCTTGAAGGTCTCACCACATCATTGAGACTTACCACCAAGATCCCTAGTGCAGGCAAATAGGTCATAGTCCTGTATCACGCAATGTGATAATTGCGCGAACCTGACATATGGTTCGCGCAATTTATTTTTAAGGTAGAGCTCCCCCGTTTTCCATGAAATTATTTCATTCCGTTTCAGAAAGTCCTTCAACAGGAACTCAATTTGGGACAGCCCCCTCAAAAAGATGCTCTTTCATAACGATTTTTATCCAGTCATAATCTACCTGAAACCGTTGAAAAATAAGCATGTTAAGCTATTTTATTTATACTGATTTTCCGGTTAAGAATCATACCAACTTTTCACCGTCTAATAACTAAATGCAAAATATTGAAACGGCTTCACAACATGAAAATAAAAGGTGTGACCATGTTAAAAAACGAGATCAAATATTTACCAACAACCCCTACCTTGTGCAAGAATTAAGCCATGAATGCGAAGGTTCAGCAATGAACCAAAGCTTTATTTTGTGATTTTAGTATTTTAATTTTGAAAGCAGGAGTACTGTTATGGCATCTGACTTTTTTATCAAACTCGATGGTATCGATGGTGAATCCAACGATAAGGCCCACGCAAAGTGGATCGAAGTTGTTAACTTCAAGCACGGCTCTGCACAGAACGTAACCTCTGGCCGTACAACCGATGTTTCAGGCAGAGGCACCTTCACCCCGTTCAGCTTTACCCATGCTCTGGACAAGGCCACCCCTAAAATCCAGCAGTTCTGTATGAACGGTCAGAAGATCGCCAAGGTCAGCTTCCAGGTATGCCGTGCCATCGCAGGCGCTCAGGTACCTGTATACGAAGTTACCCTTGAAAACTGCAAGATCGTTAAGGCAGAAGTTGTTTCAACCACTCCGGGTTCAGCACCTGACGTCATCCTTCCTCCGGAAAATTCCGCTTATCCTGTGGAAGTTGTTGACATCGTTGCCGGCAAGATCACCTGGAAGTTCACCGCAATCAAGCCTGACAACACCAAGGACGGCGCAGTTGAAGCTTCATTTAACCAGGTAGAAAACGCCTAAGTTTACACCTGCCGGCCGACACTCGGTTTTCAGGCAAACAGCATAAAAAAGGACGGATAATTTAAAATCCGTCCTTTTTACGCGTTTATGCATATTTATTATCGTTCTCCCAATATTTTTGACAAATACGTCAATTACCTTCATCAAAACAATATAAACATTTGAAACTGTTGAACTGATCGCGGTTTAAATACCCCGTTATTCGTTACCATAGTATCTGGTCAGCATCTCTCAGAAGATTGGATGATCCGCCGGCCCCATGACGGCATACAGGCGCTTAACGTCCAATCCCTGAATAAATCAAAGGGGATTCTTCTTATGATAAAACTAAAGAAAAAACAGTTATTCTCAAAGCTGTCAAACGTGGCATACAGGGCACTCGAAAGTGCCACCACCCTCTGCAAGACCAGAGGAAATCCTTACGTTGACATAGCCCATTACATTAACCAGATACTATTAAGCGAACCCAACGATCTCCACGAGATCATTAAATACTTCAACATAGACGAGGCCAGACTATCAAACGATCTTACCAAAACACTGGATCTTCTGCCTCGCGGTGCCAGTTCAATATCGGGATTCTCACCTCTTGTGGAAACAGCCATTCAGGAAGCATGGATGGCGGCATCCATAGTATACTGCTCAGGAGCCATCCGTACCGGACACATCATTCTGGCCCTTAAGCTTAATCCAGACCTTGCCCGCAGACTTCATGAAATAAGCGGCGAGTTCATTAAGATAAACGGAGATCTCCTGCAGGAAAAGTTTTCAGAAATAGTCAGTGACTCAGCCGAAGCAGGTCACGTCAATACGGTGTCTGATGCCGGTACCGGGCAGGTGGCATCCGTAATGTCAGATCCGTCTCTCGGCAAGGGAGAAGCTCTTAAACTCTACACTACCGACATGACGGCACTTGCAAAGGAAGGCAAAATCGACAACATCGTCGGAAGAGACGAGGAAATCCGTAAAATGCTGGACGTACTGCTACGTCGCCGTCAGAACAACCCAATACTTACGGGTGAAGCCGGTGTGGGTAAAACAGCCGTAGTCGAAGGCTTTGCCGTGCGACTGGCAAGAGGAGACGTACCTGACTGCCTAAAAGGTACCGTACTCCGTTCCCTTGACCTGGGACTGCTTCAGGCAGGCGCATCCATGAAGGGGGAATTTGAAAACAGACTGAAACAGGTAATAGAAGAAGTCAAAGCCTCTGACACACCGATTATCCTCTTCATTGACGAAGCCCATACCCTTATAGGTGCCGGAGGCACGGCCGGTCAGAATGACGCGGCAAACCTCCTTAAACCGGCACTTGCGAGGGGCGAACTGAGGTGCATCGCCGCCACCACATATCGCGAATACGTAAAATACTTCGAAAAGGATCCTGCACTTACCAGACGCTTTGAAAATATTCTGGTACAGGAACCGGATGACGAAAAGGCCTTCAGAATGCTCCGCAACATGACGGGCTTTCTCGAAAAATACCACGGGGTTCGTATTCTTGACGAAGCCGTTAAAGCCACCGTTACCCTGTCCCGCCGCTATATTCCGACAAGACAGCTTCCTGACAAAGGCGTAAGCATTCTTGACACGGCGTGCGCCAAGGTAGCGCTCTCCCAAAGTACGATACCTGCCGAAATCGAATTCACCGGCCGCAGGCTTGAGGCTCTGAAGCTCGAAAAGGACATTCTCACAAAGGAACATCGCGAAGGTTTTGACAGAGAAGAACAGATTGCGGAAGTTTCCGCTTCAATTGAAAAAAGCGAAGCGCATCTCAAAGAACTTAACGAACGCTTTGAGCTGATTAAAAAGAAGTCAGCTGAATACATCGGACTCAGAACAAAACTTGTCTCTGACAGTTCATCATGTGCCGATGCGGGGGCTGACGGCACCGTTACTGAATCAGAAGCATCAAATGCTCAGACTCCCGATAAGGGTATAATCTCCGATGAGGACAGAAAGAAGCTGCAGAGCACCCGTTGCGAACTCAACGCGCTTCAGGGCGACAGTCCGATGATCCTTCCGGAAGTCGACGAACAGGCCGTAAGTACGGTTATTTCGGAATGGACGGGCATTCCTTTAGGCCGCATGGTGAAGGATGAAATCACCTCCGTGCTTAATCTTGGCAACTACATGAAGGAGAGGGTCATCGGTCAGGATCAGGGAATTGACCTCATAGCCAAGCGCATCCTCACGGCTCGGGCATCACTTGCCGATCCGAACAAGCCGATTGCGGTAATAATGCTTGCCGGTCCTTCAGGCGTGGGTAAGACCGAAACAGCACTCGCGCTTGCGGAACAGCTGTACGGAACCGAAAACAATCTGGTTACGATTAACATGAGTGAATTTCAGGAAGCCCACACCGTGTCAACCCTTAAAGGTGCCCCTCCGGGATACGTGGGGTACGGCGAAGGAGGTGTGCTTACGGAGGCCGTAAGACGTCGTCCGTACAGTGTGGTGCTTCTTGACGAAATAGAAAAAGCCCACAGGGACGTTCATGAGATCTTCTTCCAGGTCTTTGACAAGGGGCAGATGGAAGACGGCTCAGGAAGACTCATTAACTTCCGCAACACCGTTATCATTCTCACCACCAACGTGGGTGATGAAACCATCATGGAGCTTTCCGCTGACGAGAACAATCTGCCTGATACCAGGACGCTTGCAAACGCCATAAAGGATGACATGATGAAGGTGTTCCCGGCAGCACTCCTTGGCCGCATAACCATCGTGCCTTACTATCCTCTCGGGAAGGCTGCCACCAACAGAATCATTGATCTCAAGCTCAACAAGATCAGGAAACGCGTCATGGAAGGATATCATGCGGAACTCACCTGCACGCAGGCTCTGCGTGATGAAATCATCCGCCGCTGTGATAACGCGGCCTCAGGCGCACGTCTCATCGATGCCGTGATAAGCAACGATCTGCTTCCGGACATCAGTGAGAAATTCCTGGAGGTAACCATGGAGGGTAAAGAACTTGCGTCAGTAAAGGCTGACGCGGCCGACGGAAAGTTCGTGTTTGAATTTACCGAAAAGTAAGACAGACATGATCCTGCCTTAGCAGTTTCATCGTGAAGCCGCGGGGTCTCCTCCGCGGCTTCACTGTTTTTTAGGGGCAAAAACTCCAACTCTATTTCAGGTATCACGGAAATTAAACGTCGCCACATGTAAATCAGTCACCATCGGCATTGTTTGAAATACAATAAACCTTAGATCTAACGCCAACCTTACCGGTATTTAATTATTCTTAAGATGCGGACTTTTACGTTTATTCCGGAGCAGATCGGACGGTACCTTAAAAACCGTTTTTCAAAATGCCAAAACCTCCGGAGGCACGAAAGAATACCGACCGGTAAGAAATGACAGCAGGGAAGCAGCTCATGAACAGATTCAGCTTTTTCACGGAACCTGAGCCCGGGCAGGGCGTAACTGCGGAAAACGAACCCCGAAGCACTTTGTCCGATCCGCGGGAAAACGATACGGAAGTTACCGCGTTAGCGGACACTTCGGAAATCACGAAGTGTCTGTCTGCGCTTGACACCGAACAGAAAAAAGGACTTCTGACCTGTGCCAGGGTCATAAGCGGAAATCCTGAGCTTGCGACACAGAATCCCCGCTATCTCATTGAATCACTCATTGCCGAAACCGACATAAAGATAGGAGAGGAAATAAACCTCATCATTCACCATCCCGATTTTCTGGAAATTGAGGGAATATGGCGCGGACTCTATTATCTTGTTACCTCCACCAACACCTCGGCTAACCTCAAGATAAGAGTATTCAACATCTCCAAAAAGCTGCTCGGAAAAACCCTTAAAAAATTCAGGGGAACATCTTGGGATCAGAGTCCCATATTCAAAAAACTCTATGAGGACGAGTACGGAACCGCAGGCGGTGAACCGCTGGGAGTCATTATCGGTGACTACTACTTCAATCATTCGGCACCGGATCTTGAACTTTTAAAGGGAATCTCCCAGATAGCCGCTGCCGCACACAGTCCGTTCATAAGTGCTGCGGATCCGTCCGTCATGAATCTTGATTCATGGTCAGAACTCGCCAATCCTCGCGGTATATCAAAAATATTCAGCACGCCTGAATATGCCTCATGGACATCCTTCCGCAACTCAGACGACAGCCGATACGTGGCACTGACACTGCCAAGAATTCTGGCACGACTCCCCTACGGCCCTGATTCAAATCACATTGAAGGCCTGAATTTCACTGAGGATACGACCGGTAACGCCAGCCTCAACCACGTATGGATGAATTCAGCCTATGCCATGGGAATCAACATCAACAGAGCTTTCGAAAAATACGGCTGGTGTGCCAAGATCCGCGGAATAAAATCAGGCGGTCTCGTTGACCACCTGTCCAAATTCATCGGACTTACTGGCAATCCGGCCGAGAACATGGAGGTTCCCGTGGAAATTGCCATATCCGATCACCGAGAGGCTGAAATTTCCTCATGCGGTTTCATCCCGCTGTGTTTCTGCAAAAATACCGACTACGCCGTATTCCTCGGCAGTCAGACCGTTAACAGTCCAAGGGTTTACGACAACCCGAATGCCTCGGCAAATGCCCAGCTGTCATCAAGACTGCCATACCTCTTTGCTGTGTCAAGATTCGCCCACTACGTCAAATGCATAGTACGCGACAAACTCGGCTCCTTCGAATCAAAGGAGGACATGACAAAATGGCTTTCGGACTGGAGCAGTGAATACGTAACCACCGACCCCAACGCCGATGAGGACATCAAGGCCCGTTATCCGCTCGCGGAAGCAAAAGTCAGCATTGACGACATTGAAAACCAGCCGGGATACTATAACGTTAAATTCTATCTAAAACCGCATTATCAGCTTGAAGGTCTGACCACCACCCTGTGTCTTACCACAAAGGTTCCGCGTCCCGCATCACAGTGACGCCTGAAAGAATGCTCAACGGATAGGATGATGCTGTTTTTACCGCTTAAATTAAAACATTACGCAAAATTTTAATGAGTCATGCATGTTAAAATTAGGTTATCCGGAGTGTCCGGATCGCATTTTCATAAAATGATTCATGGACGAACTCCGACATGGTACAGAAAATACACATTCAGGACAAATTTCAGCCGTGCATTCTGTCAAGACTCACTGACAGAAGCCTCACCGGGAACGGATCCGCCGAAGATTCGCTTCTTTCCCGCATTCATCGGGAAATTCTGCTGAATCTTAAAATGCTGTTCAATTCAAGAATGCATCCTGGGGCCGATGATCTGGACAAATGGCCGGAGGTAAGAACGTCGGTTCTCGGCTACGGGCTGTCCGACTTCTGCGGACTGGATAACAGTGACAGAATTTTTGACATGGTAAAAAAGGAAATATCATGGCAAATCAGATGCTTTGAACCCAGACTTAACCCGGACACTCTGGTCATTACCAGACTTGACACTCAGGAGGCGGACAAGTGCAGTTTATCCCTGCACATCGAAGCGGCTTTTGCGATATCAGAGCTGAAAGACGGTTTTTCCTGCAATTTCTACATAGAACTGGAAACAGGAAGGGCAGCCGTTAAAGGAGATGCTTAAGTAAATGAAAAAAGACTTCTTTGCGTATTACAGTGACAACCTGGCATACATCCGCAAGATCGGCCAAGAATTTGCCAGGGAATTCCCAAAAACCGCGTCTCATCTTGATCTGTCCTCGATCGAGTGTCAGGATCCTTTTGTTGAAAGACTGCTTGAAGGAACGGCTTTTCTCAGTGCAAGAATTGAAAACAGGCTCGATCACGGATACGAACGTTTCCTTGAATCCATCCTGAACTCTGTTAATCCAAATGCAGTGGCTCCAATTCCGTCCATGTGCAACGTTCAGATTCCCGAAGCATCACTTCCGGAAATAACCGGCGGCTGTCTCCGTGTTTCCCCCGGATGCAGATTCACCAAGACAAAATCCGAAAGCACCACACAGATCTGTTTCGAGAGTTTCTTTGAAACCGAAATCCACGCTCTGTCACTCAAAGACGTAAAAACAATGGAACACGACATTTCCATTACCAATCTCACGGGAGAAGGCTACAGAAACTCAATTTCCATGACGCTCAATACCGAGGGCAATGCCACCTTCGCATCCATCAATCCGGAATATCTGGACATTTACCTGAATCTTACCGATCAGGATGCATCCAATCTGTGCGAATACTTCTTCGCCAGTCTGAAAAGAGTATTCATAAAACTTCCGGACAACAGCTACAGGGAGATTCACGGAGTATCAGTGGAACTTTCACTGCTTGATGCAAAGAGCAATGTCTACTCCGCAAACTCCCCTGCCATCAGCGGCATCAACAACATGAATCTCTACATGAAGTATCCGGGGCTCATGAAATTTCTGCGCATCAGAGGCCTGAAGAATGCCTTTAACGGCATAACCTCAAGGGAAATCTCACTGGTATTCATATTCGATAAAAAGCAGAATTTCGGAAACAGTGACAAACTGCATCGGGAATCACTTCTTCTCAATGTCATTCCTCTCATAAATCTGTTCAGAAAAAGAACCCAGAGAATGTTCACCAACCATGACTTTGAGATAAACGTAAGCGTTGACAGTACCCATCAGCTGGACTATGAAATTTACTACGTTATCGGAGCAGACTTCTTTGACAACTCAAATCAGCCCATCTTCAGCGCGTATCCGTTTTTTTCAACAGGCTCCGATCAGGGAGACGGAAGGACATACCGCAATTTCTTCAGCGTACACCGCAGACAGAGACAGACAGGAAGCACGGGATATAAAAACCGTCTCTATAAAAAGCAGGAGACGTTCATATCATTCTCAGGTCAGGACTATGTTCAGAAGATGAGTGAAAACCTGCAGTTCGTGGCGGACTGTCTGGTAACAAACGCCGACCTTCCATGCTGTCTGACCAATCACGATCGTCTCAACACCGCATCTTTGGGCGATCTGCACGAGGTTCAGATCATAGGCCAGATTACAAAGCCAATGCCTCCCCTGATATCATCCGGCAGTTCCGATGACTTTAAAAGACTGGCTTTTATCATGTGTAACTTTACCTCCGTTCTTGCCAGTGGCGATGATGGACTGCTGTACAATCTGAAACAGCTTATAGATGCCTTCTCAATGAAAAACGCGGAGGAAACCGCCCGCATGAAATCAGCCCTGCGAAAGGTAAAAATCAATTCCAAAGTCTACCGTTTCATCAGTAAGGGAGTGGTGTTTTTTGAGAAAGGCTATCTGATTGAACTTACCCTGAGTCACAGGGATCTGGAAGGTATCGGATTCTTCACCTTCTCCAAAATCATTGCCTCTCTTATCATAAATTACCGGGATCTGAACATTCCGGTATGCGTTGACGTCTATTCGGATGAAAAAGGATTTGTATACTCATGCAAGAACTTGATGGAATAATTAAATCCCTGGCAAAAGAAGATGACGGCAGCACGGAAGCCGACTTTTTCTACCTTGTCCGCCTTCTGGAAAATCAGATGAAGGAGTTGCCGCGCATTGGTACGGCACACCATCCGAATGCCGAAGCATTACGATTCGGTCAGATGCCTTTTCTGAAACATACTGATTCAGACATTCATTCGGTGACCAAAAAATCAGCCGAAGGCCGGTACGGAATTTATGAGGTTCTTGTTTATTTCTTCGGACTTCTTGGACCAAACGGTCCAATGCCCCTTGAGCTTACCGATTTTATTTACCATCAGAACATCAATGACTATGATGCCACGACCAGACGTTTTCTTGACATCATAAATCACCGTTTCCTGTCCCTCTACTACCGTGCCTTCAGCATGTGTGAAATGCCGGTATGTTTTGACAGAGAGGATCCGACTCTCATGAACTTCTTCAGAAGCTTCAACCGTCAGGGATACAAAAAGATCACAAGTCTTCCGGAATATGCCCAATTTGCCTTCACGGCAGAGTTTCTTCACGGAAGACGCTCGGCTCTCGGGCTGGAAAACATCCTCAAATCATATTTTGGCATACATATAAACATCAGGGAATTTGTGGAAAAAACGCATTTCATCCCGAAAGAGGTTAGGATGCATCTTGGAAACAGAGATACCTCCGTACTGGGACTCAATGCCCAGATAGGAAGCAGATATACCACTCGGACACAGGACATTATCGTGGAAATCGGCCCCATAAATTATAAAGAGAGTCTTGACTATATGCCCGGGACACCTAACTTCAGACAGATGTATGAAATCATCTCCTCCTATCTCAACAGACCTCTCACCGTCCATACCGAACTGAAAATAGACGCAGGAACTGTCAGGGAGCTTTATCTTGACGGTACCAAGGCTTTGGGACACGGAACCCACCTCAATTCAAGTCAGGGTAAAGGCATTACGACCGTCAGCATCAACATGACATCCATCATGATGCACAGATTCTTCAAGAAAGTTCCCTCCTGACCACCGTTTTGAGGCGACCGGGGAATTTTTACTAACGCCCCGTATGCCCCGCAGGTTCCGTTTAAACCGGATGAACAGCCTCAGTTACCGAAATACTTCAGGAAAAAATCCTGTTTACGTATACACATCTTCTTCAATTATGGAGGTACGGAGTTCCGTCCTCATCTTTCTGAATCAGCATTTTTCAAACCCGCCGGGCACGTGAAAAATCTGCCGAAAATAACCACTGTGACTGTATTCTCAAAATTGTAAAACCCGTAAATCCCTGTCTGTACAATAACTTGCGTATAAGATTATGATAACAGTAACTGTTCGGAGATTTTTATGCCTGATAAACTAGACTGGCTCAATGAGCACTTTGTTCTGCTAAAGTACAGAACCGTTGCCGAGGTGGTTGAGAACTGCCGCTACAAGGTACCTTTTGAATTAAGAAAAACCGCAGATGAACATCCGCTGGCGGAAGACTTCCTTAAGCAGCTTGCCCTGGCTGAAAACTATCAGAAAGCCAGTGAATTTCTGGCATTCAACCTGCACCAGCGGGCTCTGGCATGGTGGGGATACTGTTGCGTGCTCAGCGTCAAAAACGAACTTTTCGAAATTCCTTTTGAACCGAGAGACATATCGGACATCGGCACGCACAAGAATCCTGAACTTCCGGAATGGGCCAAAATGCCTGAACCAGAAAAGATGGACTACAAAACAAATCCCGACTACATAAAGCTGCAACAGGAAATTTCCGCAATTAAGGCGAAAAACGAGGAACTTATTAAAATGCTGCCTCCCGGAATATGGGAAAGGCATATGGAACTTCGTAAAAATATTTATGAGAAGTTCAAAAGCATCGTCGGCATGGATCCCGAGGAAATGCTTGCGGATGCCATAAAAAAAGTCGAAGAATTTAAGGAACCTGCATTTGTAAACGAGGAAAAATCACCTGTTTTCCAGATGAAAAGAGAACTCGACGCAAAAATTGAAGCCATCAGAAAGAAAACCGTTGAAACCATTAAGGCGGCTGTTCCTTCAAAAAGCAGGGAAGAACTTAAGGAACAGACTGATAATGCCATGGATGCGGTCTATGCCGGAATAACGGCTCCCACGGATGAGAATGCCACAAGATGTATTAACCTTGGCAATGCCTGTCCGGAAACACATGAGGGACTGCTTTCACTCCTTACCTTCTGGTGCTACGGCAATCTTACGCCGAACATGGAGCAGATTGTCAGAACTCCTCCGGAGCTCCCTCCTACCGGACTTAATTCACTGCTCCTTAAGTGCGCCCTTACTGAAGGCGGCACCAGGGAATTCAAGGAACGCATGAAGCTGTACTTTGAAATCGGCAGAGAAGTAGTGTTCGGAATCAACAACTGGTCTGAATTTCTTACGGAAATGGAACCTCCGCATCATAAAATCGGTCACGGAGGCTTTACGGGGCTTATTGGGAAGGTACCGGACGATGCATCCATGAAACAGGCTGCCGAAAAAGCCTTAAACGATGCAGGCAACAAGAAATTTGAACGTTTTAGGGGCTGAAAATGAATCTGAACCAGAACATTTTTCTTGCATGTGCATGTCTGTTCTCAACCGTGATTGTCGGATGTTCCTCATCTGAGGGGACCAATGCAAGCTTTGACGTGAGCATCTATCCGTCTAAGGATCTGGCCAAGGTATACGGCTACTATCCCAGCTTTGAGGTAGACATACTCGGGGCCGGGAACGAGGACACCATTAAGCTCGGAACCTACTCAATTGACAGATATTTTGAGTCGGAAAGTCCGGTGCGCAAATACTACGCTCCGGTAACCTTCAGATTCTCAGACAATGATCTGAAGGTAAAAACCCTGAGTTCAGACGATCCCGCGTACAAAAAAATCATGGGACGTTCACCGCAGTATCTGGCTGTAATCGTCAATCTGCCTTACGGTCCCGAGAAAAAAGAAGGAGAAGAAGGGGCGGCCGCTCCGAAGCTTGATCCCCGCATATTCACCTATCAGATACCTACGGGGTTTTTCGAGGAACAGCCGGATCTGTACCTCAAAATTGTGGGAACCGGAATAGTAAGAACCACAAAGGAAGATGCCGAGGAGGAACTTCCTGAGGCCCCGGAAACGGCAAAACAGCCTCATAATATGGAACTTAACTGCGTTAAATCCGGTGGCAGGGAGCTTAAATGTCAGGAGCTTCCGCCGAAGGAGGAAAGAGCCCCTAACTGACAGCGCTAAACGGCGAGGATTGTCACCTGCCGTTTTATAACACTTCCGGCCATCCGGAATTTTGGAATGTAAAATACAAACAAAGAAGAGAATGCCAGCGTGAAATTTCCAATGTTTCTTCACTGGAGTGAAGGGCTCTTTCTGCAGCCTCATCACTTTCAGCAGTTTCAGCGTGTCATCAATGACGCGCTTAATGCACACTCAAGCCTTGCCATCCCCTACAAGGAAGGCATCTGTGACATTGAAGTGGACACAGAGGCTCTGAAGTCAAAAAGAATCGTCATCAATTCATTGGCGGCAGTCATGCCTGACGGGGTTTTCCTTTGCATGCCCGGAAACTGCGCAGTCATGCCGCACACACTCGATCTGGACATTCAGCATGCAGACGAAGAAATAACCATTTATCTTGCGGTACCGTTCTACTCAGTAATGGATTCCAATCTTAATGAAACCGGCAACAGCGAACAGCGCCGTTATCTGCTTCACGAAACTACCTGTGTCGATGAAAATACCGGTGACAATGAAACCACTGTTTTTAAAAGAAGCCTTAACGTTAAGATTATTACGGATCCTAAAAAAGCCACTGACTGTGCCGTTCTGCCAATCATGAAACTGAGATGGACTCTCGAAAACAGCAACACTCCGGTTTTGGAAAAGGTATCGACCTATACCCCTCCAACCATTCTTATCTCCGGAACCTCAAACCTTTTCACTATGGTAAGGGAGCTTTTCTTTGAACTGAAAAACTGCAAATCAAAGCTTTTAACGGACATTGAAAATTCCGGTTTTGTACCTTCACTTGCTACCGGATCCAACGTTCTGAAAATCATGCAGCTCCAATGTCTGAACGTATACATCAACACCCTTAACAATCTGCTGGTTCCAGACAAAACCACGCCATTCGATCTGTACTGTGTGCTCTCAAATCTTCAGGCTTCACTTAAGGCGCTTTATCCTCTTTCAGACACTCATGAACTAAGCGGATATGACCATTACAACCTTTTCGGCGTTTATGACGAGGTAATACGTTCCATAAGATCTCTCGTAAACATCAAAGGAAAGGCTGAATTCATCGAGATTGATTTTGAAAACACCGGCAGTGAATCTCACCTTGAAGCAAGGTTCAATGCCGAGGAACTCAGCAAGGCGTCAGACTTCTACATAGCCCTTGAAGGAGAACTCAACTGGAGAGAGCTTCTCAAGGACATTGAAGCCGGGGATAATTTCAGGCTTATCGACAGAGGTTCGCTTGAAAGCCGCGTCCGCGGAGTCAAGCTGAGTTACTCAAGATTTCCGCCACGCTATCTGCCTCTGGAAAACAGCAACACGGTCTACTTTAAGGTAATGAAGGATGAATCAGCCAGAATATGGCGTTACATTCTGGATGACAAAACAATGATCATAGACTGCGCACATTCTCTTCTCGACAAATTCACCGCAAAGCTGTTTGTGCTGACGGAAAATGAAGAGAATTAAAAAGGACCTAGGGAATGGAACCAAACGGGATTTATGAGCTTGTAAGTCCGATACTGCATAAGCTCTGCAACTATTACATTTATGAGCGTAACGGATACAAACTTGGATATGCGGAATTTACCGCAGAGATAAGTCATCTTCTGAAAAATGCCAGGAACACCGCTAAAAAAAGCGATGCTCTCAGCTCCGCATACAGAAAGATTGAATTCCCGCTCATATTCTTCATCGATTATACGATTAAGGAATCCGGTTTCTCCTTCTCTCAGGATTACGTCCCCGTGGCTCACAGCTACAATGAACTGTCAGGCGATGACAAATTCTTCGACTGTCTGGATGAAGCCATTGCCGGAGAAAGCGATCCGGAAATTCTGAACATATACTACATCATGCTTGGCCTGGGCTTTGACGGAGCATTCAAAAGAGAACCTGCTGAAGTTGTCAGACGCATGCAGCTCTGTTTCGAAAAACTGGATGACAGATATTCTTCAGGTTATGAAATGGTGTGCCGGGAGATGTCAGCAGACATGGTAACTGAAACGGAGCCGTCTGATACGCCATGGTTTCTTGCCCATAAAATCAAAATACTGTCAGCCATTATCGTTGTTGCGCTGTTCAGTTTTATTCTGAATGTTCTCAGCATTCACGTCAACACCCGTCCTTTCAGAAAAAGCATAATGTCGGCATTGGAAATGGCCGCCCCGAGCCGTGACTATCTTGTTGACGACGGTAAGGAATTATTCCAAGCAGGCTCTGATAAAAACAGAATCGGATACGGTACGGTCAACGAAAAACAGGATCTCTCCGGCATAGAACCGGAAATCACTGCAGACAGTGATAACAAGGAAGAATCCTCACACGAATTTAAGTATGACGGAAGAACGGACGACAGGGAAGCCGTCGGCAAGAGAACGGCAGAAAAACTCAGCGGCAACAGCACTGCTCCGGCAGTATCCGACACCGTACGCGAAAAGGAGTCCAAATAAAAATGAATAATGCCTCAACTCCGGACATTCAGACGGAATCACAGGATTTTATGACATCACTTTTCGGCAATCCGCTGGGAATAGTGATACTCATTATTCTTTTTTTGATTCTGGCACTTGCAGTATATATACTCGTTAAGAGATTTAAACACAGGCACCAGATGAAAAAGGAACGCCGTTCACTTAAAGACGATTTAATGATCTGGTCCAACCTTTCCAAAATGGTATCCGGTGAGAACGAAAACAAACAGGGTAAGCAGAATCTGTCCCCTAACACCGAACTCATCAAAATGTTCTTCGCATCGGCCAAAAAGGTTATCGGTACAAGATGTCCAAAAAAAGGCAGTACCCCGTGGTACATGGTTATCGGCGAACCTCTCTCCGGAAAGGACAGCCTGTTCACTGAAGGACAGCTGAATACCTATTCCGTTCTGCATGAAAACGACACCCACGGAAAGGAACCCGTAAATTTTCATGTAAACAGTGAACGCGTTTACCTTAGCGTCAAGGGACGCATTTTCTTTGACAACTGGATGGGAGGCTCCTCCGCAGAATGGTATACCATATGCGACCTTATCAAAAAAACCCACCGCATCAAACCGCTCTCCGGCATTATTCTGACAATTCCGGCAGACGCTCTGCTTGCCGACAATGAAGGCCTTACCGAGAAAAAGGCCTCACTGATATCCTCTGAACTTCTGCGTCTAACCGGAACAATCAGAATGAGAATTCCGGTAAGAGTGCTCATCACCAAATCAGACTGCATCCGCGGCTTCAGAGAATTCTTCTCAGGCGTTTCCGGAACAGGCAGAAACAGAACCGTGGGCTTCAGTCTCACCAGCAACAGCGGAGTCTATGAGGAAGAGCGTTTCACGGAGGAGTGGGACAGCTTCATCTCCGATTTGAAGGAAACTGCCGCAGGCATGTTCCTTTCCAAAAAAATCATTGATGCAAGCTACACCGACAATGGCAGAATAGATCTGTCCTCCTACATATTCACCTTTCCGCAGCAGGTTGAAACACTCAGATCCAATCTCAGGCACTACCTGAAGATAATTTTCAATTCCGCAAACACCGGTACACCGTGTGTCATGACGGAAGGGGTTTACTTCTGCTCCACTGCGGATCAGGGCATCTGTTTTGACTCAGGCTTTGCCGAACTGAAGCAGGCCACGACGGATGAATCTCCGCTGACCGAATCCCACGAACATCTTAAGGGTTCATATTTTGTCAGCAGCGTACTTGGCTCATCCCTCGGTTTCCTCGACAGAAGAGCCGACTTTACAAAAAGCGAAAAGATAAGACGCAACGTTCCAGCCGTTACCATAGGACTGGTTCTCGGTCTGCTGACCCTTAACTATCTTGCAGGAGCGATACTCGGTCAGAGCCTTATCAGCAGAAAGCTGGAAATGGACACCCAGTACTACAAGCAGATAAGCACTCTTTTCGAGTCTCACGCCATGCTGAACTCACCTCTTCTTGACGTGGACTATAACTCCGGAAACGGTATCGATCGCTTTGATGAACTTATGGAAAACATTCCGGGCGTAACCAGATTTAATTTCTTCACAAATTCAAAACTGACGCTCCTCGCGGACAGGCCTCTGCCGATGATCTACGCCCCGACCAATTACCTTTTTTATGACTACAACAATCTGTACCATCAGGAACGTCAGACCATTTACAACCAAATGGCCGCGGACATGATATTTTTCCCGGCAGCAACCTCTTTTACCTACAATCTGAAAAACAACGACTCTTACTACACTGAAGCCAGGGCTGATGCACTGCTGGCATTCATGAAGCTTTCACAGGTCGGTGGTGATCCCGGAATTCTCTCCGGAAGAAATTCCCGCACCATCAGAAAGAGTCTGCAGTCAATTGTTGACTACATGTACCCTGACGTATCATCAAAGGTTGCCAAAGAACTCAGCGACATTACCGGAGGAAACGAAAACTACTCCGCCAGCGTAATCAGACAGATACTTCTCTACAAGGAATACTACCCAAGCATCAATCAGGGAATCCGCAATCTCATAAAACAGATCATTGAGGGAAACGCCTACCCTGAGTCTGATTATCAGACCTTTAAAATCCTTATCAAGAACGGTAATGAAATAAAGCACACGGCAGAAAAGTTCATCAGTTTCACCTCCGACATCTCCAACAGGGATCTGGATCAGTCAATTGAGGAATACATGAAGCTCCACCGTGAAATCTACTACACCATCAACAGGGCTGATTATCTTGACAGAAACTATGCCGAGTTTCTCAGCACTTTCTCAACCCCAGTGGTAGCAAAGAAAGACAGCAAAGATAAAGCAGAAGCCGGTAAAACACTTGATCTCCAGAGATCCGCTTTATTTGAAAAAAGCTATCTGGACTATAAGAATATAGTGAATGATGATTTTAAGGAATTTACTGACTACATCCAGAACAACACGGAAAGAAAGAGATATTTTGATTCAGACTACTCTGACACCAGCAAGGTTCTGCATCTGCAGAATGTTGCCGCCGACAACATCACCCGTGATTATGAACAGACTAAAAAACGCCTTTCATCAATAATCAACAGTCGCGTCTACGACAAAATCAAATTCGGAAATCAGGAAGAAAAATACGGATATCGCGTTCTGGCCGATATTCTTAAACTGGTCTACACCACGGAAGACGAGCTTCCGCTTGAGGTAAAGGATCCGGAATACTTTGAAAGTCAGTTTAAAAAGCTGGAAAGCGTCTTTGCATTAAAGAACAGAAATCTTAAGAACTTCATGGAAAGCCACAAGAATCTGGAAAATGCCAAGGATCTGGTTAACGCTGCCCAGATGTATCTCGAATACGCAGAGTTTGTTTCAAAGGTTCAGCTGTCTAAAAATCTCCTGAAGCATTATCCTGACGACAGCAGTCTTACAAGAAAGGTTGCAGATCTTGCCATGAGCATGAATGATGCCGCAGACGATGAAGACGGCCTGTTTAACGGGATGGTTAACTTCGAATCAGCAAGAAGGGCTCTGGGATATTTTGAACTGGATGAACAGTATGCACCGAAGGCAGTAGAATCATTCATAAATCCCATTGCCTATCTCCTGCAGTTTGACAGCCGGGTAAAAGCAAAAGCTCAGCAGAAGGACGATAAGAACAGGATCGAAAACAAGTCTTCAAAACTCTTCTCTCAATATGTCGAGAATGACAAGCGCATCAGCAGGATAAGAAAAAGCGTCATGCTTTACTCCGATGCCTACGTTAACTATTGGGCCGCATTCGGAGACAGCATAAGACCGGTGTTCTATGATTACTCAACCTTCCACGACTTCACAAAAGAAAGTCGGGCATATGAAATCAATGCGCAGCTCCGTGATGTCTACAACATGTCATACGAAGTGTTGTCCCAGATTCATGATTCCGTGCTTTCAGCCAACGGTCAGGGCAGCAGAAACAATGCCCTTAAGGTCATTGATTCCAGAAGAAAACTCATGGATCTTAACTACAATCAGGCCTGCACGAACATTCTGAACGCCTGGACACTGCTCCCGGACGATGTACTCAGTGCCAACCGTTACGTCAACTCTCTGGATAAAAAGAAAGTACGTAACGACTTTACACTGGTTATGGCCCAGGGCAAGTCCCAGAACACACTGCCGTGGTGGGACTCCTACGTAAGACTCGGCATCCGTCTGCTTAAATCCGAAGCAAACTATTCCGTTGCCGCGTCTCTTACCGAATTCCAGAACAGGCTCTACTATTTCCCTGTACTGCGTAACGGCAACACCAGCGGACAGGTCATTGTTCCTGAAGACATGCAGAAACTCAGAAAGCAGCTGCTGAGCTTCGGCATCGGACAGAAGAAGGCCGCAGGTAACGATACCGGCAAAAACGAAACCGCAGCTTCACAGAATCCACAGGCTGAGGAAAGTTCTGATGAGGGTGTAAGCTCAATTCAGGAACCTCTTCTGAACGGTCTCAAGGCTGGCCGCAGTGACATATCCGAGTGGGTCAGCAACGTTGACTTCATCTTAAAGACGTTCGGCTCCACTGATAATCCGGTAATTGCCAAGATTGCAATTCCGAACGTCAGAACCCAGAACGCGCTTATAGAGAAGCTGTACGGAAAGGACTACTCCAATGCCATGCTGCGCTTCAGATACGTGGACATCAGAGCCGGAAAGGCCGCTAAAAAGCGTTTCAGCACCTTTGTCAATGATGAGGACAAGGTCATCTATGAAGATACCGTGGACATTGACAGTCTGGAACTTGACTTCTACAGATATTCCGATGACAGCAAGGCCGGAGCCAAAGTGGCAATCAGCGGAAGATACGCGCCGTTAAAACTTTATCTGGATGAACACCTGATTCATTTAAATAATGATAAGAACAACGCATCTTACGTACCCGTTAACGTGTTATCATCAGAAGGAGACAAGGGAATTCTGTTCCTAAAGGTCTACTTCGGACAGAAGATGCTGGCCCCGGAAAAATGGCCGTCAGTTGAAAACTGGCCGGCACTGTCAGCCTACTGATAACGAAGGAGCTCTTCAAGCCCTACCGCTCATATGACCTCAGACTGGCAGACCGTGACAATTTATTTGAGAGAATGAACTTATGTTGAAAAAAGAAATTAACATCTCTTTTATCGGCAAACGCGATTTTAAGAATGTCACTCCATACAAATGCATACTGAGTGAAGGCATCAGTGTTCCCTTCAGGGCAGTGGTAACACTGTTTTCCAAAGACGCTCTCAAACGAAACAGTCTGAACGGCTGTCTCAACGTTAAGACTGAAATTACCCTGCTTCAGTACAACACTGCCGGCTCAATTAGTCGTGGCCGCAGGTTTCAGGGAATAATAACGTCATACAGGTCACTTGGACTTGTGTCAAGTCTGGGCAGTACAGTTTCAGGAGATGACTGTTACTGTTATGAACTCACAATAGAACCGGAAATGGTACTGATGGGACTTAACCGTCGCACCCGCAGGTTCAGCAGCGACAGTACCCCTACCGATGTCATCAGTGAAATTTTTGCGTCCTATCAGCAGAACTGCGAAATCAGCTCATCCATGTTTGACCGCATTCCAGAAAACGGATACATTCTGCAGCAGAACAATGAAAGTGATCTGAGCTTTATCAACAGAATCTGCCGAAATTTCGGTTTTAACTATGTATTCGAACTCACTCCTGCTGAAGACGACTCATCAAAATCTTCAGTAAAGGTTGTGTTCTCCAGAGGTTGGAAAACAGGTCACGCCAAACAGCTGACAGGAAACAGTACCCTGGTTAACAAGGAAACAATCGTCTGTGCGGTCGGTCGCGGCAATGCTGAAAGCTTTGATGCGGAGCCTGTATACCTTGAAAGGATGATAAGCTCGGGATACATCGGTAAGGGAAGCATTTATACCGGTGAGAACAGTGCCACCACCCTGCGTGCAGACAGTATTATAAATTCAGAATACCAGATTCAGCATGAAGGTTTTGACCATGTCAAAGGTCTGGCTGCCCCACTGAAAAAATCAATGTCAGACTATATCAGTGAATCCCAGGCAGCCCTCAGCAACGTCTCATCTGACAGAATCCGTATTACATCACACGATTTTGCCGTGGCAGCAGGTCAGATTCTTGAAATCGATGGCGAAAGCTATCTGGTAATCCGCTCGCATTTTGGTTTCAATCTGGATTACCCCGCAGCATTTAAACAGGCCGTAGGGTTCGAGACAAAAGAACATGAGCTTGATCTTACTGCCGTAGCAATTCCGAAACCGGAAAACGAAGAAAGTACTCTTGCGCCGCTCTGTACGCTTGGAGGCATAAATGCCGATGACGCAGACTCAGCAGAAAAAGACACGGTGACGGTGAACGCCCCGTCAACAGTGCTTGCAGGCACTAATAATACGGTCAGAGAAAGCGGCAGTTCATCCGTACCTTCAGTATTCATTGCCACCGTATGCGATAAGGATGGTGCCGTAACGTCAATCGGAACCATTCAGCCGTCATCTGATGACAATACGGCATTCCCGTCATCATTCTACGCTTTACTTAACGATGCAAACCAAACAGTAACCGCAACATATGTAAGCACATCATCCGGTGATGATTCTCTGGGGAATTTCCCAAGAATCGGTCAGAAAGTTCTGCTTATTTTAGTTAACGGCAGTTATTATTTTCAGGGATACCTGCCGGCAACGGAAGCTCTGCCCGTATTTGACAGTTCCATGAGAAATGAACTTATATACAGCAGACATCTCTGTGCGAGCAATCTCACTAAAACAATAAACAATGGGAACAGGGATTCCGATGACAATATTTTGGATTTCACACAATTAAGTTCGACAAAAAACCTTATTAAACACATGGTTAATACAGGTAAAATTACTTCTTTCATGAATATTGTCGGAACAAAATTCAGTTCCCAGAAAATCATAGATACCTATACGTCATCACATAAAAGTAATCTTGAGACCAATCTTAAGAACATTATAGATGCCAAAAACAAACTTGACGGTGACCTCAAGGCAGCCAGGAGTGGCAGTCAGACATCAACAGACGATGACATACAGAAACTTAAGGATCTGTACACATCTCAGGATAGCTACGTAGATGATCTGATAGATGCAATAAAGACTGATGCAGTGATATCATCTGCATTAAAAAAAATAATCAAGAACGATACCAGCATAAGCGAATATAAGGACGATCAGCTTACAGAAAGTCAGCTTAAAGATAAACAAATGGATTTAGCTCTGCAGAAAGCTCTTGTTCCTTGTGGCAGTATTCTGTTTACCACAGGATGCAGCAGAATATATGCAAAAGGACATGAAATATATGCTGATGCTGACACTTCCGTGTTGTCAAACAATGTTACGGTTAAAGCTCAGAACAATCTTATTCTGACGGCTGATAAGTCAATAACACTTCAGGTAGGCAATTCAAAGCTTAATATTAACGGCAACACCATCCAGATGGCGGTTGCGTACTTTACCAACAAATTCTCACCTTGGGATGCATCCGTGTCACTGAGTCCGACAACCGGTGTCACCGTTAGCGGTTTCCAGTTCAAGGCCAATTCCCTGACAAGCTCTGCCATTTCCGATTCATTTGGCGGAGGCTTCAGTACTAAATACGGACAGGTCACTTCCAACGGCGTTCGCCTTAAATCAGCTACTCTGACTGCACCTGCCGTTCTGAAAACAGCCGCCGGATTGGGAGCAAAGGTGCTTAATGGTGCTTTCAGCTCCGGCTGGACGGATTCGAACTCCGAAGGATGGATGGTAAGCTCCAGCTGTGTAAAAGCAGCCAACAGCATTACTTCAATCATTGCTGACATAATTGCAACCATAATCCTTTACAATCAAGACACGAACAGATACTGTAAAACAAGAAGTGCCTATAATGCTGTGATAGCAGGCATTGGTCTGGCTCTTGACGCAGCGGATATGATTGAGAATCTTGTTACCAACATAATCCTTGCCGAAAATGATAATGACATTTCATTTTGCAAGCGTACAAAGGAAAACAACTACATAAGCCCTCATGATATCTATTTAATGGTTAGCAGCAGTGCGCGAATGGTTACCTCTCTGGCATCCTATACTCCGCTTGCAGCAGATAATCTGAAATCAATGAAATCTGCTTCCTCAATGGAACTCTCAGCTACAAATATAGCATTTGGAGCCAAAACAACAACGAACACGTCGCAGATTTCTCAAGAATCAAATTCACCTGTGTCGGATTTAACCCAAACACAAGTGATAGATCAAAAGATAAAGGAGGAAGATTTGGAAATTGATGATCAAGACGATTAATATAATTATTTAAAATAAAAATCAATAACAGAATTATGATAATAAAGCCGATGAACAAAATGGTAAATTCCCTAATCTGAATACCTGCGGTCAAACATCTAAAAATGAGGTACCCAAAATGAATACCGATGAACTCAGTCTTAAGCTCGGCACAGCCATTGCCGAAGCGGTTGCAGTTTCAGCTTTAAATCTAAGTATTGACATCGGCATCATGGCACTGTGTGCCGCGTCATCAACCAACTACAAAAATGATAATATTACCGGCAGCAAACACCTGTGTGCAGATGATGGCAAGACCACCATTCACGAAAACAATACCTCAGCCAGCAAAACCGAGGAAAGTCTTGCCAAAGATGAGTTGAGGCACAAAAAGGTGCTGTGAAGGCATCAGAAACCGAAGGTAACGCCTCAACTGCAAATGCCAATGCTCTTGATGCCGATGCCAAAGCCGTAGGTACCCAGGCCGGTGCCCTGAATACCGATACCAAAGCCCTGAATATTGAATAGCCGCAACGTCAAGGAGGTGAATTATGCCAACCCCGATAGCAACAATTGCCAACCTTACAGCCACCGGTGACGTCATTGCAGGCCCGGGAGCTCCCATAAGGCTGGTCAAGGGACTGCCTGCCGCATGCATCGGCGATGCAGTTGCCGGAGCCGTATGCGTGGGAGTAATTTCAGCAACCACCGCTGTTACGAGACTGCGGGCAGGACGTCCGGTAGCTAACATAGGTTCTGTGGTAACCGGAGTAAATCCCGTTACAGGCATTCCGGTCGTCACCGCTGTTGCGGTATGTCCTAACATCAACAGAATTGTATAATCTCAGGCAGACTGCCGTCTCATGGATATAAACGTTACGGAAAACGGAATAACATTCTCCGTAGCGGTTACACGCCTGCAGGCTTAGGTTCTACTCCGACAGAAACCTGTACAGGTTGGAAAGCCTGCTGAGGCTCTCCTTACTGCCGTTTTTTTCAGCCTCTGCGGTGGCATATTCAAGTTCCGATACCATGGCATTTCTGGCAGCGTTTATTCTGGAGGAAACTATATCCCTGTATACTTCCTCATAACCAAGCGGGAACGGATACTCCTCAAGGTACAGATAATCAAGCATGGCCGTACGAAGCGGTCCAGTCACCTTTCCCACGTATGCTGAAACCTCTGAGGCTCCGAGAAACACTCTTCCTGAAGGAATAAGCCCCGTGAGACAACGGAGTTTTTCGTCGGTTACGGCTGACGTGTCATCAGAATCGCCGTTTTTAAGAAGCTCACCGAGTTCCGACATAAGTTTTTCATGCTCAGGCGAATCGGAATTGCAGTAAGGCAGAGCCTCGGCAAATCTCTTTTTAATGGACTCAAAATCGGTACTGAGAGCCTGTGCCACGGCACCGTTAATTGCCGAGCTTACGGTATAGCACACCGAGCCGTTAAGCGGGAGTACGCACGGCTTCACTTCTTTTGATATGTCCATTCCAAGAATATAGTCCCGGGTCACCATTACGGGGGTGATTATACGAAAGCCGTCTTCGGTGATTCCCAGTACAATTCTGCCGGAGGACTCAGCCGTGCCGAGAACCATATCCCTTTTCACAAAGTAGCTGAGAAGCTTCGGCGCTTTCCCATAGAGGTCGGCAAATACCCTGTACATGCACCCTATGTACCTGTTTTCCGCAAAGCCAAGCTCCGAACAGAGCTTCTTGATGTTGCACCAGGCCTTCGGATAATAAATGTTTTTTAGGGTTACTGCGGCATGCAGTATGCTTTTAAATGAGGAAACTGTTTTATCTCTTAAAACATCAGTCATCTGGAGACTCACCAGAAGTTCCCTGAACATCTGACATGACTTGGCATTCGAAAAAACCACCTGTTCGTGCTTTTTCAAAATGTCGGCAAGAAGCGGAGCCGCCTCTGAAGGTTTCAGTCCGTGATTTTTAACAGTCTCAATACAGTCACAGTCAAAGGATACCGCAAAGGCGGGAGACGGACATATCCCTGCAGGAGGAGTCACCACGATACGGCTTCTGCCCTTCTCCTCATATGATTCGGCATTGACGGAAACGATATCCACGCACCACGGATAGTTATCACGGTTGTAAGGAAGAATATGTATCAGAAGCATGTTTTTATACTGCGGTAATTTTAAGTTTGACTGAGATAATAACCCAACTCCGGGAAGCGGTACCGTAATCCGGCAGGCTTTCCCCGGGGATTTAAAATACGGTTCTGCGGGGAAAAGCCCTATTTAAACTGATTGGTCTGCGGATCATATTCAAAGCCCGCATCCTTAAGCTTTTTTTCCAGTTCTTCCCTGTTGATTTCATAAGTGGCACAGAAGCTGTCCAGATCATGATCATCAAAATCACGGAGCTTCATGTTAACCATTGACAGTAAAATGTAAGGGTCCATTTTTGATAAATTTTCAAAAGCCATATATAACCTGCCGCAATGTAAGTCGAATCTAAAAACCGAACATGATTATGCCGGGGATAAGCATCCCGTAACCGGCCCCCGTAATCATGAGGCTGTGTCATTATACTATTTTTTACCGTGCGGTTTTTCCTCATGATAAAAAAAACCGTTACTGACATTTTACCGAAACTTTGTTGTTTTAAACATATACGAAAAATAATTTAATGGAAGTTGCAGAAAATACAAGACTTCCATAATTTTTTGCGGTATAATATAAACATATATATTATATGTTTATATGGATGATTTTATGGCTGTAGCAGA
>JAGAYS010000041.1 GCA_017940385.1 Ruminobacter sp. | reverse complement strand
GGGAAACGAGGCTCGAACTCGCGACATCAACCTTGGCAAGGTTGCACTCTACCAACTGAGTTATTCCCGCATCAAACATATGCTGCGATTTTGGAGCGGGAAACGAGGCTCGAACTCGCGACATCAACCTTGGCAAGGTTGCACTCTACCAACTGAGTTATTCCCGCTGAAAAACAGGTGCATTATACCTGTATTTCGGAGTCTTGCAACTTTTTTTTGATAAATAATGCAAATTTTTCCTTAAATATACATTTTTTAACCAGACACGTTCAAAAAACCGCCGACGGCATCATCCTGCGTTTTTGAGAATCCCGCACCGAAGAGCTGAATGACTGATAATCAGCAATCTTTATCGGCATTGTTTCCGTTTCCGGCACAAAATGAAGTAAAATATCCCGTAAATATAAAGGAAGTTAAATTCATATACAGGATTTACCATAATTAATGGCAAAAAACAAAATCACTGCAAGACAGGCCAGAAACATCAAGGCCAGACACGAACGGCTGCTGAAAACGACAGAAGAGCAGCTGCCTGACGATTCATCTCTCGGTCCGCTTCTTGAAGGAACGGTCATCAGCCGCTACGGCAAACAGGCCGACGTGGAAAACGATGCCGATCTGTCCGTTCACAGGTGCTACATCAGAAGAACCGTGGAAGGACTCACCACCGGAGACAGGGTTCTGTTCAGGATCAGCATAAAGGACGCCGCAGGACAGAACGGTCTTGTAGAAACGCTGAAGCCCCGTGCCAGTCTTCTGAGCCGTCCCGACTACTATGACGGCGTCAAGCCCGTGGCCGCAAACATAACCAGAATACTGATAGTCAGCACCAGTCAGCCCGAATTCTCCACAAACATTATCGACAGATATCTTATTGCCTGCATTCACTGCGGGGTAAAACCCGTCATCATTGTAAACAAGAGCGATCTGTTCACGCCTGAAGAAAGGGAGAAAACAGGCATCATTCTGGAAACATACAGAAAAATAGGTTACGAATCGCTGTGGATAAGCACAAAGACGGGAGAAGGCATTGACGGCCTCCGTGAAATAATCAAAGGGGAAACGACCATTCTCGTCGGTCAGTCCGGCGTTGGTAAATCCTCCATCATTAACATGATTATTCCTGAAGCCAACGCATCCACAAACAGCATTTCCGATATTTCCGGACTTGGTCAGCACACCACCACGAGTTCCCGCCTTTATCACCTGCCGGACAACACTACCATCATTGATTCTCCGGGAATACGTGAATTCGGACTATGGCACCTGTCTCCGGAAGAGGTTATCAAAGGATACCCTGAATTTCTGGAAAAAACCCCGTACTGCAAATTCAGAGACTGCAAGCATCTCAACGATCCCGGTTGTGCCGTTGTTGAGGCAGTGAAAAATTCTGAAATAGCGGAATTCCGATTTAACAACTATCACCGTATAATTGAATCAATGCAGCAGAATGCACCATCAAGTTTCAGTTCTCCCGGTAAAAAAACAAGGAAACAGTAAATATGAACGAATCAGTTAAGACTCTTATTCACCGCCTGACACCGAAATATCTGCTTACCAGACTTGCCGGCGTTCTGGCACGCAACGAACTGGGAGGTCTTACCACCTGGGCCATCACTCAGTTCATCAAAAAATACAAAATAGACATGAGTGAAGCCCTGAAGGAAAAACCTGAAGAATACAAAACCTTTAATGAATTCTTCACCCGAGATCTTAAGGACGGAGCCAGACCGGTATGTCCTGAAGAAAGCAGACTGTGTATGCCTGTTGACGGAACGGTTGCCGAATTCGGAGACATAACCTACGGAAGAATCGTGGCAGCCAAGGGGCAGGACTACAGCTTCAGATCCCTTATAGGCGGCGATGACAACGATGCCGCAGCCTTTAACGACGGCAAATTCATATGCATTTACCTGTCCCCTGCCAATTATCACTGTATTCACATGCCGGTTGACGGCACCCTCAGAAAAATGGTGTTTGTTCCGGGCAAGTATTACAGCGTAAACCCCACCTATGTAAAAACCATCAGCGAACTTTTCACGAAAAACGAAAGAGCTGTATGTCTCTTTGACACCCCGGCCGGTCCGATGGCCATGGTTCTCGTCGGAGCCACGATTGTCGGCAGCATTTCAACCGGATGGCACGGTGAGGTATCTCCAAACAGACTCAGAGAAGTAACCGTATGGGATTACTCAGACCAGAACATCACCCTTAAAAAAGGCGACAGAATGGGTAAATTCTATCTCGGCTCTACCGTAATTCTGCTCTTCGGCCGCGATGCCGTTTCATTTGTTGAGGACATTGAATCCGGGAAAGCGGTAAAATTCGGCGAACCTCTTGCCGACATCGGCAGTGAAAAGAACGAAACCGAAAACGGCTGAGACAGGAAACCGCACTGACAGACCTCACTGACGGAAAACGGTCAGGCGCATCCACTTAATAAGGAATAAGAAGCGGAACGGCAGCATACCGTTCCGCTTTTGTTTCTGCGGTTACCGGAAAAGCACGGGCAAGACCTCCAGGCACTGCCGGAAAATTCCTAGCGTTAATGCCGGGCCTAATCCTCATTCTCACGGCTTTTTATACGCTGAAAACCGCCTGACTGTCCGTATTTCATGCCCGTACGGAGATTCTTCGGGACATGCACCAAAAAGTGTCATAAAACCCCGACGGAGTCCGCTTCGACGCGAATTAATTTACTTGAAAAAAAGTGAGAATTTTTAGCTGATTTTTGGTAGAATATAAGACAGCATGTCAGTTTAAAAAAACTGTCTTATTTTTTTCCCTTTTTAACTTTTTTAATTTTGTACCTTTTTAGGAGAATAACGTGGAGATTATTAAGACCGACGTCGCCATAGTTGGTGCGGGTGGTACTGGTCTCAGAGCTGCCATTGCTGTTGCTGAACAGGATCCTACCACTAAGATTGCACTGATTTCCAAGGTATACCCAATGCGCAGCCACACCGTGGCCGCAGAAGGTGGTGCTGCTGGTGTAATTGGTGAAGACGATACCCTTGAAAAGCATTTTGAAGACACCGTTGCCGGTGGTGACTGGTTGTGCGAACAGGATGTTGTTGACTACTTCGTGGCTCACACCACTGAAGAACTGTTCCAGCTCGAACACTGGGGCTGCCCATGGAGCAGAAAGCCGGACGGCCGTGTTAACGTACGTCGTTTCGGCGGTATGAAAGTACCTCGCACCTGGTTTGCCGCAGACAAGTCAGGCTTCCACATGCTCCACACCTTATTCCAGACCTCCATCAAGTATCCTTCAATCCAGCGTTTCGACGAACACTTCGTTCTCGATCTTCTGGAAGAAGACGGTCAGATCAAGGGTGTTGTAACCTATGACATTCAGAACGGTGTATGCCGCACCATTATTGCCAAGTCAGTTATCCTGGCTACCGGCGGTGCAGGCCGTGCATACAGCTTCAACACCAACGGCGGTATCGTAACCGGTGACGGCATGGCTCTCGCTTATCGTCACGGCGTACCTTTACGCGACATGGAATTCGTTCAGTACCACCCTACCGGTCTTCTCGGCTGCGGTGTGTTAATGACCGAAGGCTGCCGCGGTGAAGGCGGTATTCTGGTAAACAAGGACGGATACCGTTACCTCCAGGACTACGGTCTCGGCCCTGAAACCCCTGTAGGACAGCCAAAGAACAAGTACATGGAACTTGGTCCACGTGACCGCGTTTCACAGGCATTCTGGAACGAACAGAAGAAGGGCAGAACCATCAAGACTCCGTTAGGCGATGCCGTTCACCTCGACCTGAGACACTTAGGCCGTGACTACCTCCATGAACGTCTCCCTCTCATCTGCGAACTCGCCATGGCTTATGCAGGCGTTGATCCGGCAGAATCTCCTGTACCTATCCGTCCTGTAGTTCACTACACCATGGGCGGTATCGAAACCGACGGCAAGACCGCAACCCGCAAGCCTGGCTTATACGCCGCAGGTGAATGTGCTTCCGTAGGTATTCACGGTGCAAACCGTCTCGGTTCAAACTCTCTCGTTGAAACCATCGTGTTCGGTAAGGTTGCCGGTATCGAAGCCGCAAACTACGCAAAGACCGTTCAGTTTGGTAACGAAGCAAACCTCACAAAGCAGGCTGAAGAAGTTGTTCTCAAGGCAACCAGACTGTTTGAAAACAGCACCGGCACCGAAAGCTGTTCAAAGATTCGTCATGAAATGGGCGACTCAATGGAAGAAGGTGTTGGTATCTACCGTGAAGAAGAATCAATGCAGAAGACCATTGACACACTCAAAGCTCTTCAGAAGCGTTACAAGAACATCAAGATCAAGGATACTTCAGGCCGCGTATTCAACACTGAATTCCTTAACGCAATTGAACTTGGTTACACTCTTGATGTTGCCGAATGTATGGCAAACTCAGCTATCAACCGTAAGGAATCACGCGGTTCTCACCAGCGTCTTGACGGTCCGGACGGTGCATACAAGAAGCGTGACGACGTAAACTTCTTAAAGCACACTCTCGCATTCAAGAACGGCGACGATGTTCCAACCATCAGCTACAGCGATGTTAAGATCACCCGCTTCAAGCCTGCAGAACGTGTATACGGTGCAGCTGCGGAAGATGCTGAAAAGAAGAGACAACAGGAGGCAGCCAAGTAATGTCAGAAAATCAGATCATGAAAATTTCTGTTTCACGTTATCGCCCTGAAACAGATAAAGAACCGTATCTTCAGGATTTCGAAGTTCCTTACAGAAAGGAAACCTCTTTACTTGAAGCTCTCAACTACATCAAGGACTTCCTGGAACCTGAACTCAGCTTCCGCTGGTCATGCCGTATGGCCGTTTGCGGTTCCTGCGGTATGATGGTTAACGGTGTACCTAAGCTTGCCTGTAAGACCTTCTTAAGAGATTACGCCGGTAAGTCAATGAAGATTGAACCGCTGGCCAACTTCCCTATCGAACGCGACCTGGTTGTTGATATTTCAGACTTTATCGAAAAGCTTGAACGTATCAAGCCATACATCATCCCAGCCAAGGAAGATGAAAACAAGCCTTTAACCGAAGGTTACATTCAGACTCCTCAGCAGATGACCAGCTACCTCCAGTTCGCTCAGTGTATTAACTGCGGTATCTGCTATGCAGCATGCCCACAGTACAAGCTGAACAAGAACTTCATCGGACCTGCTGCCTTAACTCTGGCTTACCGTTACAATATCGACAGCCGTGACGCAGGTGCTGCAGAACGCATGAAGCTCTTAAGCCTTGATGAAGGTGTATGGAGCTGTACTTTTGTTGGTTACTGTTCACAGGTATGTCCAAAGCACGTTGATCCTGCCTCAGCAATTCAGCTCGGCAAGAAGGCAAGTGCCATCGACTATGTAATTAAGATGTTCAAGCCAGGTGAGGAAGAATAATGGAAAACAATGTAAAGTCATATCGTAAGCCATACGTTCGTCCTGTAAAGGCTAACTGGTGGACCGATCGCGGTTTCTATATCGCTTATATGATTCGTGAAGCTACCGCAGTATTAGCTGTTGTGGTTGCTCTTGAACTTTTGGTTTTAAGCTGCATGTCACAGGAATCAATCGTTGCATTCCTGAAGAATCCTTTAGTGATTTTAGTAAACATTCTGTCTTTAGCTTCAGTTATGTACCACACCATTACCTGGTTCAATCTGATGCCTAAGGCTGTTCGCATGTTTGCAACCAAGAAGCCTACCGACACCAAGCTCATTCCTGCAAAGCTTATCATTTCTGCAGAATGGATCGGTGCGGCTGTTGCCTTTGCGGTTATTATTGTAGCCTGTGTTTGTTTAGTGTAAAGGAGAGCCATAAATGTCTACTCGTCGTTCAGATGAACCAATTTACTGGGGTTTGTTCGGTTTTGGCGGTATGGTTATCGCTTTTGCATTACCTGCAATCTTAACCCTTATGATTCTTCAGGGCTTTGGTGTTGACTGCTTTAAGCTCGCTGCCATTGCTAAGACCTGGTGGGGTGCCGGTGCTTTATTCGTAATCGTATCAGCATCCATGTGGCACGGTTTCCACAGAATTTATCATGGTCTCCATGATCTGTGCATTCACACTACCCGTGTTCATCACTATGTTCTCTACGGTCTGGCTGCCATCTTCTCTCTTGCTGCGTTAGTTATCTACGCTTCAAAGTTCTTCGGATGGTGTGCTTAATACCTGATGTGAATCAAGTAAATTAGCTTCAAAGGCCTGAGCAGTGCTCAGGCCTTTCTTTTTAACGGCATTACGAATGCAGTAAGACAGTTTCATTTTCTTCATCCCCTGTTGGGGAAAGTCTTTTATAAAAGCTGATATCTGATATAATGCCGCCGAAAAATAAGCAGGCCTTCCACATAAACATGACACGTCCACGGCAGGAAGAATCACATGGATGATTACGGCAGTTCTAAATCTAAAAACACTGAAAGGAAGAATTGGAAAGAGACCTCCGGATTATCCATGCCTTTCAAGAAAATCCTCGGAATATGTCTGCTGACTTCAGCCGCTGCCGCATGTATCGGTCTGACCGCTTACGCCTGTTCAAGCCTTCAGAAGACATATGTAAAAAGCACAATCAGGAAAAAAACTGATGAAATCCTTCATGAACTTGAAAAATGCGTTTATGACCGGAAAACCGTTAATGCTTCGCTGTGCAGAAACGGCGGCAGATCAGTAAACTCATACTTCCCTTCGGCCACAGATTACGGAGGCTTATTCATTGAAGGCATCACCGTGACAGGTTTTGACACGGGAACAGCCATAACCCAAAACACGGACATAGCCGCAATAGAAGTAAAAATCAGGGAATCAGTGTTTTATCCGGCATCAACCCTTCATTATGCCGTACAGATAACCCCAAATCGGAAGCTTGTCATCCTTAAGGAAGATTCCGATCAGTACATAAGACATTTGGAAAGCGCAGACGGTGAATTCCGCTCTCTGTCTCCTGATGAAGACAGCGCGGAAAAATTCTGGAAGAGACCTCCGTATCGTGACTTTGCGAATGCCGGCACTTCCGAAAAAATCAGACGGCTGAAGTCACTGTCGGAAGACGAATACGGAATGACCGAGGTTCTGCTTGCGGGTGTCATTTATGATACCGGAGATTTCGATACTGCCGTCAACCTCTACCGGACCGCCGCCGCAAAAGGAAGTCGTGCGGCACTGTATCAGCTTGCCCTTATCCATCTTAACGGCACCGGTGACGCAAATGATACCGCACGGGGCATTTCATACCTCACCGATGCTGCGGAGCTCGGCAGTACCGAAGCTCTTAATCACTTAGGAACCATCCTCAATGAAGGAACCCTGCTTCCACAAAACCGTGACAAGGCAGCCGAATATTTCCAAAAGGCTGCAGAGAACGGCTCAGCCGAAGGCTTTTACAATCTCGGAAAAACCATCATGGATAATGCGGATCCGGTTTTACATTCTTCCGCCGAAATAAAGAAGGCCTGCTCCGCCATAAAGTCTGCACATGAACTACATTATGAGAAGCATGACATATACGCATATTTAGGAGACTGTCTCATCAGTCTGGATTCCGACATAATCGGTGCCCACAGGTTCTACCGCAGGGGAGTACAGCTGAATCAGCCTCTATCCCTGCTGAAAACGGCCAAACTGCTGACTCTTGCGGATCCCACCGACCAAAACAGCTTTAAGGAAGCCGAAGAGCTTCTCAAGAGAGCAGTTGCCCTGCACCATCCTCAGGCCTACGGAAATCTCAGCCGTCTTTATTTTCTTAACGGCAGAATCGATGAAGCCGAACGTTATGCTCTTGATGGCTCGCGTCTTCATGATTCCCTGTCGGCTGAAATTCTGAAGAAAATACGTGCCGCACGCTGATTTCTGGTATATTGCGGCATAAACCGCCTCACTGCCCGGACATAGACAGCCGTATCCCAGTTGTTCCTCAGACTGAATTCCCATCTTCCTTCATCTTATAGGCAGGAACCGGTTTTACGTTTCCTTATTCCGGACTGCCGACGTCGCCATAAGGTTAAAATCATCCAGTTTCGGCATCTTGGGCACAATTCAATGTAAAACTTTCAGAATTATGAAAGTTTATTACATTTCAAAAATTAACATTTTGCTTACAAAACGCTCGAATTTTAGATATTAATCTCATATTTTTAGGGTTTTGTAAAAAATACATATGCCCATGAAAATATTTTCATGCAAATGTAAATGTTTTCATGAAACTTTTTGAAAGTTTTTTAATATTTTTACTTGTAAAACGTGATTGTTATCACTATCATATAATCAAGAGCTAAGGAAAAGAGCTCGAAAAAAGAAAGATAACAAATATGAGGAAATGCAAAATGAGATACTTTTTAAAGAAGAATGAAAACAATGCTTACGCACCAGTAACCCGTGAATATTACTTCAATTACGTTAAGTAAGACATAAACCGAATCATCATCAACTACATTTAGGAAGGAAAATAAAATGAGATACTTTTTAAAGAACAGTGAAAACAAGACATACGCTCCAGTAACCCGTGAATATTACTTCAGCTACGTCAAGTAAAGTAAGATAAGTCAACCGGAAGTTTTTGTTAACCTACAGTGAGGTATTAAAAATGAGATACTTTATGAAGAAGAATGAAAACAATGCTTACGCTCCAGTAACCCGTGAATATCACTTCAATTACGTTAAGTAAGCTCAGGTCATCAGACGGTTTTTGTTAACACGCAGAGAGGTATTTAAAATGAGATACTTTATGAAGAAGAATGAAGGCAGCGCTTACGCTCCCGTAACTCGTGAATATCACTTCAGTTACGTTAAGTAAGTCAGAATAATCCGGAAGTTTTTGTTAACCCAGAGAGGTATTTAAAATGAGATACTTTATGAAGAAGAATGAAGGCAGCGCTTACGCTCCCGTAACTCGTGAATACCACTTCAGTTACGTTAAGTAAGACTACCCATCAGGTTTGAGATTCCTGAACAAAAATCCCGAGAAACCCAAAATCAGAAATATAAGTCGCGGGGCTAATGTATGGTTCATACATGTTGTACAGGCAATACCGGCGTGCTTAAACAGAATTCCTAAAGCACAGCAAATAAGCACCCGGTATTAATCTAAAGAATTTAATATTGAGGTATTTGCTATGATTTCACTGAACAAAACAAATTCAAGACCTGAAATACCACTCCCGAGTGAGTCTTCAGGCAAAAGAAATCCAACTCCAAAAATCTAATCGAACAGAAAACGTCCCTCTCTTATTAAGGTTGGTTAAGAGAGGGACTTGTGTTTTATGACACAGCCTTTTCCCATTATCATCCCTATTGTTTCCATGCGGTCCGCATGTTCGCCGTATTCAGAGAGATGCGAACAGTTTAAATCAGTATCTGCGTCAGGACTGTTAACACATTCTGTCCGGGGCTCACGGCGGTAAGCCTTTATTTTGAAGGCCCGCTCACCAAAGAGAAAGCACACTTACGCATAAATCTTGAAGCCTGCCTGGACTCCGTTTATATTGTAATTAAATGTTCCATGAACGGAGATTACCATGAAACAGTATGTTGTTGATGCATTTACCGACCACCTGTTCAGCGGCAATCAGGCCGCTGTATGCGTTATGAATGACTGGCCCGATGATGCGCTGATGCAGAATATTGCAGCCGAGAACAATTTTTCCGAAACCGCATTTGCCGTAAAGGAAGGCACTTCATACCATTTACGCTGGTTCACTCCCGGCGGAGAAATTGATTTCTGCGGTCATGCCACTCTCGGCACTTCATTTGTCATTCTTAATTATCAGGAAAAATTCAGTTCATCGGTAACATTCACCTCACAGGTCGGTGATCTTACGGTAAAACGTAACGGCGACGTCTATGAAATGGACTTCCCGGCATATAACCTCAAAAAAATCCCCGTAACCGACGAGATGACGGAAGCTCTCGGCGTCAGGCCTCTTGAAGCATACATAGACAGGGACCTGCTCCTGGTTCTTCCCGATGCCGAATCAGTCAGGAAACTTAATCCGGATCTCCACAGGCTGAATCATCTTGAAGGACTGCTGACCGCCGTCACGGCTCCGTCAGACAGCAGTGAATATGACTGCGTAAGCAGGGTTTTTGCCCCAAAGCTGAATATTCCAGAAGATCCGGTAACCGGAAGTACCCACTGCATGATTACTCCCTACTGGTGCTCACGTTTCGGAAGAAAGGAATTAACCTGTTTTCAGGCCTCAAAAAGAACCGGCATTCTGTACACAGGAATCCGCGGCGACAGGGTAAAGATTGCGGGCAGGGCCGTACTTTTCTCCGAAGAAATTCTTATGGTGCCGTAGCCTTTCAGATAATCCAACCGCCATCTCTCAAAGCGAACTGCACAAACATGCAGTCCGCTTTATCATCCGTCGAAAAGACAGTTATTCACAATCATTCTCATTTCAGCTCAACTCCCCGTGATCTGACCGTGTCAGGCATGTCAATAAGACTCTTACGATATGGAGGAAAAGAGCTCTTTATGGTAAAATACGCTCAAAATTTCATTAACCAACCCATAGGAAAAATATGGCACAATTCATCTATACAATGAACCGCGTAGGCAAGATCGTACCGCCTAAGCGACACATTTTAAAAGATATTTCCCTATCGTTTTTCCCAGGAGCCAAGATCGGTGTTCTGGGTCTTAACGGTGCCGGTAAATCAACCCTTTTAAAAATCATGGCCGGTATTGATACCGACATTGAAGGTGAAGCCCGTCCTCAGCCGGGAATTAAAATCGGCTATCTTCCACAGGAACCGCAGCTTGATCCTGAAAAAACAGTAAAAGAAACAGTAGAAGAAGCTCTCGGCGACGTAAAAAGAGCACTTACCCGTCTTGACGAAGTTTATGCAGCCTATGCCGATCCTGATGCCGACTTTGATGCTCTGGCGGCTGAACAGGCTGAACTTGAAGCAATTATTCAGGCCGGTGACGGACACAACATTGACAACCAGATAGAACAGGCTGCCGATGCACTGAGACTTCCTGATCCAGATGCCAAAATCAAGGTTCTTTCAGGTGGTGAAAGAAGACGTGTGGCCTTATGCCGCCTTCTTCTTGAACATCCTGACATGCTGCTTCTTGACGAACCTACAAACCATCTGGATGCCGAATCAGTAGCATGGCTGGAAAACTTCCTCAACCAGTACTCAGGCACCGTGGTAGCCATTACCCACGACCGTTACTTCCTTGATAACGTAGCCGGTTGGATTCTGGAACTTGACCGCGGCGAAGGCATTCCTTGGGAAGGCAACTATTCTTCATGGCTGGAACAGAAGGAAGCCCGTCTTGCCCATGAACAGGCAAGTGAAAACGCCCGTCAGAAGTCCATTCAGAAAGAACTTGAATGGGTCAGACAGTCTCCTAAGGGCAGACACGCAAAATCCAAGGCCCGTCTGGCTCGCTTTGAAGAACTCAACAGCGTTGACTACCAGAAGCGTAACGAAACCAATGAACTTTTCATTCCGCCTGGACCAAGACTCGGTGACAAGGTTCTTGAGGTCACAAACCTCACCAAGGGCTATGAAGGCAGAACGCTCATCAATGATCTGAGCTTCACCGTACCTAAGGGAGCCATTATCGGTATCATCGGTGCCAACGGTGCCGGTAAGTCCACCCTGTTCAGAATGATCACCGGCAGCGAAAAGCCGGACTCAGGTACCATCACCCTCGGTGAAACCGTGGTTGTGGCCGACGTAGGTCAGTTCCGTGACAGCATGGACAACAAAAAGACCGTCTACGAGGAAATCTCTCAGGGACAGGACATTCTCCGCATCGGCAACTATGAAATCCCAAGCCGTGCCTACATCGGCCGCTTCAACTTCAAGGGTACCGATCAGCAGAAGCGTGTCGGCGACCTGTCAGGCGGTGAAAGAGGAAGACTGCATCTTGCCAAGCTTTTACAGGCAGGCGGTAACCTTCTGCTTCTCGACGAACCTACCAACGATCTGGACGTTGAAACCCTGCGAGCCCTGGAAAACGCCCTGCTTGAATTCCCGGGATCAGCAATGGTAATTTCACACGACAGATGGTTCCTTGACCGTATAGCCACCCACATTCTGGACTATCAGGATGACGGAAAGATAACTTTCTTCGACGGCAACTTTACCGAATACGAAGAATGGAAGGTTAAGACCTATGGTGAAGAAGCAGTTAAGCCGCACCGCAGAAAGTTCAGAAACATTGCCTAATGCGATGACTCATCTGCTTTATTAACTTCAGAAACCTGAATGCCCCGGCATTCAGGTTTCTTTATGCCCGACACATAAATCCATGTACAACATTCCCTGCTTGTAATGTCTTTTCCTGCCGCGCTTATATATCCTGCCCTTAGCGTCAATGCTCACGCCAAAGATAATGCACATGCCGAAAAGCAGCGCTCGGAAGTGTCTTGCCGAGACAGCCTTAAAGTCGCAGTCGTATACAAGTACGGTACCGAAATGGCAAAGAACGGTTCAAAGGCTCAGGAATTCTTCAATAAATCCTGCAGACTTGGCAATAAGACCGGCTGTAACAGCTTGCGCAGATAAATTCGCCGCTCCGGCTTAAACGTGATTTAATGCCGTTATCAGATGTCGCTCCCAAACGTTTTTAAAAGTTCCTCACACATAAAAAAAGTGTCATACCTTCCGGTATGACACTTTTTCATTTTATCCTGATACCGCACTTCCCCGTCGGGGAAGTACGACATCACATTTCAGAAAAAACCACTGTTAGCCTAAAGCCTTACGTGCATTTCTGAATGCTCTCAACCAGGCACTGCCTTCACCCCAGTCATCAGGATGCCAGCTGTTAGACACGGTTCTCATGCTGCGTTCAGGATGAGGCATCATGATGGTTACACGACCGTCAGTGGTGGTGAGACCGGTAATACCTTCAGGTGAACCGTTAGGGTTTGCAGGATAACGTTCAGTTACGTTACCGTAGTTATCAATGTAGCGTACGGCTACAAGACCGCTTTCTGAAACCTGTCTGAGGTGTGCGGCATCACGGTATTCTGAACGGCCTTCACCGTGAGATACGGCAATCGGCATGTGTGAACCGGCCATGTCGGAGAAGAAGAGTGAAGGAGACTTCTGGATTTCAACCAGACTGAATCTTGCTTCAAATCTTTCTGATTCGTTACGTACGAAACGAGGCCATAATTCAGCACCAGGAATGATATCCCTTAAGTTTGACATCATCTGACAGCCGTTACAGATACCTAAAGCAAGGGTATCATTGCGCTTGAAGAATGATTCAAATTCATCACGGGCACGGGCATTGAAGAGGATGGACTTGGCCCAGCCTTCACCTGCGCCGAGAACGTCACCGTAGGAGAAGCCACCGCATGCAGCGAGAGCATTGAAATCCTTAAGGGTAACGCGGGCATTCAGAATGTCTGACATGTGAACGTCGATACATTCAAAGCCTGCACGGTTGAATGCGGCAGCCATTTCGCCCTGTGAGTTAACGCCTTCTTCACGGAGAATTGCAATCTTAGGAGCCACGCCCTTGGCGATGTAAGGAGCCGCAACGTCTTCGTTAACATCAAATGTAAGCTTAACGTTAAGACCAGGATCCTTGTCGTCTGACTTAGCCTTGAATTCACTTGCGGCACAGGCAGGGTTATCTCTGAGAGCCTGCATGTGGTATGTGGTTTCAGCCCAGATTGAACGGAAGTAGGTTCTGGTTTCATTGATAACGTCGGCACCGTTTCTTCTGAACACGATACGATCGTCACCGTTGAGGGAACCGATGGTAAAGATGTTGTTGGCAAGACCGTGACCGGCAAGAATGTTCTGAACATCTTCAACATGTTCCTTTCTTACCTGAATTACGGCACCGAGTTCTTCGTTAAAGAGAACGGCAAGGTCGTCACTGCCTAAGGTGTCAAGGTCTACGGTAACACCGGTATGACCTGCGAATGCCATTTCGGCGATGGTGGTGAATAAACCGCCGTCTGACTTATCATGGTAAGCCATGATATAACCCTTCTTGTTGAGGAACTGAATTGCCTCAAAGAAGCCCTTGAGCTGTGAAGCGCTGTTAACGTCAGGAGTTTCGTCACCGAGCTGCTTGTAAACCTGAGCAAGGGCTGAACCGCCGAGACGGTTTCTGCCGTTACCGAGATCAATGAATACCAGGCTTGATTCACCGAGGTCTGTTCTTAACTGAGGAGTCTTGGTTAAACGTACGTCCTCAACACGGGCGAATGAACTGATGATAAGTGACAGAGGTGCGGTAATTTCACGTTCTTCACCGTCCTGAGTCCACTTGGTCTTCATTGACATTGAATCCTTACCTACAGGTACGGTAATGCCGAGAGCAGGACAGAGTTCTTCACCTACGGCCTTAACGGCAGCATATAAACCTGCGTCTTCACCAGGGTGACCGGCTGCAGCCATCCAGTTTGCGGACAGCTTAACTCTTTCGATGTCACCGATATATGCGGCGGCAATATTGGTTATTGATTCGGCTACGGCCATACGTGCTGAAGCGGCATAATCAAGAAGGGCAACCGGAGTTCTTTCACCCATTGCCATGGCTTCACCGTAGTAGGTGTCGTATGAAGCTGCGGTTACGCCGCAGTCAGCAACCGGAACCTGCCATGGACCGACCATCTGGTCACGGGTTACGAGACCGGTTACGGTTCTGTCACCGATGGTGATGAGGAAGGTCTTTTCAGCAACTGCAGGGAGACGCAGGATGCGTTCTGCGGCAGCCTTAGGAGTTACGCCTTCGAGATCCAGCTTCTTACCTTCGGCCTTTAAGGTCTTAACATTCTTGTGCATGCGAGGAGGCTTTCCGAGAAGCACGTCAAGTGGAAGGTCGATAGGCTTGTTGTTAAAGTGTTCGTCGTTCAGAACCAGACGGCGTTCTTCAGTAGCGGTACCTACTACGGCAAAGTTTGCACGTTCACGCTTACAGATCTTTTCAAAGGTTTCGTACTGTTCTGCACTTACGGCAAGAACGTAACGTTCCTGAGATTCGTTACACCAAAGTTCGTACGGAGACATGCCTGGTTCATCATTTGGAACCTTGCGCAGTTCAAAGATACCGCCGCGGTTACCGTCGTTTACGAGTTCAGGGAGAGCGTTTGAAAGACCGCCGGCACCGACGTCGTGGATGAAGAGGATAGGATTGTTCTCACCCATCTGCCAGCACACGTCGATAACTTCCTGACAACGGCGTTCCATTTCAGGGTTGTCACGCTGAACTGACGCAAAATCCAGATCCTCGGCTGACTGACCGCTGGTCATTGATGATGCGGCACCGCCACCAAGACCGATGTTCATTGCAGGACCGCCGAGAACGATAAGCTTGGCACCTACTGGAATAACGCCCTTCTGGATGTGTTCGTTTCTGATGTTACCGAGACCGCCGGCAAGCATGATAGGCTTGTGATAGCCGCGGATTTCACGACCGTTATGGCTGTCTACTGATTCTTCATAGGTTCTGAAGTAACCGTTGATGTTAGGACGGCCGAATTCGTTGTTGAAGCCGGCAGCTCCCAGAGGACCGTCGATCATGATGTCCAGGGCACTGTCAATGCGGTTTGGCTTGCCGAAGTCGGTTTCCCAAGGCTGTTCAAATCCCGGGATGCGGAGATTTGACACGCTGAAACCGCACATGCCTGCCTTTGGCTTTGAACCCACGCCGGTTGCACCTTCGTCACGGATTTCACCGCCTGAACCGGTAGCAGCCCCAGGGTACGGAGAAATGGCTGTAGGATGATTGTGTGTTTCAACCTTCATTAAAATCTGAATAGGTTCCTGATGGAAGCTGTAGGTGTGGTTTTCAGGATCCGGGAAGAATCTGCCTGCAACGGAACCTTCCATTACGGCCGCGTTGTCCTTATAAGCACTCAGCACGTAATCATGATTCTTTTCATAGGTGTTCTTTATCATCTTGAATAAAGACTTTTCCTGAGGAACACCGTCGATTACCCAGTCAGCATTGAACACCTTGTGACGGCAGTGTTCGGAGTTTGCCTGGGCAAACATGTAAAGTTCAACGTCGTTAGGATTACGGCCTAGAGCGGTAAAGCTCTTTACCAGATAATCCATTTCGTCATCGGAAAGTGCCAGGCCGAGTTCAACGTTTGCCTTTTCAAGAGCTGCCTTGCCCTGTCCTAAAATGTCAACTGAAACAAGAGGCTTAGGATCCTGGGTACCGAAAAGCTGTTCGGCATCGTTAAGGTTGGTAAACACCTGTTCCATCATGCGGTCATGAATCAGAGGCAGAATCTCATCAGCACAGCCGCTGCTTTCACCTTCGATGTAGTAGGCAATACCTCTTTCGAGTCTGATGATCTTTGATAATGCACAGTTATGGGCAATATCGGTAGCCTTTGATGACCATGGAGAAATGGTTCCCAGGCGTGGAGTAACCACGTAAAGAGTACCCTTGGTTTCACTTTCATTAATATGTGGACCGTAAGTTAAGAGCTTAACCAGCACTTCTCTTTCCTGTTCGGTTAAAGGAGCACTGACATTGGCAAAATGAACGTATTCCGCATATACGGAATTGATCTTTAATCCCTTTTCCGCAAAACCGGATAAAAGCTTTTTGGTACGGAATTCAGAAAGAGCCGGAGCACCGCGTAAAATTTCCATAAGACTTCTCAATTTGAACGTTTACAACAATCCGCGCAGGGCGCGGATTAAAGAAAAAAGTTAGTGATAAAAAACATGGTAATTATAGTTAAAATTGTGATAAAAGTACACATTAATGATGTACGGTTACGTCATTACGTATTATTCAGCGGACAAATCGGATAAGATGCCGAATCCGGTAATAATAATTAACAAACCGTAAAGATAGTAGTATACTCTTTACCCGATTTTTTCGGGGAACCCCCAGATATCATTACCGCACACGGACATCCGTGGCATCAGACACTGCCAGAGTGTCTGAAACCGGCGGGATTCGGCATTTTTTACGATTCCTTTCAGCCGTGCGGCACGTGCTTTCCCTGAGTGATTCGGCAAATAAGATTACAGAATAAAGGATTACAGCCATGAAAAGAGGATTGAAACTCTCCAGATTTACAGCAAGCAGACTGTCCAAACACAGAGTTCCGTCACTTGTTGCCAAGCGCAGAAACAGACAGCGCCGTCATGTTCTTTATACAATCCATTTTGAAAAGACCGAAGTTTAACGCTTAATTTTCAGAATTCGATAATTCAGTCCCCGGACATCCGGGGAACGGATCGGAAAAGACGTTTTTCCGGTCTTTTATTTTTCGGCTGTTCACGGTTAAAAAAACTTAATTTTCCTGCCGTTTCCACTGTTCATAAAACAGACACCGCTGTATAAATATTCATATTTACGCATAATTATTCATTGACAAAAAACGCTCATTTCCATTGATAATCAAGCATTCCTGCCGATTTTACGGATAATTGTCACTGAAAATAATTCCGACTTTTAATCATAATTTCTTGACATTTTATGCAATTAAAAAAATAATATGTATTTGCGTGTATTTTGGTTATTGCCAGATGTTGTTGCACACATATTTTTAGGTATTAACAAAATCCAGATAAATAACTTTTAGGATAACAAAATATGAAATTATTAAAGCCTGTAATGGACAGCGTTTTAGCCCGCAATCCAAACCAGCCTGAATTCCACCAGGCAGTTCAGGAAGTTTTAGAAACTCTTGAACCAGTTTTAGAAAAGCACCCAGAATGGGTAAAGGCCGGCATCATGGATCGTTTAGTTGAACCTGAACGTCAGATCATGTTCCGTGTACCTTGGGTTGACGACAACGGTAATGTACAGGTTAACCGCGGTTTCCGTGTTCAGTTCAACAGCGCTATCGGACCTTACAAGGGAGGTATCCGCTTCCATCCTTCAGTAAACTTAAGTATCATCAAGTTCTTAGGTTTCGAACAGATTTTCAAGAACAGCCTTACTACCCTCCCTATCGGTGGCGGTAAGGGTGGTTCAGACTTCGATCCAAAGGGCAAGTCTGACCGTGAAATCATGGCTTTCTGCCAGAGCTTCATGACCGAATTATCAAAGCACATCGGTGCTGATACCGACGTTCCAGCTGGTGATATCGGTGTTGGTGGTCGTGAAATCGGCTTCATGTACGGCCAGTACAAGCGTTTACGCAACGAATTCACCGGCGTATTAACCGGTAAGGGCCTCGGCTGGGGCGGTTCTCTTGCACGTACCGAAGCTACCGGTTTTGGTCTCTGCTACTTCATGAAGGAAGCTCTCGAAGCTAACGGTAAGAGCTTCAAGGGTGCTACCACCGTTATCTCCGGTTCAGGTAACGTAGCTATCTACGCTGCTGAAAAGGCTACTGAACTCGGCGCCAAGGTTGTTGCAATGAGTGACTCAAACGGTTACATCTACGATGCTAACGGTATTGACCTCAAGTTAATTCACGAACTCAAGGAAGTTAAGCGTGCACGTATCAAGGAATACGTAACCGTTCATCCTGAAGCTAAGTACGTTGAAGGCTGCCGCAACATTTGGGACGTTAAGTGTGATATCGCTCTCCCATGTGCTACCCAGAACGAAATCGATGCTGAAAGCGCTAAGAAGCTCATCGCTAACGGTACCTGGGCTGTTGGTGAAGGTGCTAACATGCCTTCAACCAATGAAGCTATCGCTGTTTACCAGAACGCTAAGATCATCTTCGGACCAGCTAAGGCTGCAAACGCAGGCGGTGTAGCTACCTCTGCTCTCGAAATGAGCCAGAACTCACAGCGTCTTGAATGGACCTTCGAAGAAGTTGATTCTAAGCTCCAGCAGATCATGAAGAGCATCTACAAGGCTGCTTCTTCTGCAGCTGAAGAATACACCGGTGATAAGAACAACCTCGTTGCAGGTGCCAACATCGCTGGTTTCGTTAAGGTTGCCAAGGCTATGTACGCTCAGGGTATCGTTTAATACCTGCGTATCTGATGCATTAGTCATCTGAAACATGCTGAAAGGGTCTCATTTATGTGAGACCCTTTCTTTTTAGGAATTCATTGAGCTTTACAGGCTTTTTTCGTAAAACGGCCGATTACGAACACGAACACCCGACAGACCGGAAGTTCAGCATCATTTGCCGGCGGCATGTACGGCACGCCACAGCTTTTCAACGCCACGACAGACAAACCATACGACAGCGGCCGTAACTATGGCGTTAACCCCGCTGTTGCCGTATTTTATGAAATTACCTGCAAGAAGCCCCAGTATGGTTCCCGCCAGTGCGGAAATCTGACACAACGGTTCCGGAGCGCACTCGGCATACTTATGAGGATAACAGAAATAGTCCAGAATAATGATTGTGCCGATGGCCGGAAGCGTGGCACTTAAGATGAGAATCCATGACACGAAATTCTGATAAAGCCAGAAGGCACATACCGTCCCCACGAATCCGCCGACCAGAACCATTTTCTTCTTCCTGACCGTAAAGATGTTGGACAGACCGAGACCTGCGGTATATAAGGCATTGTCGTTGGTTGTCCAGATATTGGCGCCGAGCACCACAAACGCTGACAGAATCAGCCCCTGAGCAATCATCACGTAGAATATGTCATCCTTACCGGTAACGGCCCCGCCCACGGCTCCGAAAAACAGCATCAGTGAATTTCCCAGAAGGAAGGCGGCCACTGTGGATATCACGGCTCCTTTTGCAGTTTTGGCAAACCTTGTGAAATTCGGCGTGGAACATCCTCCGGAAATAAAGCTTCCTATAACCATGCCGATCAGTACGTTCAGATCATGGATTACGGGATGCCTGCTGAACATATCCGAAAAACCGTGAGTTTCCTCCATGGCAAGATGAATGGACCACATCCCCAGCACTATAATCAGCGGAACGGCTATATAGCTTATAATCTCCAGCCCCTTGAATCCGACGTACGCCGATGCCGTCATGCATATTCCGGCACAGGCGATGACAATGTACGGAGAACAGCCCAGATAATCCGCCACGGGCTGTGAAAACATCGCCGAACACACACCAAACCATCCAATCTGCGTAATGGCGATTATAAGCGAAGGAAATTTTGAACCGGATTTACCGAACGACCTTCTGGCAAGCTGGTCGAAGGTCATCCCCGTCCTGGAACCTATAAAGGCAAGGAGTCCCGTAAAGACCGCCAGAAAAATTCCGCCGAGTATGAGAGCCAGAATGAATTCCGTCATGTCAGCTCCGGTTCCCATCTTGGCTCCGATATTCATTCCGGTGGAATTAAAGGTAAATCCCAGCATTACAAAAAGAAGCGGAATAAATCCCTTTCTTGCCGAAAGCGGAACAGGTTCAAAGGAATAATCACCATCAACTTTGCCACGGGCGACTTCACCGCCGTCTGTTTCTCTATTCATGACGCACCTGCCTTATATGAGCTCAGGTTAAGAGAGGAAATCCATCAGGAAAAACATTACCGGCACTGCCGAATATCATGCATGAGTACCGTGTCCATAAGATAATCTTACTAATGCCTGACTCATTTCCCGTAAAAAATCATGTACTCAACTGACGCTTTTTTGATGAATGTCTAGCTATCGGTAAAAACCATCTGAAGCTGGAAATTTTCTGACGCATGTCCCTGCGGCCATTCCGGAAATAAATGCCTTAACGATGACAGGTAATCTGCGGATTACTCATGCAGACCGTATATACGATTAAGAAAGGACAAAAGTCCCCGGCATTCCGGACTCTAAAGCCCAACTGCCGGAAACGTTACTGTTTTGAGCCGTCCGTAATCATGTCAAGCTCGGCCCGTACGGTATCGGCGGAATCAAGTTCAGGAGGCAGTGTGCTCATGTCCGTATTTTCCGCCTCATCGGTATAGAACCATCTGCCGTCTTCAAACACGAATTCTGACACGCACATGCTTCTGACGATACCCGTTGAATCACGGTATGACACTTCATACCTAATCATGGCTTCAGTCCGTTCCGGATTAACCAGAACCCCGTAAACCTTAAGCTTCACCCACTTACCGCCGTTCTTTATTTCCCTGCTGAATTTTTTGGCAGTGGTATCAGGTCTGAAATCAGGATGCCATGTCTTTAAAAGATATTCACCGTTGCTTTCACAGAATGCGCTGTAACGTGTCATCAGCACCTCCAGCGGCGATTTGTCCGTAAGCTTAACTCCGGTATGATAGAGACCGCAGCAGCTGCGGTAATCCCTGCCCGTAAGACCGCAGTGGCATAAGTTCTTTTTAATTGCTGCCATGTTTTTTCCTTTTAACAATTCCCTTTACAGTCAGGGTCCCGGCTCTTAGCGGAGCCGGGACCCTGTCAGCAGTTATGCATTCCTGAGAAGACTTACCTTACTTCTTCTTTTTACGATCTCTTTTTGCCTTCTTCACAAAGTCCATCAGACGCTTACGCTTTCTGATCTGACTCTGGGTAAGCTTGTTCTTCTTACCTTCAAACGGATTCTCACTGTCATGGAATTCCAGACTTATCGGAGTACCGATGATGTGCAGACTCTTACGGTAGTAATTATTCAGATAACGCTTGTAGGCATCTGTCAGATCGCCGGTCTTGTTACCGTGAATGATAATGCGCGGAGGATTGTAACCGCCGGCATGAGCATACTTGAGCTTAACACGGCGGCCGTTGGATAACGGTGGCTGAAGCTCCTGTGTAGCCATGGTCAGAATGCGGTTGAGCTTGGAGGTGCTTACTCGGGTGGTTGCCGATCTGTAGGCGCTGAGAATGGACTCAAACAGATGTCCCACGCCGGTACCGTGAAGTGCGGAAATAAAGTGAATTTCGGCAAAATCAACGAAGCCTAAACGGAGTTCAAGATCCTGCTTAACCTTTTCCTTCACTTCCTTATCAAGTCCGTCCCACTTGTTAACGGCGATAACCAGTGAACGGCCGCTCTGAATGATAAAGCTTAAGAGGCTCAGATCCTGATCGGTCACGCCGGCATTGGCATCGATTACCAGAATGGTAACGTTACTGTCCTCAATTGCCTGAAGGGTCTTGACCACGGAGAACTTTTCCACGGCCTCGTTAACCTTCTTGCGCTTACGGACACCTGCGGTATCAATTACAATGTATTCCTGATCATCCTTCTTAAGAGGGATGTAGATGGAATCGCGGGTTGTACCCGGCATGTCGAACACGATAACGCGATCCTCACCGAGAAGACGGTTGGTTAAAGTTGACTTACCTACGTTAGGACGGCCGACAATGGCAAATTTTACCGGCAGATCGGAGAATGAACCGTCATGCTCATCCTTCTCTTCGGTCTTTGCCGCAGCTTCCCCGTTTCCTGAACCTTCAGCTTCGGATTCACCGGCATCGCCGTTCTGATGACGCTTCTTCCATGCATGCCAGTCAAAACCGCCGGCTTCCTTGTCCATCGGAACATTATCCAAGAAATCAAAGCCCTTTTCCCATTTTATTACGTCCGGATCGTCAAAAGGACCTGCTTCCGGAAGAAGATGCTCTTCACCGTCGGAAAGAACCGGAGCCAGCACTTCGTCAAGCAGTGAACTGAGGCCGCGGCCATGGCTTGCGGAAATAGGGTAAATGTTTGGAATACCAAGGGCATACAGTTCGGCCGTTGCCACGTCTGAATCAAGGCCGTCAATTTTGTTTGCCACAAGTACGGTCTTTTTCTGGTGACGTCTGACGTAATCGGCAATCATGTAGTCACCTGAGGTGAGACCGTTTCTGGCATCAACCAGGAAGAAAACAAGATCCGCCTCGTCGATGGCCAGCAGGGACTGCTCGGCCATATGGGTCTCAATTCCCTCTTCACTGCCGTCAATACCGCCGGTATCAATCAGGATATATTCACAGTCATTATAAATTGCGCGGCCATATTTTCTGTCACGGGTAAGTCCCGGAAAATCAGCCACAAGCGCATCACGCGTTTTGGTTAAACGGTTAAACAATGTGGATTTACCCACATTCGGACGACCTACTAAAGCAACAACCTTGGACACAATCTGTTTCCTCATAATAATCAAAAAACTGGCTTATCCGCAGGATAAGCCGGTTCGGTAAATTTATAATTTATTCACGGAATCAGCATGCACGGCTACTGGGCACCGGGCATACTATTCTTCATTTTTCTCCGCAATGTCAACGGCGTAGAGAGTTCCGTCCCTTGACTGGATGTAGAGATAATCCTCATCACTAACCGGAGCCGTATACAGACCGCTGGAGTCAATCATGCGCATTGACTTGATTTCTCCGGTCGCATCATCCAGAAAATAAACATAGCCCTCATAATCCCCTACAACCACGTGACGCTTGAAATAGGCAGGTGCCGTAACGCCGCGGTAGGTAAGACGGGTATTTGCCCATCTCTGAGTTCCGTCAACCCTGATGATGGAGTAGACATGACCTGACACGTCCGTTAAGGCGATATCGGTTGAATCACTCGCAAGATCAAGACATGATGAGTACTGTCTCTTCCACATTGAAGTGAACTCAGGTATCAGGAATCCCTGGAAATTACCGTTGAAAGCCACTGAGTACACTTCATTCATTATGCTCAGCGGTGTACTGTTCACGTCGTTGAGACGTGCAATTCTGGTTGCACCGTTTGCATTGTTAACCTTCAGCTGATGAATGAGTACGCCTGACTCCTGCGAAACGATGTTGACCTTACCGTTTGCGGTCCCGTAGATGACAACCTGATCGGCTATCGCCACAGGGTTACTGTCTCCGCGCAGGGAAACGGTATTGCCGTCATTACCGTTGGCCCAGATTTTTTCTCCGGTCTCGGAACTGAAGGCCAGGAGCTGACCGGTAATCGTCAGAACGAATACCTTGTCATATCCTGCTGCCGGAGATGCCATGACCTCCTGCCCTACTTCAGCCTTCCATTTCAGGGTACCTTCCTCGGCATCGATGGCATACAGGTAGCCGTTTTCACTGGTAACGTAGAGGGTACCGTACTGAAGAACAAGACCTCCGGACAGACGGGCGGAACGGCGATCGTCATTCTCATCCTCATCATCAAGATCTATATGCCATTCCCTTGAACCGGTCTCCCTGTCCAGGGCGAACACGTCACCGTTGCGTGATGCCGCGTATACCTTGACCTCGTCCACCGCAGGCGTAAGTCTGGTGTAGTAATTGCCGACACCTGAACCTACGGAGGCACTCCACACGACAGTGGGTTCAACACTGTTGGTCACAATCGGAGCCGATACCGGCTGATATACATCGACATCGGTGGAACAGCCTACCGCAAGTGCCGACAGGGCTATTACCGTCCCTGAAATAAACTGCTTTTTAAAAAAGCTGAACATCTGATAATTCTCTTAACTCAAAATCCCTGCACATAACCGTTTACGGCTTACTGCTTTGCTGAGGCTTCCGCTTCAACTGTCTTTGCCGCTGTTTCTGCCGCATCTTCGGCAACGGTATCTTTGACAGCAGCTTCAGCCGCAGGTTCAGTCACCTGTGCGGCATTTTTAGCGGCAGGCACACCCTTAACCGCATTGAGGGAATCCCTCTTCATCTTAACCACGGTGGTGTCTTCGTCAGCCTTGGCATATGAAAGAGCTTCATCGTAGTACTTGAAAGCGGCATTAAGGTCGCCTGAAGCATAAGCGGCGTCACCCTTTAATGAGGTAACTTCAAATCTGAATGAGTCAGTGTTCTTAACGGCATTGAGAACTGCAGCGGCATCATCAAACTTTCTGAGCTCAATGTCGAGTCTGGCAATTCTTAAACGAACGATGTCATCAAGAATTGAGTCCTTTGCGGCACCGAGACTGCCGTTTAACAGATCAGCGGCTTCCTGATACTTCTTTTCGCTTACAAACTGCTTTGCCAGTGAAAGAGCGGCGAGCTCGCTGTATACGTCATTACCGTGTTCACTGATGAAGGCCCTGACTTCGGCAACGTTCTTTTCATCAGCCAAATTGGCGTTCATGACAACCCCATAGAAATCAACGGCATTCTGATATCTGATTTTTCTGGTATAGTCTCTGTACCAGAATATGGCGGTAATAATGACGAATGCCAGAACAACGCCCATGGCAATGCTCTTCCAGTTATCATGCCACCACTTGCGAAGTTCTTCTTCTCTCTGTTGTGCATCAGCCTCAAAAACGTCCATTTATTATACTCCTGTTAAAATACGCTCTTAAAATAAGCAGCTGCTGCCGCCATTTCCACAGTCTGCTGTTCTCCTGAACGCAGATCTTTGATACTAAGTACCTTATTGTTTATTTCATCATCACCGATGATGACCGCAAAACGGGCACCTGACTTATCGGCATGAGCCATCTGTTTCTTAAACTTGCCGCCGCCGCAGTGAGTCATTATACCCAAACCCGGCAGTGCCTTTCTAAGATCAAGGGCAAGCTTTAACTGCTGACGTTCAGGTTCTTCACCCATGGCACAGATCATGATGTCAACCGCAGGCTTACGCTGAACCAGCTGCAGGGTTTCAAGAAGAAGAATCATTCTTTCAAGACCTACGGCAAAACCGATGGCCGGAGTGCTCTGACCGCCAAGCTGTTCCACCAGTCCGTCGTAACGGCCGCCGCCGCACACGGTACCCTGTGAACCGAGAGCATCGGTAACCCATTCAAACACGGTGAGATTGTAGTAATCAAGACCGCGGACCAGACGGCTGTTGATCTCGTACTTAATACCCAGATTTTCAAGTCTTGAACAGAGTCCCTCAAAATGAGCCTTTGTCTCCTCCCCGAAATAATCGCTTAACTTCGGAGCGTCCTTAAGTACCGCGATGACATCCTCATTCTTGGTATCAAGCACTCTGAGAGGATTGGTGTACATTCTGCGTCTGCAGTCTTCGTCAAGAACATCCTGATGCTTTTCAAGGAATGCAACCAGGGCGTCCCTGTAGGCCGCACGTTCTTCGGAAGAACCGAGGGAATTAAGCTGCAGACTTACGTGTTCGGTAAGGCCGAGCTTTGCCAGAACTTCGGCGGTAAAGGCAATGATTTCAGCATCGATATCAGGTCCCTTCAGACCGAATACCTCACAGCCGAACTGATGGAACTGACGGTAACGACCCTTCTGAGGTCTTTCGTGACGGAACATCGGTCCGGTGTACCAGAGTCTCTGTTCCTGACCGTGAATGAGGGAGTTCTCAAGACACGCCCTCACACAGCCGGCAGTGCCCTCAGGTCTTAATGACAGTGAATCACCGTCACGGTCGTTAAAGGTATACATTTCCTTTTCGACCACGTCGGTAACCTCACCGATTGCCCTGCAGAACAGTCCGGTCTTTTCGACGATCGGGAAACGGATTTCACTGAAACCGAAAGAGGCCGCGGTTGATTTAAGAACCCCTTCAACCTGCTGCCACATACTGCTGTCCTGAGGCAGAAGATCATTCATACCTCTGATTGCGTTAATTTTAACCGCCACTTTATCTAGCTTCCTTAAAAAACATTATTCAAACCATATAATCACAAAATCATTGCGGGCCGGAAACACGTCCGGCTCACGGAACCTTTCAGAGGGGATCTGCCGGTTTTATTATTTTTCCGCACCGTCTGCCGGTGCGCACCGGGAAGGATCCCGAAGTCCCCGGGCTAAGCCTGCTTTTTGGCAAGGTATGCCCTTATTCTCCTTTCCAGCTCATCAATAAGCTGTTCATTCGGAATTCTGTCCAGCCTTTCGCCGTCCTCGTAGTAATAGCTTTTTTCCGCGGCACCGCATACTCCGAGGTTAGCTCTTGAAGCCTCACCCGGACCGTTAACCACACAGCCCATTACGGCCACGTTCAGTGATTCGGTAACGTCACCGAGTCTCTTTTCCAGTTCATTCACGGTTCCGATAACGTCAAAGCCGCGGCGTGAACATGTAGGACAGGCAATGAAATTAATACCTCTGGTGCGCAGCTTCATTACCTTCAGAATGTCAAAAGCCACTCTTACCTCTTCAACCGGATCAGCCGCAAGAGACACGCGCATGGTATCACCGATACCTTCCTTAAGTAACCAGGAAAGACCGATGGCGCTCATAACAGAGCCTTTTCTGAACCCGCCGGCCTCGGTAATGCCGAGATGCAGCGGCTGTTCGATCTTCTGGCTCAGGAGCTTATAGGCCTCATACGCCACAAACACGTCCGAAGCCTTAACGCTAATCTTGAAATCAGGAAAATCAAGATGCTCAAGGATTCCGATGTGATGCATGGCTGACTCAACCAGAGCTTCCGGAGTAGGTTCGCCGTAGCGTTCAAGAATATCCTTCTCAAGAGAACCGGCGTTTACGCCGATTCTGATCGGAATACCATGCTCCCTTGCGGAAGAAACCACGGCACGCACCTTTTCGTCACTGCCGATGTTACCCGGATTTATGCGCAGGCAGTCGGCACCGTAATCGGCGACCTTGAGGGCAATGCGGTAATCAAAATGAATGTCGGCAACAACCGGAATCGGTGAACCGACCCTGATTTCCTTAAAAGCCTCCGCAGCCTTGAGAGTCGGCACGCTGACGCGGACTATGTCCGCTCCGGCTTCGGCTATGGCCCTTATCTGGGCAATTGTGCCGTCGATGTCGGTGGTATCGGTGTTGGTCATGCTCTGAACCGAAATCGGGGCATCACCGCCGACCGGTACGTTACCAACCATGATACGTCTGGTTTTACGTCTCTTAATCTGTTCCGTTAATGTAATCATGACTTACTGTACAGCCTCTGTAATCACAACCTGACTTGCACGTCTCTTTATTTCAGCCTGGTCGGTAATCTTCGGACCTACGACACCGCTCTTCACGCTGTTTCCTGATGAAACGGCCGCACCGGTGTTCTTAGGTGCCGAGGTCTTCTTCTGGTACCCCATCTCATCTGCAAGGGATACTACCTGACCTGACTTGAGTCCGCCTGATTTCGCACCTGATGAAACGTTCTTAGGTGCCGCTGCAGTCTGGCTCTGAGCAGACTTCTGCGCAGGCTTTGCACTCTGCTTTGACGCTGATGTCTGGGATGCGCGTGCAGGTTTCTTGTATCCGAGTTCATCGGCCAGTGACACAACCTGACCTGACTTCAGTCCTGTTGACTTTCCTGCCGTTGCAGTCTGAGTTCTGGTCTGAGCCTTGCGTTCCGCAGTCGCAGCGGTGTTCTGAACCTTGGTCACGGAGGTGTTTGCCGCAGTTCTTGCAGGCTCACGGCGTGATACGTTCTGAGGCTTAACATCCTTCCTGACTTCAGCGTTTTTTTCAGTCTGACGGGCAGGCTGATGCTGAACCGCATTATCCGCGACAGGAGCTGTTCCTGCAACCGCAGTGCCGGCGGTTCCGGTCTTTACCGCCGTTTCGGTTCTCGGAGCGGCAACAACCGGAGCATCTGAAGGCTCAACGTCCGGAAGACTTTCAAATCTGATTTCCTCTTCGACGATTACGTCACCGCTGTCAGGTCCCACAACCACGCCGGAAGCAGCTTTCTGCTGTGCCGGAGAGGTCTCTGCGGTCTTTGCCTGTTCTGCAGGCAGACTGCCGGCAGTCTGTACCTTCGAAACGGCAGGCTGTACGGCAGGAGCCTGCTGCACAAGAGGAACCTCCACCGTCTGAGGAGCATTTGCGGCAGGAAGCTCTATCACGCCGCTGCCACCGTTCTGCGGAATCTGCAGAACACCGTTATCCGGAGTGACGCCGTCATTCTTTCCGGAGCCCGAGGTCAGTGCCAGAATGGCAGCCGCCAGCACGCCGAGAACCACGGCACCGCCAACGTAAACCTTTCTGTCAATAACGTAGGTTTCGCCTGACGCGCCCTGAATCTGTCTTATCTTGTTGATTTCCTCCACTCCGATGTCGACGGACAGGTATTTCGCATATGCGAGACAGTCACCAAGCTTAAGATGACCGAAACGCCCCTTTTCCATATCGTTAAGCAGATAACTTCTGATGTTTAACTGCTCTGAAGCCGTAGTAAGGGAAATATTGTTTCTTTCACGTGCCTCCCGGTACATGTTGCCGAGAAGCTGGGCAGCTTCGCTGCCCGCACTGTTGTTTATCATATTCCGTTAAACCTCTATCCCGTATTTAGTAATCGCCGGCCTTGAATTTCTTGGCTTCCTCGCTCTTCGGAAACGCCTTGAGAAGCTTTCTTCCGTATACTTCGGAGGAAGCGTACTCACCCATCTTCTGGGAAATTCTGATTTTCAGGAACAGAGTCTGCGCGGTGTCCCTGTGCTGGAACATGTCATAGTTGCGCATTAGTCTGTCCGCCGTCTCATAATCCCCGTTCTCAAAGCTGAAGGTGGCGTAGTTGAAAAGCAGTGACGGAGCGTTGCCGCCGTAGCTCATTGCCTGTTCAAAGTATTTCTTTGATTCATCAATCTTTCCGGCTTCATATGCACATGTTGCCGCCGCCTCATAAGCCAGGCTCATCTGGGCAAACTTAGGAATGGACACAGCCCTGAGCAGGTTGTTCAGGCCTTCGTCACGTCTGCCCCTGGAACACAGGAAACTGCCGTAGTGGGTATAGCTCATGCCTGATTCAGGATATTCCTTTATTGCCGTCTGGTACTTCTTTTCGGCATTGGCATAGTCACCCACGATATCGTAGTAACGGCCCCAGGCAAGATGCAGGGACTCAAGATTCGGAGCATAGCTTTCGGCTATGTTAAGATTCTCCTTTGCCGAGCTCATTTCCCTCTGCTGCATAAAGCTGTATGCAAAGTTGATTCTTGCAAGTGCGGCCTTTTCATAATCAATATCATCCGCCTTGCGGACAATTTCATTGCCGTTTTCGTCACGGCCCACAATTATTTCCTTGGACGTTATACATCCGGTCAGCAGTCCCATGGCAACTGCCGCCAGTAATAATCTGTTCATCATGTTCATTAGCTGTGTCCTTTATATTTATGTAAAACTGCCGTCCATTGCGGAATTCCTGAATCCTTACAGATCCTTTCCGCTGAAGGTGGCTATTTTCTTCAGTTTATTCTTCACTTCACCCGCCAGCTGACCGCAGGCGGCCTTTATGTCATCACCCCTGGTCTTGCGGGTGACGACGGTATATCCGTAATCCAGAAGAATTCTGTAGAATCTGTCGATGTCGGCGGCCTTCGGCTTGCTGAATCTGCCGGCCTCATGCGGATTAAACGGAATAAGATTAATCTTGCACGGAGTATGAGCCAGAAGTTTTGCCAGCTCGTGCGCATGCTCCGGTCTGTCATTGACTCCGGCAAGCAGAATGTACTCTATGGTAACCCTGCCGCTGTTGGCATTGGACTTGTCCACATATCTCTTTACGGCAGCCAGAATGCTGCTGATATTGTGCTTATCATTAAGAGGAATCAGTTTACTCCTCAGCTCATCATTCGGAGCATGAAGGGAAATGGCCAGTGCCACGTCAATGGCATCGCCGAGTCTGTCAATTCCCGGAACAACTCCCGCCGTAGAAATTGTCACTCTTCTCTTTGAGAGTCCGAAACCGAAGTCATCAAGCATGATCTTCATGGCTCTCACGGTATTGTCAAAATTCAGAAGAGGTTCCCCCATTCCCATAAGAACCACGTTATCAATGGCCCTGTATTTCGGATTCGGGGTAAATCCTATGACGGAGGTGGCTCTCCATACCTGTCCGATAATTTCGGAAGTGGAAAGATTACGGTTAAAACCCTGAGCCCCGGTGGCGCAGAACGCACAGTTAATCACGCACCCCACCTGGGTTGATACGCACAGGGTTGCCCTGTCTCCGTCGGGAATGTACACGGTCTCAATCAGCTGACCGTCCCCGGCGTCCAGAGCCCATTTAATGGTTCCGTCGCTGCTGCGGTACTCGGCCCTGATTTCAGGGGCCTTTACGTATGCGCATTCAGAAAGCTTTGCCTGCATGGCCCTGTTGATATTGGTCATTTTGGTAAAATCATCAGCACCGAAATGATATATCCATTTCATAATCTGATCCGCTCTGAACGGCTTTTCGCCCATTTCGGCCACAAAAGCCCTCAGACCGTCGCGATCCAAATCCAATAAATTAATCTTACTTTCTGACATTATGACAACAACTTACCCGAGTTTAATATAAACACAATTATTTGCGTGATTATATCAGAATACACAATAACTGTCCTATTTTTATTTGTATCTCCCCGGGGGCGGAGCCCTCTTTTCCCCAAGGGAAAAAACCACAGGTATTTTTCTGAAAAAAACGGCCCCGCAACGGTCAGGGAACTTAACTCAGCCGGTCAGTACGGCACTGCCCCAAAAATTAGGAAGGGATTGGCGGCCGTCTTACCTCACTATCCGCGGAACTCACCTTTCTGCTTAATGAAATACGTTTCGGATAAAGGAAAAGCTCCATATGGAGCTTTTCTGTTATTTAAGATATTTTAGCCTGTCCCTAACATTCAGTCTCACCTGTCCAGAAAATCCAGATTTCCTGTTTTCAGCAGACCGTCCACAAATTCCGGCAGAGTGGTTCCGGCCTTGCCGTAAATTCCTCTGTCAAAGCTTCCCGCGGTTGCGGACTTTTCCAGATTGAATTCAATGTTATATGCTCCCAGGGCATGTGTCATTCTCGCAAAATTCGCGGCCGGATAAACAACGCCGGAAGTACCGACAGAGATGAACAGATCGCAGTTCCTGAGCAGCTCGTCAATATTTTCCATGTGATAAGGAATTTCCCCGAACCACACGATGTGCGGACGCATGGCGGCCTTACCGCACTTCGGACATCTGGTGTCCACGGATGAATCCTTATCCCAGTCAACAACGGCGCCGCAACTTTCACAGCTTATGCGCATCAGTTCACCGTGCATGTGAATGACGTTTTCGGAACCGGCAGCCTCATGCAGATTGTCAATATTCTGGGTTATCAGACTCACGCGGCCCTTTTTCCATTCCCCGGCAAGACGGGCAAGCGCAGCATGGGCCGGATTAGGCCTGACATTAAAAAGGTTCCGGCGCATCTTATTGTAAAACTCGTGAACCAATGGCTTATTTCTCATAAAGCCCTCATAGGTAGCCACATCCTCAACCCGGTGCTGCTCCCATAGTCCGGTTTCCGATCTGAACACCGGTATTCCAGATTCAGCGGAAATTCCGGCCCCGGTAAGTATCAGTATGTTGCGAATTTCTTTCATGTTCACCTCCGAAAAAAGCAGTCCGGGTCCTCATCACGGGAACCGCATACGCAAGCCCAAAAGACGGAAACCGGTCAGGGACCGGCTCCGGTATCGTCAATCATACGCCGGGAACGGCACCAGTGTCCGCCCCGATGTCATTAAGCCGATGATAATTATCTGGTGCGGGGACACAGTTCCTCATCGGTAAAAAAATAAGCTATTTCCTTTTCTGCAGCCTCAAGACAGTCGGAACCGTGAACAGCGTTCTGATCTATGCTGGTGGCATAGTCGGCCCTGATTGAGCCCGCGCGGGCTTTCTTCGGGTCAGTGTCGCCGATAACCTCACGATGACGCTTTATCGCATCCTCACCTTCAAGAACCTGAACCATGACGGGACCTGACATCATGAATTCCAGCAGTTCCTCAAAAAACGGTTTGGAACGCAGATGGCAGTAAAAACCTGAAGCCTCCTCACGGTTGAGATGAACCATTTTGGCGGCAACAATGCGCAGACCGGCATTTTCAAAACGGTGATAGATGTCGCCGATGAGATTGCGAGCCACAACATCAGGCTTGATGATTGAAAATGTTCTTTCTAATGCCATATACCCTCCTTTATGAATAACCTTACGCCGATCCTCTTTCCGAACCGCCATAGGCGGCAACCGGCATACAACGGTGCGTCGTTTCATACTCACTCCGCAATTCCCTTCACGACGGACGGGATTTTCATGGCGGAGCCTGACGGAATCCGTAAACTTTTAATCTAGAATAATTCAAAAAACGCCTGCGGTAAGGCCTCCGCATTCAAAATGTGATCTTTGATATTCACATCCGCCGTGATTTTTGAAGTATATCTACATCACCGGCCGTGATGCGGAGACGTACACGACAGACCGTCATTCCAAAAGGCATGACGGCATCCCCCCAAAAGAAAATCCCGGAAAAGGTTATTGAAAACACCTGTTCCGGGATTTGTCGGCATTAAGACCTGAACAAGTTCAGGAATTCACCTTCCGTCTATCTGTCTGCAAGCTCTCTGATAAATGCCGCAACGGATCTGGCTCCGTGGCCCATGGCTCCTGTCTGATAGATGTCATTCGGAGTCTTGCGGTAACTTGCCGCCAGATCGATGTGCAGCCATGAATTCCACTTTTCGGAAGGCACGAATCTGCTAAGGAATGACGCTGCCGAAGTAGCTCCCGCAATACCGTCGCCTGATGCGGAATTGGTAATGTCGGCAAGCTGTGAAGAAACCAGTCCCAGATGGAATTTATCAAAAGGCAGAGGCCATGCATACTCATTTACGGAAGCGGCACTTCTGACGAATTCGGTGCTCAAATCGGCATTCAGACTCATTGCCGCATTATAGTCCCTTCCGAGAGCAACCTTTGCCGCACCGGTAAGCGTGGCCGCGTCAATAATGTATTCGGCCCCGGAATTACCCGCACGGATGAGACCGTCGGCCAGAACCAGACGTCCTTCGGCGTCGGTATTGTCGATTACCACGCTGACTCCGTTCGGATAACTGATTATGTCACCCACTCTCATGGCCTTTCCCGAAACCATGTTTTCCGCACAGCAGAGCCATGCCTTTACGCGTCTGTCAAAGCCTGATACGGCAAGAAGCGCCAGTGAGGCGGCAACGGTGGCAGAGCCGCCCATGTCCGTATGCATTGAACGCATCAGTTCTGAAGGCTTGAGACTGTATCCGCCTGTATCAAAGGTTATGCCCTTTCCGACAAGAGCGGCAAATACCGGGGCATTTTCATCGCCGGAAGGATTGTAATCAAGCTCGTAAAGACACGGAGGATTGTCACTGCCTCCGCCCACGGTCATGAGTCCGGTGAGATTTTCCGCATGAAGTCTGTCACCGGTATATGCCTTAATTGTCAGGGCATTTCCGGTTATGGCATTCAGACTGTTGAGATAAACAATGTAGGAAACGGGATTAAGTGCCGAAGCAGGTTCGTCAATCGTGTCCCTTAACCAGGTGATTATGCTTCTTACGGTTCTGAATGACACGGTGTCGAGATCCTTCGGATAAACAATGTCGGCGCCGTTCTTTATGCTGCGGAAACCGAGAAAGAAGGACATGGCATCTTCTTCGGTCCATTTAAAACCTTCCCTGTCGGCAAGTTCAACCCTGCGGTATCCTGCTGACGAAATATTCTTAGCGGCCGCCTGAACGGCTCTGAGATAACTCTTCTTTTCCGCGTCATCCGCATGAATAAAGGCTCCTTCTTCCGAATAGCTGATGGCACAGTCCTTTAAATAAGGAGCCGCAGCGGTTCCGGGAGCCGCCTTAAAAACCTTAAGAACAAAGATATCTTCTGTATTTTCCATTTTATCATTCCAAGATGGGAGATAATCCAATTAAAAAAGGACCGCCGTTTCACGGCAGTCGCGCCGGCTGTTTAAACTTTCCAGAGACTGCCAAGTTTACGCTGTTTCAGATATTCTTCCGAAATCACGCCGATGGCATAATCGATTTCCTCTTCCGTGGTGAAACGGCCGAGGCTGAAACGGATGGAACTGTGGGCGTCGGCATCGCTGAGGCCCAGGGCCTTAAGCACGTATGAAGGATTGAGAGACGCGGAGGTACATGCTGATCCGGTGGAAACCGCGATGTTTCTCAGGGCCAGCATGAAGTTCTCTCCGTTAATACCGCGGAAGGTCACATTGAGATTCCCCGGAAGACGGGAATTCATCGTGCCGTTCACAGAAGTTTCCGGAAGGGAAAGAAGAGCTTCGGCAAGACGGTTTCTGAGACCTTCGATTCTCATGTTTTCCTGTTTCATTTCGGACTTTGCCAGGGCAAAGGCTTCGCCCATTCCCACAATCTGGTGAGTGGCCAGAGTACCGCTGCGCATGCCCATTTCATGTCCGCCGCCCCTTATTACGGGATTTGGTCTCGGAGCTCCCTTACGGACATAAAAGGCTCCTATGCCCTTCGGTCCGTACACCTTATGAGCGCACAGTGACAGATAATCCACGGGCATGGTACTGACATCAATTCTGACCTTGCCGGCACTCTGTGCACAGTCGCTGTGGAAAAGTGCGCCGTGGCTTTTGGCAATTTCCGCAAGTCTGCCGATGTCCTGCACGACACCAATCTCGTTGTTGGCATGCATGAGACTTACCAGCAGGGTATTGTCGTCTATCGCCTCCTCAAGCATTTCCGGAGTGACAAGCCCGTCAGCATTCGGCTTCAGATATACCACTTCGTATCCCAGGGTTTCGGCATAATGACACGGGTCAAGAACGGCCTTGTGCTCTATTGCCGAGGTTATTATCTTCTTCCTGCTGCCGCCGCGATTTGCGAGAGCGACTCCGGTAACAGCCAGATTGTCACATTCGGTGGCACCTGAGGTAAATACAATCTCTCTGGTATCGGCACCGATGAGATCGGCTATCTGCCCCCTGGCGATATCCACGGCTTCGGCAGCCTGCCACCCGTATATGTGTGATTTGGAGGCGGGATTACCGAAGGTTCCCTCGAGACACAGGCATTCAGCCATCTTCTTTGCGACCCTTGGATCCACCGGAGTAGTGGCAGCATAATCTAAATAAACAGGAAGTTTCATGGATATTCCACCTAAAAAAACAGATTCAGACAATCTTGAATAAATACACAGTGATTAATCAACCGGCTGAAATTATATCACTCCTCACATTTTTATAGAACAGAACTGTTCGGGACACCAGTCTGCCTTCCGCGGTTAGTGTTCAGCAGACAGCCGAAAGCCTGAAAGGCAGATACGCCGCGGAAAGCGGCGTAAAAGAAAAATTCCTGAGAACGGAGGTCATTCCTCATCCTTCCCGAAAAACGTCCTCATCCCGTGGGCACTCACCTCACGGTGATTTCCCCGGTCAGGACAAACTCCCGAGAACGGACAGTACGTGTTACCTGTACATGGCATAGAATGAGGCTCCGCCAGTAAGAACGGATGTTCTGTATCCGTATCCCGCAAGAATTCTGGCGGCGTTCCAGGCTCTGACTCCGACGGCACAGGTTATGATTACGGTTTTGTCCTTCGGTATTTCCGCAAGACTGTCCCTCAGGGTTCCGAGCGGAATGTTGCTGAAATATGGCAGGCTCATGGACCTGACCTCCGAAGGCTCCCTGACGTCCAGCAGATAATATTCCCCCGAACTGCCGCCGTTACGCTCCATATCCCCGGTAATACGCAGCAGGGTCTGAATATCCGTCTGGGATTCCAGCCCAAGGTCAATGTTCTCAGCGGTAAATCCAAGCATGTTGAGCGGCGACTTCGGGGCATTGAACTGCGGTGCATAGGCCGCATCAAAATCCGCAAGATCACGGTATGTTCCGTGTTTAAGAATCAGGGCTGAAGCCGCATCAATGACCTTGTCAACCGATACGGAACCGACGGCTTCCACGCCGAGAATCCTGCCGCTCTTTTTTTCAAACATCCCCTTGATGAACAGGAATCCCGCCCCCGGGAACCAGCCCACGTGCGACTTCTGTGAAACAAAAGCAGTGAAGAAATCCCTGTCCCTGACAAGACCTGACGCTTCAAGATACTCCGCACCGAAGCCGGTAATCCCGGCCTGAAGATTAAAGGCCTGTACTATGCCGCTTCCGGCCGTTCCCGGAAATCCCGGAACATCCTTAAGTCCCGCAATTCTGCCGGCTATTATTCTGGCTCCGCGCACCGCAGGACCCGCCAGGGCGCTGCTTACGGGTTTACCGGTCACGACATGACTTACGGCAGCTATGTCACCCGCCGCATATATACCGTCAACTCCCGTCTCAAAATAAGGGGTCACTCTGATAAAACCCTTCTCATCCGTGCTGATGCCGGTGTTTTTCAGGAAGTCGGTATTCGGTCTGATTCCGAGGGCAAGAACAGCCAGATCGCTCTCCACGTGCGTTCCGTCGGTGAGTTCGGCATCGACGGTCTCAGTGCCGTCTGCGGAACTTACGATAAAACTTTTAATGCCGGTTCCGGTTCTCACGTCCACCCCGCTTCTTACGAGATGTTTGGTCATCAGCCTGCCGAGTTCGGAATCCATGACTCCAAGAACCTCCGGCTTCAGTTCAACCAGCGTAACCCTGACTCCCGAACGAATCAGATTCTCGGCGAGCTCCACGCCGATAAAACCGCCGCCGGCTATAACGGCAGACCTAATCTTTCCGGATATTACGTCCTTTCTGATGCAGTCGGCATCAGCTATGGTTCTCAGTGTTTTTATCTGCGGAAGATTTGCGCCTTTTATGAACCCGGGAACGGCCGGAGACGCTCCTGCCGCAATAACAAGACTGTCATAGGAATCAGTGATTGTTTTTCCGTCCGCAAGACGTTTAACGGTCACGGTTCTGTTTTCAGGATGAATTTCAAGAACCTCATGCAGAGGCTTTACTTCAACATTGTATTTGGTTACGAATGCTCCGACGGAGGTAACCACCAGGGACTGTTTTCCGGGCAGAACCCCGCCGATGTGATACGGAAGGCCGCAGCTTGCATATGAAATATCCGGGCCTTTCTCATAGATGACTATCTCTTGGTGCTCATCAAGCCTTCTCAGCCTTGCCGCAACGGTTGCACCTGCGGCGGAGCCGCCTATTATTATTGTTCTGGACATTTGTATTTCCTTATTTTCAGTTATAAAGGAAACGTCGGACTTTCCGACGTTCCGCAAAAAAAATCTTACCGATAAACACAAAAATGTCCGTATGGAATACCGTAACTGCCGTCAGCTGTTATCCGAAGGTTCGGCCGGAATCCTTCAAAACCGTCTCTTTTTCTTATTGTCTGTCTGACGGTTCAGTTCCGTCCTGTTGTCTGAGACGGGATTTTCGCAGAACGCTATTTTTCGTTAAGAACGGAAATATAGACGGAGTCATCCTGCATCTTTACGTCAATTTTTTCATCTGACTTAATCAGCCCCTTGACCACCATTCCCAGTCTTAAGAGTTCCTGGAGATCCAGCCCGTCGGCCCTTAACTCCTGCCCCTCGTGATCCCTTAAGGCAGCCAGCTTGAAATTACAGTTGGAGCAGTTCACGTCCAGCAGTTTGTTGTTGGATATTACTCCCACGTCATACAGAACCTTGAGGAAGCGGTACACTGTTGACATTCCCAGTTCAGGATTTTTTGACTGGGCTTCATAGTAAAGTTCCTTGGTACAGTTGAATGTTCCGGAAAAAAGCAGATCCAGCAGCTCAAGACGCTGCTTTGACATTCTTACCTTTGCCTTTTTAAGCTTGTCAAGACACTCGGCCTTGGCGTCGTGCAGGGTAAAGCACTCATTAATATTCTTGTTTACGTCTGTCATCAGGATATTCCGAATCAGTTATATTGGTATAAGGTTGTTCAGATTATGAAGCGCTTATCAGTCTGTACTCTAGCTGTCCGTGAACCGATATCGCATTACTGCCCAGAACGGCATCAAGCTCATTCTGTTCCAGCCAGGTATATATAATCAGATCATGGGTCATTATGTTCAGGTTAACCGACTGAAAATCCTTAATCCGCCTGAGCATTCCGGAAAGACCAAGTGCGCACATCGGACAGTCTATTCCCAGAACCCTGTAATGATATCTCATAATTAAATACCATCCTTTCTGTTAGCAACGGCTTACACCTATGATAAATTCATTCATGGTAAAAATCAACTAAAAAGGCGGAGCCCTTCAGTTCCCGGGTTCCGCCTTTAATCACCTTAAGTCTAATAATATAATCTTACTTTCTGCGTCTTCTCACGAAGAAACCTGCACCGGCCATAAGGATGAGATCGAACAGTCCGATGGCACCGCCGCCCTTCTTGCCGGAAGAACTGCCGGTATTGTCGGAAGGAGTTGAATCAGCTTCTTCCTCATCTGAACCTTCATCGTTATCTTCTCCGGTAACGCTTACAGGTATATAGCCGCTGAAGTCATTTTCGGCAAGGTTCTTACCCTTGATTCTAACTTCATAGCTGCCTGCCTGAATGAACTTGAGATCAACGGTTGCATCGTTGGAAAACTGATTGTAGTCCACACCGTCGGTTGCGTCGCAGTCAACAACATAGCCGCTGAAAATCTGACATACGCGTTCGCCGGAGGTCTTTACGTTCTGGTCAGGAAGTCTTACAACCTGGACGGTAGCCTCATGAGAAATGTTTGAAATCACAAAGCTCATGATCTTACGGCTTTCAATTGAAACCGGGGTTCTGTCATCGGAATCTGACTGCACGAAACGGATTTCGTTATTTTTGGTCTGATTCTGACTTCCGCTTGCAACCTTTACCGGAGTACTTACGTACGGATTGTTCACGGTTACCTGCTTTACTGCCTGATGCTGCACGTTCTTTTTGTCGGTAACGACAACCTTAACCTCGTGGGTACCGGCTACGGTAAACTGGTGGCTCAGTGAGCTCTGAGAACCGTTAACCTTTTCACCGTCAATGTACCATGAGTATGATGAGGCTTCGGCATTCACCAGGTTAGTGGTAAACACGGCCGTTTCATTGATGTTGATATTCGTGCTTCCGGAAACGGTGAATTCAACAACAGGTTCCTCGGCAGCAACAATGGAAACGGTTACCGCCTGTGAACCTGAAAGGCCTTCTTCATCGTAAACGGTAAGGGTCACAACGTATGTACCTGCAGTTTCAAACTTATGGGTGAAGCTGCTGTTGGTACCGTACTTCATACCGTTAACCGCCCATTCATATTTCTTTACGGCCTTGTCATCAGTTGAACTTGAACCGTCGAAGATCATTTCGGTGCCTTCTACGGCCCCGGTCTGATTTATACTGATTCTGGCAATAGGAGCCGCATTGTCATTTACCACGGTAATTGTTACGGCACCTGTTGATTCAGCCTTGCCGTCACTTACCTTAACGGTAAACGTGGTGGTTTCGTAAAGGTTTTCGGTAATTACGGCGTCGGTCTTGCCGTTTGACCAGAGGTAGGATAACTGATCATGATCCTCATCTGCTGAACCGGAAGCATCAAGAGTTACGGCGGTACCGCTCTTAACGGTTCTGTTCACGTTATCGGCAGATGTCACTACGGACACCTCCGGAGCATGATTCACCACGTCCTTCACGGTTATGGTCACGCTGGCCTTTTCCGAAGTGTTGCCGTTCTTATCAGTTACGGTAAGAGTATAAACGGTGGTTGCCTCAGGCTGAACGGTAATTGAAGAGGTGGTTTCTCCGGTACTCCAGAGATAGCTCAGTTCATTACCGGTTGAAGAGGCACCGCTGAGAACAAGAGTTTCCCCCTTGTTTATCTCAGTTTTGTCAGCACTGATTTTAGCCACAGGCATGATGATCTGCGGAACATCAACGGTGATGTTCTTTGATACGGTATGAACGTCCGTGGCGGAACCGTTTCTGCTGATCTTAAGCACAACGTTATAGGTGCCGGACTGCTGGTATGTATGTGAAACGCTGAAGGTTTCTGAAGAAACTGAACCGTCTCCGAAATCCCAGCTGTATACAAGACCGCAGGCAGGGCCTGAACCGAAGGTCTCCAGACACTGTTCTGACACTTTGACTCCGGTTGAGGTTACTGGAGATGAGCAGTTCTTCCTTTCACCGAAATAGGTATTATCGGTAAGGCTAACTGTTCCGTCCTGAACTGTTGCCAGGAAATCAGTCTGCAGATACCAGAACGGATCCACGGCACATGTCTCTTCCTCAACGGTAACGGTTACGGACTTGGTGGCGGTTGCACCGTCATTGTCGGTTACGGTTACGCTGTAAACAGTGGTTTCTTCAGGAGTTACCGTAATCTTTGAGGAAGTCGCACCGGTGTTCCACTTGTAGGAAACAATGGAACCGTCGGAGTCAGTTGAACCTGAAGCATCCAGAGTCACGCTTTCACCCGGTATGATGGTCAGTGATGAAGCTGTGATTACCGCAGTCGGAGCTTTGTTTGAGGTATCAAGTTCTGCAGGAGTGCCGGTTCCCATTTTGGTACCGTCAACCCATACGTCGCCTACTGAATTGAGTACGAAGTTTCCGTTGCTTGAACTCTTATACCAGTTGTTTCCGCAGTCGTTGAACAGGAATTCCAGTCCGCTGATTTCGGCACCGAAGCTTTCGGTATCGGTGTAACTCCACCAGCCGTTCTTCTGTGCTGTCATGGCGGCGCCCGGTACGGCAGTCCAGCCCTTGTCACCGGTCTGAGGAGTACCGCGGTAGTGAACGCAGACACTGGTAAGTGATGATGCCGGCTTGAAGTAGAAGGTAACAGGGGTAACGATATCGGTAGGAGCACCTTCAGTTATGCTGCCGTCCTTTCCGATGACGTAGGTTCCCTTGCTGAGACAGGTGCCGGAGTTACCGTTATAGTAAGAACCGCCGTTTTCCCTGACCCTGATATCGGCACAGGTGGCATCACGGGTATAGGTCACGGTGGTCTTGAAATAGGTGGTGTCCCCGACCTTCTTCATTTCCACGCCGTTCCAGTCTGAAGTACCCTTGTCCTTGTGTTCAAGGTATACGGAAGTAACTGATTCATCACCTGCTCTGGCGTAAACGGTTACGCTGTCGGTGAGCACGACGGAACCGTCGGTAAAGAACATGTGTGAACCTTCGATTTCACCGTTAACGTCTTCAATGTAGGCACCGTCAACCAGATTGTATCTGCCGGCACCGACGTAGGTGTGGTTGATTTCACTTCTGGTTACGTTACCGCGGGAGTCGGTTGCTTCCATGTAGTAGTCAACCAGCTGGTCCCTGAAATCACTGATGTAGGCATAATAGGTGCTTGCTATCTTCCTGGCCGGTATTACCTGATAATTGAGACTTACCTCATTATCCTGCCAAGCCACGCCATTCATGTCAGGGGTCAGATCCCTCACCTTGGTGTCATAGACTTTCCATTCACCTACGGCATCACCGCTGATTCCCAGGGCCTTTGGATCATATACGCGCGGAGCGATGTCGGTAGGACCCATGCTCTTGTTCTTGTGGGCACGGACGTAAACCTTGACATCCTTTATGCCGCTTACGTCATAGGCATAGGTATAAACGGCAAAGGTATTGTCGGCATACATAGGAGTCCAGCCTTCAGCCTTGCCGCTGTTTGCGGAACCTGGATTTGTAGGATAGCGCTGAACCCACCACATTGAAGGTCCGGTTTTGTCCTTTGCCACGTTTTTGGTGACATAAGGTTCGGTAAAGTACAGTGACTGATTAAAGCCGAGGGAAGGCTTTACGTTGTCGTCGGTATTTTCATCATAATAACCAAAACCTGAATCAATTGATGAAATCAGGAAGTACCAGCCGAGTTCGGCAGGATTTGCGCCGCCCCTGTAATCATTCTGCTCATCACCCTTTACAGGATATGACATCATGTAAGGATTAAGCTGGTTACCCTCGTAGGTAACCTGCTTTTCGGCATCTGTTGAAGGAGACCAGTAGTTAGGATGGTCATCAAGCCAGATCTGCTCTGCGGTGACGGCGTAGTTTTCCGCTGCCTGAAGCAGGGCAAAGTTTCTTTCCAGATAATGGTAACCGTATTCCATGGAAACGGCATGTCCCATAGGGGTTCCGGCAAAATTCACCGGCATTTCGAATTCAGTACCTAAAGCCTTGTTGAAATCACTGAGCTGTCCTTTCCATACACCCATCGGAATATGCCAGTGATACCAGTCAGGATCGGAAGAGGAGTCACGGGTATCAACCCATGATCCGTCCTGAATGTGCTGAATGTCTGATTCAGGGATCGGATAGGCCTTGAGATATTCCTCCACACCCATACCGACAACTCCGTCGGCACTGTATTCATTGCCTGAAGCCAGCCAGGTGGAAATAGAACCCGCACGTCCTTCACCGTTATCACCGTCATGGGCAATTACGTAGTACATGGTTCTGCCGTTTGCGTCTGCAACGTAGTTTGAACGTTCGATTTCAGTGTGCGCGTTTGCCTCACCTTCCCAGCCTTCAAGCCATGAACCGTTCTGATCCACCGGAATGGCGGCTATCTTATCAGCCTTACCGGTTACCGGATCAACATACTGAACCCAGTGCGGAATGGCGCAGAACGGGAACTTGTTCACAATCTGCTGCTTTTCATGAGCCATACCGACCGTTACCCATTCACCGGCTTCATATGTATTCTGCAGATCTGCCCTGTTCGGAGGTGATACCAGGGTATCATATGAAGGATCCTGATAATTGTACGGGTAGTCCTTCAGGGTTCTTGAGAAATGGTTGTTACCCACAACAGACCATTCAATGCCGAGCTTGGTAAGGGTTGGGATAAGTCTTTCGGAGAAACCGAGCTCTGTCGGGAAGAAGCCCTTCGAAGATCTGAACTTGTCCGCACCGAGGAAGTAATCACGCTGCAGGGTTACGTTCTGATAAATAAGATCCTTGAGGAAATATCTTGGGCCGACAAGAGGTCCCATTGAATGGTGACCGGTAAAATGAATCGGTTCCAGGGCATTAAAGCCGTTGGTTGTTTTAAGAGAACCCACGGTTGACTTCCAGTCGGAAGACCAGCCTTCCCTGAAGAAGTCAAAAATATTAAGTTCCGCAAAGCTCTGCACGTTATTGATTACGGCAGCAGACATTGTTACCTGTGTCTGGCTTAACGGATGGGAACCGCTGTTGGCACGGGCGGTCTGAGCAGGCCATGAAGTATAGGCGTTGCGCTTTGCATCCCTGTCATAATACTGCTGCAGATTGTCGTGAGGCATCGGAGTCCCCTTCTTAGGCAGAAAATAAGTGTAGTCTGCAGGAGGGTTTTCCTTAATTCTGTATACCTGACCATCATAGGCATATCTTATCGGATCACCGACGGCAGCCTTTTCGTAATCGGCGGTATTGTAGTAAGGCCAGAAATTAGGCATGTGATTATGATATATATGGGTTGCAGCTATGACACCGGCGGCCTGAGCATCATCAGACACGACAAAACCCGGGATGGCAACTGCAAAACCAACGGCAAGGGAAAGGCCGTTGAGTCTTAACATTCTGTTACTCATATGGATTCACTCTGGAAATGGAAAAAAGAAAGGTTTAACAAAATCAGGACTTATTCCTGATTTAATATTTTGTTAATTTTAACAAATTTTAAACATCATGAAAGCTTTTTCATGATATTTGACTATAATTATCTTATAAAAATGACCACTTTTTCTTATATCCGTGAATCACGTCAATAATATTAAAGTATTCTATTGTTATACAAAACAAAAACATGTTTTGTGTATATTACCGGTAAAGATACCGCTGAATTACGGATTCCTTTCGACTTCAGACAAAAAAAATCCTGACGATCTCACTCCTGACCATCAGGATTTTCGTAAAACCGGTCTGCCGGCAGCCCCATGATCCGTCACCGTCAGACCGGCACCGGGTCTGCCTGCTTCGGCGTTACTCTCCGCCGTCCTTTCTGTGCTTAAGCATTGATGCCAGGGTTCCGTATATGATTCTGAGTTCATGGGCACTCATGTCCGCCTTGGCATAGACACGCCTTATCTGCCCCATAACGCTGCCGTTATGATTCTTTTTAAGGAATCCGCAGTCGCAGAGATTCTTCTCAATGAAACTGTAGAACTGCTCCAGATCCGAATGCTTCGGCTTACGGAGTCCCTCATCAAAATCAGCTGAAGGTTCCTGAGTTGCGGAACGCAGACATGCCTGTCTCAGTTCATAGGAAAGCACCTGCACGCTCATTGCCAGATTCAGTGATGAATATTCGGGATTGGCATCTATGTTGATGTGAATGTCGCAGCGCTGCAGTTCTTCGTTCGTAAGCCCGGTTCTCTCCCTGCCGAACATGATGGCGCACTTCATGCCGTTCATCAGGTGCGGACGTATCTTCTCCACGGCCTCACGCGGCTGATAAAGCGGAAGTTCTATGCTGCGGTGTCTGGCAGACGTACCGGCAACAAACGTCACGTCGGCAAGAGCCTCATCAAGTGTGGAGAAAACCTCGGCACTTTTCAGGACGTCAGCCGCACCCTTTGACAGAGCCAGAGCCTCATCGGTAATAATACTGCCGTTTGATGAAACAATTCTTAATTTCGATAATCCCATGGTCTTCATTGCTCTCGAAGCCGATCCTATATTGCCGTAATGGCTTGGATCCACCAGAATAATCACCATGTTGTTCAGACATTCATATTTTTCTGAACCGTAGTTGTCTGACATCTTTTTTCTCCGATTATCAGTCCTCAAAAAACTCTCTCCGCCGACCTGCCGGCCATGCTCCTTTCCCGAAAAAGAATCATGTACCCGACTTCCAGACGCCGTGGATAAAGCTAACACAAGGAGGCCGATAATACAAGAGAGTATTATCGGCCTCCCGGACTTCATGACTTCATCCCGGCGGCCTGTACCAACCGGGAAGGCGGATTACTGCGGCGTTCCGGCCTCACTGTTTACCATCTTTTCATCAAAGCCGATGTCATCATACTCGTTTTCGGTATCAAGCATGTGAATCTCCAGCAGCGCATTGCTGTGCTCCAGGAAATAGCTTACGTTCGTGGTTCTCGCCAGCTTGAAATAGTCAAGCGCCCTGGTTGTCTCACCTTTCATGAGATGCATCTTGCCCATGTAGAAATAGGCTTCGCAGAGTCTTTCATTTCTTTCAATGTAATTCTTGGCTCCGTCAAAGATATGATCCCACAGATCCTTTTCGGATCTGATGTTCAGATAAACCTCAAGCACTTTGGTTCCGAAGGACAGATCCTTTACATTAATCATGCGGTATCTGCTCAGAAGATTTTTTTCGGCCTTTTCCGGATCTGAGGCATATTCCGCATAGAACAGCCACAGCTGGAAATAAGGATCCTGACGGTCACTCAGATAAACCTTGTAAAAATCCTCTTCAGCCATCTTTTCCCTTTTACCGTAGTAAAGTGCAAGACCTCTGCTGAAATGGGCGGCATTATCATTCGGACTGAGTTCCAGTGCTCCGTCAAGGGCATCGTAAGCCTCAAGGAACTTGCCGTGACTGTACAGGGCTCCGCCGTAATCGCGGTAGCAGTCGGAATTCTGATTATCCTCATTGACGCAACCGAGAAGACTCAGGACGGAAAGAAAATCCAGTCCCATGCGGTTATAAAGTTCGGCGCGGTGCCACATGACCACGCTTACCTGAGTATGATTAAGCTTGGTGTTCCCCAGGACCTGGGACAGTTTAACCATGTTAAGCTGTTCAGCCGGAGTAACGACGCGCGGCAGTTCAATCTTTATAAAATCAGGATTGATATGACCGTCAGCCGTTTCCGTCCCGGTTGATGCACATGCCGAAAGCATGACTGCCAATGATGCCGTTACGGCTGTGTGGATGATTCTTTTAAACATTACTATTTTCCATTGCATTAACTGACATTATGCTGATTCAGAGGATATAAGACGCCGTTTCCGGGCAGCGCTTAAGTATTTTTCATTATGGTGCGGACGGTCAGTCCCCGTGTCTGCGGGAACAGCCGGATACTAAAGATTATAATATTTAACTTCTTACCGACCATGTGTTATTCATGAAAAATGAGAACTGCCACCATCATTAAGTCACATATCAGCCCTAACATGTAAAAAAGCCGTTCCGGCATACTGTCGGAACGGCTTTTTAAATCAATGGCGTTTTTCGAAAGCTTTCAATCAGTAATCAGCTTCAGAAATCTCCTCAACATCCTTCTTTACTTCGGTAACAAGGAGATTTTCCCTTGAGATTCCGAGTAATAAAGGCCATGTTGAAGCCACGTAGATTGATGAAAATGTACCGAATACGATACCGATTAACAGAGCCAGTGAGAATCCGAAAATCATTTCACCGCCGAAAATAAGCAGTGACGCAACGGTAATTATGGTAGTGAGTGAGGTGATTATTGTTCTTGAGAAGGTCTCGGTAAGAGATCTGTTGAACAAATCCACCATGGCCATCTTGTGCAGCTTTTTGGCATTTTCACGGATACGGTCAAACACAACGATCTTATCGTTTAATGAATAACCGATAACTGTCAGCACGGCTGCAAGAACGGTCAGGTCATACTCGATTCCCCAAACGGAGAAAATACCGAGCACCACGATAACGTCATACGCCAGGGAAATAATCGCACCGGTAGCCATTCTCCACTCGAAACGTGCGGCGATGTACACCAGCAGGATAACGAGTGACAGCAGAACGGCAATAACACCGCTTACAACCAGTTCCTGACCCACTGCGGGACCCACGTATTCAGAACGGGTTACCTGAGCCTTACTGTCATGTCCGGATACCACGGCCTTAACCTTTTCGGTAATAGCCTTCTGATTTTCCTCACCCTTTGGCTGAATGCGGATTGATACGTCACGGGTTGTACCGAAATTCTGAACCACCGCGTTGGAAATGCCGGACTTTGCCAGATCTCCGCGGATACGTTCAAGATTTGCCTCTTCAGGGTACTGAACCTCAATTACCACACCGCCAGTGAAGTCGAGGCCCCAGTTAAGTCCCTTGGTACAGAGACAGCCGATAAAGAACAGCACGGCGACAATACAGAGAACTTCCACCAGTTTGGCTATCTTCATGAAAGGAATAACTGTTCCCGGTTTTATGATTTGAAACATTTCTGTCCTCCTTTAAATAGCCAGCTTCTTAACTTCACGACCGCCCCAGATGAGGTTTACGATGGCGCGGCAGCATGTAACTGCGGTAAACATTGAGCAAACCAGACCAATCATCAAAACAAGGGCGAAACCTTTAACCGCACCGGTACCAACGGCAAACAGAATCAGGGCTACCAGAATGGAGGTAATGTTGGAGTCCATAATGGTAACGAAGGCTCTTTCGTAGCCGAGGTTGATTGCCTGCTGCACGCCGCGGTTGTTTCTTATTTCTTCACGGATACGTTCGTAAATCAGTACGTTGGCGTCCACTGCCATACCGATGGTAAGCACTATACCGGCAATACCTGGAAGGGTCATGGTGGCGCCAGGAATCATGGACATTACGCCCACAAGCAGAACCATGTTAAAAATCAGGGCCAGGTTGGCAATGATACCGAAAGCTCTGTAGTACACGATCATGAAAATACCGAGAACTATCAGACCGTACATCATCGCTCTCATACCGTTATCGATATTCTGCTTACCGAGGCTTGGTCCGATGTTTCTTTCCTCAACAATCTGGATAGGAGCAATCAGGGCACCTGCTCTGAGCAGCAGCGCCAGATTGTGTGCTTCCGTAGGGCTGTCAAGACCGGTAATGCGGAACTTGTTGCCTAGACGGGCCTGAATGGTAGCGACGTTGATAATCTGTTCAACCTTTCTGAACTTTACGGCACTGTCGCCGGCGTTCTGATCGTCAACAACCTTATATTCGATAAAGTTTGTTGCCATAGGCTGACCGATATGATCCTTGGTAAAGTTGGACATGGTGTTACCGCCCTTTGAATCGAGGCTGATGTTTACCTCAGGACGACCGTTTTCATCCATGCCGCTCTTGGCGTCGATAATATGGTCACCGGTAAGAATGACATGCTTGGTTACGACCACCGGTCTGCCGTTTCTGTCGGTAAGGACCTCATCGTTTGAGGAAACCACACCGCTTGCGGCGCTCTGAATGTCGGCAGCCTGATCAACAAGACGGAACTCGAGGGTGGCTGTTGCACCTAAGATTTCCTTTGCTCTTGCTGAGTCTTCAACACCGGGAAGTTCAACGATAATACGATCCGCACCCTGTCTCTGAACCAGCGGTTCGGCAACACCGAGTTCATTAACACGGTTTCTTATGATGTTGATGTTCTGTTCAACGGCATAAGTCTTTACTTCCTTGATCTTTTCAGGCTTCATTACGGCCTTGATTTCAAATGAGGAAGATGAATCGTCTTCGGTAAAGACTAAATCAGGATGTTTGCCTGATAACAGTCTGAGGGCCTTACTGCGGGCATCCTCGTCACGGAAGGTAATCACGATGTCCTGACCGACGCTTCTGATACCTGACAGACGGATCTTTTCCTCACGGAGTTCGGTACGGAAATCCTGTATTGACTGGGTAACAATCTTCTTGATGGCCTCATCCATGTCAACTTCCATAAGGAAGTGCAGACCGCCTCTTAAGTCAAGACCGAGCTTTAAAGGCTTGGCACCGATGGCCTTTAACCAATCCGGAGTTGCCGCGGCAAGATTAAGGGCGACAATGTAGTTGTCACCGAGTTCGCCTACCAGCTTTTCCTTCATGCGAAGACGTAAATCGTTATCCTTGAAACGAATGAGAGCCTGACCCGCGTTTCTTTCAACAACACAGTCGGGGCAGTCGTTTGCGATAACACCTTCAATCTTCTGGTAATCTTCGCTTTCCAGGGTTATCCCCTTGGAGCCGCTAATCTGGATAGCCTGATCTTCACCATAAAGATTAGGCAATGCGTATACTGCACCGATAATCAGAACGGCCAGTATCAGCAAATTTTTCCATAAAGGATATTTGTTTATCAAAACCTACTCCTTGCATTCTCCTGCAGGTTTCTGAAACCCGCACACACATAAAGCACGAAATTTTTTATTTCTTCTGCCTGTTTGATTCAACCTTACGTTCATCGTAAGTTCCCTTTGGTAAAGGACTTACAACGTACTGTCTGTTGATTTTTACTGATGTACCCGGAGCGATTTCAATTATCAGCAGATCAAGATCTTCGTTAACCTTGGTAATTCTGCCGATTAAACCGCCACTGGTAAGAACTTCGTCACCGACTTCAAGCTTCTTTAAAGACTCGGCACGCTCCTTGTTCTTTTTATTGCCCGGTCTCAGGACAAACAAATAGAAGCAGGCAAAAGCTACGGCCATCATCACGATAAAAGTAATGTCAGGGCCGCCGGCCGGAGCCGTGTTGGCAGCAGTCTGAACGCCTTCATCAGCATATGCAGTTGCAAATAAATCCATTGTCATAAACCTCGAATTTTAAAAATAAAACACGATTTTGCATTATATATGAATTATGATGTTTTAACAGAATTATTTATTGAAGGGCTTCAATTATGACTGAAAGATCATTGTATTTCACTGCTTCCTCATAATTGCCGGAACAGGCAAACCGCCGCGTCGCGCCACATCTCTCCGCTCCGTGCGGGAATGAAAAGGCAGCAAGAAGGCTGCCTTTTCCGTCATCCGTATCCGTACTTCAGTACGGCTGACATTACTTGTCTGCCGGATAAAGTTTGAAGAATTCCTCAGCGAATTCGTTCAGTGTTCCGGCGGCAATGTGTTCCCTTATCTGCTCCATCAGGCGCTGATAGAATCTCAGATTGTGAATGGTGTTGAGTCTTGCCCCCAGCATTTCACCGCACTTGTCCAAATGATGCAGGTATGCCCTTGAATAGTGTCTGCAGGTATAACAGTCGCACTTTTCATCCAGATGACGTGTATCCTGTCTGTACTTGGAGTTACGCAGTTTTATGACTCCCTCTGAAGTGAAGAGGTGTGCGTTTCTGGCATTTCTTGTAGGCATTACGCAGTCGAACATGTCCACGCCGCGAAGCACGCCGGAAAGAATGTCCTGAGGCTTACCAACACCCATGAGATATCTTGGCTTGTCCACAGGCATTCTGTCGGTAATAAAATCAAGCACCCTGTGCATATCCTCTTTCTTCTCACCTACCGCAAGACCGCCGATGGCATAACCGTCAAAGCCGATGTTAACAAGTCCGTTGAGGGACTCTTCACGCAGATCCTCATATACGCTGCCCTGAATAATGCCGAAGAGAGCGTTCTTGTTCTGCAGACGGTCAAATTCATCCCTTGAGCGCTTGGCCCATCTGAGACTGAGTCTCATTGACTTGGCAGCCTCGTCATGTGTTGCGGGATACGGAGTACATTCGTCAAGGATCATCACGATGTCAGAACCGAGAGCTTCCTGAATCTGCATTGAGACCTCTGGAGACAGGAATACCTTGTCACCGTTAATCGGATTCTGGAAATAGCATCCTTCCTCCTTAAGTTTGCGCAGGGCTCCGAGACTGAACACCTGGAAACCGCCGGAATCGGTAAGGATAGGTTTGTTCCACTGCATAAAGCCGTGAAGATCGCCGTGAAGACGCATGATGTCACAGCCCGGTCTGAGCCACAGATGGAAGGTGTTTCCCAGAATAATGTCGGCCCCTATTGCCTCCACTTCCTCGGGACTCAGTCCCTTGACGGTACCGTATGTTCCTACCGGCATGAAAGCGGGAGTCCTGACAGTGCCTCTGGCAAATTTCATTTCACCGAGTCTGGCTTTACCGCATGTAGTCTTTAACGTAAATTCCAAAATCACTTACCTCTTAATTCTTTTTCAATGTCTTCAGCCGTTTCCGCATTGTCATTACGTGTAATGAACATGGCATCACCGTAACTGAAGAAACGGTAACCATCATTAACAGCATGCGCATACGCATTCATGGTATGCCTGTATCCGGCAAATGCGCTCACAAGCATGATGAGAGTTGATTCAGGCAGATGGAAATTGGTAATCAGCGCATCGACAACCCTGAATCTGTAGCCTGGATAGATAAAAATACTGGTATCCGCGGCGAAAGGCTCTATAAGACTGCCGTGCTTCTCAGCCTGCATTGCGGCACTTTCAAGAGAACGCACGGAAGTGGTGCCGACGGCAATGACGCGACCGCCCTCAGCCTTGGTTTTGAGGATTCTCTGAACCAGTTCTTCAGGAACCACCGCAAATTCCGAATGCATGTGATGCTTTGAAATATCGTCTTCCTTTACCGGCTGGAATGTACCTGCACCCACATGAAGGGTGACAAATCCGGTATCAACGCCCATATCACGGATTTTATCCAGCAGGTCATTATCAAAGTGAAGACCTGCAGTCGGAGCAGCCACTGCCCCCGGAACCTTTGAATAAACAGTCTGATAACGTTCACGGTCTTCCTTTTCATCAGGACGATCTATATAAGGAGGAAGAGGAATGTGTCCGATTTCGTCCATGATGCTTAAAATTGTTTTCTCTCCGGTAAACTCCAGAATGAAAAGAGCCCCTTCCCTACCGAGCATAACGGCTTCGTAGCCGTTATCAAAAAGCAGTCTGGCTCCTTCTTTCGGAGATTTGGAAGATCTCATGTGAACCAGGACACGGTGTTCATCAAGAACCCTTTCAACAAGGATCTCTATGGCACCGCCGGTTTCCTTGTGTCCGTATAATCTTGCAGGAATTACCTTTGTATTGTTGAATATAAGCAAATCGCCCTTTTTCAGGAATCTGAGCACATCATAGAAATGAAAGTCCCCCAGTTCACCGGTGGAACCGTTCAGAGACAGCAGTCTGCTGTGGGTTCTTTTGTCGGCAGGAAATTTTGCAATAAGCTCTTCAGGAAGATTATAGAAGAAATCCGATCTTAACATCATAATAAACAACCGCCCAGCTTACACTTACGTAAAGCGCACACAAATAATGAAACACGGCCTCATGAACGGAACGGAGAAACACTCCGACGATTAGGCAACAGGCCGGTGAATCAACCGAAAAGGCCTGAAAACACCGTGTTTCCGGAATTAATTAAACATAAAAAAAATAACATCAGATAAACCTGTACTATTCTACTTACTTAATGAAACATGTCAATTTGATAATTTTATTAAAAAATATTGACTTATTTCACATTTTTAATATAATAGGCACGTTCATTAGTCCTATGGTTATTAATCATTGATAACGCCAGTCCTCAGTGCCCATGTGCACGAGACTGGTTTCTTTTTTTTCAGGGCAGTGTTTTTCTGCATGTTCCTCTTTTTTCAAACAGCGTAATCCACCTATTTCATCTTTCATCACAAGATGATTTCCTTTTTATCACAAGCTGTTTTTTTTCTGTCATCACACAATGTTTTTCCCGTATCCGCAGGCTTCGGCGCTCATCAAAACAACAGGTATACTTTTTTGATCATTTTAGAGAAAGGTAATAAAGCGTATAATAGTCGAATTGTTTTTTTCTTCAGGAGTCGGATCTTTTTTATGAACACCCACAATATGGAAAAATGGCGCTCTCTTCTACATGTAACAGGCTTTATCGCCCTTTTCGCCGCGTCATTATTCTCCCTCACGGCATGTAACTCGGAAAATACTGTTAACAGAGTTGAATCAATTAAAGACCTCTGTCATGCCAGAGTCGGTGTTCAGATAGGAACGACCACTGAAATAGCCATTAATGATTATCTGACTCAGAACAAATGTCCGATGGCCGAACGCTACAATAATTCCCCTGATGCCATAGCGGCTCTTAATCAGGGAAAGCTTGACGCTGTTGTTCTTGATGAACTTCCAGCTAAGAAATTCGTCAGCGACAACGCCAATCTGCAGATTCTCAACACACCGTTCAACACTGAATCATATGCCGCCATTCTGCCGAAGGGACAGGAAAAACTTCTCAATGAATTCAACAGTATAATAGACGAAATCGTAAAAGACGGTACTTACGAAAAACTCTACGACACCTATGTTACCAAAACCGGTAATTACCACTACACCCCGACAACAACCGAAGGCCCGGAGCTGATTATAGCCACCAGCCCGGACTTTCCTCCTTATGAGTTCTACCAGAACAATGAAATAACCGGAATTGAAATGGAAATGGCCGCAATCATTGCGGACAGACTCCACATGAAGCTTAAAATTGAAAGCATGGAGTTTGACGGCATCATCAACGCCGTAAGCACGGGAAAGGTTCATGCGGGTTTTTCCGGCTTTTCCAAAACTGAAGAAAGAGCCAAGGTAATAAACTTCACCCATGACATATGTACCTCCAGAATTCTCGTGGTGATACCGACTGAAAAAGCCTTAATGAGCATGCAGAATCAGTCATTTAAAGACAAACTGTACAACAATTTCGTCAAGGAAGACAGATGGAAGCTGCTCTTTAACGGTCTCTGCGTAACCCTGGTCATATCCGCATTCGCGGCCCTGTTAGGTCTCTGCGGCGGAACAGTCATGGCCATAATACGCGTACTCCATCTGAAAACAGGACGTTTCAGAATTCTCAATCTTCTGATAAAACTTTACGTAAACATCATCAGAGGTACGCCTGTAATGGTACAGCTTCTGATAATATACTACGTGATATTCGCATCCGTGGATATCAACAAGGTGCTGGTGGCCATAATCGCCTTCGGCCTCAATTCCATGGCCTATACAACCGAAATCATACGATCAGGCATGCTTGCAATACCTGCAGGACAGTTTGAGGCAGGATACTCCCTCGGTCTCAGACCGTTCACGGTAATGAAACACATAATCATTCCGCAGGCATTTAAAAACGTACTGCCTGCCCTGGCAAACGAAGGTATTTCACTGATAAAGGAAACCTCAATATGCGGATACATAGGTCTCATGGATCTTACACGAGGCGGCGTGGTCATCAGAAACACCACGTTTGAAGCCTTCCTTCCGCTTCTGGCAGTGGCTCTTATATACCTTCTCATTATCGGCACACTGTCAGCAGGAGTTGCCCACCTTGAAAGGAGAATGAAAAAGAATGAACGATAATAATGTTGTCATGCAGATTGAAGGTCTCTGCAAAACATACGGTTCTCACGAGGTTTTAAAAAACATCTCCCTGACCATAAACAAAGGAGACGTCATTGCCATTATCGGTCCGTCAGGATGCGGTAAATCCACCTTTATACGCATGCTTAACCTGCTTGAACGCCCGACTTCCGGCAAAATCTACTTTGACGGCATGGAACTGACAAGTCTGCCACAGAATACATTAATAGACATCACTCCTAAAATCGGCATGGTATTCCAGCAGTTTAACCTGTTCCAGAATCTCACGGTAAAACAGAACATCACCCTGTCTCCGGTGCTTCATAATATATATACCAGAAAGGAAGCAGATGAATGGGCTATGCAGATGCTTGAAAGAGTCGGTCTCGCCGAACATGCTGACAAGTATCCTTCACAGCTTTCAGGGGGCCAGCAGCAGCGTGTCTCCATCATCCGCACCATTGCAATGAAACCGTCAATTGTCCTGTTTGATGAACCGACAAGCGCCCTGGATCCTGAAATGGTTAATGAAGTCCTCAGCATGATGAAGGAACTCGCAGACGATGGCATGACCATGGTTGTGGTTACGCATGAAATGAAATTTGCCCAGAAGGTATCAAACAGGGTACTGTTCTTTGACAATAAGAACATTCAGGAACAGGGAACTCCAGACGACATATTCAACCATCCGAAGGATCAGAGACTACGTGAATTTCTGAATCAGATTCACTCAAAATAGTCACCTGCCCCACAGTCATGAACCGGAACTTCGAAATAACGCAGTTCCGGTTTTTTTATTACCTTGTTCAACGTCATAAAACGCGTTTAGGGAAATTACTATGACATTCACCGGAAGTCCTTAAAACAAGGAAGTGTGATAATGACGGAGCACATCTGCACAAAAGAAAAGCCTCGTTTTTAACATCAGCAGACTTACCGCTTTAACACAGGCAATAGAGGTTGAGCGGTTTAAGCGGATGATGAGTTAACGTCAATATTTTGATGAATGGACTGTTCACATATCAAAACACATCCCCAAAACAGAAACTCATCAGTACAGGATTGCAAAAAACGATTAAGATTTTAAGCTGGGATGAAGAGTATTTCACCATTTAAAATGGACAAGTGCCTTTTCCCGATTTTCCGATAATTACGTTAAGACAAAAGAAAAAAGCGACACCGGAGTGTCGCTTTAAAAAATTACAAGCTAAAAATTAAGTTCTGTTATATCTTGCGGTTCTCTTGAATGCCTTTTCCTGAGAATCGAAAAGGTAACAAGCTTCAGCTGGGATACCAACTTCGAGAGAATCCCCGGTATCAACAGGGATTTCTGAAGCAGCTTTAACGGTAAAGTCTTCACCGTCAACATCAAGGTAAACAAAGCTTTCAGCACCTAAGTGTTCTGCAACCTGAACCATACCAGACAGACGGCTCTTTGAATCAGGATGTTCAACCGGAACGAGGTGTTCAGGACGAATACCTAATTCAACCTTGTCACCAACGCTTGCGCGACGTGCGTCAACACATGCAGTGATAACGTCACCGGTATTTAACTTAACCTTACAGGTTTCTTCACCGATTTCGATGAGCTGGCCCTTGAGGAAGTTCATCTTAGGTGAACCGATGAAGCCTGCAACGAACTTGTTGGTTGGGTTGTGGTAAAGTTCAAGCGGAGTACCAAACTGTTCAAGGTTGGTTTCTGCAGATTCCTTTAACGGACTTAATACTACAATCTTGTCAGCCAGGGTCATAGCTTCAACCTGGTCGTGAGTTACGTAGATGATTGTAGAATTTAATTCCTTATGTAACTTGGCAATTTCGATACGCATCTTAACACGGAGAGCAGCATCGAGGTTTGATAAAGGTTCGTCGAAGAGGAATACGTCAGGCTGCTGAACGATAGAACGACCGATAGCAACACGCTGACGCTGACCACCTGACAGAGCCTTTGGCTTACGATCCATTAAAGCTTCGAGACCGAGGATCTGAGCAGCGTTGTTAACACGCTTTTCAATGGTATCCTTGTCGAACTTCTTTAACTTAAGACCGAATTCCATGTTCTGACGAACATCCATGTGAGGATAAAGTGCGTAAGACTGGAACACCATACCTACACCGCGGTCTACAGGAGGAACATCGTTCATCACCTTTGAACCGATCTTTAATTCACCGTCGGTGATGTCTTCAAGACCGGCAATCATACGCAGAAGGGTAGACTTACCGCAACCAGACGGACCAACGAACACGATGAATTCACCATCTTTAATATCAAGGTTGATATTACGTAAGGTATCTTTCAATAAACTTGGATTATAGTTCTTACGAACGTTTGTTAAAGTAACTTCAGCCATTTATAGCTCCATAAAAATTCTTTTATAACATGCGGTGCGTTAAACACCGCATTGTAAAATATCGATTAACCCTTTACACCACCGGCAGTCAGACCACCTACTAACCAACGCTGAGCTAACATAAATACGACGGTAATAGGAAGACCAGACATAACAGCCGCTGCTGCGAAGTCACCCCAAAGCTTGTTCTGAGAAGCAAGATACTGCTGAGAACCTACGGCCAGGGTGTAATTATCTACGTCATTTAAGAGGATACTTGCTACTGGAACTTCAGTAATGGTACCGATAAATGCAAGGATGAATACTACTGCAAGAATTGGTACTGACAGAGGTAACAGTACGAGTCTGAATGCCTGCCATGGGGTAGCACCGTCAATGGCGGCAGCTTCTTCCAGTGAAGCATCAATGGTTTCAAAGTAACCCTTGATAGTCCAAATATGGAGGGCAATACCACCCATATAAGAAAGAATCAGACCTGCTCTGGTATCAAGACCGATAAACGGAATGTATTCACCGATGTTATCGAACAATGCATAGATAGCAACGAGTGCAAGCACTGAAGGGAACATCTGGAAAATCAGCATGCAGTTTAAGAGTGCATTCTTACCCTTGAAGTTCAGACGTGCAAACGCATACGCACTGGTGGTTGACAGCAGTACGATGAACGCAGAGGTGAAGAATGAAATGATGATTGAGTTCCAAAGCCACTTTAATACAGGGAATGGAGGAAGGTGTTCAACACCGGCTTCATCAACATATGACATGCCTAAAGCAAGTTTCCAGTGATCCAGAGTCAATGAATCCATTCTTGGTAAGAAGAGGTCATAGAAACTGTCTGATACGTTGGTTGCGAAGTTACCTTCACGGAATGAAATCATCACAACCATGTATAACGGAAACAGAACAGCAAGTAAAAACAGGCACATTACAATGTGTGTAGCCAAAATGCGATATTTAATCGACTTAGGTTGTACAATTGCCATGATTAGTCCTTAGCTCCCATCTTGGAAATCTTTAAGTTAACTATAGATAATGCACCAACTAAGATGAAGATAGTGGTTGCAATTGCGGAAGCCAGACCGTAGTCATTACCACCTGCGCCACCTTCGAATGCGAGACGATAGGTATAAGACACGAGCAAGTCAGTAGAACCTGCAGTGGTTACAACACCGTCTTCAGGTAAGAAGTCAGGGCCACCGTTAGTTAACAGCATAATCAACACGAAGTTGTTGAAGTTAAATGCGAATGAAGCGATAAGTAACGGAGTTAATGGCTTCATTAACAATGGAAGAGTAATGTTCATGAAGTTCTGAACAGGACCTGAACCGTCCATTGCAGATGCTTCATAGAGATCATCAGGAATAGACTTTAACAGACCCATACAGAGAATCATCATGTATGGATAACCTAACCATGCATTAACGAGCAGAATCATTGCACGAGCATAGCCGGCTTCGTTGTACCATTCAGGTCTCCAACCGAGGAAGAAGTCCAGAATACGGTTGATTTCACCGAAGTTTTCATTAAACAAACCCTTAAATACGAGGATTGAAATGAATGACGGTACTGCGTATGGGAGAATGAGGATTAAACGGTAAATACCTCTGCCCTTTAAGAATTCCCACTGTACGAGACAAGCGAGAACCATACCGATTGCTAAGGTAATGAATACTGTTAAAGCAGCGAAACAAACGGTCCAGATGAAAATCTTAACGAACGGAGTAGAAATACTTGGGTCGTTGAAAATTCTCTTGAAGTGCTCGAAACCGATGTATACACGGAAACCTGGAGCCATTCTTTCACCGACTGGTTCACCGGTCTGGGTGTCAATGGTCTTGTAGTAACCGTCATTCATGTCAGGGATGATTAAGGAATCATCTGATACGTCCTTGAGCATGTGGGAATTCTGTAAAGTTTCCTGGTTACCGAGAACTACCTGATCCTGACGAACGAATCTGTTCTTAACGGCACTGAAAGTGTTAAGACCGGTATAGGTGAGTTCCTGAGCGTCGATCTTAATCTTGATTGACTTCAGGTAATCTCTGAATGCAGCCTTACACTTGATACCGCAGTCTTCCATGTCCTGGGTATAGCTGTTATCAACCTTGGTAACATGAATTACTGTCTTTGAAGCGGTAGTCTTGTTACTAGGCTTCTCCATCTGATCCTTATCAAAGAACACGGTTTCAGGAGATGCGTAGGTACGAACTTCAGAAGGATTACCGTCAGCTAACATAGTAGGCTGATTGTTAAGTACGATAACGTACTTATTACCTTCCTTAGCGTAAAGCTTAAACTGGTAGTCACCGCCTTCAATTCTGTAAGTCTGAGAAAGGAAATAATTCTCAGCTCTTTCAAGAGTGAAGAGGTTCTTTGCAGAGTAGTTGGTAAATGCAATGTACACGGTGTATACGAGAGGGAATATGATGAATACAACCATACCCGCGATACTTGGGAAAATATATCTGTGAGGATACATTCCCTTCATCCATGTCACAAGCAGACCACCTGCAATGACTATTGTAAACAAGATTGCGAAAGCGTACTGACCATGAGTAAACATAGAGCTTATCATGAATACACCAAAGAGTAATACTATCGCTGATAGTAAACCTTTGAGTATCATTAAGCCAGGCGCTCCACCTCCAGAGGTTTTACCTCTTTTTTCAAAAGCGAAAGAATCCATGCTAATACCCTAATAACTTATTCTAAATTTAGCTTGTAAAACTGTAATAAAAAAATTTTTACTACAAATAAAAACTTTAATATTTTCATATTAAAGCTTTTAATTCTAGCCTTTCATAAAAGAAGCTCATGTCTGAGCTTCTTTAATTTATGAAAGATTATCTTACTTTTCGATACGATCTTCAGCAGTCTTAAGTGCTTCGTCTAAGGTCTGACGACCGGTGGTAGCATTCTTAAGAGCAGTCTGTAATGAACTCCAGAAACGGTTCATTTCTGGTACGCTTGGCATTGGGTCACCAATCTTAGCGTTGCTCATGGTTACCTTGATTCTTGGATCCTGTTCAAGCTTAGCTTCGAAAGACTTGAGAGCAGCAGCACCTAATGGCTTGTCCTTGTTCATCTTATCAAGACCTTCATCGGTGAGGAGGTAGTTGAGTAAGAATTCCTTAGCAAGGTCCTTATTTGGAGAAGCCTGGTTGATGGTCATACCCTGAACACCTACGAATGGCTTACCTGGGTTGCCCTTAAGGGTTGGGATTGGGTTAACACTGTAGTTAACCTTTGTGTACTGACCCCATGACCATGGTCCGTTGATGATACAAGCAACCTTACCGTTAACGAAGCTTGATTCCATGATACCGTAGTCAGCACCCTTCTGCATGTGATCGCCCTTGATTAAATCAACGAGGAACTGAACACCGGCCTTAGCGCCGTCATTGTTAACACCTGAGTCCTTAACGTCGTAGCTGCCGTCAGCGTTTCTCTTGAATGCATAACCGCCGTTAGCAGAAATTAATGGGTAACTGAAGAATGCGTTGTTGTAGTCCCACATAATTGCACGCTTGCCTTCCTTCTTCAGCTTGTCGTCAAGGGCAATGAATTCTTCAAAGCTCTTTGGAGCTTCTGGAACGATATCCTTGTTACAGATTAAGGCAATAGCTTCGATAGATACTGGGTAACCGTAAATCTTACCGTCTACAGTCATAGCCTTCCATGCAACGTCCTGGAACTTGCTTAATTCTTCCTTGGTTGGTTCGATTGGGGTTAAAAGACCTGACTTAACCCATTCACCGTAACGGTCATGTGCCCACATGAAAATATCTGGACCGTTACCTGAAGCTGCGTTCTGCTGGAACTTAACTTCTACCTGGTCTGGGTGAGCAACGGTTACCTTAACGCCGGTAGCTTCTTCGAACTTCTTACCAACCTTAGCAATACCGTCATATGACTTATCACCGTTAACCCAAATGGTTAACTGACCTTCTTCAATACCTGATGCAGAAGCAACCTGTGCGAAACCAAAAGCAGCTAAGCCTACAACAGTAGCTAAAATAGTTTTTTTCATTAGTCTATTTCCTTACTTATTACTTAAAAATATCGGCCTCAAACCGATTTAAACAATGTGTATGATAGAACATATGCATGCAATTAAATATCAAAAAGTTGCATTTTTTTAACATGTATCTCATTATGAACGAAATACGGAGCAATATTTGCTGTTTCAGCCATGCGGGTCACGGCATGAAAGCACACAAAAAGACCGCACCTGCCTCAATTCGGGTGCGGACTTCATTCAACTCATTGCGTATTACTTCTTCAGCACACGTTCCTCAGCTATCTTCAACGCCTTCTTTGCAGACTGACGCCCGGTTGTGGCATTTTTCAGCGCTGTCTGCAGAGAACTCCAGAATCTGTTCATTTCCGGTATGTTAGGCATAATGTCACCGTGCTCCGCATTGTACATCGTCACGGCAATTCTCGGATCCTTCTCAAGCCTTGCCTGATACGACTTAAGTGCAACCGCACCGAGCGGACGGTCGTTATCCATCTTTTCCAGACCTTCATCGGTCAGCAGATAGTCAACAAGGAATTTTCTTGCCATTTCCTTGTTAGGAGAAGCACTGTTGATGGTCATGCCCAGCACGCCCACAAAAGGCCTTCCCTGCTTACCGTCAAGTGTAGGGAACGGATTAACGGAATAATTCAGCTTACTGTATCTTTCCCATCCCCATGCACCGTTTATTACACAGCCAACGTCACCGTCAATAAACTTCTTTTCCATCTTAGGAAATTCCTGCCATTTCTGCAGATGATCTTCCCTAATTAATTTAACTATGTACTCCAACCCCTTAACCGCACCCGGATCATTTATACCGGTAGTAGTTACGTCATACTCACCCTTTTCATTCTTCTTAAATGAGTATCCGCCGTTGGCTGAAAGTATCGGATATGTAAAGTATCCGTCATTAAAATCCCACACCAGAGCGTGCTTTCCACTCTTCTGCAGCTCATCGTCCAGTTCAAAGAACTCTTCAAACGTCTTAGGAGCCTCAGGCACGAGATCCTTATTACATATAAGTGCAATTGCCTCTATAGACACAGGAAAGCCGTAGTACTTATCCTTAACCTTCATTGCGTCCCAGGCCACAGGCTGGAACCTTTCCAGCTCTTCGGGAGTAGGTTCAATCGGAGTCAGCAAGCCGAATTCAACCCATTCACCGAAGCGGTCGTGAGCCCACATAAACAAATCCGGGCCGTTTCCTGAAGCCGCGTGCTGCAGAAATTTCACGACAGGCTGTTCCGGATGTTCCACAATAACCTTTATGCCGGTGTCCTTTTCAAACTTTTCACCGACCTGTTCGATTCCTTTATACGACTTATCGCCGTTAACCCACACAGTAAGATGCGTACCCTCAATACCTGAAGCAAAAGCAGCACTGCTTCCACCCAGGGCAACGGCCGCAACCATAACGGATAATAATGCTTTTTTCATATTCACTGTCCTACAGGCTTTAAACCATTCGTTATTATGTAGAATTGTCCATTTGGCTTTTATTTTTATTATGATTTACGGTTCTAAAATCAAATGAAAGACGCATGAGCGCTTATTTACCATGGTAAACCACAAAACGAGCCAAAAAAATAAACAAATAAGTCAAATTTTGAGCACAATCTCTTTTTATATGCATCATTATTTCAAATTTGACTACCAGTCGTCATAACTGTTTATGACATTTACCCGTTCGATCACGGCCTAATACTCTATCAGTGAAATTGTTTTCATACAATTAAAATAACTTTATTTGATTTTAATTGACTATTTTTTCATCAAAACACCCAAAACAAAAATATTATTTATTTTTGATAACTTTCTCAAACTCACATAATTAGTAATATAATTGATTTTTATTACATGATAACAACGTGTATTTTTTATGTCAAAATACTTGTTATATACGTATCAATAATATCAATACGCTTTATTCATCAACAAAAAACCTTGATAATCCAAAAAGCATCTGGCAATAGACCTGGAGATTAACCGAATAAAACTCTTTTTATTGTCAAATTGCGACTGTTTTTCTGTTTTTTTTAAATATTGATTATTCCTGTATTTTTATTTTATTTATATAATTGGAATTCCAGCCGTAAATGGATGAACATTCCTTTATTTTTCCCCTTCCCCGCAGGTTCAACTCCTCATTTGTGAACTATTGAATAGCTAACAAACCCGGTTATGTAGTAAAATGTCCGATAAATAATGCTGACAGAACGAAACAGTAAAGTCCGCCAACACGGAAAAACGTTTCGCTACCGCATCAGCAGTCACACTTATGGCCATACCGACGCGGGTAAACAGCGCCAGAGAATATTGGTATATCAGGTATGAACAATATTAATTACAGCAGCTTCTTCACGTATAAGGATGAAGTTTCCAGATCCATCAGTTGGGGGCACTGGTTTGTACTTCTCAATATCTTCCTTGCCCTGCTTATCGGCTGCACCTATCTTTACAATGCACCCAGTCCGTCAACTCAGTTAGGTACCGCATATCTTTTCATAAGCTGGCTCGGACACTTCAGCTTTCTTGTTTTTGTAATCTACATCCTGATATTTTTCCCGCTTACGTTTCTCTGCCGATCCACAAGAACCTATAAAATAGTGTCCATCGTGCTGGCCACCGTATTCATGGTTATTCTTCTGATTGACGTAAAGCTTTACCAGGCAATCAAGATTCACCTCAGCGTTCCGATGCTGGGAATATTTTTCACTCAGGAAGGTTTTTCCACTGGGCTTAACTACAACTTCCTTTATATAGCCACGCCGGTAATTGCCTTTATTGAATATCTTTTCTCCAAATTTGCGTGGAGAAACCACTATCTTCACAAATACCAGAGGATCACTGTATTTTTCACGACGGTATTCATTCTGTCCTTCCTCGCCACCCACATCATGCACATCTGGGCAAATGCCTACCGTTATGTTCCGATAACACAGCAGAAGTCCATATTCCCGGCATATTATCCGATGACCGCAAACACCTTCCTGAAGGAACACGGTCTGCTTGCATATTCCGGCGACAGCGAAGGCACTCAAATCGAACGACCTGCGTCCAAAACCTCACGTAAGCTGAAATATCCGCTTAACGCCATGAAGGTAATTCCTTCGGAAAATCCGTACAACGTCATCCTTATTACTATTGACGGTCTTGATTACGGACACATGACGGAAGACTATACTCCAAACCTGGACGTTTTCGCCAAAACTCACGATTCGTACATTAAAAACTATCTTGGCGACAACAGGGACGCCACCGCAAACTTTGAAATGATGTACGGCATCCCTGCCGAGTACATGAAAACCGCCATGAACGAAAAAACTCCTCCGGTCATAATTTCCGAGATGCTCATGCAGGACTACAAGATATCCGGTTTCATCACTACGGCGGATAACAGAGCTGAGAAGCAGCTTGCCTCAATTACGGGGCTGAGAACAAAGAATATCAAATCATTTGACAGTGACCTGGAAACGGTCAGGAATGCCGCCAACTGGATCTACAGCGAGGAATGGAACTACCGTCCGCAGTTTACCGTTATAAAGCTGACCGATCCGGCAACCCTTAACCAGAATCAGGAAGCACAGCTCAGCTACGTTCCTCAGATAAGCGGAACCGTTACCCCCGGAACACTGAACAGAGAAAAGGACGGTACCGCACTTAAAAACAGATATCTTAACTGTCTTAAGAACACTGACAAAATGCTCGGACATATCCTGCAGGCCGTTTCAGATTCCGGAAAGACCAGAAAAACCGTTGTTATCATAACCTCAGGACAGGGGTTCAATCTGAACAAATATTATGCAAAACACGGCAACAGATACAGCCGCGAGTCACGTCACGTACCTCTTGTAATAAGCTGGCCTGATGCAGTCATCCCTGCAAGGATATCGGCGATAACGTCATCACAGGACATCGCTCCGACCATTGCTCATGAAATTCTCGGCATTCAGAATCCGGAATCCGACTATTCAACCGGAGCTAATCTCAGGGAAGTACAGAACAGACCATGGCTAATCAGCGGAAACCGCGACGAACTGTACATCATCGGTCACAATCAGACCACGGTATTCGACAAGCATGAAAATGCCGTAACCTACTCTGATGACGGTTCCGAAGCCAAACCTCTTAACATGACCACCCTGATTAATGCCAGAAAGATGCTGAACAAATTTTCAAACTGATACACTTGAATATGGCACCGCAGGCACCATGTATAAAAGTGTAGAAGAAGAGTAAGGATAACAGCACCATGATTATAGATGTTAATCAAAGCAACATACAGGAAGAACTCGTAACAAAATCTGCAGAAAAAACAATTCTGTTCTACGTATACGATCCGGGCAATCCGCAGACACAGGCCGTTACGACCGCACTTGAGAACACCGTCGGCCAGAATAACGAATTTCTGACCCTGGCAAAGGGAAACGCAGCGGATCCGGTCATCCAGTCAATCTGCATGCAGTTACAGATTTCATCACTGCCCTCAATATGCGTATTCAAAAACGGCCGTCCCGTCGACATCATCGGCAGTTCAGCCCTGAGCACTCCTGACAGCGCATCCGCGGTTGTTGCAGGTCTTATGCCTGCAAAGGAACAGATTCTTCTTCATGAAGCCACTGCCCTTCTCGGTGAAGAGAATGTCAACGGCGCATTTGCCAAAATAAGCGAAGCCTTCGGCCTCGCCCCGAATGACATCAACATCAGATTCGCATACGTTGAAATTGCCATCAGGGCCAAAAAGCTGACCGAGGCAAGAACGGCACTTGAGGGTGTGGACGCCAACAGCAGACTAGACAAGATATACGGAGATCTGGAAGCAGCCCTTACGCTTGCCGAGAAGAACCAGCAGAATCCGGAAATCGACATTCTTCAGGACAAGCTGAAACAGAATCCCGATGATCTGGATAACGTGGAAAAATTATGTACAGCCCTCAGCCAGTCGGGCAAGGCCACTGAAGCTCTGGATCTGCTTCTCGGATATCTGAGAAAGGATCTGAATGCCGGAAATCTGAAACAGGTTTATCTGGACATCATCTCCACAATGAACGGCGATCCCAAGCAGTCAAGATACCGCAGCAAACTGTACACAATCATGTATTAGCCTATACGGTATGCCGTAATATTCAGAGGGCCGTTTCACGATTACGCGAAACGGCCTTCCTTCTTCCGATGCCCTGCATTTCTGCATCCATGGCAGCTTTAAACATCCCTGTTACTGGGAAATGAGACTCTCATAAAAATCACGCTCCTCAACGATTCTGGAGGCGAGAGCCTTCAGTCTCAGAACGGTATTCTTTTCATGACAGTAGCGCAGTGATTCGTTAACACTGTTCAGGGCCTGATTCCACTGCCCTTTTGATTCCAGGATATCCGTATTTATCTGGTACAGTTCACAGGTCTTGTTCTGTCTCATGTATGCCGTCTTCAGCAGGGAATCGGCGGTTACGGATCTGTTGTTCCTTCTGAATTTCTTCAACAGCTGTTCCGCCTTATGATACTGCTTGGACTCAATGTATACATTGGCAAGATTGACAACAAAGACCTCCTGCTCCCCCTTGCTTTTTATCATGTCCTTAAGCATGGAAACAGCTTTGTCATATTCATGTCTTGCGACATAAAGATCGGTCAGGGTATCGACAATAAAAAGATTTCTGCCGTAATCCTTCTTTAAACTGTCCAGTGACTTCTGGGCAGTGTCATAGTCTCCCAGATCCATGGATGCAAGGGCCAGTTTATACAGAGCTCCGCAGTCATTCGGTGAATGATCCAGAATCCGTCTGGCGGATTCCTGATTGAACTTCGCACTGATGTTGCTGAATCTTACCTCAACACGGCTCTTGGCAAATTTAAAGTCCACGCTCTCGTAATAGGCTTTGGTCTTATAAAATCTCGCCCTGTTTTCAGCCTCGGCCACACGCTTGGATGACAACGGATGAGTAAGCAGCATTTCAAAGGCCGGATTGAAATCCTCTCCCCTGTTCTGAAGCTTTCTCATCATGTCTGCCATGGCATGCGGATTAAAGCCGGAATTATAAAGCAGATCTATCCCCAGACGGTCAGCTTCATATTCATTGGCTCTGGTGTAATTTATGTTGCTCTGCTCCATTCCGCCTATTGAAGCGCTCACGCCTGCCATGCCGACTGCCGGATTTATGATGCCGAGTATGATACTGCCGAGGATACCGGCCATGCCGGTAACCATGGCATCCTGTCGTGCCTCCATGCTTCTGGCAAGATGGCGCTGGGTAACATGGGTCATTTCATGAGCAAGCACGGATGCCAGCTGACTTTCATTGTCAGTGGCCACGATAAGTCCGGAATTCAGCATTATCTTTCCGCCGAAGAAGGCTGCGGCATTGATGGTGTGATCCTCAACGATTATGGGCTCAAAAGGATATCTTACGCCCACGGCTTTTGAGGACATTCTTGACAGCAGGGAAGAAACATACTGTTCCAGCACGGGATCGTATATTACCGGAAGCTGGGACTTGGCTACGGTAACGAAGAGCTCCCCCATTTCCTTTTCTTTTTCAATGGTTATCGCCCTGACGCCGGCCGTACCGAAATCCGTCACTCCGGCCACGTTGTCGGCACGTGCACAGGGACACGCGATGCAGCTGATAAGAACAGCCGCAACGGCACACATCTTAAATTTCATTTCAGATTATCCAACAAAACATTCTCAGGAAAGTTAGACTGCGGAAAACCGGTATAATTCAGTGCATGTTTCCGAAAGAACGGAAATAATACTGCGCGCTTAACCGTCACAAACCGGATTTTCAGCGAAAATTCCCCGTTTTTCTATATTATGAGTCATCCTGTGATAATTTCAATTAAATTCAAAAATACTTTGTAATATCAATATCTTCCTATATATAATTGTTCAGAACTGAATCTGGTTATTTTTTAACGGTTACCGGCTCAAACGGTCGTACACAGATTATTAAGCAGTCAATAAAATTAAGTATTTTCAGGATTTTTGTCATGCTATCGTTTTTCAAAGATTGGTATATGAAAAACCTGTCCAATCCGGCAGCAATCATACTCATTCTTCAGTTTATTACCATTTTTGTAATACTCTATTTCTTCTCCAGCATATTCGGAACATTGATTGCGGCACTGGTGCTCGCATTCATGCTTGAAAGACCTGTAAATTTCCTTATTAAGCACGGAACCTCAAGACTCGGAGCCACGACTCTGGTAATGCTCTGCTACGTGGTGTTCTTTATATGTCTTTTTATTACGGTAATTCCTCCTGCCGCCGAACAGCTGACCAAGATATCCACAAGCATCAGTGAAACACTGACCGAAATATCAAAGCACGGCGAAAATGCCAATATTAAGGAAATCATCAAGGAAAAGATAGTTCTGGCTCCTCAGGCAGACAGCAGGACCGACAAAGCTCCCGGAAACGATGCCGCTTCCGATGAAGAGACTGAAGCGGGAGACACCCCGGATACCGACCTGAACACTGAAAATTCTGATACTCCGGCCGCAGTCGGTGAAGCAGACGACGGTAATGCTCCACAGGCGCAGACCGCCCAGGCCGCCGTCACTGCCGAATCAGATAACAGAAAGCAGAATGTCGTCACCGCACGTGCCGAACCTGCCGCTTCCGATGATAAGACCGACACGAAGGCAGAAGAACATTCAGGCTATGAACCTCAGCAGATAAATCAGGAGGACAGGGAGGAAAGCAATGCCGCCATCGCCTGGATTTCCGCAAAGGTTCAGAGCCTCAGCGGCAAAATTCCTAATGCCTATAAGGAACTTATTTCCGAAAAGCAGATGAAGGAATACACCATATCCCTGTTCAGAACCATCAAGGGCTGGGTTGCACCGTTCATTACCAACAATATAGCACCGCTGGTAATGGACATGCTGTCATTCGTGATCTACTTCCTTATCGTTCCTATTTTTGCCTTCTATATGCTGAAGGATAAGGAAAAACTCCTTTCCCTCTCCAAAAAATACCTCTGTTCACATGAGGAGGTAACCTCGTTCTGGGCGGAAATGAATATACTCATATCAAAGTACCTGAACGGAAAGTGCATCCACGTAATCATAATATTCATCGTCAACTGGATTGCCTTCAGCATTCTTAACCTGAACTACGGTCTGCTGCTTGCCATAGGCGTCGGTCTCAGCGTAATAATTCCGTACGTGGGCATGATCATCATTACCATACCTATTGCAATTATCGGCCTGATACAGTTCGGCCTCAGCAGTGACATGGTATGGCTGGTTGCCGTATACACCGTAATCCAGATTCTGGACGGTTATGTCCTCACTCCTATGCTGTTTTCGGAAAAACTCAACCTGGATCCGTTCTCCATTCTGGTTGCCATTGTCGTATTCGGCGGCCTGCTCGGATTCTGGGGTGTGGTTCTTGCCATTCCGCTGGCCACCTTTGTAAAAACAATATTCACAAAATGGCCGGTAAACCATGAATATCTGAAGAGCATAAAGAATAAGACGTAACCGCACGGTAAAACGCCGGCAGACACAGGCTGATACCTGTGTCGCGTAATAAAGAGCCGGACTTTTCGGGAAATCCATACCGAAAAGTCCGGCTGTCTTTTTATGAATGAACAGACAATAAGGTCATGAAGAACGGGGCCGATCGTGACGGTCACGGACAGCCGGATACGAAAACGAATGGGAGTAAGGGATACTTTCGGAACGCCTTAAATCATTCCGCACTACATCATTTTCAGATAATCACCTGTGGATTTCTGTTTAACGGACTTAACTATCTGTTCAACAAAAGTCTTGGTTATAACCGGCTTTTTCAATGATGCCGCCAGGGAGTCTATAAGATCCACCGCCTCAATGCATTCACCGACATTACCCAGTCTGCTTACCACGATATCGGCAAGCTCCCTGGACAGATCGGTCCCCCTGTTGCTCTCGCGCAGAATAAGGAGTTTCGGAAGTTCGGCAATTGATACAGGATGAATGCTCAGAGTCACCCCGCTGCCGAGTCTGGTAATAAGGTCGTTCTTTCTGAACTTTGCCATGATTGGGGATGCAGTGGCCGCAACAATGAAGATACCCTTCTTGTTTTCATGCCATCTGTTGTAAAGATTGAAAATCTCAGCCTCCCAGTCATGAATTCCGGCAACCGCATCGATGTTGTCAAGACAGATGACGTCGCAGTCTTCGGCCCCCTGAAGAATGGAAACCGGAGCAGAATCCATGTAATCGGAAAGATCCATGGCAATGGTGGAGAAGCCGCGATCCTGAGCGGCTTTGATGGAAGCGGTCAGCAGATGGGTCTTGCCGCCGTTCTTTGGCCCGTAGAGATATATAAAATGCTGACTTGACTTGAGATCACCTGAAAGTGCCTCTTTCAGGTAATTATAAGAAACCCGGTTAGAATCGGTTACGTAAAAGGACTCAAGGGTCCCTTCGTACTCACCGTATCCCATTCTTAATGGAATTTGCTTATATTCACTATCGTAACTCAATCTGCTACAAACCCGTTAATAATAAAAATATTCAATTATCGTCTGGCCGTAAACGGAATAATCCGCCACGTACCTGTTAACAAACATTCAGCTTTATATATTGTATTATTAATGTGGTTAACTTCTATAGTTTTTTTATTCTTAGCCGATAAATTTTGCAAAATTTGTTGATTAATCTGCACTTTTAAGCTTTTTGTAAAATCAATGTTAACTTTTTTGATTAAAAATTAACTAGCATTCCCGGACATCGGCACCGGAAAGTTAAAAATCCCGCACTGCCTTGTACAAAGAAACCATGTTCCCTCCGTACGCATGCACACTGCGGGATTTATGAACAACCTCAAAAGACCCGGGGGGCTACTGCACTCCGCCGCCGGTCTTGTATCTCTTGTTCGGGTCGAGCTGCAGACTGTTGCTCTTTCTGCGACCGCGCTCGGCACGCTGCGGCCTGTTTATCTGAACCGGTGCGGCGGCTGTTTCCTTTCCTGAATCGGCGCCTGACTCATGCGTAGCGGAATTTTCACCGGCTGCATCCTTTCCGGCCGGTGCATCGGCTGCCGCCGCAGCTACAGTTGCATGAGATTCACCCGTGCTCTTTTTGGTTTCATCAGGAATGACAATGATGTTGTCTACAGCGCTGTTGAAATAGAACACGCCAGGAGTGTGGGAGTCTCTTTCAAGAGCCTGAAATACATCCATTACGCTGTCAGGGTTGACGGTTCTCATGGACGTAAGTGAATAAACCACGTCCCCTCCCTTGACGTCAACTACCTCAGCCTCAGTAAACCCCGCTCTGAGAAAGTTGTTCTTGATGTCTACCATGGCATCAAAATTAGGAGTGTTCTTAACCAGAACCACATAGGTGCCGTTAGGTCTTATTCCCAGGTTCAGACCGGAAACATCGGAATAGCCGTCAAGATATGTTGAAACCTCTCTTTCAGTTCCATGTTCAGACCTGACTTCGGAAGATGAAGTCTTTTTAGAACCGAGACTGGTCTTGAGATCCCTGTAAAATTCATCAACCACTTCGGATGCGGTACCTTCGGCAGTATGTGAATAAAATCTTCTGCCGGTGGCAACATCGATAAAATAATAGGTAAACTGCAGTTTTCCGTCGTTAGCGGTAAGCAGGGAGGCCACTGCAATACCTCCGGTATACTTTGCGGATGCCGCGGCAATCTTTTCCTGATTTCCCGACATCACGTCAGATATGGTCACGGCGGCCATATCGTCAAGATCATTTAAAGGAAGAATGGTTCTTACCTTTTCCAGATTTCCCCTGGCAATCAGCGCGTCAATGAATCCGTCCCTTTCCCCGGATACGACGATTCTGGCTTCAGCCCTGGTGTCAACGGTTCCCTCGTTATCCACGTAATCAACCATGGTTCCTCTGGTCATCCAGATAAGAAGAGGTTCACTGAGGCCGTTCCATACGGTAACCTTGCCGCTGCCTATGAGATTCTTAACGGCGGCGTCCGAAAATGATACTTCCAGAAAACCGTCATCTGTTATCTTCTCATTGGCAATAATGCCGTCAACATCAATCTTAATGGTTCCCGGATCGGTGCTCCCGTTACTGAGACCTGAAATCAGCTGATAGAATGCCTCGTCATGAGCCGAATCAAAATCACCGTCAAAAGCGACCCTGTACGTGTATCCCCCGTCAGCGGCGGCGACACAGCTGAAAACCGAAGTGCAGGCCAGTGACGCGGCAACCTTCAATGCACCGAGGCATAATCTCTTATTAAAAATCATATCTGTAATTCTTCCAAAATATACGGCTGACCGTTTAAACTTCAGCAAAACAACCATGGTAATTGTACAACAATCCGGCCCGGGACGCTCAACCGAATTCATCAAATTCGTGCACGGGCCCTGCTGTCTGTGCACGACAGCCGTGTCCGCACGGCCGTTCCGGCACTATGACAGTCAGCTGAAGTAAAAATTCGGAAACGGGCAACCGTAACAACTTAAAATTATTTCCCTCATATCTACCGAAAAATATGAAAATCGCATAAAAATTTGTTAGAATGTTCACAATTTATTTTGTTTAATACATGAGGCTTATCCAACAATGGACAATCAGAAATTAAGCTACAAAGATGCCGGCGTAGATATTGATGCAGGCAATGCTCTTGTTGACAACATTAAGAGTGTAGTTAAAAAGACCACCAGACCAGAAGTTATGGGCGGATTAGGCGGTTTCGGCGCTCTCTGCCGTATTCCTGCCAATTACAAGAAGCCGATTCTTGTATCAGGTACCGACGGCGTTGGTACCAAGTTACGTCTGGCCATCGATTTCAAGAAGCATGACACCGTAGGTATCGACCTGGTTGCAATGAGTGTAAACGACCTGGTTGTTCAGGGTGCAGAACCGCTGTTCTTCCTTGACTACTATGCAACCGGCAAATTAAACGTTGAAGACGCAACCAGGGTTGTAACCGGTATCGGTAAGGGATGCGAACTCGCTGGCTGTTCATTAATCGGCGGTGAAACCGCTGAAATGCCTGGCATGTATCATGTACCTGACTACGACCTCGCAGGTTTTGCGGTTGGCGTGGTTGAAGAAGACGAAATCATTGACGGTTCAAAGGTTAAGCCTGGTGACGCAATCGTTGCCATCGCTTCTTCAGGTCCTCACTCAAACGGTTACTCTCTCGTAAGAAAGGTTCTTGAAGTATCAAAGGCAGATCCTAATCAGAAGATGTCAGACGGCCGTACCCTTATTGACACACTCCTGACCCCTACCCGCATTTACGTTAAGCCAATCCTCAACCTGATGAAGAGCTGCAAGATTCACGCTCTGGCTCACATCACCGGCGGCGGATTCTGGGAAAACATCCCTAGAGTACTCCCTGCAAACACCAAGGCTGTATGCCGTGAAGACAGCTGGGAATGGCCGGAAGTATTCAAGTGGTTACAGAAGAACGGTAACATCGATACTCACGAAATGTACCGTACTTTCAACTGCGGCGTGGGCATGATTGTTGCCCTCGACAAGGCAGACGCCGAAAAAGCAGTTGAAGTTCTGAACGCCAGCGGCGAAAAGGCATGGGTTATCGGTTCAATCGAAAACGCAGCCGACAATGAAGAACAGGTTGAAATTATCTAATAAATAAAATACGGATAATGAGACAACAAAAAACGGAGCCGGGGCTCCGTTTTTTTATGTCTTACATTATCGGTGATAAAAAGAAAAACCGATAGGCAATGAAAAGAAGCTCCTGTTTACAGACCCGCTTCCTTCATCTTGCATTCTATGGCCTGAATCAGAATGTGAATAACCTTGATGTGAATTTCCTGAATTCTGTCGGCGTAACCGAAATGAGGCACCCTGATTTCAACGTCAGCCATTCCGGCCAGTCTGCCGCCGTCCTTACCGGTAAGAACAACGGTTTTAATCCCCTTGGCCTTTGCCGTTTCCACGGCTCTGATTATGTTTTTGGAGTTACCGCTTGTGGAGATGCCGAGAAAGACGTCACCGCGTCTGCCGACACCTTCAAGGTAGCGGGAAAATACGTATTCATACCCGAAATCATTGGAAACACAGGAAAGATGGCTCGGATCCGAAATTGCTATGGCTCCGTATGAAGGACGGTTTTCCCTGTATCTGCCGGTAAGTTCCTCGGCAAAATGCATGGCGTCACAGTGACTGCCGCCGTTGCCGGCAGACAAAATCTTACCGTCATTTTTCAGTGATTCAGCCATAATCACGGCCGCATTCTCTATGGACTTAATGTTATTGTCATCTGAAAGGAATCTGTTCAGAACCTCTGCAGCTTCCGTCAGTGAAGCTTTAATATCGTAACCGTTCATTCTAATCCTCAAAACGAATCATGAAATACCGTAAGGTGATTATGTACTTTATTGTGTTATATGGCAAAACAAAAAAATGTCAGATACATCAAACCATGACATGCGTTAACAATCAATTATTTCTTGGCGCGATTTACCTTGGCCTGCTGCACGCGCTTGTAGACATCATAAAGACTGCTGCGCTTATCAAGTTCACTGATGAGGATCTCCTCCTTGGCCTCCTGATACTTCATATACTTCTCGTCCCCGAAAAAATTGAAACGGAGTGCAATGATGCAGTCGGCATCCGTCACCTTCCCTTTTGCCGTCGGGATCTCGATGCGCTTTAACTTCATCTGATATATGATGTCGTCCCCCTCTTCCTCCACGGAAGGAAGAATCACCGGAATCTTTCTGTCGCCGAGAATGGTGCTTCTGTCAACATGTCCTGATTCCGCTGTCCCCAATGATGAGGCTGAGCCGAACTCAAACTCACCCTGACCGCCGGTCATTGCCAGGAACACTTCCGCAAGAATTTCGGCGTCGAGAAGCGCGCCGTGCGAGGTACGGGCGGAGGCATCCACGTTAAGCTTTGAACACAGTGCGTCCAGACTTATTCTCTGTCCCGGATATTTTTTTCTGGCTATGTCCAGGGTATCGGTAACGGAACAGATGTTGTCAACCTTTATGTTATTGTTGTTAAGTCTGAACTCGTTATCAATAAAGCCCACGTCGAATCTGGCGTTGTGAATTATCAGCTCAGCTCCGGCTATAAAATCATAGAACTCCTGAAAAACCTCATGGAACCGCGGCTGGGTTGCCAGAAACTCATCGGAGATCTTATGAACCTTATAAGCCTCCTCATCCACAGGTCTGTCGGGATTGATGTAAAGCTGCAGCTTTCTGCCGGTTAATTTTCTGCCGAGCATTTCAACACAGCCTATTTCGATGATACGGTGATCTCCCGGAGTACCGTCTTCGCATTTACCGGTAGTTTCAGTATCCAGAACCACCTTTCTCTGATTCTTCTCTGTATAAATTTCCGCCATTTACCACATCCGTGAGTTAGCCGTTCAAATCCGGTTCAGGTACCGGAAATAATTAAAAAAACAAACTGTTTTTAATCTTTTATGTAATTTTCTACTGTATATAAACATCAATAAATTTCATCATTGAATTACCTATTCTATCCAACTTTAATCTTTATTCAAAGTTTAAATTATCAGATTTTCCATATCTCTGCTCCGTTAAGGAACAGAGACTAATATATAGCTGAAAGAATTTATAATTATTTTCTATTTTGTACAAAATTTAAGAATGAAAAGCATATTTTTATAGACACGCCCGCAAATAATCAAACATATATATACTTTATTGAAATACCATCGTAAACAGGAATGAACATACATGTCCGTTTTCCGGCATTTAAGAAAACGTTTACGCCCGTAATTTCGTTTTTTGCCCGCCACCTGATTTATTTTTAAAGCCGTTCTTAAAATTATGTTTTTTATATATCTCCATTTTGCCACTTATAAGGAATTTTGAGTTTTAATCATTTTGTGTTATAATTAAAGAATACATCGTAAATATTTTTATAAAAAAAGACATGGAAAACGTCAATAACAGCAGGGATTCTGCAACTGATATTCTCAAAGAAGTTACCATCTATACCGACGGCTCATGTCTGGGTAATCCGGGAAACGGAGGCTACTGCGCCATCCTTTTTTACAAGGAACACAAAAAGATTCTTACTGCCGGATACAGACTGACGACCAACAACAGAATGGAACTGCTGGCAGTCATAACAGCTCTCAGCGCTCTGAAGATGCCATGCAGGGTCACGCTCTATTCTGACAGCAAATATGTTATAGACGGTATCACAAAATGGATATCTTCATGGACGAAGAGAAACTGGAAAAATGTTCAGAATGTCGATTTGTGGAAAAAACTGGCCGCTATCGCATCTAAGCATACCATTACATGGAATTGGGTAAAGGGACACGACAATGACATCTACAATAACGAATGTGATGAATTTGCCAGACAGGCAGCACAGGGAGAAAATCTCCTTGAGGACGAGGGGTACCGGAACGTGGTCTAACCTCATCAGAGTCGCTGCCGTATCTCTTGCCATCGCCGGCTGTACCGTAACGAATCATCAGCAGGAACAGTATCTGATTTCTCCTGACGCCAGTGCGGGACAGTCTGACCTCTGTCAGACACCTACCGACGTGGAAATGAATACCATTAACGGCTATGCGGAAGAACTTATTCACAGCTACAACGTTCATTATAAGAATGAAAACGACGCCCTGAATGATGCCGGCAACACCAGCAGCCTGTGGGAGTATGCCGTTTTTGACATGGATCTTGTCAACCCCAAGCACAAGTACATAACCCAGCAGATAAACGAAGTAAAAAAGAAGCAGAAGTTTTTTGAAAAGCAGCTGGCAAACGGCCATCTTTATCTCTATCACATAGTGAATGAGCTTAAAAGCAGGGACATGCCGCTTGAGCTGGCCGTCATTCCAATCATTGAAAGTAATTTCAACCCGCATGCGGTTTCTCATTCAGGTGCAAGGGGCATCTGGCAGTTTGTGCCGATTACCGCCCGTAATTTCAAGCTGAAAAAGGACTCTACATACGACATGCGCAGGGATGTCATAGCATCCACCGATGCGGCTCTCACCTATTTCAACTATCTGTACAGAATCTTCAATGACTGGAACCTGGCCATTGCCGCATACAATCTCGGTGAAGGAACGGTCATGAAGGCCATCAGGGTAAACAAAAGCCTGAACAGGCCTACGGATTTATGGAGTCTGCCTTTACCGCGTTCAGGTGTCAATTACGTGGAAAAACTCCACGCATATACCGATCTTCTGCGAAATGCAAAGCAGAATAAGCTGAAATTCCCGGACATGCCGTACAGACCGGTATTCAAGAAAACCCACATAACTCCGGGAACCACCCTCAAAAAGCTGTCCGAAAGAACCGGAATTTCCGTGGAAAGACTGCGAAAGCTTAATCCTGGATTTACCAGTGACACCAAACCGACCACTCTCGTTAATTACGCACTCATTCCGGTTAACGACATGGACTTAAGGGAAAACTACACTCTTGAGAAGGTCAAAAACCCGCCGAAGGAAACCTACAGAACCCATGCCATAGCTGCCAACATCAAAGCTGAGAAACAGGCCTATGAACAGCTGCTGGCTCAGACTGAAAATTTAGGGTGCGGTAACGGTTCCGAAATAACGCGTAAGGAAGCAGAGATGTCCGTACCGGGAGACAAAATCCCTGCTGACGGAAACGGCAGTCAAATGCTTGCCTCGGCAAACACCTCCGCAAAGGTAAAAACCTCCGGAAGATCATCAAAGGCAAAAACGGCTTCAGCTAAAAAAGCCGCCAAATCATCCGGCAGGGCGATGAGCACCGCACGTAAACCTGCTGCGGCAAAAGCCTCAACCGGCAAAAAGACCGGAAGCTCAGGCAAAGCTGCTCAGACCAAAAAATCCGAGAAACAGAAGAAAAATACCGCAGGCAAAAAATAACAGCTGAAGTACTTCGTAAAGAATGCAGGAAGATTCCGGGATTTCATTCCGCGGTTACGTTTCCGACACTTCAAAGACAGGATTCCCGGCAGATGCCGGGAATCATCGTTTCTAAAGAGATTCAAGCTCTCCAAGTATCTTAAGCAGTTCGTCCTCTCCCATAACCTGAACGCCGAGCTTAACGGCCTTATCAAGCTTTGAGCCTGCCGCCTCACCGGCTATCACGAGATGGGTTTTGGCTGAGACCGAACCTGATACGGTGGCGCCGTATCCCTGAAGGATGGCCTTCAGTTCATCACGCTTCATGCTTGCCAGAGTCCCCGTAAGAACTATGGTCTTATGATTGAACGGATTGTCCTTTATCCTTTCCAGGTCGGCCTCATCTGGCTTAACCTTCTGCGGAATAACTCCGGAACCGCCCAGAAGCTGTGATTTCAGCAGGTCATCAATGATAATCTGATTATGCTTTTCCCTGAAGAAATTGACAATGTGTCTGGCACTTACCTCGCCGATATCCTTAATCGAAAGAAGTCTGTCAGTATCGGCACTCATCAGCTCATAGATATTCTCAAACTCCCTGGCGAGAATCATTGCGGTATTCTCTCCCACTTCCCTGATGCCGAGAGCATATATGAATCTGTTAAAAGGTCTGGTGCGGCTGTCGTCGATGCTGGCAAGGATTTTAACGGCAGCCTTTTCGCCGATGATTTTAGCCTTTTTGGCCCTGCGGCCGCCGTTTTCGTCTCCGGCCTCGTCACCTGCAGTTTCCGCTGGCTTTTCAGCTTCCTTTTTCTCCGCGGAAGCCGGCATGTCAAACATGTCGAACATACCGGTGCCGTCAGGCGTCTGCCCGGAAACACTGTCTTCGGATGAAGCGTCACCCGCGTTCACGGAATCCGCATTCACGGAGTCACCGTCATTAGGTTCGTCATCCGTCTTCTGACTGACGTTCTTAATATCCTCAAGGGTAAGATGATAAATGTCATTAACCGCATTGATAAGACCAAGATCAATCATTGACTCAATGTTCCTGTCTCCGAGTCCTCTGATGTCCATGGCCTTGTTGGAAACAAAATGACAGATGGATTCCTTCAGCTGAGCCTTGCATGAAAGTCCGCCGGTACAGCGGATAACAGCCTCATCGGGCATTCTTTCCAGGGCGCTGCCGCAGACCGGACAGCACGTCGGAAAAACGATGTCCTTTTCGTTACCCGTACGGGCTTCGGTAACCACGCGCATAACCTGAGGAATAACGTCGCCGGCCCTTCTTATCACCACCCTGTCATGAATCTTTACGCCGAGTCTTTCTATTTCATCCACGTTGTGAAGAGTGGCATTACTCACGGTAACACCTGCCACCTGTACGGGCTCAAGTCTGGCAACCGGAGTAACCGCGCCGGTTCTCCCCACCTGAAAATCTACGGCATTGAGAGTTGTTATCTGTTCCTGTGCGGGGAACTTATGGGCAATCGCAAACTTTGGAGCCCTGGATACAAATCCCAGCACGTCCCAGAGAGCCGTACTGTTGACCTTGTACACAATCCCGTCGATGTCATAATCCAGATCCATGCGCCTGTTCTGCATGTCCGCAAAATATTCACGCAGGAACGCAATCCCCTTTCCGAAGCGGATTTCGCGGTTTACCGGAAGTCCGAGGGATGCCGCAAACATTAAACGGTCGTAGTGATTGTCCGGGAGTTCAACACCGACACATTCCGTCACGAAGTAGGCGTTAAAGGTAAGTTTTCTCTTTGCGGTTTCAGCAGGATCCGTCTGTCTCAGGGCTCCCGCCGCTGCGTTGCGCGGATTGGCGTAAAGCTTCGCCTTTACGCCGTCCCTTTTTCTGAAAAACTCGTTTGCGGCCTCGAAGTCCTTATGTAGCATGAAAACCTCACCGCGCACTTCAAGATATGAAGGGATGCGATCACCCTTTAATGAAAGAGGAATGTTTTTAATGGTTTTGGCCTGAGCGGTTACGTTTTCCCCGATACGGCCGTTACCTCTGGTGGCAGCGGTAATCAGAACCCCGTTCTGATATATAAGGCTGAGTGCCAGACCGTCAAGCTTAGGTTCGGCGCAGAATTCAACCTCGCGCTCATCACGTGAAAGTCCGCCGGCAACCCTCTTGACGAAATCAGACAGCTCATCGTCATTAAAGACATTATCCAGGGAAAGCATCGGAATCTTATGCTCAAACTTCTCCAGATCGGCTTTACCGCTTCCGCCCACGCGATGAGTCGGCGAATCCGGCTGCACGTCTTCTGGATACTGTTTTTCCAGTTCCTTAAGCCGGCGGTAGAGTCTGTCATATTCAGCGTCGGGAACAGACGGATTATCCTGATTGTAATACTCGTCCGCATATCTGTTGAGAAGAGCAACCAGCTCCTTCATCTCTTTAAGATCTTCTGTACGTGTCGTCATGCCGGTTATGCTCCGTATTAATAACAAAAAATATGACAGTTTTCTGTCATATTTTTTGGTTAAGGATTCAATACACTTCTGTTGAAATTACTTCAGGCGGTCGTATGCCGCAAGAACTTCTCTGTGATGAAGAACAAATGCCTCGCCTATCACCCTCTTGTTGTTGTCAATCATTTCACCGTTAACGTTAGGGTTATGGGCGAATCTGTAGGCAAACGAAGCCATCTGAAGATAGGAATCTTCGGCAAATCCTCTTTCAGGAAGAGGCATGAAGAGACACAGGGCACTGTAGCTTACGGATTCCTGATAGCTGTTGGCAAAACCGTAAGGCTCCTTGCTGCCGCATACGCGAAATACTTCGTTATTAGGATTGTTCTTATCGAAATAGTAATAAATGTCATGTTCGCCGAGAACCAGTCCGCAGCTTTCACAAATCTGTACTGCGGTCACGGCGCTTATCGGCTGACCGTCCTTTCTGCGAACATTAATCTGATACACTGACAAAGGCTCCATGTCGCCTTCGGCAGCATTTGCACTCTTTTTACCGCCGGCAAATAAACTGCTGACTTTTTTCCAAAAACCGGATAATACGGAATTCTTTTCTGGCATATCCTTACCAACCTCATGTTCTTCTGATGCACCTGCGTTAACAGCTCCGGCATCATCAGCATCCCTGCTCTGAATGTTCTGAAGACCGCTGTCTTCAGGCTCTGTTGTCTGTGTACGGGGTTCCGGATTCAACTCAGCATCACTGTTAGTGATGACAATGTCATCAGTATTGTCGATAAACTCCTTATTATCGATACCGGCAATTTCCTTATCAATAATCTTCACGGCCCCCTGCATCTGTCCGGGTTCATTGGAAGTAGGTGTTTTGGCTCTGGCGTTGTTTTCCGCCATGCTGTCACGTACCAGAGGGTTTCTGTTTACCCTGCCCATCACAAAGCCGTGAATAATAAAAGCAAAGATAGCCAACGCTCCCAATATAATGACCAACAGCTGCAGATCCATCGAATCCCTACCCCAATACTACAAACAGAACACATGACCGGATAATTATAAATAAAAATCGGCAGGCCTGTCTAAAAAACAGAGCCTACAGGGGTTATTTTAGACAAAATAAATGTATAAATAATTTTTTTTGCCCGTTTTTATTCATTACATCACTATATATGGCAAAGTTTTGTACTAAATATAATCAATTATGCCCCGAAACGGCCGTTCTGGACCTCAAAACAACCTACGGTTTCAGTTTACAACATTTTTGCGTGTTTGGAACAGGCAATATCGGCAGAGGTTGGGAAATCACTGATAAGCCATGCAGCTGTTTCCATCCCCGAGGAACCATAATTTTTCCGAACCGGGACTCAGAAAATAAATTAATATAAGTTATAATCGCAGAGGTCACTCCGTTTTCACAATTCATTTCTGCGGACGTAAATCAATGAATACTCAGTTAAATCAGAATTCGTTTTTTGGCGGAATAAAATACTTTCTCAAGGGATTCAGCCTGAGCACGGGTAAAGGAATGAAGCGCTATACGCTCCTGCCGATAATAATTAACGTGCTGCTCATGCTTGTCGGCTACTATTTCAGCATCAGGTGGTCAATTAATTACACCGGGGATCTGATAAACTGCTTCACTCCGGAATGGCTTCACTGGACCAGATTCATCATCTATCCTTTTATATTCCTTGCCGTGATCATCGTATCCGTTCTGCTGTTTACGACAATCACCCTGATTATAGGAGCTCCCTTTTACAGTATTCTTGCGGAAAAATCAGAAAGCATTCTTCTGAACAAACCGGTTCCGAACGTTCCCCTAAGCAGGACACTTAAAGAAACCCCGGCCATGATATGGAGGGAAATAGCCAAGCTGATATACCGCATCCCCATCATGCTGCTCAACCTGGTCATGCTTTTTGTTCCCGTCATCGGTGAAGCTGTTATCGTCATTACCGGCGGCTGGTGCTATGCGCTTGACTTTACAAGCTACGGTTTTGAAAACAACCACATTCAGCTGAAGAAAACGTATCCAGCACTGAAAAAATACCGTAAGACATGTCTTTCCTTCGGCATATGCGTATGGGCGTCACTGCTCATTCCTTTTCTTAATCTGTTCATGATTCCGGCTGCGGTATGCGGCGGTACAGCCCTGTGGGTGGACATTCTGAGACCGGATTTTGAAGATGACATCAGAAAGTACGAAGCCGAATTGGAAGAACGTGCGTAAAACGCCGGCTTACCTTTTTTCGTAAATAAACGGTTACCTGAAATTGAAGAGGGAAAATCATCATGATTTTCCCTCTTCTGCCTGTTTCTTCCGCCGTTTTCCCAGG
>JAGAYS010000040.1 GCA_017940385.1 Ruminobacter sp. | reverse complement strand
CTTTTCTTTCAGCTCATGAATTCAGCGAGTGCCCACACAGATTGTCTAGATTCGTTTTTAAAGAACTTTTTTCGTTTCGCTCTGTTTAGCGAACGATGTGTATTTTAGGTTTTTTATTTTTTTCGTCAACACTTTTTTTGATCTTTTTCAGATTTTTTAAATCTTTTGGTCAAAATTTTGTCAATTGCCATAATATAAGTCAATTTTTGAGCTATTAATCAACTTTGTCACAATTATTTACACGTAAAATCACAAGAATGCTTTGATTTGTTTCCATTCTGTTGTTTATGTCATCTAAACTTAAGTTTGCAGACATGTAGTTTTATAATCATGAGGAAAACATTATGTCCGTTAACATACAATATCTGAAGTCATGTTTTCTTTCTTTGATAGTTACTCTGGTATATGTTGTCGTCGCACTGAAAGGCTTCAAATTTGAACCGGAACTGTCATTTTTAATCACAAGCACAATATTTGTTTTCATTTCAGGTTTGATTGCACCGCTGGCATTCACTCTTAAGGATAAAATCGTAACTGATGAAATTGAGAACGCAAGACCTGATGATGCACCTATAGATCTTCCAAGGGATTTAAAAAAATCCGTTTCGAACCAGGCAACTGCAGGCAGGTCCCCTGACTCTTCCGAACACCAGCAGAAAACCTACTTTTCATTTATCCCAACGCCAGCCGATGAATCTGCGGTAAGTGATATTTTTATCGGCAACATACCGTTTGCCTTAAACGAATTTGAATTAAAGAAAATCTTGTTTGGCGTCAGCAAAAACATCTGCTCCATAAAAATTCCTAAAGACCCAAAGACAAAGAAGCGTAAGAACTTTGCCTTCGTACGCGTGCTCAGCACTGAAAAGGACTCCTTCATATCAGGCCTGAACGGCCGCGAGGTAAAGGGCAGAAAACTGTCGGTTAAGGAAGCCAACAACCGAACAATATCCGCATAGTTTTTGTCATGCAAAAATTTTAAGATCACCAAATCCGAACTTCCTGAATCCGGATATGAGTTCACTGTTCAGTTTTCTGATATCCGTACAGTAAGCTGCAGGTTCCGTTATTACCTGCCTGGCAGGCTTTCCTGTAGTTTCAACGTTCTTTTTATTCTCATTTTCAAGAAGATATCTTATTCTTCTTGCAATGGCATCACCTGAGTCTACCAAAGTAACCCCGGGAAGAACCTTCTGGATTTCGTCCCTTAAATGAGGAAAGTGTGTACATCCGAGAACCACGGTGTCAGGTCTGACTTCCCCCTCCGTCCACTCGTTGAGAACGTGACTGATTATTTTGCCATCATACGGCAGACCGATCATTTTTCTTTCAGCTATTTCTACCAGTTCGGATGTTCCTATTTTAAGTACCGTCTTATCATGTGCGAATGTGCTGATAAGATCCATCGTATATTTTCGTCTTATTGTTGCAGGTGTCGCCAGAAGACCTATAACCCCGTTTCTTGTTATCTTAGAAGCAGGTTTAATGGCAGGAACAACACCGACAATGGGAACAGTCACGGATTTTCTGACCTGTTCCAAAGCCACGGTGCTTGCCGTATTGCAGGCAATTACTACAAGATCCACGTGATTTTCCGATGTAAATCTCTGAATCAGATCCACTACCCTGCGTATTACGACATCATCCGGCTGAATACCGTACGGAAAACAAAGATTATCAAACAGGTACAGGGGATTAATATTCCCGTTCTGTCTCATAGCCTCCTGACAAACTGACAGTCCGCCTATTCCGGAATCAAAAAAAAGAACACTGTAATTCATGGTAATCTCTATTCTTTACAAAAAAGGGCGTCGGTTATGCCGACGCCCTAATAATAAATCCAAATCAGAAATAATTAAAACAGATTCTTTATTTCAATTGTTCCTGAATATACTCTGCCGCCGGTTGGATAGCCTGCGTTGTATTCATACTTCTTATCAAGCAGATTATCAATACCGAATCCGAAACGTACATGTTTATTCATGCCTGCAGGAGTTACTCCGACACCTAAGTTAACCACAGCGAAGCCGCCCAGAGTCTTGCCGTTTGAGAAAGTTCTCTTTGAGGTGAATCTGTAATCGGCATAACCATCGAAACCAAAATCAGCGAACATGTCATCAGAATCGAACATGTACTTTGCCTTATACAGCTGCTTGGCTCTGCCGTAAACGGTCTTGTGGGTATCCTTGTTCTTCGGATTCATAAGAGATGCAGAAAGGTCAAGTTTGTTGTACCTGTCAAACGGAATGTTTGCTCCGCCTTCAACACCCTTGATATTAACCCTGCTGATGTTCTCATACTGCCAGGTAAGAGGGTCTGAACCTATCTGATTCTTTATGTTATTGTAAAAACCTGAAATGAAGAAATACTGGTTTCTTAAAGTAACTTCAAGATTCTTGGCCTTTTCAGGATCCAATCTGCTGTTACCGTATCCAGGATAATATAATTCCTGCATGTTAGGAGCTCTGTAGGCAGTTCCGTATCTTACTGAGAACTGGTAATCTTCAAGGAATGACGCACCGATTCCCACATTGTAAGTTCCTTCTGAACCATAAACGGAATTGTCATCAATTCTTCCGGACAGTTCGGTTGACAGGAATGAATAGTCGTACCTTGCAAATACAAAGGCTGCCTTATTGTTAATTGAAATCGCACTGTTTGCGAAATTGCCGCTCCATTCAACCTTTGAATTCTTATTAAGTCTGCTGTAAGCATAATCAGCCCCGAAACCAAGTCTCAGATCGGTTACAGGATAGAATTCATTGGTGAAATGAGAATTAATGGTATCCATCTTAAATGCAGATGACTGCATATCAGAAACCGGAAGTCCCTTTGGATGATTATAATCATTGTCATGAGTGTACATTGCGCCAAGATCAAAAGCGTAAAGTTCGTTTCCGAAATCAGCTCCGACAGATACAATCTGGTTTTCATCGTAATTTACGCTGCTGCCGTATGTTCCGCTCCAGGAATTATCGTAATCGCCTTCATTCTTTATGCGCTTATAGTCGCCTCTGATTTCCAGATTGTTGTCAAACGTATGTGAGTAACCTATCTGAACATCATAGTTGTCAAATCCGTGTCTGGCTCCGTCATTGACCCCGGGAACAGGATGTACATTAAACCCGTCGGAACTGCTAACGCCGCCGGTTACCTTTAATGCGTCATTTTCAGTTATTGCAAAAGTATTCTGCAGAGCCAGATCGTGAGTGTCATAGCTGGAATAGCTGTATGCGGCACGCTGTTTAGTTCTGTATTCAGGCTTGGTAATGATATTAATTACGCCGAGAACTGCATTGGCACCATAAACAGAAGCCCTGTGACCTCTTATGAACTCCACCTTCTCAATCATGTTTGCAGGTATATGATTGGCGTTTAATTCGCCAATCTTACTGGTGCTCAGTGATTCTCCGTCAAGAAGCACAAGCACCTGATTTGAATTACCGCCACGAACGTAGAATGAAGCATTCTGTCCTCTGCCGCCATAAGATGTAACCTGTACACTCGGTAAAAGTGCAACAACATCAGTCAGGGTTTTCAGGTTTCTTTCCTGAATTTCCTTCTCGGTAATCACGTCAATCTGCCCGAGAACGTGGGTCTTTGTTTCGGAAAGGCGGGATGCTGAAACAACAACCTCATCAGTTGTGTCTGTTCCGCCGTATGCTAAAACAGGAGCCAAAAGGCCTGCTATGAGTAAATTTCTTTTCATAAAACTATCCATTACGCGTAGATTTGTAGAATTACTTGGACTAATGACAGGTTTTCGGACTTGAGCCCATGACAACACAGCATAAAATATCGTCTTCTGCTCTCACCTTTGCGCGACAGTTCCGGATTTTAACCGGATTTCCCTGCATTACCGTTCCAATAATAAGGGGCTTTAATGACGGTTACGTTAGTCCTCGTTCACAGGCATTATATAATAATCTCAGAAATAATCATTCATATTACGCAAATCATGAATATTTTTTAGAATTCGGCATGTTCTGATATAATCCACACGAATTAAATTTTGTAATCACAGGGTTTTCCATGAAAGATTTTGAAAACATTGACGCTTCAACATACACAAAACAATTGACAGAGAAGACATCAAAGTTAACTGCGGAATTTAATAATCTTTTTTCCATTCCCGATCCGGAGATCTATACCTCAGATCCGGTAAACTACAGAATGAGAGCTAAATTCTGTATCTATTTGGATGGTGATTCCGTTCGTTACTATATGGTGGATACATCAGACAACAACAAAAGAAAAGCATTCCTGACCCAGTTTCCAACCGCCTCAAAGCTTATTAATGAACTGATGCCGGTAATAGCAGAAATGATTAGCGGAAACAGGGAACTTACCAACCGTTTTTTTGAAATTAATTTTCTGACAACCTTAAGCGGTGAAGCGTTAATCTCACTCCTCTACCACAGAAAGCTGGATGAACAGTGGATTAATTCCGCAAGGGAGCTTCTTGAACGGTTACGCAGGAGATTTCCTGACAATGTCATCAACATTGTGGGCCGTGCGTTAAAACAGAAAATCCTACTCGATACTGACTGTGTATATGAAACACTGACGGTTAACAACAGACAGTTCAGATACCAGCAGGTCGAAAACAGTTTTACCCAGCCAAACGCTCATGTTTCGGAAAAAATGCTGACATGGGTACAGAACAACACGCTCGGACGCAGTGAAACCGATCTTTTGGAATTGTATTGCGGCAATGGTAATTTCTCGATTGCACTGGCAGATAATTTCAGAAAAATTCTGGCAACGGAAATATCCAAAACCAGTGTTGAATCGGCTCAGACAAACATAGCCATGAACAAGATAAATAATCTGAAGATTATCAGACTTAGTGCCGAAGAATTTACTGAAGCACTGAACGGAAAGAGAGAATTCAGAAGACTTAAAAACAACAATGTCAATCTTGAAGACTACTCATGTAAAACAGTTCTGGTAGATCCACCGCGGGCAGGTTTGGATAAAGATACCATTGAACTTCTTAAAAGATATGAAACCATAGTTTACATATCATGTAATCCTCTTACGCTGATGGACAATCTCAAGTCACTGACAGAAACTCACGACATCGTCAAATTTGCATTTTTCGATCAGTTCCCATACACGGAAGAGCATATTGAAAGCGGCGTTATTCTCAGCCAAAAAATGAAGTAACAGCGCTGAGTCTGCATTATGAAAAATAAGCCGTTGCACTTTCGTGAAACGGCTCATTTTATATTAACATGCCCCTTGCGGGAGCCTTAAACGATTATTCGTTTTCCAGATAATGATCAGGAAGCGGAGCTCGTGCAACACCTGATTTCACTGCAGCCTCTGCAACGGCTTTGGATACCCATGAATACAGGCGGTGATCCACCGGCTTAGGCATAATGTAGTGCGGTCCGAACTCAAAATGCTCTTCGCCACAAGCCTTTGCAACTTCATCAGGAACAGGTTCCTGAGCCAGCAGGCGAATTGCATTCATTGCAGCCTTCTTCATTTCAAGATTGATTTCGGTGGCTCTTACGTCTAAAGCACCTCTGAAAAGGAATGGGAAACAGATTACATTATTAATCTGATTTGGATAATCTGATCTTCCGGTTCCGAAAATAATGTCAGGACGAGCTTCCTGAACAAGTGCAGGAGAAACTTCAGGATCAGGATTTGAACAGGCAAGAATTACAGCCTTTGGAGCCATACTCATAACCTCTTCTCTGGTCACCAGATTTGGACCTGATACTCCGAGGAACGCATCCGCACCTTCCATGGCTTCAGCCAGAGTCTTAGGACCAGTATCGTTGATGAATTTCTTCTTCTGTTCGTTCAGATCGGTTCGATCGGATCTGATGACGCCGTGACGGTCGATCATAAAGAAGTTTTCCGGTTTAACTCCGCACTGTAACAGGAAAGTTGAACATGCTATGCCGGCGGCACCTGCGCCGAGACATACTACCCTGCAGTCTTCAACCTTCTTTCCCTGAAGCTGCAGTGCATTCAGCATACCTGCAGTAGTAACAATGGCGGTACCGTGCTGATCATCATGGAATACTGGAATTGAACAGATCTTCTTTAACTTTTCTTCTATTTCAAAACATTCCGGAGCCTTAATATCCTCAAGATTAATGCCGCCAAAGGTATCGGCAATATTGGCAACGGTATTAACAAAATCATCAATATCCTTGTGTTTAACTTCGATATCTATGGCATTTACATTTGCGAAACGTTTGAACAGCAAAGCCTTTCCTTCCATGACCGGCTTGGAAGCCAAAGGACCTAAATTACCCAGACCTAAGATTGCGGTACCGTTTGATATAACGGCAACAAGGTTCCCCTTGATGGTGTACTTATACGCATCTTCTGGATTTTTGGCAATCTCACGGACAGGTTCTGCAACTCCCGGACTGTAAGCAAGAGTCAGATCATGTGACGTATCAGCGGGTTTGGTAATCTCAATGGAGATCTTACCAGGTGTCGGATGAGCATGGTAATCCAGTGCATCATCATGTAATTTCTTATCGGCCATTCGATAATCTCCGAATTACAACATACCTGGCACAGTATGTTGTTACGTTTTTCTAATTTTATTAACCCTTTGTATAACAACAAAATATACAATTTCGCCTATTCTAAGTATACCTAGTCATACGTATACTGAATGTATAGGGTTTAATTATAAGCGAGAATTTTTCTTTTGTTACAGGATACAGGACTTATCTTTATAAAATTTATGATTATCCCACAATTTTAAGAATTGATAGCGCATTAATTACGCAAAAAGTCAGAGAGCCTGTGATTGTTTGTGAAGTTTTTTCTCCCAAACCAAAAAAAGAACACACCGCACGACTGTGCAGTGTGTCTGGATTGAATTACTTTCAGAAGCCTATTACTTCTTTGAAGAAAGCATACCGAAGCGCTTGTTGAAGCGTTCTACACGTCCGCCGGTATCAACAATCTTCTGCTTACCGGTGTAGAATGGATGACAAGCTGAACAAACATCGATAACGATGTCGTGACCAACGGTTGAGCGGGTCTGGAAAGTATTACCGCATGAGCACTTAACGGTTACAACGTCGTATGCTGGATGAATATCTTTTTTCATGGAAAACCTCTTAAGATAGAGTTACATCGCCCTTCTGACCACTTTTCGCGTCAGATACGATGTAAAATACAAACAAAAATATAAAAATGCATGCGAATGATATATTATTGAGCAATGTTCTGCAAGATAAACTTTTGATTTTTTGACATTTAATATTGCCATGTACTTACAGTTAGCCGTAAACACCCCGATATATCAAACCTTTGAATACAAAACACCACAGAATATTGTTTTTTCAGACAAAAATCTGTGCGGGTGTCGTGCACTTGTCAAATTCGGCAACAGAAAAACCATAGGTGTTATTGTAAGCACATCCGACAAACAGTCTTACTCTGGCAGAGGCATTATAAAGGAAGTTGAAGAAATTCTCGATGACACACCCGTATTTGACATGTATGCCGTTCGACTTCTCTCGTGGGCATCATCATATTATCACTATCCTGTGGGAGAGGTTTTTTACACGGCACTCCCACCTCTGCTAAAAAAACAGAATAAAGCAGAACTTAAGCCGATAGATCTGTGGTCGGCCATCCCCGGAGCCGACATTTCCTCAATAAAAAGAGCCAAGACATGTCAGTCGGCACTGGAAATCATCAGAAAGTCCCCGTGCACAACTCATAAATTAAAAGAACTCGGAATCAGTTCAGCCATTATCAATAAACTTTCAGGTCTTAATCTCATAGTTAAAACAAACCTTCGCGATCAGGTTAAGGAATGGTCACGGGAACAGCTCGAGGTAACGGGTACCAAAATCCTTAACGGGGAGCAGCAGGCTGCCTACAATACAATAAGTGATGCCTCTGGATTCAATGTCTTTGTGATAAATGGCGTGACTGGTTCTGGAAAGACCGAGATATACCTTCAGCTCATAGCCGATAAATTGGCAGATGGCAAACAGGCTCTGGTTCTCGTCCCGGAAATAAACCTCACCCCGCAGACGGTAAAAAGATTTTACGATCGGTTTAACGTGCCCATCGTATGCATTCATTCATCCATGAACGACAGCGAACGCTTTGAATCTTTTGTCATGATGCAGCGAAACGAGGCGGCAATACTCATAGGAACAAGAAGCGCCCTTTTCGCAAACATACCTAATCTGGGAATTATCATCATCGATGAAGAACATGATTCATCGTACCGTCAGGGTGACGGATTCAGGTATCATGCAAGAGACTGTGCCGTAATGCTGGGATATCTTCGTAACATTCCGGTAGTCATGGGAACAGCAACCCCTTCCATCGAAACCGTAAATAACATCCGGAAAAACAAATACAGGGAACTGATACTGACCAGAAGGGCCGGAAACGCCTCCGATGCAATATTCAATATCATCGACATGCGTAAGCAATTCATAGATCACGGTATATCAAGGGAACTGGCTCTCCACATAAACGAAGAACTGGCCAAAGGCAATCAGGTATTACTCCTGCTGAACCGCAGGGGATATTCGCAGAAACTCATCTGCCACAACTGCGGATATGTTTTTATGTGCAACAACTGTGATTCCAGCCTTACGTATCACCGGACCGAAAACCAGCTGCTGTGCCACCACTGCGAAGCCAGATACAGTCTGCCACACCAGTGTCCGCAGTGCGGATTTACCGAACTGACACCGACGGGGAACGGTACCGAACAGATTTTTGAGCACCTGATGCAGCTGTTTCCCAATGCCCGTCCTGTCAGAGTGGACAGAGATTCCGTAAGCGGAAAAGGAACTCTCAACACACTGCTCGATGACATAAATGACAACAGGTACAACATTATCATCGGTACGCAGATGCTGGCAAAAGGACATCATTTCCCAAATGTCACGCTGGTAGGCATTGTTGATATAGATTCCTGTCTTTTTTCAAATAATTACCGAGCACACGAGCTGCTTGCCCAACTGATAGTTCAGGTGGCAGGAAGATCAGGTCGGGGAAATAAACAGGGATACGTATATCTTCAGACACACAGTCCTGACCATCCCGTTCTTACAACACTTTTGTCAGGTGGATATCAGGCTTTTACGGAAAACTGTCTCAACATAAGAAGACAGCTGATGCTGCCCCCGTTCACAAGCAATGCCATACTTAAGGCAGACAGCTCATCACGAGAAAAAGTCATAACGTTTATTTCCGATGCCTACGCATTCATGATCAGGGAATCCCAGAAATTCAAATCCGTGAAAGTAATGCATCCGTCATCAGCATATATTGCAAGAAAACAGAAACGATATCACTTTAACATACTGATTAATGCCGCAGGAAAAAAAGACCTGTCGGATTTTGTTGACATAATTATCGCAAATATTGATAAATTCCGGGACAAATCAGGAGTTCACTCCGTAATTGAAATAGATCCGCTAAGCAACGAATAACCGATGCATGCGCGTTAATTCCCGATTTATTATTTAAGTGGAAAAAAAAACGCTGACAGAGTAAAATTTAGCAAAATTTGTGTATTTTACTAATATAGCAATCGCGATTATGAAACAGAAAATTCAAGACATCTTAACCGAAATAGTCGAACAGTTTAAAAAGAATAATCTTATTCCTCAGGATGCAGCAATCCGGGTAATGATTGAAAACACCAAGGATAAGAAGAACGGAGATTATGCCACCAATCTTGCCATGCTTCTGGCCAAGCCTATGAAGAAGAAGCCGCAGGAAATCGCTTCACTGATTGTTGACAGCATCCCGGTAACGGATGAGATTACCAAGGTTGAAATTGCCGGTCCTGGATTTATCAATTTCTTTGTTAGTAAAAATTACCTGGCTTCTCAGGTTGAGGCAATCCTGAATGACGAACATCTCGGCGTCAAAACGGCAGCCAAACCGGAAACAGTGGTTATAGACTACTCCTCTCCAAACGTTGCCAAGGAAATGGCCGTTCATCACATCCGTTCAACAGTTATCGGTGATGCGGTTGTCCGTATTCTTGAATTCCTCGGTCACAAAGTTATCAGAGCAAACCACATAGGTGACTGGGGTACCCAGTTCGGCATGCTGATCGCATACCTGGAGAAAAAAGAAAACGAAAATGCCTCAAATCTCGAATTAAGTGATCTCGAAGCTTTCTATCGTGAAGCCAAAAAATGCTATGAAAGCGATGAAGAATTCGCAGTCAGGGCAAGAGGCTACGTTGTTAAACTTCAGAGTGGCGACGAATACTGTCTTAAAATGTGGAAGAAGCTTGTTAACATCACCATGGTTCAGAATCAGGAAATATATGACAGGCTTAATATCTCCCTGACGGAAAAAGACATCATGGGTGAAAGTCTGTACAACCCTATGCTCAAACCTCTGGTCGAAGACCTTGTCAGCAAAAATCTTGCTGTCAGGGATGACGGTGCAATGGTTGTATACCTCAAAAACTTCGCCGACAAGGACGGAAATCCTCGCGGCGTAATTGTCCAGAAAAAGGACGGAGGCTTCCTCTACACCACAACTGACATTGCCTGCACAAAGTACAGGTGTGAGACTCTCGGAGCCAACAGAATCATCTGTTTTGCAGACAGCCGCCAGCACGAACATCTGATGATGTCATGGGAAATTGCACGCCTTGCAGGATATGTTCCTGAAGGTGTTGTTCTCGAGCACGGGGCTTTCGGCATGATGCTCGGCAAAGACGGCAAACCGTTCAAGACTCGCGACGGCGGTACTGTTAAATTAAAAGATCTGCTGAATGAAGCCGAAACCAGAGCGGCTGAACTTATTGCGCAGAGAAATAACGATCTTCCTGAAGACCTCAGGGAACAGGTAATTAAAACCGTGGCCATGGGAGCAGTTAAATATGCGGACCTTTCCAAAAACAGAACCACCGACTATGTTTTTGACTGGGATAACATGCTGACTTTCGAAGGCAATACGGCACCGTATCTCCAGTATGCATACAGCCGCATACAGTCAATCTTCAAAAAAGCCGGTGAAACGGAACCGGGCCGTATTGTTATCAGTACGCCGGAAGAAGAAGCTCTTGCACAACAGTTTGTCAAGTTTAATGAGGCTGTCAACAATGCTGCGGCAAAGATTGCTCCTCACCTCATTTGTACCTACGTATACGAACTTGCAGGTCTTTTCATGAGATTCTACGAAGCATGTCCTATCAACAAGGATGACGTCCCTGCGGATATTAAGGCAAGCCGTCTTTCACTGTGTAAGGCAGCATCGTCCATCCTCAAGACAGGTCTTGGCATGCTCGGCATTAATGTTCTGGACAGAATGTAATGGTAGCGACTGTAAGAACCAGAAAAAGATCATCCAAAAAAGGCTCTAAGAAGAGTCAGATTTCCGGATGGCAGGCAAAATTCATCATCCTGGCGGCAATATTGATTATTGCCATGCTGGGTGCTTTGTTATGGCAATTGCAGTCAAATAAACAGTCAGGCAAACCTGCGGCTTATTCCCAGAAAACATCACAGCAGTCCGGAAAGAAGCAGGTTGCCGATAACGTCAACAGGTATCAGTACACTGAAATTCTGGAAAAGAAGAGTATTGATACCGGTTCCGGCGTAACCATTACCCGAAACTATGAAGCTGAAACGATTGCCCGTGAAAATGCCAGAAAAAAAGCATTGGCTGAAAAAAGAAGAAAATTGGAAGAAGAACGTCGCAGAATTGAAGAAGAGAAGGCCAGAATAGCCGAGGAAAAACGACGTCTTGCCGAAGAAAAACGCAGACTTGCCGAAGAGAAAAAAGCCAAGCAGACGGCCAGAAACCGTCAGGATTCCGCCACTTCTGCCAAAAGCACAGGTACTGATTCCGCAAAACCGGCAATTCCGGGTAAATTCTATATTGAATGCGCTGAGAATTACCGGACTGAGAAGCTTGCTCAGGAAAAAAAGGCAATGCTTGCATTCCATGGCAAGGAATCCAACGTTTTCCACAAAAGGATCGGCGGTGGATATGCTTTCGCAGTTCGCGTCGGCCCTTACTCAACCAAGGCCGAAGCTGAGAAATCCAGAGCCGAAATCGTAAATGCAAAACTCGGGTCATCGTGTGCCCTTGTCAAATACTAAAACATTAACGGATTTATAATCAACTCATGACAACTATCGTATCAGTCCGCAGAAACGGAAAGGTTGTAATCGGAGGTGACGGACAGGTCTCTCTGGGAAACACAGTTCTAAAGGCAAATGCCAGAAAAGTCAGAAAATTAAACAATGGCACAATTATATCCGGCTTTGCAGGTTCAACTGCAGATGCTTTCACCCTTCTGGATATTTTCGAAGAGCAGGTAAAATCCAATAACGGCAATTTTGAAAAAGGCGTAATTTCCTTCTCAAAACTGTGGAGAACGGATAAGGCTCTCAGACGACTGGAAGCCATGATGATAGTGGCTGACAAGTCAAAATCATTTCTTATCAGCGGTGCCGGTGACGTCATTACACAGGATGATGATCTGCTGGCCATCGGCTCAGGTGGCAATTATGCGTACAGTGCAGCCAAAGCATTACTGGAAAATACCGACCTTGATGCTGAGGACATAGTAGAAAAAGCTCTTACCATCGCAGGTGAAATCTGTGTATTCACCAATAACAAATTCACAATTGAATCAATTCAGGCGTGACAGCAGTGCAACATTTATCTTAACGGAATTTATTGCAGATGAACGATTTAACCCCTAGTAAAATTGTAGAACAGTTGAATAAGCACATCATTGGCCAGGATAAAGCCAAACGGTCCGTGGCGATTGCCATGCGCAACAGATGGAGACGCATGCAACTTGATGAGAAGTTCAGAACTGAAGTCACTCCAAAGAATATTTTAATGATAGGTCCTACCGGTGTAGGTAAGACTGAAATTGCCAGACGACTTGCAAAACTCACGGATGCTCCTTTTCTGAAGGTTGAAGCTACAAAATTTACGGAAGTCGGTTATGTTGGCAAGGAAGTTGACTCCATAATCAAGGATCTGGCAAATGTTGCCATGAAAATGCTTCGCGAACAGCAGCATAAAAAACACCAGAGTGAAGCTTCCGCCAAAGCTGAAAAAAAGATAGTTGAAGCAATTCTCGCAAAACTAAAGGAAGACCATCAGGAATCTGACGGCTCAGGGACCTTCTTTTACCAGATACCTACCCAGGAAGAAATACTGGAAGATCTGAGGAACGGTACCTATGATAATGAGGAAATCAGTATTGTTCTTCCTCCTTCAGCTGACCATTCCAACGTACAGATCATGACGCCGCCGGGAATGGAAGACATGGCCAGTCAGTTGGAAGAACTTTTCGGTCAGATAAAAATCGGACCGTCAACACCATCCAAAGTCAAAGTAACTGAAGCCATGAAGGCTATTATTGATGATGAGGTTTCCAAGTTAATCAATGAGAATGATCTGAGAACTGATTTAATCAATCTTGTCGAAAATCATGGAATTATCTTCATCGATGAAATAGATAAGATCTGCGAGAACAAAAACGACACACAGACAAGGGTTTCAAGAGAAGGTGTTCAGAGAGATCTTCTACCTCTCATCGAAGGCTGTGCCGTAAGAACAAAGTACGGAATGATCAAAACAGATCATATTCTCTTTATTACCTCCGGAGCATTCCAGTTATCAAAGCCATCGGATCTTATTCCCGAACTACAAGGCAGACTGCCTATACGAGTCGAGCTTCAGCCGCTGACCGCAAAGGATTTTGCCCGAATCCTCACTGAACCTCATGCATCTCTTACGGAACAGTGCATTAAACTTATGGAAACTGAGGGAGTAGAAATAAAGTTTACCGAAGACGGTATCGAAGCCATTGCTGAAGCTGCTTATTCAGTAAACAGCACCACCGAAAACATCGGTGCAAGACGTCTGCATACGATAATGGAAAAACTGACCGAGGACATTTCCTTCAACGCTCCAGAATATCGCGGCTCATCCTTTACAATTGATAAAGCCTATGTATCTGAGCACCTTGATACGCTCGTGGAAGATGAGGATCTCAGCAGATATATTCTCTAAATACAGGGGGAGCTTATGGCCAATTTATCCGAACAGGATGAAATAATTCAGAAAATAGAAAGCCTGAAAAGCAAGATCAGCAGCTATCAGTCAGCCTGCGATCAGGAACTGCGTAATTCAGAGAGTAAACTGAAATCGGCACTTCAGGAAAATGAGAACCTTCGCAGAGAAAACAGTAATCTGAAAGAGAAAATGTGCAGCTGGCAACGGAGAATTGCCAGCTCCATAGGTATGATAAAAACAGATAAATAATCCTAACTGTTAAGATCCAGAGGATCCTGACTTAGAACTACTCCCGTTTCATCTGCATATATGTAATCACCTGAATAGATGGAAGTACCTGCAAAGTTTACCGGGCAGTCCTGCTCTCCCTGATCACTTTCTTCTGCCAGTACAGGATAAGCTCCCACGGCCTTTATGCCAATATCGAACTCTGCAAGCTCCTTCACGTCGCATACAGCTCCGTAACAGACAATCCCCTCCCAGGCATTATGGGTTGCCAGCGAAATTATATCTTCTGATATTACGGCCTTTCTGAGGGAACCTCCGGCATCAATGACAAGAACTTTACCGGATCCGTCCTGACGAAGAATATCAAGAATAAGCCCTATCTGTTCAAAACACTTTACCGTAACAACCTGACCGTAAAACTCCTTTCGGCCACCGTATGAATTAAACAGAGGTTCCAATACATCAACAGAGTCACCATATATGGTGCAGATTTTTGAAGTGCTAAGATACATAATTACCTCCTACAAGATCTGCTGATCCATGTCATCACTTGGTTTTTCGCAGGAACATTTTCCAACAACCCTTGCAGGAACACCGGCAACGGTGGTATGTGCTTCAACATCACGCAACACCACACTTCCTGCTCCTATTTTGGCTCCGGTTCCAACTATTATATTTCCCAGAATACTGGCACCTGCGCCAATCATAACCCCACTGCAAATTTTCGGATGTCTGTCACCATGCTCATGACCGGTACCACCCAAAGTCACATTATGCAGGAAGGACACATCGTCACCGACGACCGCGGTTTCACCGATTACAATACCTGTGGCATGGTCAAACATAATACCGGCACCAATCTTTGCCGCAGGATGGATATCAACTCCGAATGCAACAGAAATGATGTTCTGGAGAAAATAAGCCATCTCATGTCTCTGATTCATCCACAGCCAGTGAGCTATTCTGTAGGCCTGAATGGCCTGATAACCTTTAAGATACAGTAACGGAGTGGTGTAATAAAGAACTGCAGGATCCCTGGCCTTTACGGCTTCAAGATCAATGACGGCCGCTCGGATGATACTGTCATCACTTGCAAAGGCCTCATCAAAAATTTCGCGTAAAACAACCGCCGGCATTACCGTTGAGTTCAGTCTGTTTGAAAGTTGAAAACTTAAAGCATCAGCAAAGCTTTTCTGATTAATAATGGCCTGAAGAAAAAAACTGCCAAGCATGGGCTCCTTAACCATCATGCTCGTGGCTTCTGTCCTAATGGTATCCCAAATCTGCTCTAAAATCACTACTACAACCTTATGCTATTCACTTTTTCAGGATTATTGACAGGATCCATATGTATCAATATGTCGGCCTGTGAATACTTGCATAATACCGCTTTTTGTGCTTTTGAAGCAATAGCATGGGCATCTTCGAGAGAAATATTTCTGTCTATGCACATATGAACCTGCACATATATGTAATTGCCGACTCTACGCGTCCTCATCTCATGCAGACCAATCACCCCCGGAGTAGCCATCATTATCGACGTTATGTCATCTATAATGTAATTGGAAATCTTTTTATCCAGAAGAACATCCAGAGATCTGACCCCTATACCGTAAACTCCCCATGCAATGTATACGGTAATCATTAATGCAAAAACAACATCAGCTATTTCATATCCGGTTGATGATATGAACAGGGATACGATAATAGCCACATTTGAATAAATGTCACTCTGACAGTGAAGCCTGTCTGCCGCAATAATCTGGCTGTTGGTTTTTCTTACGACGTAAGTCTGGAAAGCCACCACAATCATCGTAAGAATAAGAGCAAGATAGGTAACATAAATGCCCAGATCAATATTCACAAGAGGAACAGGATTCAGGTATCTGTTTACCGAGCTCACAAGCAGGAAAACCGCTGAAGCGGATATAAACGCACACTGTGCAAGACCTGCAAGAGCCTCCATCTTGGCATGACCGTAATTATGATCCTCATCGGGAGGCTTTATGGCCCACCTCACGGCAAGATAGTTAATAAGTGACGTAACCAGATCCATCATGGAATCGGTCATTGATGCCAGAATGGTTATGGAATTGGAAAAAAACCATACAAACATCTTGGCCAACACAAGAATCAGTGCCATGACAATTGAACTAAGTGACGCCATAACCACCAAATGTGAATATTTCTGTTCATCAGATACCATATATGCGTTTCCCATGCCGTCCGGAATCTTACCGTCTTCGTACAGAATAACAGTCTAGATAAATCATAATACTTTTACCTGATTATGCCAAATAAAGACCTGATTAGGAATTACGGAATACACTTCAGGCCGAAACTCATCGTCAGTCATTTGCTGATTTACGGAGTACGTTACGGTAAAAATCTAATTGTTTTTTTACATGGACTCATCATGATAACTTTTTTCTGTTTAATCACATTAAAATACGGGGATCGTAAGTATAATAAAAAGTATGAGCCTTATTTACTTAAAACGGGAGGGGGACGGCTATGCTTAAAGAAGACATACTCAGAGCCATTTTTTACATTCCCGTTAAGTTTCTGGGGGCATGTCACTACAAAAAGGAAAATCTGAAGGACAGTCTCAATCTTGATGACAATAAAAGAGTCTGCTACATAATGCAGTCCAATTCCATAAGTGACATGTTAACTCTGGAAAAACTTACCCGTGCACAAAGGCTTCCAAATCCTTTTTCCGTCATTGAATACGGCAATCGTAAAATACCCCGTACCGCCTACATGAAAAAGGTAAACCTTTTATTTTCCGGAAAAGCCAAAGACTACAACTTTGAAAAAAACTTCCGTGAATGGATTAACTATTCAAAGAAAACCGGCGAAGACTTACAGATTATTCCGGTCAGTATCTTTTGGGGAAGAAATCCAGGACATGTGGGTGAAGCGTACAAAGATCCGATTAACCGTCCTCGAAGCATGTTCAGAAAGTTTCTTCGGGTAGTTTTTCTGGGTCTGGATAATCTGACAGTCCTGTCTGAGCCGATCAGTCTAAACAAACTGATAACAGAGTATCCGGAAGACAAAATTGTTCATCAGCTGGCAAGTCTGACAAGAGCCGATTTTGAAAACAGACATCTGGAATTCATTGGACCAAGGCTTCCTAACAGACAATATCTGATACAGGAACTGCTGCAAAGCGACAACATAAAAGAAGCCATTAAACAGATAAGCAGGGAGACAGGCAAAAATTACTCTGAAATAGAATCAGATGCATACAGTATGCTTGATGAAATACTTGCGGACATTTCCTATTCGTCACTCCGATTTACTTCTGTTCTGCTTCATCTTGTGTGGAACAAACTGTATCAGGGTATCACCATAAAAGGAGCGGCCAAGGTTCACGAACTCATTCGCAAGGAGCATGAAATCATCTACGTTCCATGCCATCGCAGTCATATGGACTACCTGCTTCTGTTCTATGCACTTTTTAACGAATGTCTTGTCGTTCCTCATGTAGTAGCCGGCAATAATTTAAACTTCTTCCCTATCAACAGATATCTGCGTGCCTGCGGAGCATTCTTCATGCGCCGTAAATTCAAGGGAGATACGCTGTATACTGCCGTATTTAGGGAATATATCCATACTCTGTGTACCAAGGGATACAGTATCGAATTCTTCATTGAAGGAGGAAGATCCAGAACCGGCAGAACCCTGCCTCCGCGTACCGGACTCGTGTCCATGGCGGTACTCAACCAGCTGCAGACACCAAACAAGCCCATAACCTTTGTTCCGATATATCTGGGATACGAAAAAGTACTCGAAGTCAACTCATATATGGATGAACTTACAGGAACCAAACAGAAGGAAAAGGAAAGTTTCTGGCAGTTGTTTAACATATATAAGAGGTTTAAATATTATGGTCGCGGATACATCAGTTTCGGTGAGCCTATAACCATTAAAAATTACCTTGAACAGAATATTCCGACCTGGCAGGATGATATTAGAGGGCTGTCCCCTAACGCCAAGCCTTCGTGGCTGTTCGATACAGTTAACCAGCTGTCAGATCAGATTATCATTAATCTTAATGCTTCCGCAGCCATCAACGGACTTAATCTGAGCGCTCTGGCCATTCTGTCTGCGAACAAACATACCTTAAGTATTGCAAAGCTGCATGAAGTGGTTAAGTTCTATATCCAGGTACTTAAAAGCAGTCCTGCCATCAATCAGGACATTATCCCCGAAACTCCGAGTCAGATACTGCTCCGTCAGGCCATGGAACTTCATCCTTTCCATATCGAAAAAATTAATGGCGAAAAATACGCAAAACCGTCACCAAAACAGATTATTTATCTGACTTATTTCCGCAATAACATCCAGCATTTTTTTGTATTGCCTGCACTCATTACCACCATTGTCATGGTACATAAGAAGATCAGTTATAAAGACATTATTGTTCACACCAGAAATGTTTTTTATTTCCTCAGGCACGAGCTGTTCTCTCCTATTTCCGAAGCAATACTGGATCAGACCGTATCCGACTATCTTAAGTCCTTCAAACTTGCAGAGTACATGAAAACTGAAGATGACATGTATTACATACATGAAAAATACGGTGATCTCATGCGTATTCTGAGCAGCTGCATATACCTAAATCTAATCAGATATCTTCTTGCGGTAAGAATTCTGAGTTCAGAAAAGGATAACACAATTACCATAAAGGATTTTATCGATAAATGCGTTAAGAAAAGTAAGGAACTTCCGGAACAAATTACGGATAACTCTCCTGAATTCTCTGATCCAATAACCTTTAGGGTTATGAGCGAAACACTTATAAGGCATCAGTATATATTCATAACGGAAGAAAAGTCTGAAGAACAGCCTAAGAAAAAGATTCCGGGAACCATTAAGAAAAATCCCGCAAAACTGCAAAAACTCGTAAATGCCGTAGGACCGCTGTTACCAAATAATCTGAGACATACCGTAAAGTAAACAACATAACTGCAGACGGGAAAACGCTTCGTTCGATTTAACGGAAACGTACCGTTTACCTGTTCTTCAGGATGTCGACCAGTCTGCCGAAAATATCACCAATGGTTTCTCTTCTGCCCGTTCCGGCAGCCATCTTACGATAATCAATTATTCCCCAGACCAATCCGGCCACAAGACCGGCAGCATGCGCTCCGAAGGCCACATGACTGTCGGAAAAGTATTCTATAATGTTGAATACTATGTTAATCAGACACAGCCCCACAGCCATTTTATATCTGCCGGCAGCAGACGGAGACAGGGCGATAATCACGCAATATCCCACCACTCCGGATACAACTCCGGATAGACCGCCAAATGTGTAACTCTGACTTATAAGATACTGAAAAAGATTACTGATGCCTGAAAAAATAAAAAACATCAGTAACAGCTTCACCCAACCGAAGCCGGTTTCAATCAACTTTCCAAAAAAAGAAAAAATGAGGACGTTAAAAAGAATGTGAAAAAAACCGAAGTGAAGAAACGCCGGTGTAAAAACCCTCCATATTTCAACATTATCCACAATCCTTTCAGGAATTAAAAACAGCAGATACTCTATCTTTCCGTGCATAAACTGCTGCAACAGAAAGACAGTGAAGCAGAGAGCAATAACCGAATATGTAACGGTATATTTTTTGAAATCTTCTTTAATAATTACCATCTTATAAACAAAACAGCGTCAGTTTGAGATTGACTTGACTTATAATAACAGATGTATCTTAAATTAATAAGGACTTTTTATGCGCATTCTGGTAATTGCTCCATCGTGGATTGGAGATCTGGTCATGTCCCAATGTCTTTACATGGAACTAAAAAAGATTCATCCTGAGGCCGAAATAGACGTAATGGCTCCTAAATGGTGCCTTGACGTACTGCGCAGAATGCCTGAAGTTACAAATGCCGTCCTAATGCCGTTGGGACACGGAGTTTTCAATCTCAGAGAAAGATACCGCCTCGGAAAAGAACTGGGAACTAAGCATTATGACATGGCGTACATACTTCCGAATTCATTTAAGAGTGCCCTTATCCCCTTTTTTGCCCGGATTCCTTACCGCAGGGGATGGATTGGCGAATCCAGATATTTCATCCTCTCTGATTACCGAAAGAATAAAAAGGATTTTCCAAAGCTTATTTCACGTTACACGTCTCTTGCACATACCAATGATGAGGTTAAAAACGAAAAGGATCTTAAGGAAATACCTACTCCGAAACTTAAAACAGTAAAACCTGACGCAGAAACGGCATATTCAAAATTTTCCATTAACATAAATTCTCCCGTTCTTGGCATCTGCCCTGGAGCGGAATTCGGCCCCACCAAAAAATGGCCACCGGAATATTACGCCTCAATAGCAGAGAAATACCTAAGTTCCGACAGTCGCAGAGAAGTTTGGATATTCGGCTCAAACAAAGACGTTAAAACTGCTGAAGAGCTGAAAGAGAACATACCTGATAATCTCCATGACAGGGTTCATATTCTTGCCGGACTCACAACCATTGAAGAGGCAATAGATCTTCTGGCATTATGTCAGTTTGTAATCTGCAATGACTCCGGACTTATGCACGTAAGTGCGGCAGTCGGCGTACGGGTAATAGCAATTTTTGGCTCGACAAGCACCCTTTACACACCGCCGACCACTTCAAACGCACTGCTTATCGAATCTGATGAACCATGCCATCCGTGCTTTAAAAAACAGTGCCGTTACGGAACGACCGCATGCCTTAAGAACCTGCGTTCAGAAATGGTTTGGGAAAAAATCTGTAATAAATGGGAAGACATAAAATAATGCTGGAATTACTTTATAAAGCAGCCACTCTTATACTTGCACCGGTAATATATCTCAAAATAAAGCTGTCTTCCAAAGGCTCCGCATACGGAGACAGAATCAAGGAACTCCTTGGAGACATACCGGCAAAGGATTATGGGTGTCCGGTTTGGTTTCACACGGTAAGTGTAGGAGAAACCATGGGAGCCCTCCCCTTAATTAAAAAATTTCATGAACTCTACCCTGACAAAAAAATTGTAGTAACTACATCAACGGCAACCGGTGCGGCACTGTACCGTAACATATCATATGTGGAGCACCTTTATGCCCCTCTTGACTCATCCATGGCAGTAAACAGATTTATTAACAGGCTAAAACCATCAGCCCTGATAATAATGGAAACGGAACTGTGGCCAAATCTTCTTGCCCGGCTAAAGAAAAATGACGTACCGGTTATTCTTATGAATGCCAGACTTTCGGATAGAAGTGCATCCAGGTACGCCTTATTGGGAAAGTCTTTCAACAAGTATATAGGGAACCGCCTGACAATGCTCATATGTCAGACTGTAGATGACCGAAATAACTTTGAAAAACTTGGAATCAGTTCCGACAAACTGCATATTTCAGGATCTCTAAAATTTGACATTAACGTTGATCAGGAAAAAATTACACAGGGAAGACAATTCAGCCGGCGTTTTGCCCCAAGAAAAATACTGTGCGTGGCCAGCACACATGAAGGTGAAGATGAAATTGCCCTGAATATTTTCCGAAAGGTACGTGAAAACATTCCCGAACTTCTGCTGCTTCTGATACCACGACACCCGGAACGTTTCGAGAATGCCTATAAAATCTCGGAAGAATTAGGCTTTAAAACAGCAAGAAAAACCGATGCGGAAATATCCTCAGATGTGGACGTCATTATAGGTAATACCATGGGAGAAATGCCCATATACTTAAGTGCCTCAACTCTGGTTCTGATGGCGGGAAGTCTGACGGACATAGGTGGGCACAATCCTCTTGAAGGCATTGCAGTTAATACACCTGTGATCAGTGGACCGTACATTCGTAATTTCAAGAAGATTTTCAACGATCTGGTTGCCAGTAATGCATGCGTTGTCGCAACCACGGAAAATCTTCCAAACGTTATAATATCGCTGCTTAATGACAACAATAAACTTACGGAACTCAGCAGAAATGCCGTATCGGTACTCAATTCCAATAAAGGGGCAATTGAAAAGACACTCAACCTGCTGTCAGAAAAAATTAAATGACATGGATGTCATGTCAGATTTTGTCCATCGGAAAAAACGTTAAAAAACAAAACGGAAAAGACAACCTTTTCCGTTTTTTATGAATCATATACCGTCAACAGCTTAATTAATAATTCTTTTCATATGAACTCTTAATTGCCGGAAGAAGTTTGGAGAAGTCATATTCAGTCCAAAAGAAGTTATTACGCTCCTCTTTAAACTTATCAAATGATCTCTTGAGTCTGTTAACCATCTCATGATACTGCTTCTTGCCAATGGTTCTCTGGATGCACTTGTCAAAATCAACAATCCAGACATTATCGGCACCGTCAAACAGAATATTCTTGATATTCAGATCACTGTGGTAGATACCGGCCTTGAACAGTTTACCGACGGCATCGCCAATCTTTGCTATTTCCTCATCAGTAAGACGACGAACTGACAGAATTTCACCCAAATTCTTTGTACCAGGTATTTCCAGCATAACAATATCATTTCTGATAAAGAAAAGACTTTTTTCCTCTTTGGCTGCTATAGGCTTAGGTACAGGAAGCCCCATCTTCTTCATTGTCTGAAGAAGATCATATTCCCTGAACGCTCGATGCGAACTGCCGAAGAAAGATAAGAATTTATCACCCAAAACCTTACCTATAAGTCCACCGCGCCAATAATGTCTGATAATTACTCTTCTGTTATACGGATCCTGTACGAGATATGTTTTACCACGGCCATAGTGAACATCCAGAACTTTTGCATTAACCTTGTATTCATGGACGTCAAAATACTTGATAATTTGGTCAACTTCTGTAGTTTCAGGAATGAACTCTGGATTAACGACTATGGAAATGCCTTTTTTCTTAACAATAAATTTCTCTTTCATTGAAACCATACTTCACCCTTGCACTTTCTGATACTTACCAAACACATTCTTCCTATGTAAAATTATAACAATCAGATTAATAACCGCAAAAAGTAACCTGCATTTATATATGTTTTGTTTGCGAACAATAACAAAAATTTCTTAAATTGAATTAATTATCAGCAATTATCGGGCACATCATGCGCAAATATCACAAATCAATGAGTCACTACAAAATTATTCAACTTAAGCCCTACTTGTTCGTTATTTTAAACTAAATGTGTTTTATAATTCTGTTAGTGTGATTTATTGGATTGAGAAGTTATGGCCCAAATATCTGCCCCCAAAAATATATGCTGTCTGAGATTGTCATCAATTGGCGACTGTATTAATGCCCTGGCGGCTGTTCAGTTGATTCAGAAGCAATTCCCCGAAACTAAAATAACATGGCTGATAGGCAAAGCGGAAAGCTCTATGATGACGGGTATTCCCGGCATCAATTTTATTGCCTACAACAAAAAAGGCGGCTTTAAGGAATACATCAGGATAAAGAAAATCCTTAAGGACATGCCTTTTGACTGTCTTCTCGACATGCAGAGTTCTTTAAAGGCCAGCTTCCTTTCGCTTTTGGTAAAGACCAAAACCAAACTTGGTTTTGATAAAGACAGAGCAATGGATATGCAGCAGATATTTACCAATGTAAAGGTAAAGTCTCCTGAATCACCCCACGTGCTTGACGGTTTCATGGCTTTTGCGGAAAAAATCGGATGCAGTGTTGATAAACCGGTTTGGGATTTTCACCTCACGGACAGCGATTATGCCGTTGCCAGGAAATACCACATAGACAAGACGACCATGGTACTGTCTCCATGTAGTTCAAAAGATTACAAGAATTGGACTATCGTAGGTTATGTTGAGGCATGCCGTTTTGCCGCATCCAAAGGATTAAAAATAGCAATCTGCAGTGGCAAGAGCAAAAAAGAAAAAGCCATTGTTGATGAAATCATTGAAAATTGCGGAACCATTAAAGACAAGATCATTAATCTTTCCGGGAAAACATCACTCAGGGAAATGCTGGGCGTTATCGATTGTGCGGGTATGGTGGTCTCACCGGATTCGGCAGCCGTTCACATGGCCAATGCCCTGAATGTTCCCGTGGTCGGAATTTATGCCCACCACAATCCAAAACGTGTCGGTCCGACAAATTTCATGAAATACGTTGTTTCTATTTATGAAGATGAAATTATGAAGGAACACGCTGATTCTTCAAATCTGAAATGGAGAACAAGAGTCAAAAACAAGCACGCAATGCTGAACATTACTTCAGCGGAAGTTAAGAAAGCCATAAATGATGTTATAAACGATTACAATCTGTAGAGAACAATATGTTAGCTGTATTTCCCGGAACATTTGATCCGTTCACCCGCGGCCATATGGACATTTTGCAAAGGGCCGTCAAAATTGCTGACGACGTAGTTGTTGCAGTATGTGCGAGCCCTTCAAAACACACGCTGTTCTCTCTCGAACAGCGAGTGGAAATGGTTCAAAAATGTAACGACAATCAGCACGTCAGAGTAATGGGATTCAGTGGTCTGCTGACAGATCTCCTTAAGGAACTGCATGCAGATTTTCTGATAAGAGGAATCAGAAACACCATTGATTTTGAATACGAACTGAGCCTTACGGCAATGTACAGGGATTTTCTGCCAAATCTGGAGGTCATTATGCTTCCGACAGAACATAAATATTCATATGTATCATCTACTCTTGTCAGGGAAATACACAAGCACGGAGGTGATATATCCTCATATGTTCCGGAAAGGATAGCTCCATATTTTGATAAAAACCTGAAGTAACTCCATGATATCAAAATCCGAAGTTTAAGACCTGTTAATCCTAATTGACAGGTTTTTTTAATTTCTGGCATTTTGGACAAAAATACGTATTCCTGCCACCTATCACAATACTTTCGATTGCATGTCCACATACCGGACACTTTTCACCTGACTTACCGTACACGTTGAGATTTTGAACGAAGTATCCCATTTTCCCGTCTGCTCCGCTAAAATCCCTAATTGTGGTACCGCCGTTTTCAATTGAGGTTAAAAGAGTTTCCTTTATCACTGGAACGATTTTTTCGCAGTCCGAAACGGTGATGCACCCCGCAGGAGTAAGAGGATGAATTCTGCTACTGAAAAGAATCTCGCTGGCATAGATATTACCGATACCTACAACTATCTCATTAGTCATCAAAGCCTGTTTAATCGGCTTTTTTGAATATCTCTGCAGTGCATTAAATAATGCGGCAGGAGTAAATTCATCCGTAAGAGGTTCGTATCCCAAATTAATCAGATATTTGTTTTTATAGACATCCTGATCTTTCGGAATCCATAAAAACAGGCCAAAACGCCGTTGATCGTTAAATCTGATAACTTTATCGTTATCCATAATAATCTCCACATGATCATGCTTTTTCAGCGGAGAGTCATGCGGGCATACAAGCAGGTGTCCGGACATTCCAAGATGCATCAGAATGGAACCAAGGTCAGTTCGAATAATTATGTATTTGCCTCTGCGTGACAGAGACAAAACTTTCATATTCCTCAACGTTTGGAACTCAGGACTGATATTCTCTCTTAATTTAGGATAATGAACCCTAACTTCCCTAATCTTGGAATTTATTAGTGATGAAGATATTCCCCTCAGGGTAACCTCAACTTCCGGTAATTCAGGCATATTTATTTCCCATAAAAAAAACCCGAGATTTCTCCCGGGTTAGTTAAAAGAACACAGAAATCAAGAATTACTTGATCTTGCCTTCCTTGTAAATTACATGCTTGCGAACAACCGGATCAAACTTCTTGATTTCCATCTTTTCCGGCATTGTACGCTTGTTCTTGGTAGTGGTATAGAAATGACCAGTACCAGCAGTAGAATTTAAGCGAATCTTTTCGCGTCCACCCTTAGCAGCCATCTTAATACTCCTCTATTATACAGCGATACCCTGAGCACGCATATCTGCTAAAACCTGATCAATACCAACCTTATCGATGGTACGCATAGCTTTAGTAGTTAAACGTAATCTTACAAATCTGTTTTCTGATTCAACCCAAAACTTGTGTGTCTGAAGATTTGGGAGAAAACGACGACGGGTTGCGTTTTTAGCATGAGAACGATTATTACCCACTGCTGGACGCTTCCCAGTAACCTGGCATACTCTTGACATTGTCCGTCACTCCAAATTTTAAAATATAACTTACTTTAACAACCCAGAAGAGAACTTCAAGGTGTGCAATCAAATTTAATTTTGCGAATTTATACAATATTTATGCAAAATTTGCAATAATTTATCGTTAAAATGCGTAAAAAAACCCTCAGATCCGTAGGACCTGATAAGATAGCTTCAAGACACAGACATCAATACATTCATGTAAAACAGTCTATTCAGCTAAAAACTGCGATATTCTATCACAAAGGAAATAATAATAGTACATAAATCACAATTATTTTTTTACTTACATTATAATCGCTTAAATGCAGAATACCTGAGACGTGTTTAAACGACCTGTCTTGCGAACAACATCTGGTGTGGTAACTTTTATTTCTAATTTGGTGAATTCATATGAGCTTACACAATAAATTTATTATCGTCGGAGTAACAGGCGGCATTGCTGCATATAAAGCGGCGTATCTGGTCAGGGCTCTCAAAAAGCAGGGAGCAGATGTGCAGGTCATTATGACAGAGGCGGCCAAATCATTTATTACCGAATTAACAATGCAGGCTCTTAGCGGACACCCGGTGCTCTCGGAAACGTTAAAACCACAAAGCAACAGCGGCATTGAACATATAGAAATGGCCACAAAGGCTGATGCCATCATCATAGCCCCGGCAACAGCCAATACCCTCGCAAGAATAAGAGCCGGCATGGCAAATGATCTGCTGACGGCAATTGTCCTCGCAGCGACATGCCCCGTATACGTGGCACCTGCCATGAATGAAAACATGTGGAAAAACCCAATAACTCAGGATAATCTGAAAGTTCTGCAAAGCTACGGATTTAAGGTTATCAGCCCGGAAACTGGATTTCAGGCATGCGGTGCGTCAGGTCCGGGAAGAATGGCAGAACCGGAACACATTGTGGATCACCTTGTCAAACAGCTTAATTACAAACCTCTTGCCGGAAAAAAGATTGTAATTACAGCCGGTCCGACGAAAGAGGCCATAGATCCGGTCAGGTTCATATCAAATCACAGCTCCGGTAAAATGGGATATGCAATTGCCGATGCCGCATCAAATCTCGGAGCGGAAGTTGTTCTGATTAGCGGCCCTGTCAGTATTCCGGCACCGGCGTCCGTAGAACTCGTAAACGTAATCAGTGCTGAAGACATGCTGTCGGCAACTGAAAAACATATTCCTCACTGCGATATTTTCATATCATGCGCTGCCGTCGCAGACTTCAGATGCAAATATATTTCTGAACAGAAAATCAAAAAGACAAGCGATACCGACTCCATGACCATTGAACTGATAAAGAATCCGGACATTCTGTCCACTGTCGGTCATCATTCCAACAGACCGGCACTGGTTGTCGGTTTCGCTGCGGAAACTCAGAACATTGAAGAAAACGCACTAAAGAAACTGAAATCCAAAAATGCGGACATAATTATCGCCAATAACGTATCTGATAAATCAGTAGGTTTTAACAGCGATAACAACAGCATAACCATATACAGCACATCCCATCAACCTGCTGATTACATCAACACCCCAAAAAATGAACTTGGGTACGTTATCATGAACCACTGTCTCAGACAGTTTGGCGACAACATGTAGTTATCAGAGCTGCTTAATGAACATTTGCACCGTTCTGTGTCAGGCGGGAAAAGTGTTCATTATGAATACTGTCTAAAAAACTGGCAGATTTACACACCAAAATGTTGTATCCAGGCAGAATTTTTCTATAATCAAATCTGTCTGATTTCAGCTTTGAGGATAACTTCCGGTTTAAATCAGAGTAATGCTTTAACCTAAGCATATTTGTATTTAATAATAAGGATTTATTATGTCAGAACCAACAACAGAAGCAGTCGAAACTGCAAAACCTGTTACTGAAATACTGCCAAAGCAGTTATGGAGTGACCCTATCGGTTACATTCAGGAACATCAGGAGATTATTACAGGTGTGTGCGTGGATATCGTAATTGCCGTTCTCATCCTCGTTATCGGCTGGTTATTGGCAAAAATGATTGCCAGAATCTGCCTTTCCGTAATGAACAAGGCTAAAGTCGAACCTACAATTTCAAAATTCATTTCAAATATTCTTAAATACGCCGTTATCGCATTTGCCGTTACGGCCTGTCTGAGCCAGCTTGGTATTCAGACGGCTTCATTCGTCGCAATCATCGGTGCCGCATCTTTCGCCGTAGCGATGTCATTACAGGGCTCCCTGTCAAACTTTGCGGCAGGCGTTATTCTTTTGATATTCCGTCCTATCAAGGTAGGTGAATTCGTTGAAGTAGCCGGCCACCAGGGTGTTGTTGAAGAAATCACCATCTTCACAACATCACTAATCACAGGTGACAACAAGGTTATCATCATTCCAAACAGTGCAGTAAGTGCAGGAAGCATCACAAACTATTCAAGAATGGATACCAGACGAGTAGATTTCGTTTTCGGTGTTGAATACGGTTCAGATCTAAAGAAGGTTAGAGACACACTTGAATCAGTATTTAAGTCAGATGAAAGAATTCTTAAGGACAAGGATCTGACCATTGTTGTCGGTGCTCTCAACACATCTTCCGTTGATTTCACCTGTCGCGTCTGGGTCAAAAATGCTGACTACTGGGGCGTATTTTTTGACACCAATGAAAAAGTATATAACGCACTCAGAGCAGCCGGCATCGGCATTCCTTTCCAAACCGTAACGGTTGTAAATCAGAAATAAGCGCTTTACGGCTTATAAATACTTCTAATCAACAGAAGCCGATAAAAAACAGGGACTTATCCCTGTTTTTTTGCATCATGCATACGTTATGTAAAGAGGTATCAGATACCGTAGGTGTTACGATATTCCTCTACGGAGGATAAATGCTCTTTCAGATTATCGTTCTGTGCAATATAGGTAATAAGATCTGCCAGGGTAATTATTGAGAATACCTTTGTATTGTAATCTCTTTCAACTTCCTGAATGGCACTCAGGTCTGATTTTCCCTTTTCCTGTCTGTCCAATGCAATTAAAACCCCTGCAAGAGTTGCATTTTCCTGTGCGGAAATAATCTGCATTGATTCGCGGATTGCAGTACCGGCGGTTATAACGTCATCAAGAAGAACAATGTTGCCGGTTAACGGAGAACCTACAAGATTTCCGCCCTCACCGTGATCCTTGGCTTCCTTTCTGTTAAACACCCAAGGAGCTTCAGTACCGTATTTTCTTGAATATGCAATGGAAGTGGCGGCAACAATAGGGATTCCCTTGTATGCAGGTCCGAATAAAACGTCAAAATCAACACCGCTGTCGTGAAGAGCATCAGAATAGAACTCACCTAACAGTGCCAGATCAGCTCCTGTACAGAACAGCCCTGCATTAAAAAAATATGGACTGATTCTGCCTGATTTTAAAGTAAAACTGCCAAAACGCAGCACATTTCTCTTAAGAGCCAATTCAATAAAATTCTTTTTGTAATCCTTCATTTCTTGCACCATTATAAGTTGACAATTAGTCTTTTATCCTTCCAAAATTAGAATGTATAATACCATATAGCCTAATAATTTTACATAAGTACATAAGGGATTAACATGATACACAGCATGACCGGATTTGCATCCGTATCCAACCAGAATGACGCATATATTACTGAAGTCAACATAAAAACGGTAAACTCAAGATTTATGGAAATATCCTTAAGAATCCCGGAAATTCTCAGAATATATGAAATGGAAGTCAGAAACTGTTTTAAGGACTTCTTCAACCGAGGCAAATTCGAAATCTCCATTTCACTAAAGAATAAAATCACTCAGAACGCTCTTGAAGTCAACAACGATCTTGTTGAGGCTCTGACAGCAAAAGTCTTTGAAATCAACAATGCATACCGTCAGAAGGATCCGGATGCAAAGTGCTGTTTCTCTGCCAATGATATACTTATGTACCCCGGCGTCATTACCGACAAAACAGGCGGAAGCGATGATCTGCAGGAACTTGTTTTCGGCAGCGTCAAGGAATGCATGAAGAAACTGAATGAATCCAGAGCTCTTGAAGGTGAAAAAATCAAGAACTTCCTCAACGGACATCTCTCAGCAATCGAATCACTCAGAAAGAATATTATTGACAGGATGCCGGAAATTGTTGACTGGCAGAAGAGCAAAGTATCAGACTTCATTAAGCAGCATCAGGTCAAAGTTGATGACAGTCTGCTTGAGCAGGAAATCATTCTTCTCTGTCAGCGCATGGATATAGCTGAAGAACTCAATAGATTAAGTTCCCATATTGAACAGGCAAAACACATACTGAATCAGGGCGGCATCTGCGGTAAACGTTTGGACTTCCTTATGCAGGAATTCAACAGGGAAACAAACACCATAGCATCAAAATCCATCAACACCGAAATCACCAACAGTGCCATCGAACTGAAAGTTCAAATTGAACAGATGAGAGAGCAGGTTCAAAACATCGAATAGTAACAGACTTTTTAGCTGAACAGAAAAACACCCCGTTTCAAAACATACAGTTTGAAAACGGGGTGTTTCTTTAAATAACTAAACGTCAGAAGTTTTAATTCTTTCTCCAGGTAGTACCGTTAGGACCGTCTTCAATTACGATTCCCATATCGGATAGTTTTTTTCTGGCCGCATCGGCTACGGCCCAGTTCTTCTCACGACGCGCATCATTACGCTCTTTAATGATTGCTTCTATGACGCTGACATCAACATCAGACTTATCAACAGCCCCCTTCAGAAACTCCTCGGGTTCCATTGATAACAGACCAAGAACATCTCCGAGCTCCTTCAACAAGCCGGCAAGCTTTCCAGCCTTTTCTGCATCATTATTCTTCAAGGTATTGATTTCTTTTGCTATATCGAACAGTACGGCATAAGCGAGAGGTGTATTAAAGTCATCATCCATCGCCTGTCTGAAACGTACTTCATATTCGCTATTTCGTTCAGGTTCCAGAACCTTTACGTTTCTTAAAGCTGTATAAAGTCTTGATAAACCTGCCTTAGCCTGATCAAGGTTATCAACAGAATAATTCAACTGACTTCTGTACTGGGCGCTCAGCAGGAAGTAACGAAGCACTTCTCCGTCATACTTTTCAAGAAGTTCACGAATAGTAAAGAAATTACCCAATGACTTTGACATCTTTTCTTTATTAATCATCATCATACCGGAATGCATCCAGTATTTTACATAATCAGAATGCAGCGCACAGCAACTCTGGGCTATCTCATTTTCATGATGAGGGAAAATAAGATCTGAGCCGCCACCGTGAATATCAAATACACTGCCAAGATACTTGAAATTCATTGCTGAACATTCGATATGCCATCCTGGACGACCCTTACCCCAAGGAGAATCCCACATTGGTTCACCCGGCTTTGACATTTTCCACAAAACAAAATCATAAGGATTCTTCTTAGCATCCTCAATGCCGACACGGATACCTGCCTGAAGCTCATCCAGATTCTGACCGGATAAACGTCCATAATCCTTGAAAGAATCAATCGAGAACATTACATCCCCGTTTGAAGCCACGTAAGCATTACCGTTTTCAATTAATCTGCTCACCATATCGATGATGACGTCTATATTATGAGTAGCTCTAGGTTCTATATCAGGACGGTTAATGTGCAGGGCTCCGAAATCCTTATACATTTCTTCAGTCAGACGTGTAGTTAAACTTTCGCAGGTTTCGTTGTTTTCATTGGCTCTTCTTATGATTTTATCATCTACGTCAGTAATGTTTCGAACATAGGTTACGTCGTATCCGGAATAACGAAGATATCTTACAATAGTATCGAAGCATACAAAGGTTCTTCCGTGGCCAATATGACACAAATCGTAAACGGTAACACCGCATACATACATCTTTACCTTATTTTCAACTAACGGAACAAACTTTTCCTTCTTGTGGGTAAGTGAGTTATATATTTCCAGCATAAAAACCTCAGTTGCTTTCCAATACTTTCAAACCTGCAGATGCGCCTTATAACTACGGATGTGTCACCGTATGCTATAACATACGACATCCGTAATATGTGTCTCGCAAAGAATATTCGCTAATTATATTTTTTTAGCCATTGTTTTTGCAAGAAACAAAATAATATCCTATAACACAAACTTTGTTCGATTTTCTCAAATTCCCCCAAAATCAAGCGAAAACCCAGCTATTCCCCATAATAACGCACCATTATGGTATTAACTCTGACAAAAAATGTATTTTGTTCATTTGCCTTAATCGCCGTGAAAGTTTAAAATTGCTCCATCTTATTACAATTGCACTTATTAAGTGCTTTATTTTGGTTCACAATACGGACGTAATGCCGTTTAAGTGAAATAAAACGCATAATTGCAGTCAAATGTGAAATGTGGCACATTTCTCGCATTTGTACTGATGAACTTTTTTTATAATTTTACTTTTTCCTTTATTGGAGGATTTTTTAATGGCAGTAGCTGACGTATTAAATAAAATTAAAGAAGAAAACGTAAGATTTGTTGACTTACGTTTCACTGACACCAGAGGTAAAGAACAGCACATCTCTATTCCTGCCTCATGTATCGATGAAGACTTCTTTACTGACGGTAAAATGTTTGACGGTTCATCTATATGCGGTTGGAAGGGAATTAACGAATCAGACATGATTCTCATGCCTGATGCCGACACTGCATTAATTGATCCATTCTATGCCGATAAGACCATGTTTATCCGTTGTGATATTCTTGAACCTACCACAATGCAGGGCTATGACCGCGATCCAAGATCTATTGCTAAGAGAGCAGAAGATTACCTCAAGTCATCAGGTATTGCCGATTATGCCTTATTCGGACCAGAACCAGAATTCTTTATTTTTGAAGATATCCGTTTCAAGACCGATATGAGCGGCTGTTTCGTTTCAATCGACGATCCTGAAGCAGCATGGAACTCAGGTACTGAATACGATGGCGGTAACAAAGGTCATCGTCCTGCAGTAAAGGGCGGTTATTTCCCTGTTCCACCTGTTGATTCTTCTCAAGACATCAGATCAGCAATGTGCCAGACTCTTGAAGAATTAGGCCTCAAGATAGAAGCACACCACCACGAAGTTGCTACCTGCGGTCAGAACGAAATAGCTACCGTATTCAATACACTGACTAAGAAGGCTGATGAAGTATTAATTGAAAAGTATGTTGTATGGAACGTTGCCAATGAATTTGGTAAGACCGTAACCTTCATGCCAAAGCCTATCGCAGGTGATAACGGTTCAGGTATGCACGTTCACCAGTCTCTCGGTAAGTACGATGAAAACGGCAAGATGGTTAACCTCTTCTCCGGTGATCTCTATGGCGGTCTTTCTCAGATGGCTTTATGGTACATTGGCGGTATTAAGAAGCACGCAAAGGCTCTTAACGCATTTACCAATCCTTCAACCAACTCATACAAGAGACTTGTTCCTGGTTTCGAAGCTCCAGTAATGCTTGCATACTCAGCACGTAACCGTTCTGCCTCAATCCGTATTCCATGTGTATCAAGCCCTAAGGCAGTAAGAATCGAAGTTAGATTCCCAGACTGTACTGCAAATCCATACCTTGCTTTCGCAGCCATGTTAATGGCCGGTCTCGACGGTATCATCAATCACATTGATCCGGGCGAAGCAATGGATAAGAACCTGTACGATCTTCCTCCAGAAGAAGAAGCAATGATTCCTCAGGTTTGCGGTTCTCTTGATGAAGCTCTTAAGAGTCTTGAACAGGATAGCGAGTTCTTAACCAAGGGTGGTGTATTCTCTGAAGAATTCATCAACGCATACATTGCTCTCTTAAAGGGTGACATTGATAAGCTTCACAAGATTCCACATCCTGCTGAATTCGAACTTTACTACTCTCTCTAAAGTTAAGCGCCAATATATTTTTATGTAATATATTGATATACAGTATAAAAAAAGAGCCTTACGGGCTCTTTTTTTTGCATATTGATGTGTGTCGTGATAACTTGATAATGTGTTTCTCTTATTGAGGATGAAAAAAATGAATATAGCTAAAATTCTTCTGATATCTTGTCTGAGTCTTGGCATAGTATCCGCCGCACAGGCTGAAGATGTTTACAAATGGGTAGACAGCAATGGTGTAACTCACTATGGCGACGGCCCGCAGGCTGCCAAGCAGAACAATGCAACAATGATCAATGTTCAGACCCCAAAAATGGGTAATGTTCCCGTAAGTTCATCATCTTCATCATCTTCCTCTTACACTCCTCCAAGACCAAACGTAAGAACAGGTTTCGGTCTTCAGAACATGAATTACAGTATTTCCATTGCTTCTCCTGCAAACGGTGAGGAAATCAGAGCCAATAACGGCACCATAATCGTATCAACCAATATAAACCCTAAGCCACAGGGAAATTATGCCGTACGAGTATTTGTGGATAACTCTCTCTTTGCATCCTCCTCAAATGCACAGCGTGTGGAAGTTGAAGGAGTGCCTCGCGGAGAACACACCATTATGGTGAAGCTTCAGACTCAAGATGGCAAAATTATTGCATCAGAACCGATCAAAGTTACAGTATTACGTGTGGCTGTTGGAAGAAAGTAACTAACAGTTTACTCAATGGGCACCATAATAAGGCAACTTAGTTTTATTATGGTGCTTTTTATTTTGTAAAATGAAGTTTGACAGGAATTGAATATGACGGACAGTAACGTTGCAGTTTGCGCCCTTGATAATATGTACACGGCAGTAATCATGCTTGATCGTCATCTTCAGGTCAAATACGCAAATAATGCAACCGAACAAATTTTCAGAATGAGCCCCAAAAAATTTCTAGGTCGCAAATTAAATGAAATTTTTGACTATACAAACTTCGATTTTGCCAGACTTCTCTCCTGTCACTCAAAAGATATGGGGTACACTGATTACGAAGTAACCTTCGTAATAGAAGCATCTCCAGTTATTGTTGAAGTTACGGTCACTCCGATAAATGACGTGAATCCTGAGTGTGATATCCTGCTGGAATTCAGAAAAGTTGAACTGCAGCGACGCATGGATAAGGATATGGAACAGTATTCACAGCAGGAAGCCGCAAGAGAACTTGTAAGGGACCTGGCGCATGAAATCAAAAATCCTCTCGGGGGCTTAAGAGGTGCTGCGCAGTTACTTGAAAGACAGTTCAAGGGCGATGACGATGTGAAAGAATACACATCCATTATCATTGAACAGGCTGACAGACTCAAAAACCTTGTCAACCGTCTGCTGGGACCGCAGAAAGCATCTCCGCACGTAATGACAAACATCCATGTAATTCTGGAAAAAGTGCGAAAACTGGTTCAGGTGAACCTGCCTAATAATATCAAAATCATACGTGACTATGATCCTTCCATCCCGGAACTGTCAGTCGATCCGGAGCAGATTGAACAGACACTTATTAACATTGTATGCAATTCCATACAGGCACTTCAGGAAAGTAATACTCCTGACGGAGTAATTACCTTAAAAACCCGTACAGCATACAGAATAAGCATTTATGAAAGCATTGTGAAACTGGCACTGGTAATTACGATTTCCGATAATGGTCCGGGCATCCCACAGGACATAAAAGACAAGATATTTTATCCTCTCGTCACCAGACGTAAGGGTGGAACCGGTCTGGGGCTTGCCATCGCACAGAACATTATTAATCAGCATAATGGTAAAATCGAATGTAATAGCTGGAAAGGTTACACTGAATTCACAATTTACATTCCAATCAAGGAGTAAGTATGAATAAAGAAGTTTGGATTGTTGATGATGACAGCTCCATCCGATTTGTTTTGGAACGTGCATTAACACAGGACGGTTACACATGCCGCTGTTTTGAAAATGGCGAAAATCTGCTGCTGGCATTAAAGGAATCATCTCCTAAAGTCATCATCTCAGACATACGTATGCCCGGTATTGATGGTCTGGATTTGCTTAAAAAAGTACATGAACACAATCCAAATATACCTGTTATCATTACTACTGCCCACAGCGATCTGACCAGTGCCGTTAATTCCTACCAGAGTGGCTCTTTCGAATATCTTCCTAAACCTTTTGATATTGACGAAGTCATCGATATCGTAAAGAAGGCTGAAGCAAGTTACAAAGAAAAGATGACTCTAGAAACCGAAAGCGAATTCCATGATAATCTGGAAACAGACATCATTGGAGAATCTCCTGCCATGCAGGAAGTATTCAGAGCCATAGGCAGACTTTCAAAGTCATCAATAAGTGTTCTGATAAACGGACAGTCCGGTACCGGTAAGGAACTTGTAGCCCATGCACTGCATAAACACAGTGTTCGTGCAAACAAACCATTTATCGCCTTAAATATGGCCGCCATCCCTAAAGAACTTATAGAATCAGAGCTGTTCGGTCATGAAAAAGGCGCATTCACCGGAGCCAACGTTGCAAATCAGGGGAGATTTGAACAGGCTGACGGAGGCACTCTGTTCCTTGATGAAATCGGAGACATGCCGATAGATGCCCAGACAAGACTTTTGAGAGTACTGGCAAACGGAGAATTCTACCGTATCGGTGGCCATCGTTCCATTTCTGTTGACGTCCGCATCATAGCTGCCACCAACAAAAATCTTGAAAAGCTGGTAGCAGAAGGAAAATTCAGGGAAGATCTGTTCTACAGACTGAATGTAATTCGTATTCATATTCCTCCTCTCAAGGACCGCCAGTCTGACATTCCGCGTCTGGCCCGGCGCTTCCTCAGCGTATCTGCCAAGGAACTGAATGTGGAAACAAAAGTTCTCACTCCGGAAACTGAGGAATATTTATGCCGTCTTCCATGGCCAGGTAACGTAAGACAACTGGAAAACGTCTGTCGTTGGCTTACGGTAATGGCTTCAGGAAAAGAAATTGCCGTCAATGATCTTCCGGCTGAACTTCTTGAAAAAGAGAATGGTAATACCGACATTACCCCATGTCAGAACGGAGCGTCATCAAAACTTCCAATTGATCTGTGCTGGCAGAATCTCCTTAAGGACTGGGTTAGTCAAAGACTTCATGAGGGCTGCACAGATGTCCTGGGTGAAGCACTTCCTGAATTTGAAAGGGCTTTGATTACAACTGCATTAAGATATACCCATGACCATAAACAGGAGGCTGCAAGACTTTTGGGATGGGGAAGAAATACCCTTACAAGAAAACTAAAGGATCTTAATCTCGAATAGCATTATCTAAACCATGCAGATGAATCCAGAAAACTTTCGCATGTAAAAAACTTCTCTATAATAATCACACAAAAACCGCCTTACGGCGGTTTTTGCAACTTTTTACAAATATCCTAAAAATAGAGTAAAATTAGATAAATTTTTTTGAATTTCTTCTTTAAATATGACATCTGCTGTCATAAATGTAACTTAAATCAACGGACAGAAAGCTTTGAAATTAGTAGTACACGCCCCATTTTGGACAAAAATACTTTATGCTGCCGGTATTATTTTGCTATTCGTTGGCATATCATGTCATTTCTTCGGTTTTCCGGAAATACCACCGATATACATGCCTTTTTTCCTGATTGGCGGGGTAAGCCTGATTATTCCTTATCAGGCCTATTTCATATATGAAGTATTAAAGTACAGACCAAAGACTTAATCATCCCGGATCAAATTAAGAAATAGATCAGCATGGAACGAACAATGATAAACTTTCAGAAAACACACTTTATCACAAGTGCTCCAGACATCAGCAAGCTTCCGGAAGATACCGGTATTGAAATAGCATTTGTGGGCAGATCAAATGCCGGAAAATCAACGGCTTTAAACTGCCTGACCGGACAAAAAAATCTTGCCAAAACCAGTAAGACACCGGGAAGAACACAGCTTATTAATCTTTTCGAAATTGAAGAAAACAAAAGAATAGTTGACCTTCCGGGATACGGCTATGCCGAAGTTCCGCTAACCGTGAAAAGAAAATGGCAACGATCTCTTACTGAGTATCTGCAAAAAAGAAAGTCACTGAAAGCAGTCGTCGTTCTGATGGATATCCGACATCCGCTCAAGGATCTTGACAGACAGATCATCACATGGGCGGCCATGGCCAACATTGAAGTTCTAATAATACTTACCAAAAGTGACAAACTTGCAAACAATGCAAGAAAAAATGCAATTAATGATGTTAAAAGACAGCTGATTGAATTCGGTTGTTCGTACAACCTGGTTGCCTTTTCTGCGCTAAGCAGACAGGGACTGTCAGAAATTAAAGAAATTCTTAATCGATTCTATACACAGTTCCAGGACACATCATCACTGACTGATTTTCCTGAATTTACGGATGATGAGTCAGACGAGGAACTCGATATTGATGAACAGGCATGGACCAAAGGTTATAAGGAAGATCTATGAAAGGTACACTCTACATAATATCCTCTCCCAGCGGAGCAGGTAAATCCAGCCTTTTAAAGGCTTTATTTGAACAGCATAATAATGATAATTCCATGTATCTTTCAGTATCTCATACCACCAGACCTCCAAGACCTGGTGAAGTTGATCATGTTCATTATCATTTTGTTACTGTCGATGAATTCAAAAACCTTATTGACAGACAGGCATTTTACGAATGGGCTCAGGTTTTCGATAAATATTACGGGACCTCTAGAGAGCTGGTACAACAGGCACTGCAGAACGGCCAGGACGTATTCCTTGACATTGATTGGCAGGGAGCACGCCAGATGAGGAAAATGGAACCTGAAGCCAAAAGCATTTTCATACTGCCTCCAAGTCTTGAAGAACTCCGTCAGCGTCTTGTTAAAAGAGCACAGGATTCGGAAGAAGTCATTGCAAACAGAATGAACAAAGCCCAAAGGGAAATTTCTCACTACAATGAATATGATTACTGCCTTATTAACGATGACTTTGACCAGACATTGAATGACCTGTGGTCAATTATCAATGCAAACCGTCATACCCGCGTAATCTTAGAAAACAATGAAGGGGAAATTCTGAAAAACCTTCTTGCAGGTTATGACAGACAAGATAACCAATCATAGCTTGAGGCAATTACAGTTATTGAATCTTACCGGTGTTTACCAACACTCAACTGACATTCCCTTTCGTTCGCCACGAAAGTGTATTGTGTTGTCATATTCTGTCGTGCGTGATAGAATATGCAGACAAAATTATTTTAGGAGATTTTTATGGCTCGTGTTACTGTTGAAGATGCCGTTGAACAGGTCGGCAATCGTTTTGACCTTGTTTTAACCGCCGCACGTCGTGCTCGTCAAATTTCAGTAAATGGTTGCGATCCTTTAGTTGAGATCGAAAATGACAAACCTACAGTAATCGCTCTTCGTGAAATCGAAGAAGGTTTAATTTCTGAAGAATTCATGGATAAGCAGGATCAGAAGGGTCGTCTCAAGAATTCTGAAGAATTTGCCGAAATGGTTGACGTTCCTCCTTTAGAAAACACCAGTCTTTTCGACTAATTAAATATTCAGGCAATCCATTTCTGGATTTGCTTTTCAGATTATAAACATAAGGAAGATTACTCATGTACTCTTCCTTCTTTCGTTTTTACGCCGTAATGAAGAACACATCATATTTAACTCACTCCGAGCCCTAATTCGTGGCACATTTGATGCTATAATATAGCCATGAATTAAAGGAATATCTGCAATGAGTACGGTTCTCTATTTATTTGATAATCTGAAAGAAACTCTCGAAACATATCTGCCTCCAGAACAGATAGCAAGAATCGAACAGGCGTACACAACGGCAAAAAATGCCCATGAAGGTCAGGTTCGTTCCAGCGGAGAGCCTTATATCACCCATCCGGTTGCCGTTGCCCAGATTCTTGCCGAAATGAAACTGGATCATGAGACAATCATGGCCGCACTGCTCCATGACGTTGTAGAGGACACCCCTATCAATGCCGAACAGCTGAACTCAATTTTCGGAGAAACAATAACTCACCTCGTTCTTGGTGTCACCAAACTCGATAAACTCCAGTTTCACGACCATAAAGAGGCACAGGCCGCAAATTTCAGAAAGATGATCATGGCCATGACCAGTGACATCCGAGTAATTCTGATTAAACTTGCTGACCGAACACATAATATGAGAACCATAGGAGCCCTGAGACCGGATAAACGAAGAAGAATAGCCAAGGAAACCCTGGAGATTTTCGCTCCAATCGCCAACAGACTCGGTATAAGCAGTATTAAAAATGAACTTGAGGAACTTGGTTTTGAAGCCATGTATCCCATGCGCTACCGCATTCTGAAAGACGCCATGAAGCATGCCCGCAACAATAGAAAAGAGATAATAAAATCAATACTTGCCGACATAAACGGACGCCTTGAGGAAACCAATATCAAATACCGCATTCAGGGCAGGGAAAAGCATCTCTATTCCATTTATATGAAAATGGTAAAAAAAGAGATACAGTTTCATGAAATCATGGATGTATACGGCTTCAGAATCATCGTAGACAATGTGGATACATGTTATCGTGTACTCGGACAGATGCATAACCTGTTCAAACCGCGTCCCGGCGGATTCAAAGATTACATAGCCATTCCAAAGATTAACGGCTATCAGTCTCTCCACACCTCTCTTGTCGGACCTCACGGTATTCCGATAGAAATTCAGATCCGTACCGATTATATGGATCAGATGGCAAATCAGGGTGTGGCCGCACACTGGTTTTACAAGATTAATGGCTCTGAAATGGTTGATTCATCAGCTCAGATCCACGCTCAAAGATGGATAAAAAGTCTGCTCGAACTGCAGCAAAGTGCAAGCAACTCCTTTGAATTTATCGAAAGCGTTAAAACAGACTTCTTCCCGGAAGAAATTTATGTGTTTACTCCTGAAGGTAAAATCTATGAATTACCTAATGGTGCAACGCCGGTGGACTTTGCATATGCCGTACACAGTGACATAGGCCAGCACTGTATAGGAGCCAGAGTGGATCATCACCCATTCCCTCTAAACAGGCCTTTATCATCTGGACAGAGTGTTGAAATACTCACCTCTCCGGTTTCTCAACCAAACGCAATCTGGCTGGACAGCGTGGTCACCTCCAGAGCAAGAAGCAAAATCAGACAGTATCTTAAAGGTCTTAAACTTGAAGAATGTCAGTTGCTCGGTAAAAGGCTTTTGCGCAATGCCATGGGTGCTACCAGAATTGAGAATATCCCTTCAGATACCATTGACAGGGTTCTTAAAGAATTTGGGAAAGCCAATCTTAATGAGCTGTATGTGGATATAGCTCTCGGGAATTTATTCACAGTTATCGTCGCAAACAAACTCCTTAACAACGAAGCAATGAATTCCCCTACCGGAAAGAATCCGCATGCAACGCTGCCGCCTTCATCAATCAACGGCACCGGCGGGCTTAACTACGTATTTGCAAACTGTTGTCATCCAATTCCGGGGGACTCAATTGTCGCCCATGTTAATCCGGGAAAGGGTCTGGTAATTCACACCAGTAACTGTGCAAATCTCAAAACATCAAATCCGAATGAACAATTTCTTCCAGTAAGCTGGGACATGAATAACGCATGCAATGAAGTGTTTGAAGCTGGATTACGTATAGAAATGGTTAATATCCAGGGCATGATTGGGGAAATAAGTAATGCCGTTTCGGTATGCGGGGCAAACATTTCACAGATAAGCTCTGAGACCAAGGAAGGAAAAGTATATATTCTCAACCTTGTTGTAACTGTCAGAGACAGACTGCATCTGGCCAACATAATGAGAAAAATAAAGGCACTTAATAACATTAACCGTGTAGTTCGACGTAAAGGCTGACGTCGCATATGACAGCAGAAATTATTCCTGAACGCATACAGATAGAATCATCCGGACGCAGGCTTGAAGGACTGGTCTACACGCCTTTGCGTCCTTCGGGGAAACAGGTTCTGATTGTTCAGGGAAGAAATGAAATGCTGTATAAGTATCAGGATTTCAGCAGACAGCTGTGTGACAGTGGAATTCAGGTAACCGTTTACGACCATATAGGTCAGGGATTCAGTCCACGGATTACTTCCGACCCTGAAATGTGTCACATAGATTCGTTTGACACCTACGTTACCGATCTGGGAAATGTAATCAAATCACTCAGCAACACCATGCCGCTGACGGTTATTGCCATCTCAATGGGAGGCCTGATAACCCTTAAGGCTGTTCAGAGAACAGAAATAATGAAAAGCATCAGCAGACTGATATTCATATCCCCGTTTCTTGGAATTAGGCAACCTGTTCCCACATTCATGATAAAAGCACTTTCACATCTGAGAGATTTACTGTCCACCCCCTGTTCCCGTAATGAACCTGTTTTCTTTTACTTTAACGATCGTTTCAGAAAAAGGACCGTAGGACTGGATGCCAACACTCATGATATCCAAAGAAACGAAAGCTACTACAGTCTGTATTCACAATATCCGGAAGCTAAACTCGGCGGCATGACCACATCCTGGCTGAGAGCGGCCATTACATGTCTTAACAGCGTCTGGTCATACAGGTACGATATGGATGTTCCCTGTCTTTTTCTGGCAGCAGAAAAAGACAACATGGTCTCCTCAGCGGAAATTATGCATTTCGCTGAAAAACTGGCAGCAAGCAGCCGGATTAAGCCAAATATTGTCAGGATTAAAAACAGTCTTCATGATATCCTTATAGAAGAAGAGCAGTACAGAACACCGGCTGTTGCGGCAATACTGAATTTCATAAAATTATCTGATGAAACGTAAATTGCAGGGAGTTTTATTATGACGCCAAGTGATTTTGATGATGATTATTTTCAGGAAGAAGATGACGGTAATTACACCAACGAGGGTAATTTCAACGATGATGACTTTGCTGTCTGGGATCGCAACGTTATCTTTAACGAAGACGGCATAGCAGTAGATGCTGATGGAAATCCAATTGACGACGAAGATTCATATAGATACAAAGATGATGACTTTGGCGATGCAGACGATTCTGACGAGTTCTTGGATGACGATCCAGAGGACTGAGCATGCAGAAATTAGCAAGAAGCAGAGGATGTTTTTCTGACAACATTCTTTCAATTGTTGCCAGCAGCAGAATCATTCCAATAATAGATGTCGCCAATGGTTTCGATTATCGGAAACTGCTTGCCATGTATTACGACAACGGATTCCGTACCATTGAAGTAAGAATGAATTCACCTTACGTGAAACAGCTTGTCGATATTGTTCAAAAGGATTTCCCAAACACCTATATTTTTGCCGGTACATGCCTTTCAACACAGGACATGACTAAAGCCAGACACTTAGGACTGGACATTCTTATATCACCGGTATTTGACCCTAAACTTATGGAATTTTGTTGCCTGCACAATCAGCCATATATTCCCTGTGTCAATTCCGTTGAATCATTAAATATTGCACTGTCCATGGGATTTTCTGTGCTAAAATTTTATCCGGCAGAAAAATACGGAGGCGTGGATTTTCTGCGCAAAGTTTACAAAGACTATGATGTAAGATTCATGCCCTCAGGTGGCATCACCTTAGAAATAATCAAGGATTACATCAATGAACCAAACGTGGCAGCCTGTTGCACATCCCATATATCACCTTTGAAACTACAGGAAGAAAACAATTGGACTGATATTGAGAAGAATATAATTCGGGCAGCAAAAATTTTATTAGAAACATCGGAAGCATAAATGAGTAACGTATTTAATCAAACTCCGCTACAGATACTCACAGGTTTTCTCGGTAGCGGAAAAACCACATTATTGAACAAAGTTGTTAACAACCCGGAAATGAAAGGAACCGTACTCATCATTAACGAAGTCGGTGAAATTCCTATCGATAACAAACTTATCTCCAGTGATAATCCTGTTATTGTTCTGGACTCCGGATGCATCTGCTGTACAGTACAGGATGGACTTGTAAACGTACTCCACTACCTTATTGAAGAACGCGACAACAATCCTGAATTCGATTTTAACAGGGTTATTATTGAAACTACGGGTATCGCAGATCCTGCTCCTATTATTGATCTTATTTTCCATTACGAAGAAATTCTAATTAACTATAACTTCGCAGGTACAATAACCGTAGTTGACGGTATTAATGCGAAGGAAGAACTGGCTCATAACTATGAATCAGTCAAACAGATCGCCATGGCTGACAAAATTATTATCAGTAAGACCGACAGACTCAGCCAGGATGAAATTGAGGCGCTGAAAAATACAGTTGAAGACTTAAACCAGTCCGCAGACGTATATCTCAGCAGTCTGGATAATCCTCCAATGGACGCATTCACCTCTTTTGATATCTTCAATACGCCAAAAGACATCAAAACCGCAATGAAGTGGATAAACTCCAAAAGAAACGACTATAAACTGGCTTCCGGCATGGCTCCGGTAAAGATGTCAGGAGTTATGAACAAGACATTGCCAATTCATTCAAATTACCAGACAATTGCCATGTCTTTTGACAAACCTCTTAACAGATTTACCGTTATTCATGCTTTTGACGCCATCAATTCACAGTTTGGTGAATCAATCATCCGTCTTAAAGGTATTTTTGACTTCAATGACGGATATCCGTTCATTATTCACGGAGTTCAGGGTGAATGTTATCCTATAACCAATCAGATTGAATGGGAAGACAAGCCTTTCTCTCAGATGGTTGTCATCGTATCACCAAGAATAGCCGAACAGGTTGAACTCATGCTGAAACAGATGATAAGACCACTTGATGATTCAGAGGAATAAAATCCTTATCTGAAATTCCCCCTCTGTTTTAAAACACAGTCAGGGGGAATTGTTGTTCTGAGATAAAAAAATTATTGCTGCCGCTATCTGTAAACAGGCATTACCAGTTTCTTAAAATCAAGCCCGTTTGCATACAGGTCCCCGGCATCCACACCGTTCACGTCAAACCCAAGAGCTCCCAAACCATTCTGCATTTCTATCAGAATCTGATTGTCGTTTTCAGGGTTAATCAGCGGAACCACCACACTCTGATTTGTAATCAGAAAATTGAGATAGCTTCCCGCAACAGAGTATTTAAAGCCCCTGTCACGATATGCGGCATATCCCGCACCTTCGTATCTGCCAAAAGGAACGGTTTTAATAACATACTCACGCCCCTCGGAATCACGTTCACCTGAAAACAGCCCGAATGCATGATTAAGCAGCATATAAAACGGATTTTTCTCATCGTTAGGAACATGGTTAAGCACCACGATTCCGGGGCCGACAAAACGTAATAAATCCGTAACTGACTGAACTTGTATATCCGGAAAATCAGTATCTCTTATCAGCATGATCCTATGAACACAGCCAAATTCTTCGAACGCCTTCCTCAGAGATTCCAATGATAAGCCGCATGAATTAAGATCAGACTGAAGAATCACAAAAGTACCTTTGCCGTCAGTTTCGAATTCCGGAAGTGACAAAAACTTTTTCCCAGAAAAATTTATACGGTGATAATTACTAAAACTGTTTAAAACAGACACCGCCCTGCCGGAAATATCCGCACCGGTGACCACTTTTGAAACGCCTTCCTCATATACAAAATGAACATGCAAATCATCTGCATAGACTCCGTCACAGTCCATTTTATACATGGTTATGTGTTTTGGAATTATGAAACGGGCCCTTTCATACTCCTTCTCTGACACTGCCACGAATACCGGGGTGTGCATGGAAACAACTGCAACAAACCTTGCAAAAGATTTCTGAAGAGGAACAGCTTCGTCCCGATAACTACACAAACTGCTAGGCCACAGTGCCCATACTGCCCTGTGGGCATCAAATCCGGAATGAATATGGTTCATGAACACAGTCTCCTAAGACTATGAATTAATGTAAAACCCGTAAGTGGTTTCATTTAAGCATACAATCACCTTTATGTAAACCATACACTGAAATTCAGTATGGCATCCATAAATGCGTTGCCACCTGAAAACACAATGCATTAAACAAAACAAACTATCGCCATAATCAGAGGTTTTCCGTCTCCCGATATAAGTAATTTTCGTCTTTTTACATATTCACATAATGTGTTATGCAGAAACAAAGCGCGCACTACAGCAATTTAAAAAATAGCTGTATTGTGCTATAATTCATCTGATTTTTTATGTTTAAACAAAACCACCGTAATTAGCTTTTCATAGGCTATACGATGGTCAAAGAGTAAAGACAAAACTATGAGCGAACAAGATAAAGAATATAATGGGGATTCTATCAAAGTATTAAAGGGATTGGATCCTGTTCGCAAACGACCAGGTATGTATATTGGTGATACAGACGATGGTTCAGGTTTGCACCATATGGTCTTCGAAGTTGTGGATAATGCCATAGATGAGGCATTGGCAGGCTTCTGTAAAAACATCAACGTTGTCATTCATGCCGATGGTTCTGTTTCCGTTGAAGACGATGGCCGTGGTATACCTGTAGACATCCACCCTGAGGAAGGTGTTTCTTCAGCGGAAGTTGTAATGACAATACTTCATGCCGGCGGTAAATTTGACCAGAACTCATATAAAGTTTCCGGTGGTCTTCACGGCGTAGGTGTTTCAGTAGTTAATGCTCTGTCCGACAAATTACAGCTCACAATTAAAAGACAGGGGCATATTTGGCAGCAGACATACGTTGACGGAGGTCATCCGACGGCTCCGCTGAAATCAATAGGCGATACAAGTGAGACAGGTACCAAAATTCATTTCTGGCCAAGTCCTTCAATTTTTGCCATTACTGAGTTTGATTACACAAAGTTACAAACCAGACTGAGAGAATTATCATTCCTGAACTCAGGCGTAAGAATCAACCTTACTGACGAACGTGTAGAAAACAAGCATGATGAATTCCATTATCAGGGCGGAATTCAGTCCTTTATCGAATACCTTAACCATGGCAAAAACAAGCTTACGGAAAAGCTGTTCTACTGCGCCAAGTTCGATCAGAAGGAAGGAATTAATGTTGAGGTGGCAGTACAGTATACTGATGCATATGCGGACAATACTTTCTGCTTCACCAATAATATTCCTCAGAAAGATGGCGGTACACACCGTGACGGCTTCAGAAGAGGTCTTGTATCCGCAGTAAAAGAATACATTAAAGAATGCAGCTTCGTTCCAAAAAAGGACAAGGATAACATTGACATTCTTCACAGCGATGCAGTTGACGGCATCACTGCCATAGTTTCTGTAAAAGTTCCTGATCCTAAATTCTCATCTCAGACAAAGGACAAGCTGGTTTCATCTGAAGTTTCATCATGTGTAAGCTCTATAGTCAGTGAAAAATTTCTGGAATTTTTAAATGAAAATCCAACTGAAGCTAAGCTGATTATAGAAAGAATTCTGTCAACTTCAGAATACAGAAAAGAAGCAAAGAAGATCCGAGAACGTTTCAATAAAAAGGACGCTATTTCGAACCTTCCAGGCAAGCTTGTTAACTGTTCAAGCAAGAAACCTGAAGAATGTGAACTTTACATAGTGGAAGGGGACTCCGCTGGCGGTAGTGCAAAATCAGGCAGAAAACCTGAATACCAGGCAATTCTCCCGCTGCGCGGCAAGATACTGAACGTTGAAAAAACCAGATTCGACAAAATCATCAGTTCAGAAACCATCGGTACACTGATTAATGCTCTAGGATGCGGTATCAGGGATGCATATAATCCTGATAACCTGAGATATCACAATATCGTAATCATGACAGATGCTGATGTGGACGGTGCTCACATCAGAATTCTGTTACTGACATTTTTCTACAGACAGTTACCTGATCTGATTGAAAGAGGTTACGTATACATTGCTCAGCCGCCTCTCTACAAGTACAGCAAGTCAGAGAAAAATTTCAGGTACATAACTGACGAAGTTGAAAAGAATGAGTATGAAACATCATTGGCGCTTAACGATGCCCAACTTTTTGTTACCCCTGATGCTCCTCCGATTTTCGGTCAGCCTTTAGAGTCTATTTTCCTGCAGTATGTTAATCTGTTCCCTCTTTACAGACGTATTGACAGAAGAATTCCTGAGATGCTTACCAGCGAATTAGTCTTCATAGATCCGTTAACAGAGGATTCCATGAAGGATGTATCTAAATTCGAATCATGGAAAAATGCATTTGAGGCCAGACTGAAGAAGAAAGAAGTTCCAGGTCTTGTTTTCACTGTACATACCAAGTTTAGAGAAGATAAGGAATCTTATTACCCTGAAGTCAGTGTTCTTCATTACGGCGTAACTAAGAATTATTCTTTACCTTACGAATTCTTTGTAAGCCAGGATTACGCGAAGATTGCAAAAGTATCAAAGCTTATTAACGGCTTACTCGAAGAGAATGCATACGTAAGATGTGGAACAAAGACCATGAATGTAACTGATTTCGGTCAGGTTCATGATTTCCTGCTTAAGGAAGGTTTAAGCGGAATCAAAATAATGCGATTCAAGGGTTTAGGAGAAATGAATCCTGATGAGCTTTTTGATACAACAATGAATCCTGATCATCGTGTATTCTTAAAGGTTACTTTAAACGATGCCATCGAAGCTAACGAAGCCTTTACCAAGTTAATGGGTGAAGAAGTAGCTCCTCGTAAGGAATTCATCTCAGAAAACGCACATCTGGCTGAAATTGATGCCTAATAAGTTGCCTAATGTGGACTAAAATTGTTCCACTGTTATTAAACGGCCGGTAATAAACAATTACCGGCCGTTTTTATAAGAATTTACGATTCAAAATATATAAAACTGACATTCAAAATCAAAAAGGGAAAAGCCGTGGCTTTTCCCTTCTTAAATCATTTCAAGTTAATAATTCTATTATTACTTGGTTTCGATAACCTGCTTAACGCCAGAGAACTTAACTTCTACACGACGATCTGGAGCAAGACATTCAATTAACTTCTTACGGTTCTTGATGTTGTCACATTCAGTGCCGGTAACTGGTCTTGATTCACCATAACCTTCAGCAGAGATAGCAGACTGATCTACACCGTTAGCGATGAATTCTTCAACAACGGTTTCAGCACGCTTCTTTGAGAGCTTCATGTTAGCAGCTTCTGAACCGATACGGTCAGTGTGACCTTCTACGCGAATTGAAACATCCTTTAAGTCGTTTTCACGAATCTTCTGGGTTTCAGTAGCAATGCGATTCTTACCGTTTGCAGATAAGCTTGAGCTGCCGAAGTCAAATAAGGTTGATGCATCTAAAGAAATAGTTTCGTTAATTACAACGTTTTCCGGAGCCTTTGGAGCAGGAGCTGGTGCAGGAACTGGAGCAGGTGCAGCACCGCCAAACTTCCATTCAAGACCTAAGTTTACGTTCTGAAGATTTGGAGCATAACCGAACTTAGAAACGCTATCCATGATCTTGTGAGCATATAAGTACTCAAGACGGAGAGTGAAATCATCACCTAAACCGATGCGGGTACCGGCACCAACTAATGGAGAGGTATGGAATGCATTCTTACCGTAAGCATCATCCTTAACAGTAGCGAATAAAGCACCTAACTTAACGAAAACATCAGAATCCTTGGTAATTGGGTATGAAGGAACAATTGCTGCTTCGGCACCATGAACATAATAGTCACCAATGTTCTTGCTGTCATTGTAGCCCTTGTTAGCAAACTTACCGAGGTAATCATAACCAGCTTCAATACCTAAGAAGTCGGTAAAGTTATAACCGGCATACAGACCTGCGTCAAAATCATTGCTGGTCTTGCGATCTGCAGTGTCAGCCCAACGAGACTGATGTCCCATTACATGGCTCCAGCCACCCTTAACACCGATATAACCGGTATTTCCTTCTGCCGCAAAGGCATTACCACCAATAAAAGCACCTAATACGGCCACAGCTAATAAACTTTTCTTCATAAATATCTTCCTTCGTTCTTAATATTATTTTAAGTATAAAAAAAACTTATACTATTCTATTATATTTAAATATACGAACAATCCTATTATAAAGTATGCTTGATCAAAAATCAAACATATTAAATTAACAATATGATTACAGTTTATTAATAAATAAACCTGCACAGGTATTCGGCGATTCGTAAGAATCGCTGTATCCATTGCTCTTAAATAATCCGAATGATTACTAATAAAAAATAAAGATTAAAATATAAACTTTGGCAGCTGTTCAATAAACATGTCTACAAGTGGTTTATTAAAATCCACTATATCGGATTGAGCCCCGTCAACATACTGCATGATATACCCGGTTATAACCGAACACAGAAAATTTGAGGCCTTTACCGGATCCACGTTCTCCGGAAGCTCTTTTTTCTTTATGGCATCTTTGATAAGAAGCAGGTAATTCTTGTTGAAATCACTGTTTATGTCTCTTAACATCTTTTTTATTCTTTTACTGCCGTGATTTCCCCAAAGCACATTATTAATTATCTTTATAAATAAGATGTTATCCTTACATCTAAGTGATTCATTTATTGTGTATAACCACTCTCTCAGACTCTGCAACGGAGAAAGGTTATCCCTATTAATGGTGAAAAAGGTTGGTATCCGCATCTATCATGTCCTTGCAGAGTTCAATGAATAAATCATCCTTGTTCTGGAAATACCAGTAAATAGCACCTCTCGTAACTCCGACCACGTCTGCTATGTCACTAAGATTTGTTTTCTCATAGCCCTTTTCACAGAACAGCTGCTTGGCAACATCCATTATATTTTGTTTTGTTTTCAGTGCTTCTTCTCTTGTTTTCCTAACCATTTAAAAATTACTCTCTACGTAATATATGATTCTGAACCGTCATCTTTATCCATACTGACCATAAGAACAGTTTGACATATCCATATTAACATACGAATTGACTAATTATATATGTAATTGTTTGGTAATTACATTAAATTTCACTTATCCATTCAACCAATAGTATATATACATACTTATATGTATGTAGGGTCAATCACTTTTTTTATGTGATTGCAAAAAATAAAAATTATTTATGCATTGAATAAAAAAGGATCTTCTTTTATGTTTGAGTTGCATCCTGCAAGATGTAGCATCTCAACCAAAATGAAGATCCATGCCATGAATT
>JAGAYS010000039.1 GCA_017940385.1 Ruminobacter sp. | reverse complement strand
TGTAGCTAACGCCGTCAGGAGTCCGGAGCTGAGATCAATACTGGCTGACTTAAATAAGAATCAGCTGGCAAATCTGGCGATGAAGGCTTAATTTGGTAAAAAATTTATTTTATAGGTTTTTATAGATCCAAAATAGCGGTTTTATTCCTTTTCCATTTCGTTAAGAAAACTTTCAGTGACGGAACGAGGTCCGCGAACAGCAGTGATTCCCAATTTCCTTAGTTTTTTAATCGTGCAGAAATCTTCGGGATACGTTCTAAGCAGTCTGATTTTCATGAGTTTACGGATGGTAACATGTCTGCCGTTATGGCTGTGGGGAATGTCCGAATCGGTTACCAGACATTTGTATCTTACGGCAGATACCGGCGATGCCACATACATGTAAATCAGGTCTCCTGGGAGTACGTTTGAACTCTGTTTCCAGTGAATTTCGCGGCTTTTTTCAAAGGCTTCATCAATGTCAAAGTATTTTGGATTTGCCGGAATGATCCATGTGACCGGGGCTCGCGAAGTTAGGTCGGTTTTGTCTTTTGATGCACGTTTTACGGACTTTTCGCCGTTAACGGCAAAGGTTCGGCTTTCGTCAATGAGTTCGGTTAAGAGTCCGTCATTCACGCTTCCGTCGAGAGTGATGCTTATCCAGCTGTTTTTTTTCATATGGTATGCCGGGTATATTCCAGGAACCTTCAGCAGATCGTCAAGTTTTTCTTCCTTTACCTTGAGATTGACTATTTCCACCGTCTCATCATTCGGTGCCGGCGGATGTTTTTTCCCTGTCAGAAGATTTTTACGGATGTTCATTATCAGGGCATACCACTTACGGTTATCAGGATAACGGAATACCACGTAGTCCGGTTCCTTTTTAAAGGGATGGTCAGGTGATTCTCCGTATTTTTCAAGAATGATGTCGGTCATTCTGTTGGCCTGATCTGATATGAAGGTTTTTTCCGTGAAACAGCAGGTGCGGATGTCTTCGAGGATGAGGGAGAATTCCGTCCTGATTTTTCCCACGAATTCTCCGGTATATGATTCCACGTTAAGCGGCAGGTATTCTTCATCGGTGGCCGTATCGGTAACCCTGGCCGTCACGGAACCTCCGGGGGTAACGGTTATGTCGGTGCGGAAGTCGCCGTTCATGAAAAATCTGGATAAGACGTAAACTCTGCCCTGTTTTTTAAAACCGAAGTTTTCAAGTTTTGACAGAACTGGCTTCTGTTTCCTGAAAAGATTATCAACAATATTCATGGCCGTAACGTGTTAAGTTAAATGTGAGATATGCCAGAGAAGCTCATTCCCTGGGTTATGCATTTGCCGGTAAAGGTAATGCTTTTACTGCTTATTCCAAAAAAAAGAAGATATAACGGTTAGTCATTATATCTTCCTTAGGACTTAAAGAATTAATTATTTTGTGCTGCCGACCCAGTCTTTAAGAAAATCAAATTTGGAATTGGTCTTAAGGCGTCGCAGCGCCTGTTCCTCAATCTGTCTGATTCTTTCCGCCTTGACGCCGTAAAGCTTTGCTATCTCCTCAAGCGTCTGCGGATCAAAGGAACCGAGTCCGAATCTGCGTTTCAGAACGTCACATTCCTGATGCGGAAGAATCTTGAGTGCCTCCATGATGCTTTCGTTCATGCCCATGGCTTCTGCATTGTCCTGAGGTGTGTCCTGATCTTCCACATGGTAGACGTTTTCTATAAAAAGATCGTCACCGTTTTCGTGGTTTACCGACTCATTGAGTGAGACCGTCGGTATGGAATAGAACTTCAGCTTGGCCACCTCGGCTACCGGGATCTTTATTGCCTCTGAAATTTCACTGTTTTTTGGATCTCTGCCGTTTTTCTTGTAGAAATCAATGCTGAAGCGTTTAATCTTCTTTATTTTTTCTTCCTTGTTGGCAGGCAGTCTTATGGATTTGAAGTCATTGTTCAACGCTCTGTTCATGTATTGCCTGATCCAGCAGGTGGCATAGGTTGAGAGCTTGAACCCCATGGTGTAGTCAAACTTTTCAATGGCTCTGATAAGACCGAGAATTCCGTACTGAGTCAGATCATTGAAGGTATCGTCGTCCTTGTTGAACTTCCTGGCCTCGTACATGACAAGCCTGATGTTGGATCTTATCATGATGTTACGGGCTTCGATGCCTTTCGCAAATTCTTTTTTGATGTTGTTGTAGATGTTGATTATTTCTCCGATGTCATGGAAGGTGAATCTTTCAAGCTGCTTCAGCTTGTGAAGGGCAGTTTTTACAGCTGCTTCCTTGGCCGGATCCTTTTTCAGTCTGTTCAGAGTCTTGTCAGGCAGATCCTCGAGTGACTCAATCCAGTAAAGTGTTTCTTTCGGGGCCTGTCCGCCTTTTGCATGAGCATGAAGATTCATGGACTTGAAGTTCCTGATGCCCGTGTTCAGATCGTCGATGAGTATTTCCTTAAAGCATCCGCAGATTTCCCTGACACGAGAGAACTGCAGATTGATGTGTTCAATGATTTCATTGAAGAGGGCAGGAGTGAATATGAAGGTGCTGATGAGATTTCGAAGACTCTTTTGCAGTTCAGTCGTGGTTTCATGCTGCTTGCCAAGAGTCCTGATGGATTTGACAGTCTGACTGTAAAGCTCCCTCAGCTCTGCAAATTTCCGTGGAGCCGTTTCCATGAGCTCGTTTCCCGGAAGAATGATTTCCGGAGCGTCGGATTCGTTTTCCTGATCGGATGCTGCGCTTTTTCTGGTCCGCCTGCCGCCTGACGCGGCAGGTGTGGTATCCGTGAAGCCTATGACCAGTTTTTCAATAAACAGCTTTCCGTCATCCTTTTCACTTACCGACAGGACGGCATCATATTTGTCCAGGATGAATTTGACTATAAAAATGGCCTCAGCTATAAAACTGCAGATGTTCCTGTTGCTGTTTTTGATTGTTTCCGCAAGCCTGTGTTCTTCTTTCGGCTCGAGGAGTTTTTCCTCTCGGAGCTTCTGATACAGACTCTGCATGATCGGAGTGTCGTTATTATTCCTTGTAGCCATTTCATTTTTCTCTTTATAATCATCAGCTGCGGCCGGAGGCCGGCTGATTCATTTATTCTGACTGAATCCTTTTTTCCGTGCGGAATTTTTTTGTAAGTCTCCACAAAGCATGCGGGCAGATTATGCTGCCGTGTCTTCCCGTGTACGTGAAGGAAAAAATCCCGTCCTGCAATTTAATTTTTATGGCTTAACTTATAAAAAGTTAATATATATAAGATTAAATATCGTATTACAGTCTAATCATTATAGAATTATTCTCGTTCCCTGTATAAGAAGTAGTACGCAAATCCGTGAAAATGTTTTCAGTAAAGGTGTGCCTTTGCTGATTTGTGTCTGTTGCCTAAGCATGGCTTTGATGTTATATTCATTTACCGTTTCGTAAGGTGTTATATGCAGGTGCTGTGCACTCCGCAGTCAGATTTTAAAGGTGGTGAGTCAATGACTTCATGGCATGACGTTATCGGTCCCGAAAAGGAAAAGGACTATTTTAGGAATATATTGAGCTACGTGGAAGAGCGTCGTCTTTCAGGCGTAAACGTGTATCCGCCGCGTGCAGACGTGTTCAATGCCTTTAAATATACTGCTCTTGAGGATCTGAGGGTGGTAATAATAGGTCAGGATCCATATCACGGACCATATCAGGCTCACGGTCTCTGCTTTTCCGTCAGACCGGAGGTTGAGATACCGCCGTCTCTCAGAAACATCTATCAGGAGCTGAAGAACGAATACGGTGACAGCTTCACAATCCCCGAACACGGCTATTTGGAAAGCTGGGCAAGACAGGGGGTGTTCATGCTCAACAATACCCTTACCGTTGAAGAGGGGCAGCCGCAGAGTCACGGTAAAATCGGCTGGGACAGATTTACTGACGTGGTTATAGAAAAGATTAATGAGTATACGGAACATACCGTATTCATGCTCTGGGGTTCACATGCGCAGAAAAAGTGTCGGTGCGTGGATCAGAGCAGACATCTGGTGCTTACCAGTGCTCATCCAAGTCCTTTAAGTGCGTACCGCGGATTTTTCGGATGCAACCACTTCCTGAAATGCAACGAGTATCTTGTGGCCCACGGTAAAAAGCCTATATGCTGGCAGGTGCCAACGGATCTCTGATAGTCTGAATAATTACATTTCTTCCGTGCTGTCCGATGGACAGCATTCTTTTTTCATGATAAGAGGTTGCGGATTAGGTTCTGTTTATCCGTGTTCAGAATGCACCCTAAACGCTGAGCCTTGATTACAGGCTGTGAGAATGCGCGGCGAACCGTTGATCAGGGTGGATCGAAACAAGCCTGGCTGAGTGTCAGTTGTCTTGCTAAACGCCGAGGAAAAACGTCTTGCCTGAGCGATGAATTGATCTTGCCTGAGCGATGAATTGATAAAGATTGCATCATTAGAGTATGATAAAGAATGGTATATACATAACTATGATTTATGTATTTAAAAAATATCAATTAATCAATATCTTTGAATTTTGCGGACTATTAAAAAATATAAGAAAATCACCAAAAAATATCCGCGTTCCGGGGTGCGAAAAAACTTTAAAATAACAGTTGGGTTTTGGCTCAAAGTTGTTATAATTTAGGGTAATTGCACTGATAAATAACATTCTTTTCAGAGCACTTTGAGAAAGCTTAAAAATGTCAGTATCAAATTTATGTGTCTTATTGTACATCGTCAGGGTCTTGCCGTTGAAAAGAATTGTTAATATCCGTATGATTCGGAAAAAGGAACATTTATCCGCCGTCGTACGTAAGAAAATTCCGTTTTTACGGATAATGTTTTCCGTGAAATTTTCATTTGTTTGTCTGTTTTGCTGATACCGGGCGATTTAGAGATATATGATTAAACAGAAGAAATACTTTAAAGCCGCAGCCCTGACTCTTGCAGTCATGCTACAGTCTGCTGTTCTGTGTTCGTGTGCGCGAGCCGACATTCCTCCTTCATTCGAAGAAAATACCTCCAGAATGGATGTATCCATGAGGCCGGCTGCCGTAATACCTGAAGCTGAAATCCATGATTATGACAGATACAGAAAGCAAAGGGACAGCTATGTTCTTTCCCTTGATGAATATGCCGCCGGCAGGTATGACGAGGTTGAAAGAATTCTAAAGAGTGATCTTGCCGGGTATCCTCTGGCCGTAAACATAGAGTATCTGATGCTCAGAAGACCGGATGCCCAGCTTTCCGACGTGCTGTCATTCATCCGTTCCGACAGGCATGAGATTCTGTCCGCAAGGCTGAAGAGTCACTATATGTACAGGTTTGACAAGGAGGATGACTATGCCGGCATCCTCAGGGTGTCTCCTACAATTCCTCAGAGTGAGGATCTTAGATGTCTGTGGTTTAAGGCCAGATATAAGACCGGTGACAAGCCTGATGCCGTTTCCTTCATCAGAAAAAAGTTTGCCGATGCCGTTCCTCTCAATTCAACGTGTATGGGGCTTGCCTCAGTGCTGTCTGCCGGAGGTGATCTCAAACCGTCCGACATATATGCCCGTGTTCGCGAGTCGTACTGGACAAGGAACAAGCAGGGTATCTACCGTGCAGCGGCCGCCATGCTGAAGAATTCCAAGGAATACTCCGTAACGCTTAAGTATCTTGCCAAATACTATGACAATCCGGCAGGATACGGAGCCATTCCGGTATCGGATACCGCATCCGCGGTATCCGTATTCAGAAGATACGGCAGGGTGGAACCGCGCGGCGCCCTGAGCGAGCTGAAGTCGTTTACTGAAAAGTATCATCCTTCAGAGAGCGACGTCAGAAAAATCAAGAAAGCCATTCTCATATCCCTTCTCTTTGAAAGATATGACATCCCGTTTGATTTCGTTGACGCTGAGCTGCCTAAGCTTGGTGACGAGGATATGTTCAAACAGCGCATTCGTCTCGCTATCTGGAACGGTGACTTCATCAGCGTGGAAAAATATCTGGGCCGCCTTTCCGTTGAAAGCCGCAGGGAGGACAATTATCGCTACTGGCATGCCGTTGCTCTGGAAAAGCTTGGCAGAAAGGCAGAATCTGACGCCGTCATGAGGGATCTGGCCATGCAGCGAAGCTTTTACGGTTATCTCGCGGCCGACAGGGTTGGCGTTCCTTATTCGGTGAACGAGGTGTCTGTTCCCGCACTGAATGACAGACAGAGAGCCGGGTTCATGGTTAAGTACCCGGCATATCAGCGTTTTGCCGAGTATGAGTTCCTCGGTGACAGCAAAGGCCTAAGGACCGAATGGAAGGAACTCATGAATCAGGCAAGCGTTGAGGACGCACGATATATTGCCAAGGCTGAGTCGGAACGCGGGCATTATGAACTTGCCCTGTGGGAGCCTATTTACAAGCAGGATTGGGACGTGCTTTCATTGAGATTCCCGGTTACCTACAGGGATCTTTATCACGCACAGTCCGATGCCCGCAATGTCTCTCTTTCATTCATGTACGGCATAACCCGTCAGGAAAGCATGATGAATCCAAAAGCAAAGTCTCCGGTAGGCGCGATGGGACTTATGCAGATTATGCCCGAAACGGCCAAGATAGTGAGCAGAAAATACGGGGTTGACTACAGCAAACCGATGGATCTTCTGCGACCTGAGGTTAATGTGGTGCTCGGTACTGCATATCTCAAGGATCTCATGAGTGACTTCGGCGGGAACCGCATATTCACCTCCGCAGGCTACAATGCAGGTCCTAGAAGGGCCATAAGATGGCAGAGTACCGACGGTGTGTGCAGGGATCTTGCGACATACGTGGAGAATATTCCGTTTAATGAAACCAGAAACTATGTTCAGAAGGTGGTTTTCTATGACTACATGTATCAGTATCTTCTGGGCGTGAAGGAACCTGTTTTCATTTACGAAAATGAGAAGGAAAACTGTTACTAGAGCAGTTTTCCGTTGCAGGGATGATACCCTCCCCGCAGCTGCGACTGTGGACTGAGTTCCTCAGTCGCTTTCTTATGCTGAGGAAAAAACGAAGAAGGAATCCGACGGATGATCGGCTTTTGGAAAATATGTGAGATTTTACCCGTCGGAACGTTTAAGAATAAGCCTGAAATACGATACGTTTAATGAAAAATCAGCGGTATTTAAGCTGTATGATGCAGAGATTACTGCGAATTATTTTTATATTTGAAATATTTTTAAAAATAAAGTTAATAAGATAACATTGCATAATTTGTACACTTTGTTTTAATTTTTTATTAAAAAGTAAACAAACTGTAAAGTTTTTGGTTATTTATAGAATGATACTCGCAATAATTGTCGCATTTCGTTAACTTTTTACCATAATCGTAGTAGTATAATGGCGGTTGTAATTACTAATTAAATAATAAGCATATTACTTTTTAGGTGGTATATGGCTACAATAAAAGATGTTTCCCGTTTAGCAAACGTGTCCATATCAACAGTATCAAGAGTTATAAACAAGTCTTCCAAGGTTTCTCCCGACAAGGTTGAAGCCGTAATGAAGGCCATGGAAGATCTTAATTTCCAACCAAACAGTTTTGCGCAGGCACTGGTTAACAAGAAATCCAACTGTATAGGCGTGCTGGTAGGCGACCTCTGTGGCGGTCCTTTCTTTGCCCAGATGATGCGCGGTATTGAAAATGTCATTCTGCCTGCCAACAAGTTCGTAATCGTAATGTCAGGCAAACACGAACATGATCGTGAAAAGAACAGTATTGAAGCACTTCTTTTAAGACGTTGTGATGCTCTTGTAGTGCATTCCAAGGCCTTAAGCGATCAGGAACTTATTGAAATAGCCCGTTCCGACGTGCCTATCGTATTCGTAAACCGTCTTGTTCCGACCCTCGAGGACAGATGCGTCTGGGTTGACATCAGCTGCGGCATGGAAACAGCCGTTAATCATCTGATAAAGCAGGGGCATAAGCGTATTGCCTATATAGCCTCAGACGAAGTAAACAATCAGGATGCCAAGGATCGTATGGATGGCTACCGCAGGGCTCTGAGTAATGCAGGTATCGAATATGATGAAGATCTGGTAAGTCTCGCATTCCCTGATGAAAACGGCGGTCACAATGCAATTGAGTCTCTTCTCATGAGAGACGTCGGCTTTACCGCTTTCGTGGCCTATAACGATGCCATGGCAGTAGGTGCAGTGAGTGCCCTTGCCGAGAACAACATCAGTGTTCCTGAGGAAGTAAGTGCCATCGGTTTCGATAATAATCTGATTACCAACTTCATCAAGCCTAAGCTCACTACCGTCCGTTATCCTATCGAGGAAGTTGGGGAAACTGCCGCAAAGCTTGCCCTGAATGTTTTGTACACCAGGGAACGCGAAGAGTATGAGGAACGAAAGGAAAAGGAAAGCAATAAGGGTTATGAGAAGAAATTTGATCTTCATGAAATCATTGAGTTCACCCGTGAGGATCTGAAGTTTATTCCTGATCTTATTGAACGTGATTCCGTGGCTCCTTATAACGAAGCGGCTGTAGTTGAAGGCAGAAACAGAAAGCAGAAGAAGTAATCTGTCTGTCGCTCAATAAGCAATATAAACAAGAAGAGCCTTGGGCTTCTATGCCTGAGGCTCTTCTTTTATCTATGGTGTGGGAACGGTACGGTTCATTTCATTTTATGCTTCGTGCTGATGAATGAACCCGTTCCTTATCGGCACCGCAATTCCGGCGGTGCCTGTACGCACGTACTCAGCGTGAGCTCACAACGTCAGTTTCCTTTTCGTTTAAGGTCAGATTGTAATGATAGATGTCGTGTACCAGCTGGTCATAGTTTTCAATTTCATTACACTGCTCGCCTGAATTGCTGAACTTGGCCGGATCTACAAGCAGACCGCTTATGCGTGGCGTATCCAGCAGGGCATATTTATAATTTACCTCGTTGTTTCTTATGAAGCAGGCAACATACTGATCGGCGTATCTGTTTCTTATCATGTAGTTGGAGCTTTTTTTGTAGATGCCGACCTCGTCATTGTAGCTGTACGGATAGTTGCAGATGTCAACGTCGCTGAGCATGTCACATCCCAGTGTCAGCATGGTTCCTCCTGAAAGAGCATGCTTTGCCACGGTGCTCATGATGTCTTTGTGTGAGCCGAAACGGTAGCTGTCGTAGCTGACTCCGGTGGCTTCGCGGTATTTCTGAGGCATGTACATGTAGAACGGAACACCGTGTCCGAGAATCACCTCATCAAAGCGGTGGTTGTAACCGATGCCTCTGAGGTTATGATCGCCTGTCGCCACAATAAAGGTCTTTTCGGCTGTATCCGGATTGGCTTTTACCTCAGTGATAAAGTTTCCGAGAGAATTGTTTGCGTACCTGAACGTTGCAAAGATGGTTTCGGTATTCGTATATGGGAATCTCTGCAGAATCTCTTTCGGCAGGGGTATCGTCTGCGGCTTGACGTTCTCAGGAACCCTGTAAGGAGGATGGTTGGTGATTGTCAGCATGAAAATCAGTTGTGGCTGCTTGTGCGGTGCCGTCAGAATTTTGTATGCCGTCCTGAAAAGATATTCGTCATCTATGCCCCAGGTTCCGCTGGTGGCATTAGGAAAGAATTCTCTGATGGTGCTTTCATCAATGACCTCGTCAACTCCCTGAGCTTTCAGAAAACTGCCGATGTTGCGCCAGGAACTGCGCCCGCTGGTAATAAATATCACCCTGTATCCGTGTTCCTTGAACGGTCTTACCGTATTGAGGAAGAACTTTTTGTCCATTGAGGACGATGTTGAAAGGTTCATGTCCGGTGCTCCGGTAAAGAGTCTCATCAGCGTGTCTGACGTACCGTTGCCTTCAGACAGAAAGTTGAGGAACATGTAGTCTGTCAGGACATGCTTTTTAAGACTGCCGTATACGTCTATGCTGTATTTCGAATCTCCAAGGAGCAGCATGTGGGTACTCATGCTTTCCATAATCGCAAAGACTATGTCCGGCGGATTATTTTTCAGAAACTCATTTTCGGGGAGCTTTACGGTCAGAGGTGCGGTAATGTTTTCCGGTGTTGTTTCAAAGCCGTTGTTTCTGAAACTTTTAATCAGTTCGTTAACTGATATCTTAGGCTTCTTTCCTTCCTTTCTGTACCACTTGTAGGCCCAGTAGAAATGGGCGGGGCCGTTGCCGACAGCAATGTTTATGACAGTGTTGCGCGATACGTTAAGATTGTCCTGACGGAGCGGAAAAGTGTCCACGGATCCGCGCAGCATAAAAACGGTTGCGGCCGTAAGCACAAGTATGAACAGAACTCCGGATATTCTGCCGAGCCTTTTACTGACGTAACCGAAGAGTTTTTCGGAAGCGGCGGTTACGGATCTGTATGCGTGATAGTAGACTGCCATAAAAAGAATAATGAGAAAAATGGCAGGCAAGACAGGATAGTCGGTGATTATGGTGGTTAGAACCGCCAGCGGATCCTCCCTGAACAGAGCGAAGATGAAAGTACTGATGGCCTGCTTGTAGGTTTCATAATAGTAATGCTGCACCACGGTGAGCGACAGGAGAATCATGATGCCTAGGTAGCTGAGAAAGCATGCGGTTTTTCTGTAGTATTTTACGAGGCTCGGAACGAACATCATGAAACCTGCGGCAAGCAGGGGCATAAATACCGTGGCGGAGAACTTGGCATCAAAAAGAAGAGATGTCTTGATGAATGCGGATATTTCGGCATCGCTTATCTGTTCCGTGGCGGTAGGGGCAAAGTTCAGCAGAAAGATGTATCTTCCGATGGCGAGAATGATTATGCCGAGAAATGTTGAGGCAAAAAATACCGCAAATGCGGTTATGATTTTTGCCGTCGCAGAAGGGGCTTTTTCCCCATGAGTGGTCACTGTGCTGTTGTCATTAGTCATTTTGTTTATAAATAATCCGGTTGTAGTAATAAATTGCTGTTTTAATCAGCCTCGTCAGCTGCTCCGGTATGCTTATCCGGCTCACGAGACAGGGCGTTCATATTATGACATTCTTATTCCGTATTTCACAGGTTTTATGTCAGGAGCGGGGAATAATTGTCATGACTGCCGTGTCTGAGAATATGTGCTGTTCCTACGGCACGCCCGGTGTCAGAGTCCTCTGGTGCTTATCACGATGTCCTCCAGAATTCTGTTTCCTATCTGATATTCACCGGATTCGCCCAATATCTCGTGATACTGGCCGTGACCGATGAAGCGGCATTCAAAATACTTCCTGTTTTCCGGAGGCATGTCTTCATAGAATGCGCCCACGGCAAAAAGCCAGTGGGAATGGGCATGACCAAGTCCCTGTTCCCTGAGAAATTCTGTTGCGCTTACCGGTTCTGCCGATTTGATGCACTGACGGAACAGGGTGGTGAGATCCTCTGTGATGTCATCCAGCACGATGGTTTCCGATTTTATTTCCGGAGCCTGATCTAGACCGTCAGAGCTTGCAAGAGTCTTCGGATTTTCAAGATTTTCCGCCTCGTTTCTGCTCAGGTTCTTAACTATGTCAGCCAGCGTGTCATTATATTTTTCGCTTTCCGGAAGCATGTCTGCATGGGTTTTGGTTTCAAACGGCAGGGCTGAGGCTCTGCAGAACAGTTCATGGGGCATTTCACAGTCAGCATAGTTACGCGGCCTGTAATCAGGATTGTTCGCGTAATGCTCGTGAAAGGCCTTGAGGATATTGGTCTTGTGAACCTCGCTTCTGAAAGTGGCAAGCATTTCACGGAGCTGAATCAGGATTACGTTGAGATCGCTCTGGCATTTTGCCAGTTCGTTAAGAAGCCCGGAACACAGAATGCCGTACAGCGGACTGTCAGGGGTGTCCTGTCTTACCAGATCCATCATGTGGGTAAAGGTGAAGGCCGTGAAATTGTCCACGAGTTTGGTGGCAGTGCTGATGGCAGCCTCATTCTCGCTGATTTTGTCCCTGATGCTGCGGACAAAGCCGAACTGTGTCTGGATTCTGTTGGCTAGTCCGTAGACCGCGTCCTGAGCCGTGAAGGTGATGTCAAAGGTCATCTGCTCAATGTCGGACAGTGTTTCCTCGGCCAGTGCGAATTCACCGGACTGCCTGTGTTCAAGATATTCCTCAACAATGCGATCCAGGGTTCTGAGCCTTGATATGAGGTCAATCTCTATGTGGCGGGAGCTGTTATGGGACAGCAGGTAATTAAGCATGGAGGTGAGGTTCGGATTGAGTCTGTAGCGGCCGCCGGCCTGCATGAGCACCCTCTGTCCCCTGAGCCTTGCGAAGATGTTTTCCTGTTCCTCGGGAATCTCCTCAAGATTACCGGCGTAGGCCGCAGTAATGAGCTCGGCCCCCTGATTCAGGGTTCTGAGAAAATTCCTGATGAGGTCCGTTCCTCCGGCCTTCTGATTAACGTTAGCCATTGAAGACGTCTCCCTGTACGGCCGTATTCTGTTCTTCGGCATTCTTTTCCAGAATCTGTTCGCGGCTGTTTATGAATTCCAGTACCTCGTAGATGTACTCAAGCTTGCCGGTGAACTGGAAACGTCTGCTGCCCTCTATGGTTTCGGCAATGATCCCGAATTTCTTCATGCTGTCAAAAACCGTTCTGACCTGCACGGGAACCGGTGAATTGGTGTGCTTTGAGTTTAAAAGTCTCAGCAGGGCCGTGTTTCTTTCATTAAGGAAGGTGTTGTTCTCAAGAATGGTGACGATTTCCGCTTCGGAAACTATGTCTCCCACGTTCAGCGGATGATCGCGCAGGTCGCAGTCCATAAGCTCAAGAACAAAGGTAATGACGGGACGCAACTGGTTGCGGACGGCATCAAATTCACGGGTTACCGCATCACGGTCGGAGTTTGCTTCGAGATTTATCCATGCGGCGTAATAAGCGTTGCCTCCGCGCGTACGGCTTATTTTGCGGTTGAGCGGTCGGAGCAGTGCACCAATCGTTTCGTGTGTTTCCGGATTATTCAGATCGTTAAAGGCCTCTGGAGCCGTGACCGAGCAGATGAATTTGCCTGAAAGAAGCATTTCTGTTGTTTCTCTGATACTCATGTTTGTTCTCCTCAGTGACCTTATGATTCCAGAAGTCTGCGTGTAATGGCCTCGCCTATTGGGTTCACGGCTTCCGCATTCACGTATACGCCGTCACGTGCTATGCGGTAGATGCTTCTGAATTCGGAGGCAATGGATGTGCTGAGATCAGGTGCCGCTGAAACCATGGCGATTCTGTTTCTGTCCATTACCTGCAGCAGAATGTGAATGTTTCTGTTGGACAGCTTGCTCATTTCGTCAACCGGCCAGTGAATGATTACGTCCTGACCTTCTCTTGCAAGATGGATGAGGCTTATGTAAAGCGCACAGATAAGCAGGAAGGTAAGACCGTTTGAGCTGAGATCCTTGAGGTTTTTTGCCGTCTTTGCCGTCTTTTCCTTGCCGTTTTCGGTGATCTTGAACACGATGTTGAAGAGTTCGCTTACCTCGTTCTTGAGCTGTCCGTTCACGAACTTGCCTGCAAGACTGTCAAGATTGTTCACGAACGTTTCGTCAGGCAGATCGTAGTCGCCCGTTAATCTGAAGCGGTTTTCGTAGCTGTCGGCTATGCTTTCGATAAGATCCCAGCTGGCAATCTGCTTGATGCAGGTTTCGAGCTCAATGTTAAATGACTCGAAGGCCTCAAACTGCAGGTTGCCGGTGACGATTTCCGAAATTCTGCCGCTGAAGCCCTGAATGCGGTTGTCGAACTCCTTAAGGTAGTGATAGTACTGGCTTATCATGTGTGAGAAGTTCTTTTCCTGAAGAAGCAGCATTTTCTTCTGCTCCGGCAGAATGCCGGTATAAAGGGTTTTGGCGGCAATGGTCTTCAGAATGAGCTCCTGCTGGTTCTGGGTTTCATTACCGGAGAAGACGTGACTTTCCCTGCTTCGTTCACGGGCCTCGTTCCACATGCCGTAGATTGACGTTGCCCTGTGGGAAGACATTCTGGAATCCAGAAGCCCCAGCTCATCATTCAGTCCGCGGACGGCACGGCGGTATTCGGTGATGCCTGATGCCGTGTCATAGAGCACGCTGCTGACGCTTACGGCAGGCTTTACCGAAGTGCCAGGAGCGGTAATGTTTTCGGATTCCAGGTCGTTCAGACAGTTTCTTATGTTCTTTTGAACCGTTTCACGGCTGCGGATTTCGTCATTAAGCGCGACAATGTTCTTTTCAAAGTCCTTTGCCGTGCGTTCGTGTTCCTTTATGCTGGATGAGAGCTGTTCGGTTGCGTCCTGCAGCTTTCTTTCCAGCTCAGTGAGCAGACTTCGCTCGTCATTGATGCGGGCACCGTTGCCGCTCAGCCACAGTTCATATTCGCTTACAAGTCCGCTCTTGGCGTTAAGCTCGCGCAGTTCCTTTTCATAGGACTCACATTCTTCGTGAATCCTGTCGATGATTTTTGGATCAATGTTCTGACTGCTGAGCTTTGATTTTTTGAGCTCGTTAAGTGTCTTGATCTGCTCGGCAAACTCGTCGTCTATGGATTTGAGAATGTTCATCTGCGCTTCCTTGAGTTCGCTGTAACGGCTTTCAATGTCACTCTTGTTGGCAAGATGATCGGTATCGCTGTTCTCAAGAAGTTCGACATACTTTTCGTGATGCTTTCTGAGTTCATCTTCAAGTTTTTTAAGCTCTCTGGTCGTTTCGGATATTCTGCCGGAAAGCTCGGTATCCCGGCTTATGCGGGTCTGGCTGATGCATTCTCTTACGGATTTCTTTTTCTCGTTGAGCTCATTTATGGCTGCGTCGCTTATCAGTCGGCTGCGGGCCATGTTGATTTCATTCCGGCATTCAGAAATTTCGGAGGCCAGTCCGGTCTGCTCCCTGTCGAGCTCGGCGATTCCTGCAGAGAGCTTTTCGCAGAGCTCTCCGGCAACGCGGCATTCAGCTTCCAGCTCGGAGGTGTCTTTCTGCGTTTCGTCAACGTTCGTGATGTCCAGCCGGAGACTGTCGATGAGTATGCTGCTTCTCGATTCTTTTCCGTTTCCCTCTCCATTGGAATTCCCGTTTTCAGGAACGGCGGAAATCATGGTGTCTGACATGATTTTAGGGGACAGGTCGGTTCTTTCCAGCAGATCCTCGCGGATAACCTTGCCCACGGTCTGTCTCCAGTCAGGCATATACCTGTTCAGGAAGCCGGTGAGCATTCCCTCATCGGCACTGAGCCTGCGGGTAAGTTCCTTAAACTTTGCCGTTGCCGACGTGAGCTGATTCTGCATCTGTACGTACTGCAGGGAGAGCTGGGCTGATCTGGCTTCAGCCTGATGCTGTTTTGCGGTAAGCTCCATGATGGCCTTCTGAAGTCTGCCGTTACCGGCACGGGCCTCCTCTAGCTTCATGTCTGTTTCCTCAAGCTGCTGTTGCAGTTCAGGAGGTACGATGAACATGCTCTTTTCGTTTTCAAGAGTCTGTCTGGCATTTTTTCTTGCGGATATTTCAAGGTCAAGCTCGTGCTTGCGTCTGGTTTCCTGTTCCTTTATCTGGGTGCGTTGCGCCTGATATGCTCGTTCCTCTTCGGCAAGCAGACGGTTTTCTTCAAGCTCGTATTTGTGAAGCATTGCTTCAACGGGAGCACGGTCCTCTCTGTTTTTGCTGAGGAGCGAGGCCTTGGTGGAGGCATATTCGTTCTCAATGAAGCTGTAGCCCTCGCTCAGGGAGGCAAGCTGCTTCTTCTTGCCTTCTATGAATCCTTCGATGATGGAACGGTTATGATATTTTTCGCGCCATTTGTCAGCTTCCGCATCGGCAAACTTTTCCCTTTCCTCTTCCATGTTGTCGAGGAGCTTCTTCTGACGGGACATCTTCTCTTCCGCCGCATCCCTTGCGGATCTGAGTTCTGACAGGGCTGCCTCAGTCGCCTGTCTGAAGTTGTCGTAGCTTTCGCTTTCCGAGTCGCGCTGTTTTATGAGCCCCTCCAGACTGTCGTCGTTTTCGTTTTGGTACCACAGAAGGTTTGCGTATCCCGAAAGAAGGGCGTCACGACCGCCGGAGATGACGTGGGAAAGCTCAAGAATGTGCTGCAGGTTAGGGGTGAGTTCGCTGATTTCCCTGAAGGCCCTGGTGTCGCTGCACCATTTTGTGAGCTCCTGTTCCCTTATCTGCAGATCCGGCGTGCTGTGTTCCTGCTTAAGAATGTCCGTCAGCAGCAGCTTAATGTTTTCAAAGCTGATGTTGCCGGTGATGATGCTGTGCACTATGTTGGCTACGTAGCGCAGCTGACAGCGCCCGCCGCTGAGGGCGTATTTCTTTCTGAGAGCGGCGTTGTCGCCCATCGGAATGTTCTGGATTACGGAACGGTAGTAGTCAACGGAATAAATGATCTTTTCAGGCTTTATGCCGTTCTTTTTCAGGGTGTCCCTGTACTCCATCCAGGTTTTCGGTCTGAATCTGCCGTTGATGCCGTCCTGAATGATGTACTGCATGGTGTCAAACGGAGCTGGTACAAAGCCGTAGCTTACGGATGTGTTTCCCTGATTGTTGGATGCGTTGCTTACAACCACGTGAGCCATGGTTCCGACGTGGGTTACGTATTCAAACACCAGACTGCTGTCGGCTTTCGGCAGATAGAATCCGGCAAAGCTTTTGCGCACTGAGCTTACGCTGGTTATTCTGCCGGGTTCGAGACCGTAGAAGAATGGAATGAGGTTGAGCAGACTGGTTTTGCCGGAACCGTTGGCTCCGTTTATCTGGGTGTGTCTGGAAAAGTCGAATTCGTAGATGCCGTTTCCTGAGGCAATGTAAGAATTCACCAGAATGAGCCGGGTGAGTCCGGCACTCTGTTTCTGTAACGGTGATTTGTCTGTCATTATGACCCTGTTCCTATGGTTTATTCTGGTGCACCGTCAATCATGGTGCTTAAATTCACTTTTTTTGTGCATTCCGGTCAGAATGTTTTTTTAATCGTTCCGGTACGGGACTGCTGAACCTGATAAAACATGCCCTTGCCGGTAAATACATGTTTTTTGTGTGTTCATTCGTAAAAGTAAAACATGATGGAACGGTTATTGCATTATTGTTTTCAGGTTTCTCTGAAAACGTCCGTCTGCCGTGTTTTACAGGCTGCTTTTTCATGACCGGGTTACTGTTCAATGGCTATGCATTATACCATTATTTGAATATATTTCCCCGTAAAACGTTGCCGTATCGGGATATGAAAACAGTGAACTGCCGGACGTCAGGGAGGCTCCGCCATTCCGTGCGGTTTGAAGTTTTTGAATGGAATGCGGAACGGTTTGCAACGGCGGGGAATGTAAGTAAAAACTTCGTGTTTTATGACTAAATTCTATGGAATTTATGTAAAAAAAAGTTTATCTTATGCATAAACTTAACTGAAGAGTTGTTTTGGAAATGACTCTGCTGACCGGCTGATGATGAGTGACTGAGTGTGAAGCTAGGCTTTACATGCCGGCTCATGAGGGATTCAGGCGTGCAGTTTTTTGTGTTTATCGTTTCACCATTACAAGAGGAGTCTGGTACTCGACACGATTGTTGTTGTACGTGTATGAACGCCACTATCAATTATGAGCAACTTAATTAAGCCACAGGACTACAAAGCAGTTTTAAACCTCAAACAGACAGAACAGGGAATCAAGCAGATTAAGGATTTCTTTCAGCAGAATCTGTCAACTGAATTACGCCTGCGCCGCGTTACGGCACCGTTATTTGTTATGAAGGGGTTGGGTATCAATGACGATTTAAATGGTGTTGAACGTGCGGTAACCTTCCCAATCAAGGATCTGGGCGATGCCAAGGCTGAAATTGTTCACTCACTTGCTAAGTGGAAGCGCCTGACCCTTGCCGAATACAGCATTGAACCAGGCTACGGCATCTACACCGACATGAACGCCATCCGTGCTGACGAAGAACTCGACAACCTTCATTCACTTTACGTTGACCAGTGGGACTGGGAAGCCGTAATCACAAAGGAACAGAGAACCGTTGAATTTCTGAAGTCCGTTGTAAGACGCATCTACTCAGCAATCCGCCGTACCGAATATCTCACCTGCGAGTTCTATCCTGATCTCAAGCCGTTCCTTCCTGAAGAAATTACCTTCATTCACAGTGAGGATCTCTTAAAGATGTATCCTGACAAGACTCCGAAGGAAAGAGAAGACGCAATCTGTAAGAAGTACGGTGCCGTATTCCTCATGGGTATCGGCGGTAAGCTTGCAAACGGTGAAAAGCATGACGGTCGTGCACCGGACTATGATGACTGGAGTTCAGAAGGTGATAACGGTCTGGCAGGCCTCAACGGCGATATTCTTATCTGGTATCCTATTCTTAACCGTTCATTCGAACTTTCTTCAATGGGTATCCGTGTTGACAGGGAAGCTCTTCTCCGTCAGCTGAAGATTGAAGGCTGTGAGGAAAGAAAGGAACTCTATTTCCACAAGAAGCTCCTTAACGGCGAATTACCGTTAAGTATCGGCGGCGGTATCGGCCAGAGCCGTTTATGTATGGTTCTTCTCCATAAGGGCCATATCGGTGAAATTCAGGCAAGCATTTGGCCTGAAGACATGAGAGCCGAATGCCAGAAGCTCGGTATGCACCTTATCTAACCTGTATGATGCATGACGGTGCGGAGCACCGTCGGAAAAAGGGCATGATTCGCATATGCGGGTCATGTCTTTTTGTTTTTTGGCGTAATACCTGCGAAATAAAACTCAAAGCTGTAAAATAAAGGTATGTACTGCCGTGATTATGACGGATTGTCGCGGCATCGGAATTGAGGAGACAGAATTATGGATAACAATCGTGAACACATAAGCAGGGTGCTGATTTCAGCCGAGGATATCAGAGAAAAGATTCAGGAGACCGGGGCGATGATTTCGGAGATGTATGCCGGAAAGCCTCTGCTTATTGTCTGTGTTCTTACCGGTTCATTCATTTTTACCGCGGATCTGTGCCGGGCTCTCAGCATTCCGTGCGAAATTGATTTTATGTCCGTCAAAAGCTACAGCGGTGACAGGTCCACGGGAAAGGTCGGAATAGTTCTGGATCTCAAAAAGGATATCAGCAGTTACCACGTGATAATTGTTGAGGACATCGTTGATACCGGACTGACCATGAAATGCGTGTCTTCCATGCTGAGGGAGAGAAATCCGCTGTCGCTGAGCGTGGTCACGCTTCTTGACAAGCCTGAATGCCGAAAGACTGATTTTACGCCGGATGTTTCCCTTTTCAGAATTCCCAATGTCTTTGTCGTTGGGTACGGCATGGACTGCGACGAGCAGTTTCGTGAGCTTCCGTACGTTGCGGAGTACAGACCGTAACCGTGAGCTTTTACCACAGGTGAAACGGCACATGCCGGCGACTGACTTTTGCGGACGTCCGGAATCTGCCGTCTTTCGTTTTATTCATGTTTTTATGACGCAGTTCAAGCTTTTATTGCAATTAATCATAAAAGTGAGAAAATATCTCCATCTGTCTCCGGAAAACGTCCGTAACGGTTACGTTCTGCCGGATACGCATTTATTCTTTCTGATTATTTAAATACGGTGCAGAAGATGATTCCTAAGATAAACCCTGACAGCAGTGTCGATCCGGTATACCTTAACTATTTCAACAGATTAAAGAGTGAGAATTTCCAGGGTGACATTGAATATTCATATTCGAGCAGACTTGCCGTGGCCACGGACAATTCCGTGTACCAGAGACTGCCGAAGGGCGTAATTTTCCCTAAGAACAGGGATGACGTGGCTTTGGCCGTGAAAATTGCCGGAGAACCTGAATTCGCGGGAATAAGATTCGCTCCGCGCGGTGGCGGTACCGGTACCAACGGTCAGTCTCTTACCGACTGGCTGGTAATGGATATGTCACGCCATATGAGGGGGATCAGGGATCTTAATGTTGAAGGCCGTATCGTGTTTGTTGAATCAGGCGTAATCAAAGATTATCTCAATCAGCAGATTAAGCCGCACGGACTGTTCTTCTCACCTGAACTTTCAACATCAAACCGCGCCACTTTCGGCGGTATGATAAGCAACGACTCATCAGGACAGGGCTCCCTGAAGTACGGCAAAACATCACAGCACGTGCTTACCGTCGAGGCCGTTCTTCTTGACGGCTCAGCAGTGACCTTCGGTCCGGTAAGCGGAGATGCGCTTAAAGCCAAAATGGATCAGGAAAACATGGAAGGCCGTATCTACCGTACGGTATACGGCATTGCCAAAAACAAGAGGGAGGAAATTCTTAAAACCTTCCCTGACCTGAACCGCTTTCTTACGGGATACGATCTCAAGCATGTATATGATCCTGAAACCGACACTCTCGATATTTCCCGCATCATCTGCGGTGCCGAAGGTACCCTCTGCTTTATTACCGGTGCGACTGTGAACCTGACACCGATACCAAGCTACAGATCCCTCGTGGTAATAAAGTATGACAGTTTTGATTCGGCTTTAAGACACGCTCCGGTACTGGTTGAAGCCAATGCGCTCTCCGTTGAAACCGTTGACTCAAAGGTGTTCAATCTTGCCAAGCAGGATATCGTTTGGCACAGTGTAAAGGATCTCATCTGTGAGGTTCCCGGAAGAACCATGGACGGCATCAATATCGTTGAATTTGCCGGTTGGGACAATGAGCTTGAAGGCGGGAGAATGAAGTTGCTTACCGATTCCCTGGATAAGGATCTCGGGGCTTCAGGAAACACCAGGGGAATTATCGGTTATCAGACCTGTACCGAACTGAAGGACATTCTTGCCGTATACGCCATGCGCAAGAAGGCCGTGGGCCTCCTCGGCAACGCCGAAGGCGATGCCAAGCCGATAGCCTTTACCGAAGATACCGTTGTGCCTCCTAAGCACCTTGCCGACTACATTCAGGAATTCAGGGCTCTCCTTGACAGCCACAATCTCACCTACGGCATGTTCGGTCACGTTGACTCAGGTGTGCTTCACGTAAGACCGGCACTTGATCTGTGCGACCCTGAACAGGAAAAGACCCTGCGCACGATTTCCGATTCCGTTGTGGCTCTTACAGCAAAATACGGCGGTATCATGTGGGGTGAACACGGCCGCGGTTTCCGTTCCGAATATGGTCCGGAATTTTTCGGCGGTCTCTTTGAGGAATTAAGAAAGGTCAAGGCTGCCTTTGACCCTAACAACAGAATAAATCCGGGCAAGATCTGCGTACCGTACGGTATTGATAACGAAAAGCTGGTAAGCGTTGACGATACCAAGCGCGGCTTCTACGACCGTCAGATTCCGGTTGACGTGAGACACAGCTTCAGGGCTGCCGTAAGCTGTAACGGCAACGGTCTCTGTTTTAACTTTGATAAGACTGCGCCTATGTGTCCTACCTACAAGCTTCTCGGCGACAGAAGGCAGTCTCCGAAGGGCAGAGCAGGTCTTACAAGGGAATGGCTCAGACTTCTGCAGCTTGCAGGTACTGACATTCTTAAGGAGGAACAGGCTCTTAACGAATCAGGCTTCAGTCTGGGAGTTCTGTTTGCCAAACTCAGAAATACCATGTCAGCCGCTGACAGAAACGACTTCAGTCATGAGGTGAGAAACGTGATGGACTGCTGTCTGGCATGTAAGGCGTGTGCTTCCGCCTGTCCGGTAAAGGTTGACGTTCCGGATTTCAGATCAAGATTCCTGAATCTTTATTTCAGCAGATATCTCAGACCTGCCGGAGACCTGCTGGTCAGAAACATCGAGCAGACCGCACCATACATGGCAAAGATGCCGAGACTCATGAATGCGGTGAACGGTTTTGCTCCGGTTAAGTTTATCACCAAGAAGCTCTGGGGATTTGTTGATGTTCCGGTAATGAGTTATCCGACCTTCAGTACTCTGGTTAAGTCAACAGATGCCGAGTATCTGGATCTCGACAAAATGAGCGGTATCAGTGAGCAGGAACGCTGTAATTATGTGATTCTGGTTCAGGATGCCTTTACCTCCGCATATGATGCTCCGGTAATTGCTGATTTCATCAGCCTTGCCTCAAAGATGGGTAAGAAAGTGCTTATTCTTCCTCTCAAGCCTAACGGTAAGGTAATGCACATCAGGGGTTACATGAAGGCCTTTGCAAAGACCGCACGTTCAACAGCTGATTTTTATAACAGGGTTTACCAGCTGGGCATTCCTATGGTGGGAGTCGATCCTGCCATGACTCTCTGCTATCGTGACGAATACAGAAAGATTCTCGGTGACAGCCGCGGAGATTTTGTGGTGCAGATGACTCAGGAATGGCTGCTTGACAATCTTGATGCCCTGAAAAAAGCTGAAGGTGCCGACGGAATTCATGAATATTATCTGATGGCTCACTGTACCCAGAAGAGCCTGAAGCCGACTACCCACGCCGACTGGACCAGAATCTTCGCCGCGGCAGGGCTTAAACTTGTGCCTGTACCGGTAGGATGCTGCGGTATGGCCGGTCTTTACGGTCATCTTAAGGACAACGTGGAACGCAGCATGCAGATCTACCGTGAAAACTGGGCTCCGGTTTTCAGAAAATATCCTTTGGAATACTGTCTTGCCACCGGTTACTCCTGTCGCGAACAGGTGCGCCGTATGGAAGGAAAGAGCGTTATGCATCCTCTTCAGGTGCTTAACATGTACCTTAAGTAGGGCTTTCCCGAGCCGTGCCGGGGCTCGCTCCGGAACGGTGTCAGCCTCCGGTGTCAGAGATGCCGGGGAAGTGTGGTTCCCGGTACTTCGGAAAACCCCTTTTCCCATTCCCGTAAACCGCAATCATGCATGGTTGCGGTTTATCTTTTTTGTTGAATTATATTGCTGTTTTTGTTATAAAGTACATGTAGTTTTGAGACTATCACGACCCTGCATGAAAGTCCTTTTTACTTTCATAAAGATTGTTTTCTTAAATAAATTTCATTTATGAAAATTATTTTTTTAGCAGATGGTTGTGCCGGCCAGTCAATGTAAGCTTATTGGATGCTTAAGATCCTTCCGGCTCGATCGAACTGATGAGTGGAGGCGGTCGTTGACTTCGTTTTTTCAAAGATTTTAATAAAGCCCGGGAGGCTTTTTTATGGAAATGTTATCTGGTGCCCAGATGGTTATTCGCACCCTTGAGGATTTGGGGGTTGATAAGTTATTCGGATATCCTGGCGGCGGTGTTTTACACATTTATGATGCCTTGCTTGAATCGTCAAAGATAAAGCACATCCTTGTTCGTCACGAACAGGGGGCTTCTCACATGGCGGACGGCTATGCCCGTGCCACCGGTAAGGTAGGCTGCGTTCTAGTTACCTCAGGTCCTGGCGCCACCAACGTAATCACCGGTATTGCAACCGCTTATGCCGATTCCATTCCTATGGTTGTGTTAACTGGTCAGGTTGCCACAACCCTCATCGGTTCCGATGCATTTCAGGAAGTTGACATGCTCGGCATTTCACGTCCTATTGTTAAGCACAGCTTCTTATGTAAGAAGGCTACCGATATTCCTGAATACATCCGTAAGGCATTTTACATCGCTTCTACCGGCCGTCCAGGTCCTGTAGTTGTCGACATTCCTAAGGATGCTCAGAACCCTCAGCTTAAGTTCCCGTATAATCCGGTTCCGCTGAGTGAAATCTCAATGCGCTCCTACAATCCTACCACCGTAGGTCACAGGGGACAGGTTAAGAGGGCAACCAGAATGGTTGTTGAGGCCAAGCGTCCGATTCTCTACATCGGTGGCGGAGTTGTTGCCTCAGAAGCTTCTGCAAAGGTTTACGATCTGGCACACCGCTTCAACATTCCGGTAGTTACCACTCTGATGGCCATCGGTGCATTCCCTGGAAGTGACGAGCTGAGTCTCGGCATGCTCGGCATGCACGGTACCTATGCAGCCAACATGGCAATGCATAATTCAGATCTGATTATTGCACTCGGTGCCCGTTTCGATGACCGCGTAACCAACAATATCTCCAAGTTCTGTCCTGAGGCCAGAATCATTCACGTTGATATTGACCCTTCATCAATTTCAAAGTGCGTTGAGGTTGACGTGCCTATCGTAGGTAACGTAAACACCGTTCTCGATCAGCTCAATGAGGCCATCAGGGAAATTGAAACCAACGGCGGCATTGACTCACAGAAGATGAAGGCCGATTCCGAAGGTTGGTGGAAACTCATCAACGGCTTCAGACAGGCTCATCCGCTTGAATATGCAAGTGATGTGACTCCGGGACTTCTCCATCCTGCAAAGGTTGTGGAAGAGGTGTACAAGGCTTCCAAGGGTGATGCCATCGTTGTTACCGACGTAGGTCAGCACCAGATGTTTGCCGCACTTTACTATCCGCTGGAAAAGCCTCGCAGATTCCTGTCATCAGGTGGCCTCGGAACCATGGGGTACGGTTTCCCTGCAGCCATTGGGGCCAAGATTGCAAATCCGGACAGTGAGGTTGTATGCTTCACCGGTGACGGTTCATTCCAGATGAATCTTCAGGAACTTGCTGTATGTCTGCAGTACAACGTTCCGGTAAAGGTTATCATCATCAACAACCGCTCACTCGGTATGGTTAAGCAGTGGCAGATGATGTTCTACAACGGACGTCAGAGCGAATCATACATGGATGCGGTACCGGATTTTGTTAAGCTGGCTGAGTCATACGGTCAGGTCGGTCTCAGAGTTAACAACGAATCAGAATTAAGCGATGTTCTTGCCAAGGCATTCTCAATTCATGACAAGACAGTAGTTGTTGATATTATTGCAGACCCTGATTCCCGCGTATATCCAATGCAGATTGGCGGCGGTTCTATGGCTGATATGTTCTTAAGCAAGACGGAGCGTACATAATGAAGCATATTATTTCAGTTCTTCTTGAAAATGAAGCCGGTGCTTTAAGCCGTGTAGTCGGTTTGTTTTCACAGCGTGGTTTCAACATCGAATCACTTACTGTAGCTCCGACTGAAGATGATACCCTTTCCCGCATGACCATCGTTACCTGCTGTGACGATGACGAGGTTGAGCAGATTACCAAGCAGCTTCACAAGCTGATTGACGTTCTGAAGGTATTTGATCTGGCTGATTCAGGTCATATTGAAAGGGAAATCATGCTTGCCAAGGTAAGGGCAAATACCCGTGATCTCCGTGATGAGGTTAAGTCAATCTCCGACATTTTCCACGGCCAGATTGTAGACCTTACTCCTGATCTCTACACCATTCAGGTTATCGGTTCAAGCGATGAGCTCAATAACTTCCTGACTGCTATTTCTCAGGCTGTTGACATCGTCGAAATCATCCGTTCAGGTGTATGCGGTATTTCTCAGGGAGAAAGATCCCTGAGACCTTAACGGAACCTGATTCGGTTTAACGGACAAAGACTCCTCTTTCCGTAAGCAGTCGGAAAGGGGAGTTTTTTTATGACATGAGGTTTTAGTAATTACCGCCGTTGCATAAGTGCTTATTTAGAAACTGAGAACCGCAATCGCAGAGAGCTCCGGCACTGCTGCCGGAGCTCTCCGTGTTTTGTGTAACAGTCATCTGATATGATGCTGTATGCGGCGGAATGACGTGAAATAATCCGGAGGCATTGTGAATTACAGTTTTTCCAGAATGTTTACAATCCATTTGTAGCATGTTTCAACCGAGGATATGCGTACACGTTCGGAGGTGCTGTGGGCCCCGTATATGTCCGGTCCGATGGAAATGATGTCAAGCTTAGGATTCAGTGCCTTGAAAAGTCCGCACTCAAGGCCAGCATGAATAACTGTGGTTACCGTTTTTTTGCCGGTAAGTATTTCGTATTCATCAGAGGCAAGTTTCATCAGCCTGCTGCTGAAGTCAGGCTTCCAGAAAACGTAGCTTTCCTTATGATCTATTCTGGCATGGCATGCATCAGCAATGTCCTCAATTTTCTTTTCAATCTTAGCCTTGCCATCATCGGTGGCATATCTTGCCAGAAGTTCAAATCTGCAGATGTTGTTTTCGAGTCTGGCCACACCCATGTTGCAGGAGGTAAGCGGAGTTACGCCGTCATCAAGATATTCGATGATTTTGGTGTTCAGCGACTTCAGGTTCAGGAAGTCGGCAGTTGATTCTTCCGTCATCATTACGGCCGGCAGCGTATCCATTCTGGTTATCTCAAATGAAACGTCAGGATCGCTTTCACTGAATTTGGTCTGGAGCCTGTTGATGATGTCCTGCAGTGAATTGATGAATTTGTTTATGAGATGCTCCTGCAGGCATAAAGTGGCGGATGCACATGAAGGAATGGAGTTTCTTACATGTCCGGAACTGAATGTGGAAACACAGACGTTAAAGCCTTCTTCCCTCAGGGAGGATAAGAGGTAAAGCAGGGTGCCGCCGCCGTTTAATCTGTTTTTATTGATATCGATGCCGCTGTGACCGCCCAGGCCGTTGGACATTCTGATTTCAACCGCACCGAATCCGCTGTCCGGCACTGCCCTGATGTCGGGAGTATATGATATGTTATATGCGGTGCCGCCGGCACAGCCTATACATATTTCACCGATGTCTTCGGAATCAATGTTAATGGCCAGGTTACAGTCCATGTCATCTTCAGTAAGGGCGTTTGCACCGCCCATGCTGGTTTCTTCTGAAACAGTGAACAGTGCCTTTATTTTAGGGTGTCTGAGAGTATCGTCACTTAATATGGCAAGTATGATGGCAACACCGATGCCGTTGTCGGCACCAAGGGTTGTACCTTCAGCGGTAACGAATCCGTCATCGGAAATTACCGGACGGATGGCGTCTTTCTGAAAGTTGAACTGAAGATCCGCTTCCTTTACTCCAACCATGTCCATATGAGACTGAAGCAGAACTGATGGACTGTTTTCCATACCTGAGGAAGCTTGTTTTGTAATGAATACGTTTCCTGATCCGGACATTTCAGCTTCAAGTCCTAGATTTGCCGCAACGCTCATCAGGTATTCTCCGATGCTTTGTTCGTGGCCTGAGACGTGGGGAATCCTGCAGATTTCGCTGAAATAACCCCATACGGCTTTAGGACTGAGATTTTCTATTGAAGACGATGTTTGCATGTTATGTGTTCTTAATACTATTGTGATATGAAACAGGACTGCCTCATTTTATCACTATTTGCATAAAATCATGAAAAGCAGGGGGATGTGATTGCAATAAATGCTACAGGGGTGGCATATTGTCATTAGATTATTCTGCAAGAAAGTGATAAGGCAGTGGAATATGCCGCCGATGCCGGGGCGGTCCGATTATTTCAGGCACTGAGACGTGAAAGAACCGTAACCATGGCGGATGGTTACGGTTCTTCCGGAGATGGGTAATCTTAATCAGGTCTGAGCGGCCAGACTCTGAACGGGAACGTCAGATTTTTGATGCCTCATCAGGTATGTTCCAGGTATCTGCCGCATAGTGCATTCTGATGAAGTTAAAATTAATCTCATCAGTAAACATCAGTCTGTTGACCCTGTTTCTTCTGACGCAGTTTTCGGAGAAGAAGTGTTCGGTACGGGAGTTTTCCCTGACCTTTCTGGCAGGAACGTGCCTACGCTTGCCTGCGTAGGTAATAATGCTGTTTTCAGCCATAAAATCCTCAGTGATTTAGAAGAAAAATATATCGGTTAATTATAGAACAACCGGTGAAAAAGTCCATATCATTCCGATGCGTAAGCTGTTCCGCTGTCAGTGCGGTAATTTGTCGTCTTATCTTAAGACCGGCAGGCATGTTTATATATATATGTAAGGTTTTTTATATTCCGAAAGCTTCATTATGATACGGAAAAACACGGCCGTTTGCAGGATTTTTGTACGTTTACAGGTACTGTCTCCTACTCATTATTCCTCCTTTTTTTATCCACAGAAAAAAATAATGAAATCCGTGTCACGTTATCATGGGAATTTTTCCGTTTATTACTTATTTGGTAGGAAAAGCGTTTTGTGTCTCAGCAGAAGAATTTCTGTATGCTTCCTGTACGTGTTTTGTTTAAGTGGTGAAAAATTCTCCATAAAACCGTGTAAAAAAAGATCAATGCGGTTATTCGTACTTTTTTAATGTTTTTTAAATAATCAGAATAGTAAATATATTACAAAGGATTAAAATCTAAATGTCAAGAGTCTATATATTCTGTTGCAGGATTTTGTACCCTAAAATTGTTTACAGTAATGTTGATAAGTTTGTGGATAAGTCTCCAATTCATTGATTTTTAACCTTTTTAACGAATGATTAAATTTTTTTAAATATTTTTCTTGCATTTTGAAAGTATCGTAAAATCAACGTGTTTCACAGTTTTTGCTTTTTGTATATATTAATTTTTAATACAGTGCTGCACTCACTGTATTAAATTTCTTTAATTGTTGATATGTTAACCATTCTCTGTCATGAAATGCGGATAATTAAATAATATTCGTTTGAGCGTTGCCGCTCTGCTATAAAAATTGATGGTGTCCGGACAAGATTTTCCTTTTTTAGGGATCCTAAAACGTTATCACGGCAGTGAAACAAACGAATAAAAAATATCAGTTTCTGTCGGACTGAGGTTTTATGAAAGTGCTGAAAAATTATACTGTTGCGATCTGACGTTATTTCGATATATGTGATCGAAAAAGCAAAAAAAAATTAACAAATAATAAAATCCAGATAACACGCGCCGGAAAAAATACCGGCTGCCGGGCTGAGGATAACTTAAAATCGTGAGTATAATTTTTATCTGTTGCGCCTGATTTAAATGAAGTTCTGTTTTTGTGCCGACGATAATGCATGTTCAATCACATTTCCGACCCAAGTGTCCGGCGGACAAACGGTATATTGTTCTGCAATGATGTTTTTATCACTCATGTAATCATGTTATTCATTCATTCCGCAACCGGACTCTTTTGGGAATCGGTTTTAATGGTATTTTAAATTAGGGTTTGCCGGCGTTTTATGTTAAAATTAAAAGACTTATTGTTATTCTGCGGCATGGCTTCTTTAAGCCGTGCCGCCTGTTACATGGTTTAATGTTGTAAGTATTGCATGTATGACTGAAATATCTTCCGAAAACCTGAGCGAGGTACTGTTTAAGCCTCACCGTTCAAGTCTGGAGACTTCTTTTATATCTAACTCCGTTGAAGAGCTTCTGCCTAACCGTGACGGAACGCTGCGTCGCTGGTTCAGGGATCTGCACCGTGACTACTGGAGCTGGATGGGGCTGGACATTCTGGAAATCCAGAAGGTCGTGTCAGACATAGCAGGTTCTGAAAACAGGCGTACCCGCGAGGGCGTACTGGATACCGTCTATGAATACGGTCCGGGAAACTGGGTCTACGAGTTTTCCATGCTTGCCGAGAAGCATGCCTCCCATGCCAGAAGCATCGAGAATGATCCCGATGCCCGTGAGGAAGCGTTCAAGCATTTTCGTCTGGCCTATCTCTGCTATGCACTTGCCAGCTACCCTCATCTTAAGGGGGATGAGATGGCAAATCATGCACTGCTCATGAATCATGTCAATTACAAAAAGGCTTCAGGATACCTTGACGGACACTTTGAGATTATCAGGTTTAAGTCCGAAGCCGGTGAAGGTACGGCATATGTGCATACTCCAGACAAGAACCAGTGTCTGCCGTGTGTCATCATCTGCGGTAACTATGTAAACCTGGCAACGGAATACCTCAGATTTTACCGTGATAATCTCTATCCTAACGGTGTTGCGATGATTACGCTGGATCTTCCCGGCATGGGTATGAACAGTAATATCCCGCTTACCGCAAACACTGGGGTTCTGCACGAGGCTCTGCTTGATTATGTCAAGGAAAACCTTCCTTACATCAACAGGTCTCATATCGGAATTATCGCACAGCGTTTCGGCTGCAACTGTGCTACTCACCTTCTTGTGTCACATTCGTCCGACATCAGGGTTGCCTGCATGATTGCCCCGATAATAAACGATGTGATGGTGGATCCCGATCTTCTGAAGCTTGCCTCCCCGATACAGCGTGCATCAATGTGCAACCGCATGGGAACCGATGCGGCAGAATGGGAAAATCTCATACCGAGACTACAGACTTTTTCCGTTAAGAGACAGGGACTTATTTCAGGGGTTAAGCTTAAGACTCCGATGCTTGTTGTTTCTTCCGACAGAAAGTCAATCAGTTCTGCCGGTGATGCCAAGCTTCTGGGTAGCATCAGTGAGAACACTGAATTTATGGAATTAAAGGCGAATACCGCTTTTGAATTGTTTACAAAGGTAATTGACCAGGTTTCCGACTGGTTAAAGGAACGGCTCTAAAACTGCCGGATTTAAGAAATTGAACGCAAAGACTATAGTTGTAAAATTCGGTACCTCAATGCTTACTTCAGGTACTAAACGCCTTGATCCAGCACATATGATTGAGGTGGTAAGGGTTCTCACCGCTTTGGCCAAAAAAGGGCACAGCATCGTTGTCGTAAGTTCCGGTGCGGTTGCTGCCGGCCGTGAGGTTCTGGGGTACCCTGATCTCCCGAGAACCATAGCCAACAAGCAGATGCTTGCTTCCGTTGGACAGACCTTCCTTATGAATACCTGGCAGAATCTTTTTGAAATTTACGGGCTGCATATCGGTCAGATTCTGCTGACAAGAGCCGATCTTGAGGATCGTGAACGTTTTCTGAATGCCCGGGATACTCTCGGAGCTCTCATTGCCAATGACATCATTCCAATCATTAACGAGAATGATGCGGTCGCTACAGCTGAAATCAAGGTTGGTGATAATGACAATCTTTCAGCAAGGGTGGCCATTCTTTCAGATGCGGACATGCTTATTCTGCTGACCGACCAGAAGGGACTCTATACTGCGGATCCACGTTCAAATCCGGATGCAACGCTCATCAGAACCGTGGAAAAAATCACCCCGGAAATCAAGGCTCTGGCAGGTGACAGCGTCAGCGGACTCGGTACCGGCGGTATGGCTACCAAGCTGCAGGCTGCTGAAATTGCCACCAGAAGCGGCATTGAGGTCGTAATCGCCTCAGGTGATGATCCGCGAATTATTGAAAGTATTGTAAACGGTGACTACACCGGCACCTCATTCCGTCCTGAAAGCGATCCGCTTGAGGGCAGAAAGGCCTGGATTCTTGCCGGTCCTAAGCCAAGATGCTCAATTGTTGTCGATGACGGAGCGGTAACGGCGCTGAAGGCAAAAGGTTCAAGTCTGCTGCCTAAGGGAATTACCGGAGTTGAGGGCGAGTTCCTGCGCGGTGACGTGGTAAACATCAGTGATGCCGACGGCAGGGTTGTGGCCCACGGCATCAGCAGATACACCAGTGCAGAGCTTAACGCCATCTGTGGTCACAGATCTGAAGAAATAGAAGATATTTTAGGTTACGAGCACGGGCAGGTTGCCGTTCATCGTGACGATTTAGTGGTTTTGGAGTAAAAGAATACCATGGATATGAATTTATTAGGTCAGAGAGCCAAGCAGAGCTCTTATGTTCTGGCATCTCTGTCAACTGCCCGCAAGAATGAGGCTATCACCAAAATTGCCGACATTTTACAGGATTCGGTACAGGAGATCCTTGAAGCAAACGCCACTGACCTTAAGAAAGCCCGCGAAAGCGGAATCGGTGAGGCCATGCTTGACCGTCTGATGCTTAACGAAAAGCGTGTGAATGATATTCTTTCAGACATGAGAAAAGTTGTTCTTCTTGACGATCCTGTAGGTTCCGAATATGACAGCAGGGTGCTTCCTAACGGACTCAAGCTTTTAAAGCGCAGGGTGCCTCTCGGGGTGGTGGGCGTTATCTATGAAGCCAGACCAAACGTAACCGTGGACATCACCTCACTCTGTCTCAAAACCGGCAACGCATGCATTCTCCGCGGCGGCAGGGAAACTTTCAACACCAATGCCGTTATTGTGAGAATTATCCAGAGAGGTCTTGAAGCTGCCGGACTTCCTGCCGCTTCAGTGCAGTACATTGAGGATCCGGATCGTGCCTATGTTACCGAGCTTCTGCACCTTGACAAGTACGTGGACATGATTATTCCTCGCGGCGGTGCCAAGCTTCACATGCTCTGCAAGCATGAAAGCACAATTCCGGTAATTATTGGCGGTTTCGGCGTCGGCCACATTTTCGTGGATGAATCAGCCGACCAGGAAAGAGCTCTTGACGTTATTGAAAACTCGAAGATTCAGAAACCAAGCGCCTGCAATAGCGTTGATACCGTTCTGGTACACAGAAACATCGCTGCCTCATTCATTCCTAAGCTTGCCGCCCGCATGACCGAAAAGAAGGTGAGAATGGTTTGTCACGGTGAGGCTCTTGCTTACGCATCTTCGGTTATCGGCAGCATGGTTACCGAAGGTAAGGAAGAGGATTTTGCAACTGAATGGCTGTCTCTCTGCATGAACGTGGCCGTTGTTGACGGTCTTGATCAGGTTATTTCCCATATGCAGAAATATGAAGCCTGCCACTCAGACGCCATTCTGACCAACGACCATGCCAATGCCTTAAGATTCGTGAACGAGGCAGGTTCCGCATGTGCATATGTTAACGCCTCTACCCGCTTCTCTGACGGGGCTCAGTTCGGTCTCGGTGCCGAGGTTGCAATTTCCACCCAGAAGCTGCATGCCAGAGGTCCGATGGGACTTGTTGAGCTTACCAGCTACAAGTGGATTATTGAAGGTGATTATGCCGTACGCAGCTAATCGGCAGCGTGCATAATAACGTTAAAGGGATTTACGCATTACGTAAATCCCTTTATGTTTTTCAGTTTTGTTTAGATTGATTCTACCGTTTCTGCCGGCCGGTAAAGTTAAGGAACAGCCAGGATCTTATGCGGTTATTAAGAGTCAGATGCTGAGGCTTATATATGCCGGCATCCTTATATTTTTTTAGTAACGGCCAGGTGTAAACGTACCATTCCTTCTTGTGAACCCCGTTTTCCGAGTGAATGGGTTCGGTAACTGCGAACTTGAAGAATCTGTATGCTGTTCTTCTGTTTAAATATTTTCTGGAAAGGCGTGACATTGCCTTATCATTAAATTCCTTAAATAAGAGTTCCGCCGCCATGAAGTTGCTCATGATGATTTTTTCGGAGAGTGAGGAATTTACGGCAGAACCGCTTCTTTCCCTGTAATAATACAGGCGTTCAGGCACATGCGCTATTTTTTCGGTGCGGTACATGATTCTGTATATGTATACCGCATCCTCGCCAATGGCAATGTTTTCGGGGAAGAAAATGTCCTTTATTAAGTCTCTTCTGAAAATCTTGTTGTGAATGTATATTTTGATATTAAGTCTTTTGGTGACGAAGTTTTCAAAAACGCAGTCATGGTATACGGGGGCAGTTGGAGCAGTGCTGAGCTGTTCTTTGTCTCTTGCATGCTCACAGTAGGCTACATCGGCTTTGCCGTCTCTTACCGCGTCATACATCCTTTCGAGAAAGAACGGAGAATATTCATCGTCGGAATCAAGATAACATACATATTCTCCGGTTGCGAGTCCGAGTCCTCTGTTGCGTGTTGCGGAAACACCGCGGTTTTCCTGGAAAACGGCCCTGATTCTTGAGTCCTTTAGTGCATATTCCTTCAGAATTTCTCCGCTGTTATCAGGACTTCCGTCAACCACGCATACCGCCTCCCAGTCCGTAAATGTCTGTGAAAGCAGTGAATCAAGACAGGCGGGCAGATATTCTTCAACATTGTATATCGGAATTATTACTGATATTTTGGGCATCTGTTTTATCCTGAAAATGTTCCGAAACACAGGCCGGCAGGCAAGTGTTCCTTAATTACGGTCATCGGTTTGTCCATGGCTTCCGGTTATCTTTCGTACATTCTGATTATCTGTCTGTTTAAAACAGAATAATGTCGGCCGGAGAAAATAAGGCCGGAAGGAAACCTTCCGACCTACTTTATTAGAATGGAGAAATGATGTCAACATTTCTGCCGTTCCGGCTTTCTCAGATTATGATCCTGAAAACAAGGCATCCGGCTTTGTTTAGGATGTTTTTTATGCGGAATTATTTTATTTCCACGTCAAAGGTTCTTGTGCCGTTGTCCTTGAAAACAAGGTGATGGGTTATTCCTCTCGGAGCGTCTTCTTCATGATGGGAGACGAAGAGAATCTGGGTTTCACCGTTTTTCATTAGGAATTCCACGAATCGTCTTACGAGTTCTCGGCTGAGTGCGTCAAGTCCCTGCAGAGGCTCATCCAGAATAAGAAGCGGAGGCTGCTTGACCAGTGCTCTTACGATAAGTACCAGTCTCTGCTGTCCGTAAGACAGGGATCTGAAACTGCTGTTTGCCTGTTCCCTGAGCCCCAAAATCTTCAGCCACTGCATGGCCAGGTTTATCTTCTGATCCCCTGGCTGTTCATAGATGCCGATGGTATCGAAGTATCCTGAAAGGATAACGCTGATGACGGAGCAGCTTACGCGGTAGTCAAGGTGGAATGACGGACTTACGTAGCCTATGTGCTTCTTAATGTCCCAGATTGTTTCTCCGCTGCCTCTTCTGATGCCGAAGAGGGTAAGGTCATTGCTGTAACCCTGAGGATTATCACCGGTGATGAGTGACAGCAGGGTGGATTTTCCGCAGCCGTTAGGTCCGCTTATCTGCCAGTGTTCGTACGGATTTATGGTCCAGTTGAGTTTGTTGAGAATTACGTGATCCTCGTACTGTACCGTCACGTCTTTGAGTACGGCAATTGGAATTGAACGGTCGATGGTGTCGCGACAGTCTTCAGGTACTTCCGGAAGACTGTAGATTTTCGGAAGCTTTTCATAATGAGTAAGCTGCTTAACCTCACTGTTACTGAGGACTTCGTCCTTGTCACCGAATTTGACAAGTTCCTTGTCCATGATGAGGCCGAGCTTCTGACATACAGGATTGATTTCATCAAAGCGGTTTACCGTGACAATAATTGACTTGCCCTGATTGTAGACGTCAATCAGCATCTGCTGCAGATCCTCTCTGGTCTTTACGTCAAGTCCGTCAAAAGGAGAGTCCAGAACAATGAGGTCCGGTTCCTTGAGCAGTGCTTCAATGATGAGGGTTTTTCTGCCTTCACCGCTTGAAAGCTTGTGGTATGAGCGGTTTAGGGCATAGCTGAAATGAAGTGATTCGCACAGTCTGCTGATGACTCTCTTGTCTTCGTTAACCCTGAGAAACATTTCCATCGGCGTGTAGCCGATAAGGTCGCTCTCGGTATCGCTGTTGCGTCTGTTGAAATCCTCTTCGATGAACTCCAGCTGCTTTTCAAAGGAGATGTTTGCAACCTTTACTGATTCCGGTACCGTACCGCTTGAAAGCTTGAGTTCATTGCAGACGGCTCTCGCAAAAAGACTTTTACCGCTGCCGTTCTGACCTATGACGGTGCAGAAACAGTGATCGTCCAGGGTAAGGTTTTTTAAACAGAAATGAGCCTGACCGTCTTTGGTCAGAAATATACAATCTTTCCAGCTGTACATGATAAATCCTATGTTTGCATTTGTTGTAAAAACCAGGACATGATTCCGTGAGTCTGAATCTCAGTATCTGAAAGTTTTGCGACAGAGAGGGAATAAGCATAAGTCCACTGCAGGGTATTTTAAATAGTTCGGACTGTTCTCTCAACAGGTATTTTACGACAGCCTCAAAAGAAGATTACCGGTAACGGCGGTGTCGACATAATATTACGGAAAGAAGGTTATCAGCGGAATTGAATAAAATGAACGGTACGGTAACCGCATAACATGCATAAACAGTGAAAAAACGGTGCGGTTTTTTCAAAGTGTTTCCGTCATGATTGCTGGTTCGGAAAAGAAATGGGCATATCGTGGGCCGTGTCACGGCTCTTCACGTGTCCGGGATAAACCGAATACACTTGTTAAAAACCGTAGAAATTTTCGTTTATGGCACTCCGTGTGGTTCTGATGCTACTCCGTTTTCGGTTCGGCAGGTTTATCCGTTACTCCGGAGACGTTATCATTCTGCTCCGCGGCTTCAGGTTTTCTGTCGGAAGTGTTCTCATGGAGCTGGGCATGTTTCGGTGAAATGTTTTCACCGCCGATTTCAATCGAATCACCCAGAAACTTCGGCTTGCTGTCGAAGAGGTATACGTCGAGGAGACATTTTAATCTGGCAAAGAATTCCCTGACGTTTGACACGAAAAAGTCCTGTCTCGGCACATGTGCATTGAACGCAATGGCGTTGATGCCGTTATGCCGTGCTATGTATATGGCTCTTTCGTTGTGAAAGTCCTGACTTATGATGGTTACGCTGTCCTGCTTGAAGATGTGTTTGATTCTGACCACGCTGTCAAGTGTTCTGAATCCAGCGTAATCCAGATATATGCGATCCTGAGGCACTCCCATCTTAATCAGATCCTTACGCATGGTGCGCGGTTCGTTGTAGGACTTGAGTGCGTTGTCACCTGATACCACGATGTAGTCGATCTTTCCGCTCAGGTAGAGTTCCACTGCAGCGTTGATGCGGTTCAGATAGTATTGGTTAATTTTGTTGCGGGATACGAATTTTGAGGTTCCCAGCAGCAGCCCCGTACGGTTGTGCGGGATTTTTTCAATGGAGTTGTATGTGTAGGCGGACATGCGTGAGATGTCACTCATCATGATGCATGTCAGAACAAGCATCAGAAGCACAAAAATGGCGAATACGTAAAAAACCTTCCTGAGGAAGGTTCCGTATTCTATTGAAAATGAGTTCTGACGCATATTACCTGAATTCCGTACGTAACGGCCGCTGCACCGGGGTGGTACGGGCCGTTCTTCTGTCAGACATTATAACACATGCTGAATGTGTGGGAGCTCTGCACCTTCCTTGTAGATCCTGTAGAGGATTTCCTTGTCGTTAACGGTGGCGGTAACGTTGAAGGTGATGTACTTGCCGGTACGGCTTTGGCGGCCGGCACTGATGTTGCAGGCAAGCGTCAGCTTATCCGCAAAGAATGCGGAGATGATCTTTTCCACGGCATCATTGTTGTTGCCGATGAATTTAAAGGTCAGCTTTGCCGGAAAATTAATGAGTTCCTCAAGCTTTGGTTCTTCCTTTTCCGGAGTATTGGTATTTTCGGTCATTAGAATAAATCCTTAAAAAATATCACTACGTGGTCCCAGGTTCTGGATGCAAATCCGCCTTCCTTGATTTCGTTAAGAGCCACCAGATTGGTTTTATAGATAACCTTTCCGTCAAGTGAAAGGTTCAGCACGCCGATCTTGGTTCCCTTCTGGATAGGAGCCACCAGGTTTTTCTGATCAAGTGAGTATTCAGCCTTCATGCGGTTTACGGAGTTTACCGGTACAACGAGACTTACGTCGGAAGCGGTACCGATGCTTAGGGTATCCTTGTCACCCAGACGAACTTCCTTGGTTGCAAGAACCTGTCCCTGTTTAAAGGCGGTGTATGGTTCATAGAAGCGCATGCCGTAGCGCAGAAGTTCCTTTGAATGTGCGGCACGTTCCTTTTCGCTGACGTCACCGATAATAACGGAAATGAGTCTCATGCCGTTGGTTGGATGCACGGCTGATGCCACCAGGTTGTAGCCGACCTGACTGAGGTGACCGGTTTTGATGCCGTCGGCGTTAATGGTGGTGTCCCACAGCAGCTTGTTTCTGTTCATCTGCTTGATGCCGTTGAAGGAGAATTCCTTTTCGGAATAGATGGCGTATTCCTCAGGAAGATCCCTTATGAGCGCACGGCCCAGCAGAGCCATGTCGTAGGCAGTGGAGTAATGGTTTTCGTCATAGAGACCGTGGCTGTTCACAAAATGGGTGCCCTTGAGGCCAATTCTCTTGGCCCACTCGTTCATGAGTGAGGCAAAGGAGCTTTCGGAACCAGCAATGTGTTCCGCCATTGCTATGCAGGCGTCGTTGCCGGAAGCAATGATGATGCCCTTGTTGAGAAGTTCTACAGGAACTTCCTTCCCAACCTCGATGAACATTTTTGAGGAGTCTGAGTAATTTTTGCTCCAGGCGTTTTCACTGATGGTAACCTTGTCGTCAAGATGAAGTCTGCCGAGCCTGATTTCCTGACCGATTACGTAGGAAGTCATCATCTTGGTGAGGGATGCCGGATCAATCTGATCCTCGTAGGCCTTCCCGAAAAGCACGCGGCCTGAAGCGTAGTCCATGAGAAGATAGGCGCGTACGTTAGGTGCCGGCGGTTCCGGAATGTGTTCGCTCGGAGCCGGAGGAGGAAGGATGGTTGATTCAGGCACGTTAACCGTGGCGTCAGCCATGGCGATTGCCGAACCGGTAAGTAACACGGATGCAATTAAAGTTGATATTATCTTGGATAACATTTGTATTCTGTTCCTTTCATTAATTTTTTTATCAGTCTGCCGTAAAGAATGCTCCTGCATATCCGCACTGTTTTATTGTTGACAGGGTCGATGCGGCTTCATCCTGCTTGAGAGGACCGACCTTTATTCTGTATGCCTGCTGGTAGTTCTGAATGAATACCGGTTTTCCGGTTTCTTTCGCCAGACTGTTTTTTATGTTTTCCGCCTTATTATAATCCATGGTGCTGAAAATCTGAATATAAGGCTTGTATCCGTTGAGCAGATTCATGCTGGTCTGTTCGCTGTTTGGCACCGTCTTGATGAGTTCAACGCTGACGCGGGCAGTTCCTGGACCGATTACGCCTATTTTTGACGCTGCTCCCCTGGAAAGATCCAGTATTCTGTTACCGTGGAAGGGACCGCGGTCGTTAACCCTTACTATGACGGCCTTGCCGTTTTCCAGATTTGTAACCTTAAGGAAGCTCGGGAGAGGCAGATTCTTATGGGCGGCGGTATAGCCGTTCATGTTGTAAGGTTCGCCGTTCGACGTGTTCTGTCCGTGAAATCCCGGACCGTACCATGATGCAGTGCCTTCTTCGTAATAGCTGTCAACGTCACGCCATACCTTGTATTTCTGACCGAGAACCACATAGTCCTTGTTACCCCTGACGCTGTATTTTTCAGAAGTGAGCTTCGCTCCGGTGACGTTGGTAAGATCCACCGGACGGGTCTGCGGTGCCGGACGGCTGTTGTTCGGGCCCGTGCCGTAGTACGCAGCGGATGTGTTGGCTCCAGTTGTGACGGCCGGGTTGCCACCGTCCTCAACGGACGGGTTCTCGCTGACGGTGACGCAGCCCTGCAGAAGCAGGCTCGCACTGAAGCATACTGATGTCATGGATGATAAAAACTTGTTCATGCGGTTCTCCCGGAGGCGGAATTATCAGTGTTTAGGGTGAACATTGGGCTTTTTGCGGCTGTCAGGCTTCTTAACCAGCTTTTTATGCGGTGCGGCCGCGGGCTTAATAATTTCACGGCTGAGATCATAGACTGCCATGGCGTACAGAGGACTTTTGTTGTATCTCGTAATCACGTAGAAGTTATGGAAGCCGATGTAGTAATCCCATCCGTTTTCAGTCTGGAATTTGAAGAGGCGGCACTTTACGGCATTTCCGTAACGTTCGGAAATGATTACGCCCTTTTTCCTGAGTTCGCCCACGGTGGTGTTAGGCTTCGTGTCTCCTGCAAGAAGAGTTTCGATTTTTGCCGGAGAGGTAACTTTTACCTTTGATGTTACCGGTTCGCCGTACTTCCATTCGTGCTCGTGGAAGTAGTTTGCCACGCTGCCGATGGCGTCATATCTGTCACGGAAGAGGTTCTTGTGACCGTCAGCATTGAAGTCAACTGCCCATTTCATGTAGCTCCATGGCATGAACTGTCCCATGCCCATGGCTCCTGCGTATGAGCCTTTGATATCACTGTGCTTCCAGCCCTGCTGCTTTGCCAACTTCACGTAGTTCGCAAATTCCCTGCTGAAATAGTCTGCTCTCTTCGGATAATGGAAACCCAGGGTATAAAGGGCATCCAGAACCCTGTAGTTGCCCATGTTTGCTCCGTAGTAGGTTTCAACGCCGATGATGGCAGCCACTATTTCCGGTTCCACATGGAAGGTGTTTTCAGCCTTCTTGAAGATGTTTCTGTTGTTCTTCAGGAATTCACGGCCTTCTTTGATTCTTTTCGGTACAATGAATATTTTGCGGTACTGGTACCAGGGTTTGGCTTCTCCCGGTCTGTTCATTGCGTCAATGATGGACTGCTTCTTTTCTGCCTGAAGATAGGCGGTTCTGAGTTCTTCGTAGGTGATTCCGCCCGTATCCTTCGCCAGTTTTTTCAGGAGAGCATCGTCTTTTGGTGGAATGTGTGATTTGATGCTTTGCGGCTTTTTGCCCTGGTGATGATGTTCCACACCGTACGCCGTGCCGTGTCCTGTGGCGGCTTCGGCACCGAGGCTGATGCCCATGGCACTGATTAATGTGCCGATTAAAAGGGCGGATAATCTGTTCAAAATAACTCTCCTCATCCTGATTGTTTGTCCTGTCCCCGGGAAAAAACTCCGTTGTGGTTCAGGAGTCCGTACTTATTGAGACTGACCGGCGGCTGATTTGTTTCACGTTTTCTCATTTAAAGTGAATAAAAAACGCTTTCCTTTTTCCTTGGCGGCAGTACGTGCCGCAGAGCAGTCGTAAAAAACGTCTCAATCGCCTAAGTACCTCATTTACGGTTGCCTAATATAACATAATTACCGGGTTACTATAATTGCAAAATTCACAAAATATTAAACTGTGGGCAGATATGTTCAGGCACGGCAAAAAAGGCTTTCCTTAATATCACGCAAGTGACGGCATTTCCGTCCGGAGAACATTGCGGACACGTGACCGGAGTTCCTCTGCGGCATCCGTCTGTCCGGTGCCTGCATACGGAAAATAAGGTATGTGACATTAAGCTGAGCTCGTTCATGAGCCGGTTTTATGATAAGATAGCCACAGATGAATATCACTTGAAACAGGAGCAGAAAAGTATATGGAATTAATCCGGAGTTTTTCAGTTGATCATAACCGCATTGTGCCAGGTATTTTCACAAGCAGGGTCGATCATCTTGGCGACTATTCGGTCACTACCTATGACATCAGACTCAAGAGACCTAACAGGGAACCGGTTATCAATGTTGCCGCAATGCATTCTCTTGAACACATTATCGCCACCTATCTCCGCAATAATCCGGAATGGAAGGATGAGGTCGTTTACTGGGGGCCTATGGGCTGTCTTACCGGCTTCTATCTCATTCTCAAGGGGAACAGGGATTCCTCCGGGCTCTATGATCTGATACTGAGTGCGTTTAAGGCCGTGGCCGATGCTCAGACCGTACCGGGTACCGCTCCTGAAAACTGCGGCTACTGTCTCATGCATGATCTGGGAATGGCCAAGTGGTACGCTGCCGAGTTCGTTGAATATCTTGAAGCAAATGCCGATAACGCCGACATCTTTGAGTATCCTAAGACTGAAAGACTTGTGACTGATGACGGCAGACACTTCTTCGACTCATAATTTTTAAATCTCTTTAATCATGAAGACTCCGGTTTCTGTTTCCGTGCAGTGCCGGAGTCTTTACGTTACGTAACGTTCGCAACTGTCAGGATCTGTTTTCTCATTCTCGGTTCGGTGCCGGTTTCGGGTCTTTTTTGCGACATTGATTAGAAATAACCGTGAAAGCCTGTTTTTATGTCAAAAAAACGATTAGTCCGTGAAGCGTTTTTATTTAAATGCGGTTATTGTTAATGTACGATCATTGCCGCCACCGGAACAGTTTCTGTCATGGTTTTGCGGGCTCGGTGACGGCGCATTGCGTTAAGGAACAGAGTGTCTTTAAACGCTGACGTTGATTTGATTGGTTTCATAAGTGGATGCACATACATGGGTAGATTATTATTCAGTGCGGCGACGCTTGTAATTGCCGCTGCAGTTTCCGGCTGTGCCGTGATGTCGGAAGAGGAATGCTACAATGCCGACTGGTCACAGGTGGGCTATGACGACGGCGTGAACGGCAGGCCTTCATCAAGGTTTAATGAGTATGTGGACGCATGCGCCAGATACGTTAACGTTAACAGAAGTGCCTATGATTCCGGACGGAGACAGGGTGCGGATATATTCTGCACCAATGACAGGGCTTATCAGCTCGGTATGGAAAATCAGGAAGTTTCCGATATCTGTACCGTTTCGTCAAATTACCATAATTTCAAAAAATATTATACAAACGGCGTAAATGTTTACAATGAATGCCGGCCGCTGTATCAGACCGACGAATATCTTACAAGTCTTAATGATTATGTTTCAGACTTCCGTCTTGGAGCACTTCATTCACAGCTCATGGCAGACAGGGATTATCTGATGCTTAACAGGGCTAATCTTGATAACTACTGCAATTACGTGAAGAGCAACGGATATGAGGGAAAATTCAGACGTACCGACTATTCCCGATTCATTGACGGAATGCCGTATCCTGCCGCCATTGAAGCCGCTGCCGATGCCGAAAAAATGTTTGAGGACGTGGACAGGGCCTACAGGGAAATCGATCGCATGATTGATGAGGCGAGACGCTGTGAGGACAGAGCATCCGACAATGATGACCGTTCCGAAAGGGATCGCTGCAGAAACCGTTCGAGATGTCTCATTAGGGAGAGGGAAAGACTTTCAGAGAATGAGAAAAAGGAAGTTTGGAACTATTCCCGTAACCTGAATTACACGGGAACACTGTACCATTCATGGATTGATGACTACAGAAAGTGCAGATAGTTGCTGACGATTTTCCATATGTCGCCTCTCACGGTCGGTGCGGAATTTTAGTAACGATCGTCTTCAGAGTGGTGGGGAGAATCCAAGCCTGGTTTCACAGGTATTCTAAACATAAAACCGTTCCGGTATGAATTTGAATACATCACGGAACGGTTTTTTCATAGAAGTGCTTCACGTTACGGAGAACCGTGTGCGTCAGTATCGTTCATCCGTAATCTTGCGGTGTGTTTTGATGGACATCAGCAGACCGAAGCCGGCACAGAGCGTAACCATGGAGGTTCCGCCATAACTGATGAGAGGCAGAGGTACGCCCACGACAGGTAGAATACCGCTTACCATGCCGATGTTTACGAAGATATAGAAGAAGAAAGTGAGGGACAGCGTGCCTGCCAGAATTCTTTCAAAGGTGCTGTGAGCCTTTTTGGCGATATAGATGCATCTGAGGATGATGTACATGTATATGGCCATCAGGAGAAAGAATCCCATCATTCCGAATTCCTCACTGTATACCGCAAAGATGAAGTCCGTATGGTGTTCCGGCAGAAAGTCCAACTGGGACTGGGTGCCGTGCAGCCAGCCCTTTCCGTATACGCCGCCGGATCCAATGGCTATTTTTGACTGGATAATGTTGTAGCCCGTGCCGAGCGGATCGGATTCCGGATTAAGGAATGTCAGTACGCGCTGTTTTTGGTAATCATGAAGAACGTACATCCAGAGAAGAGGCAGCAGCGGCAGGGCCAGCAGGGCACAGGATATGATGTACCACCAGCTGATGCCGCCGAGAAATATGGCGATCACTCCGCTGGTTCCCACGAGAATGGCTGTTCCCAGATCCGGCTGCTTGGCAATCAGGGCTGACGGAATGGCCACGAGAATCACTGCCCATACGACCCTGATGAACCTCGGAGGAATCGATTCTTTGGCAAGAACCGCCGCAATGGTTATGGGCATGGCGATCTTGAAAAATTCTGACGGCTGTATTCGGATGAAGCCGAGATTAAGCCATCTTCTGGCCCCCTTACTTATTTCTCCGAAGAACGTTACCCCGAGAAGCATGACAAGACAGAACAGAAAAATGATGAGACACCAGCGTTCAAAGAACTTAACGTTTATCTGGGCAATGATTATCATGATCCCGAAACTCAGTCCGGTGTGCAGTATCTGCTTGAGCAGCATCTGATAATGCTGACCTGATGCACTGTAGAGCACGAAGAGGCTCAGAACCAGCGTGGCAATCAGACCGCCGAGAAGCGGAAGATCCACGTGAAGTCTTTCACTCAGGGATTTCTTGCGGCTGAAGCCGTCATAGTAGCTGTCGTAGGCTTCACTCATTATTTTTTAACCTCCTGATTCTCTTCGGCAAAACTCTGTTTTACCTGACGGACATATTCGTCTATCTCCTGCTCCGTAGGCGCCGGTGCTGCCTGATATTTGAAATAGTCGTCCATCATGGCGCGCACTATCGGAGCCGCTTCCTTACTGCCGCCGCCGATGTTTTCGGCGATTACGGCCACCAGAATCTCCGGATTTTCCTTAGGTGCAAAAGCTACGAATAATGCGTTATCGCGGTGTGTTTCCTTAAGGGCCGCGGCATTGTACTTTGCATCCTGCTTAATGCTTACAATCTGTGCGGTTCCGGATTTGCCGCAGGCTTTGTATTTGGTGTTGGCGAAAGCTTTGCGTCCTGTTCCTTCCGCACCGTTAATAACGCGGCACATGCCTTCACGGGCATATTCAAAGAAATGATCGTCCCTTACCTGAACAACCTTTTCCGTACGCGGGTAAACAATGATTTCCGGATCGGATCCGGTAGGGTCGTGGGCTGTTTTCAGAAGGTGCGGCACCACGTTGACACCGTTCTGGGTGAGAATGGCGTGAGCTCTTGCCAGCTGAATGAGCGTGGTGGTCCAGTATCCCTGACCGATACCGATGGAAATGGTGTCTCCGGGAACCCAGTCGTGCTTATAGCGCTGTTTCTTCCAGGCTCTGGACGGCAGATTGCCGATGGATTCCTCCATTATGTCTATGCCCGATTTCTGACCCATGCCGAATTTTGACATGTAGGCATGAATGCGGTCGATACCGGCCCTGTATGCCAGATCATAGAAGTAGGTGTCCGCGGAAATCTCTATGGCACGGAACATGTCCATCATTCCGTGGCCCCAGCGTCTCCAGTCTCGGAACTTGTGGGTGGAACCCGGCAGCTGGAAGAATGCGGCACCGAAGAATTTGGCGTGAGGGGTTATAAGATCCTCCTCCAGTCCCATAACCGCTAGCAGCGGTTTAACCGTTGAGGCAGGGGCGTAGCCGCCCTGGGTAACACGGTTTATGAGAGGTTTGTCCGGATTGGAGAGCAGTGCCTTGTATTCTTTGTTCTTGATGCCTCTCACGAACGGATTCGGGTCATAGCTCGGAGAGGAGACGAAGGCGTATATCTCACCGTTTTTCGGATTAAGCATGACAAGCCCGCCGCGCTTGCCGCGCAGCAGCTGTTCGCCGCGAAGCTGCAGACGGATGTCTATGCTCAGTGTCAAATCTCTTCCCGGTTTCGGAGAAACAAGGTTCAGGGTACGCTGAATGCGTCCCAGTGAATCAACTTCCACCTTCTTGTATCCGCTGACGCCGTGAAGGAGGTTTTCGTAGTATTTTTCCACACCCTGCTTGCCTATGTCGTTTGAGGCAGCATAGTTTTCGGCATCGCCTTCCTCGGTAAGCTTCTTCATGTCGTCGGCATTGATTCTCGCCACGTAGCCAAGGGCATGGGTCATGGTTTCACCGAGAGGGTAGTGTCTTTTAAGATTTGCCTCAATGTGGGCACTCGGAAAACGATGCTGGTTTACCGCAAACTTGGCCACCTGTTCCTCATTGATGTTTTCGGCAATCATGGTGGACAGGAACTTACGTCTGTACTTGCTCAGCTTTATGATGTTGTCAATATCTTCGGGGTCAAGATCCAGCTTGAGCAGTTCGTTAAGCCCTTCAATGTCCCCGCGCAGGTTCTTGCTGTTTTCAGGAATGATTTCCAGACTGAACAGAGGTCTGTTATCGGCAAGAATGTAGTGGTTGCGGTCGTACACGAGACCGCGTGGCGGAGCCAGCGGAACTATCTTGATACGGTTCTGGTTGGAACGGGTATGGTAGTCCTCGTATCCCAAAACCTGCAGATAGTACAGGTTTCCCCACAGAACCAGAATAGTCAGAATAACCATAATCAGGGCAAAATTGATTCTTCTGACGAATATTCTCCGTTCTGCGGCATTATCCCTGAATCTGAAGGGTTTGTAGAAAAAATTACTCATGCGCACTACTCACGGTGATAAGGGTGGTTGGCAGTTATGCTCCAGGCTCTGTACAGACTCTCCGCGATTACGATTCTTACAATTGGATGCGGAAGGGTTAGAGGTGACAGTGACCAGCTGGCCTCTGCAGCCTTTTTGCAGGCGTCTGACAGGCCTTCAGGACCGCCGACGAGAAGGGCAACGTCACGACCGCCGCTCTTCCATCTGTTGAGTTCCTCAGCCAGCTGATGAGTGTTGTGCATCTTTCCGGGAATGTCCATGGTTACAATCATGGCTCCCTTTGGCACGGCGGCAAGCATCAGTTCGCCTTCGTGATTAACAATTTTTTCGATATCGGAGTTCTTTGTTCTTTTTCCTGCGGGAATTTCAATAAGTTCCAGTGAAACCTCCCGGGGAAAACGTTTGGCGTATTCCTCAAAGCCCATGTTTACGAAAGCAGGCATTTTGGTGCCGACGGCAATCAAATAAATCTTCATCTCTGTTTTTCAGCGGTCTGTAGGTAAGGCGGTGGGTAAGAGTTTAGGCGGTATAGAGCTTTTCCAGCTGATATGCGTCACGTGCCTGCGGAATCATTACGTGCAGAATGACGGAACCTGCGTCCAGAAGAACCCAGTCACCGCTCTGTTCGCCTTCAATTCCGTAGGTTCTGATTCCGTTTCTGCGGAGGGATTCGTTTACCTTCTCGGCAATGGCGGTGGTGTGACGGGTGGATGTACCGGTGCAGATCATGTAGTAGTCGGCAACGTCTGAACTGTTGCGGACGTCGATGACGCTGATGTCTCTGCCCTTAATGTCTTCTATGGCACGGGTAATGTTTTCAATAATGACCTGTTCTTTCAATTTACGGATCCTTTTTCGGTAATCGGAAATTCTGGTTCAGCGGGAAACGGTGCTCAGCCGCAGTGTGATGTACGGATTATCCGCCCCCTGAAACATACGTTGTCGGCGGATGTGAATGTATCTGCCGAGGTCCGTATGACGGAAATATTATTCCATGATTTTAATGTAATTTTATCGCAATGCAAAAAGATTTATGAAAGAGAAAACGCGTTTTCTTAAAATTTTTTAATGCATTATTTCATAATCGCGAGGCAGTTTTCCGGGAAAGCGTTAGGGCCGGCGTACGGAGCCGCCGATGCGGGGCTTTTCCGCATGAATTCCGGGTGAAACCGGAGCTGTCCTGACGGCAGGTTAAGGGCGGGTTCCGTAGAGTCCGTGCTCCCTGATGTATTTCAGCACTCCCTCTGACATGTATTCCCCGGCCCCCGCATCACCTTCCCTGAGGAGATTTCTGAGGGCTGTGGAACTTATGTCAAAAGGTCTGCTCTCCATGAAATACAGGCCTCCGGCAATGTTCATCACGGAGTGATCGGTTATGAGATGACGGCTGCAGAGTTCTGCAAGCTCTTCCGGCTGATCCTTAGGGTTCAGCACGTGTCCCGGTCTGTTGAAAACGGCAATGTTGGCCGTTTCAAGAATGGTTTCATAGTTGCGCCATTTATGGAAGTAAAGCCATGAATCCATGCCCATTATAAAGACCAGCGCCGTTTCCGGTTCGTCTTTTCTCAGTCGCAGAAGCACCTCTGACGTGGAGAGGTAATCCTTTTCCCTTAACTCAAAATCACTTGCCTTAAGTTCTTTTCTGCCGGTTTCCGCCACGGCAATCCGGAGCATTTCAAGACGGTCGGCGTCAGATACCTCGGCCTGTTTCTTGTAGTAGGGGATTCTGTTCGGCTGAAGAATAACCTCATCAAGCCCCAACTCCAGAAGAGCAGAGAGTGCCATGCCGATATGACCGGCATGGACAGGGTCAAAGGATCCGCCCAGAAGCCCTTTTTTAATCATCGGGATATAACCTCAGTGTTTTTCTGCTCAGGGCGGCTGCTATTTCCTTAAGGATCATTACGGCCTCCTCGTCCCTGAAGCTTCTTGCCATGAAATCCGCTTTTGTCAGCAGATCTATAAGGTGGTGAAGTTCCCTCAGATCCGTGTTTCTGGCTCCGTTAAGGTACATCGGTCTTTTGGCCGTGTAACCCTTCAGCAGACGGTGACCGGCAAAATAGCCGTCGAGGTTGCCGACGGTATCAAGTATCGTTCTCATTTCATGCAGGGTACTGAGCGCGGTTCCGGTTCTGGTAACGAGATCCATGGCGGTAACGCCGTTTTCAAGCAGTACTTCCATTATCTGCAGTCTGCGTTCCACGGTAACCCGCGGATCAATCAGGGCTTCGATGTAGTCGAATGCGGAAAAGTGGTTGTCGGCGGAAATGTGGTTTCTTATGAGATCCTCGGTTACCGTCCCCTTAATGCCGCAAAGTTCCATTTTCTGCAGAATCTGAACCATGCCCTCCACATTCCCCTCGTAGGCACTGTATAAAATGGCAAGAGCTCCCTGGTTGAGATTAAGACCGAGAGAAGCCGCACGCCGGCGCAGAAAATCCGTAATGAGACGCTGATCGGGATCGTAGAATATGGAAATGATGCCGTGATCCGCCAAAAAGTTAAGAGGCTTGTTCTTGTTGAGCTCGGCAAGTGTAAGCCTTGGTATCTGGATAATCAGCAGCAGGCTCGGATTAATGCATTCGGAGCAGATTTCAAGAAGCTTTTTCCCTTTAACCTTGAGATCCTTTATCTTAAGTTTGACGAGTACGCGGTCTGCAAAGAGCCCCGGACTGGTCATGGCTTCAATCAGCTCGTCAGTCTTCAGTTCATCATCGGAGAACGAATAGGTATTGTCCCTGCCGAAACCGGCTTTGGCGGCGTAATTCTGCACGGTGGATGTGGCCTCGTCCAGCCAGAACGGTTCGTTGCCGCTGAAGATGTATACGCCTTCAATCTGCTGTTTGAGTTTGCCTTCAAGTTCATTGGAGTTTATTTTCATGGCAGTTGCGGTCCGTTACCGGTCGGAATTTATTTCGACGTTTCTTTCCTGTTCCAGAGCCTTCAGTTCGTCGGCTCCTTCGATTTCAATCACCTCGGTCTTTTCCTCCTCGGTTGTACCGCCGGTGCCGTTGAAAACCACGGTTATCTTTTCATCTTCCGCCGCTGACTCAGTCTCTCCGGTTTTCACTGAAGGCTTCAGCACCGCATGCTTTATTCTGAAGATTATCTGTCCGGTGAAGATTTCAACAACTTCCTGACGGATTGTCTCTTCCTCCGTAAGCTGGCTGAGTGTTGCTCCGGATTTGTTGAGGAAGGAACGGTCAAGAGAGGAATTTATGACATACGGTTCATAGCCCTTTACGAAGAAGGTGCAGCTTATCTGGTTTTTGTAGGCATATTCCATTTCCTGAGAGTCGCTTGACACTGACAGGGCTTTGCTTTCATTCCTGAGATCGCTGCAGCTTAAGACAGGAGTGTCTTCGTTAATCTGGGCGGCAAGATCCGATGTTCCCTGGGTAACGGCAATGCCTTCAATAAGCAGTTCCTTTTTCAGGTTCTTGTAGAGAATGTCGTTATTGTTGCCTACAAGAATGATCTCACTGAAGCTGTTGGAGACGTCTTCAGATCCCGCGAGGTGAAAACCGCAGCCACTGAGAAGCGTGAGGGTTATGAGAGGGAGTATTCCGCAAAATCTCTTCATAGTACTGACCGAGCCTTTTAATATTCTTTCCTGAAGCGGGAACGTGTCAATGTCCGTTTCCCGCGTTTTCATAATATGTTAAAACCTTAAACATATGGGAACGGTACCTGGTTATGACCGGAGATTCCCGTATGTTTAAGGTCTGTGATTCATACCGCTTCGGGTATTTTAAAGCAGATGAGGCAAATTTTCATGCCGGAGTTTCCGATATGTATTGTCCGTCACCTGCTTTCACTGGAATTCATGCCGAATTTCCGGGAAGCCGCAACGGCTTCCCGGCGGAACGGCGGTTATGCCGCAACGATGTTCAGCAGCTTGCCCTTGATGTAGATGACTTTTCTGATTTCCTTGCCGTCGGTGAACTTCGTAACGGCTTCGTCAGCGAGAGCCTTGGCCCTGATGTCGTCTTCTGACGCATCCGCAGCCACGGTCAGGCGTGAACGTACCTTGCCGTTAACCTGTACGACGATAAGCTTTTCGTCTTCAACAAGAGCGTCTTCACATACATTAGGCCATGAAGCTTCGTCAATGCTTCCTTCGTGACCGAGAATTTCATAGAGTCTGAAACAGGCATGAGGAATGATAGGGTAGAGGAGAACCACAACCGCATCATAGATTTCATACGCAAGACCGAGACCGTTTTCGGTTGAAGTGTCGACCTTGGCTGCCTTGTTGAGAAGTTCCATGATGGCTGCAATGGCTGTGTTAAAGGTCTGGCGGCGCCCGATGTCGTCGGTAACCTTCTGGATGGTTCTGTGAAGGTCACGGCGAACGCTCTTTTCTTCTGAACTGAGTTCTGAAGGGTTGTATGAGGCAGGACGTGCCTTCTGAGCCAGAGCCACCACGTTGTTCCAGAAACGGCCGATGAAGCGCTTTGCGCCTTCAACGCCTGATTCCTGCCATTCAAGGGTGAGTTCGGCAGGTGAGGCAAACATCATGAACAGTCTGATGGTGTCGGCACCGTACTGCTCAACCATGCGCTGAGGGTCGATACCGTTATTCTTTGACTTACTCATCTTGGTCATGCCGGCGTGAACAAGTTCGTGTCCTTCCTTGTCAACCGCAGTCTTGATGTTGCCTTTTTCATCACGGGTGCAGATGGCGTCAAGAGGGCTTACCCAAACCTTGTTGCCGTTAGGTCCGACGTAGTAGAAGGCGTCTGCCAGCACCATGCCCTGACACAGCAGTCTGGTGAACGGTTCGTCACCCTTAACGAGGCCTGCGTCACGGAGAAGTTTGTGGAAGAAGCGGGCATAGAGAAGATGCATGCACGCATGTTCAATACCGCCGATGTACTGATCCACAGGGAGCCAGAAACCGGTCTTTGTAGGATCGAGCATGCCGTCCTGATAGTCCGGGCAGCAGTATCTTGCGTAGTACCATGATGATTCCATGAAGGTATCGAAGGTGTCGGTATCGCGCAGGGCGTCAACACCGTCAACCTTGGTCTGAGCCCATAACGGATTGCTCTTGATAGGGCTCTGAACGCCGTCCATAACCACGTTTTCAGGTAAACGTACAGGGAATTCCTCAGCAGGGCGAACTGAACCGTCAGGCATGTAGATCATAGGAATAGGAGCACCCCAGTAGCGCTGACGTGAAACACCCCAGTCTCTTAATCTGTAGTTAACGGTGCGGTGTCCCTGATTGTTCTTTTCGAGTTCGGCTGCAATGGCGTCAAACGCCTGCTGGAAGTTCAGGTTGTCGAACTTGCCGCTGTTTACGGTAAGACCCTTTTCGGTGTAAGCGCATTCGGCAATGCTTACTTCAGAACCGTCGGCCGGTCTGATAACCTGGATAATGTCGAGACCGTACTTTTTGGCGAATTCAAAGTCTCTCTGGTCATGTGCAGGTACAGACATTACGGCACCGGTACCGTAGTCCATGAGTACGAAGTTCGCAACCATGATAGGTACGGTGCGGCCGTTGAGCGGATGAATCGCATAGAGACCGGTAGCCATGCCCTTCTTTTCCATGGTGGCAATGTCGGCTTCGGCAACCTTGAGGTTGCGGCATTCTTCGATGAATGCGGCGAGCTCGGCATTGTTTTCGGCAGCCTTCTTTGCCAGAGGGTGAGCGGCGGCAATGGCCACATAAGTTACACCCATGAAGGTGTCGGGACGGGTGGTGTAAACATCAAGCTTGGCATCACTGTCCTTTACGTTGAAGGTGATGGTCAGACCTTCGGAACGGCCGATCCAGTTGCGCTGCATTGCCTTAACGGTATCAGGCCAGCCTTCGAGGGTGTCGAGGCCGCTGAGAAGCTCTTCGGCATAATCGGTGATTTTGAGGAACCACTGCGGGATTTCCTTGATCTGAACCGGAGCGTCACATCTCCAGCACTTGCCGTCCTGAACCTGTTCGTTTGCCAGAACGGTCTGGTCAACCGGACACCAGTTTACGGTAGAGGTTTTCTTGTAGACAATGCCCTTCTTGTAGAGTTCGGTGAAGAACCACTGTTCCCATTTGTAGTATTCAGGCTTGCATGTGGCTATTTCACGGCTCCAGTCGAATGAAAGACCGAGCATCTTGAGCTGACCCTTCATGTAGTCTATGTTGCTGTATGTCCATTTTGCCGGAGCCGTCTTGTTGTTGATTGCGGCGTTTTCGGCAGGAAGACCGAAGGAGTCCCAGCCGATTGGCTGCATTACTTCCTTGCCGTTGAGTCTCTGGTAGCGGGCGATAACGTCACCGATGGTGTAGTTACGTACGTGCCCCATGTGCAGTTTTCCTGACGGATACGGGAACATTGACAGGCAGTAGAATTTTTCCTTATTGCTGTTTTCCACAGCCTTGAAGGTGTTGTTTTTTTCCCATTTTTCCTGAACTTTCGGTTCAAGGTCATGCGGATTGTATTGTTCAAGAATAGTAGACATGATTAAATCAGAGCTCTTATTAAGTAAATTAGTAAGTAATTCATCGGGGACATCTGCCCTTTTTTCATTTCGGGGAGTCCTGCCTGACGGCTGTCGCACCGAAATGAAAAACGGTGTCTTACACGTAAGCTTTCAGGCGTAAATTTCCGTATGCCCCACGGCACGGGTACGTATTATATTTTATTTGCCCTGAAAAATACAATATATAAAGACACCGCAGGACACGGCGGCGGAAACGGCCGCCGTGTTTTCAACCGTTTGCGGATGTCTTATTTTTTAGATACGGATCAGTTTTTTTGATACAATAGCGGAATCCGTGAACGTATCACTCTCGATCCGGGGACTTCATCCCCAGATCTGATTTTTTTTATTGTTGTTTTGCCGAGTTATAGAAGAACCCTCAATGCTTAAGTTTTTTGCAACATGTCCGAAGGGGCTGGAAAGCCTTTTAAATAACGAATTGATTGAACTTGGAGCCGAATCCGTGAAGGAAACGGTGGCCGGCGTGGCTTTTTCCGGGGATCTGCAGCTTGCCGTGAAGGTGTGTCTGTGGACCCGTTTCGCCACCAGGGTTCTGCTGACACTCGGCACATTCCATGCCGACAGCGACATTGAGTTCTACAACGGGGCATACAGTCTGCATTATGAAGACTACTTTTCAAATGATGCCACCATATCCGTTGATTTCAACGGCCAGAATTCCTTCATAAACAACACGCTTTACGGTGCACTCAGAATAAAGGACGCACTCTGCGACCGCTTTGTGAAGCTTACCGATGCAAGACCGGACGTGGACAGGGAGAATCCTGATGTCCGCATTAATGCGCATCTGGACAGACGCAACAACGTAACGGTGTCACTCGATCTTTCCGGAAAGTCACTGCACCGCCGTGAATACCGCAATGTGGCAGGTGCCGCTCCGCTTAAGGAAAATCTGGCGGCGGCCATTGTTGCCAGAAGCGGTTATACCGGAGGTACGGTCATTGATCCTATGTGCGGTTCCGGTACCATTCTGATTGAAGCCGCAATGAAGGCATGCAACATGGCTCCGGGGCTTTTCAGAACGGCATACGGTTTTGAAAAGCTTAAGGGTTTTGATGCCGCAGCATTCAACGCCATGAAGAGGGAGGCATCAGCGACAGCCGAGGAGGGCAGACGCCGTCTTAAGGACGCAAAGGTTGTTTTTCACGGCTTTGACCGGGATGAGTCGGTGATTGAAAAGGCGGTTCAGAATGCGGAAAGGGCCGGACTCTCCGATTTGATTAAGTTCAGTGTCGGTGATCTTCATGATCTTAAAAACCCGGTAACAAGCGGTAATCCGGGAATGGTAATTACCAATCCTCCGTACGGTGAACGTCTGGGTAACGTTCCGGAACTTCTGGAACTGTATACGGCCATAGGTGCCTGCCTTAAGCGGGAATTCGGCGGCTGGAAGGCAGGTATCATCTCCTCATCCGAGGATCTTTTAAGCTGTCTCCGTCTGCGTGCCGACAGGGTATACAGACTCTATAACGGTGCACTGGAATGTCAACTCAGAACCTACACCATCAGTGAGGCAGGAGTTGTCCGCACCGGCGATGAAAGTGCTTCGGGAGACGGTGAATACACCATCAGTTCCGCAACCCTGAAGGTTGCCGAGGAATTTGCCAACCGTCTTAAGAAGAATATTAAGAAGCTGGAGAAATGGGCGGCCAGGGAAGGCATTGAGGCCTACCGCATCTATGACGCGGACCTCCCGAACTATAATGCCGCCATCGACCGTTACGGCAGCTATATCGTAATTCAGGAATATGCCGCTCCCGGTTCCGTAGATGCCCGCGTGGCTCACAGGCGCATGCTGGACATCATTCAGGTTGTTGTTGCCGTTACCGGAGTAAGGGGTGATCACGTCATCGTCAAGGTGAGGGAACGCAAGAAGGGGGATTCCCAGTACGAAAAGCTTAATGAAACAAAACATACCATGCTGGTAAAGGAATATGACGCCTCCCTCATAGTTAATCTTTGGGACTACCTTGATACCGGGCTTTTCCTGGATCACCGCGAGGTAAGACGCATGATTACCCGCAGAAGTGCCGGAAAGAGTTTCCTGAATCTCTTTGCCTACACAGGCAGCGCCACCGTTGCGGCGGCCATAGGCGGAGCCAGTGAAACCACCACTGTGGACATGAGCAGAACCTATCTTGCCTGGGCGAAGGACAATATGATGGCCAACGGATTTTCAGGTAAAAATCATCAGTTCGTGCAGGCTGACTGTCTGAGATGGCTTGACCTTCCTGGCAGAAAATATGATCTTATTTTCTGTGATCCTCCTACTTTCTCAAATTCCAAGAGAATGGAAGCCACCTTTGACGTGCAGCGTGACCATGCCGCACTTATTGCCAAGCTGGCCGGAAAGCTCAATGTCGGCGGTACGCTGATCTTCTCAAACAATAACCGCAGTTTCAGACTCGATGAGGATGCCGTGACTTCCATGGGCTTTGACGTAACTGACGTGAGCGAAAAGACCGTGCAGGAGGATTTTAAGCGTAATAAGCGCATTCACTGCTGCTTCATTCTCACCAAGGTGAGGGATGTTGAAATTCCTGCTGAACTTGCCGCCGTCGATTTCGGTTCCGCGGCCAACATGCGTACCAGGGTTGACTACCTGAAGGAGGAGTCTTCCGGATCTGACAGTGGCAGGAGTTCCCGCGGACAGGTACGACGCGGCAGGGATTCAGGTCAGACGGCAGGGGCGGGCCGAACCGGTGAACGTTCGGAATTTTCAGGACGCGGCAGGTGGCGTGACGGCGAAGGATATCGCGGACACGGCTCATCCCGCAGAAGCGGAGAGTACGTAAGGGATCGTCGCATGCCTGAGACTCCGGTTCTGACCGGAGACGAGGAACAGCCGGGACGCGGCCCGCGTCTTAAGAGACGCGTAAAGAGTCCGGTCGGCGGAGAGGGAGATAAGGAATAGGCAGATGGCTCTCGTAACTTTAGACAATATTTATCTTTCTTACAGTGATGCCCCTCTTTTTGATCACGCCAGTCTTGCCATAGAAGAGAAGGATCGCATTGCCATTGTGGGCAGAAACGGTGCCGGCAAATCCACTCTGCTTAAAATTATAGAGGGCATGATTAAGCCTGACGACGGACGTTGCATTGTGCAGCAGGGCGTGAGAATTGCAAGACTTGAGCAGGATCCTCCGGCTCATCTTGAACTTCCCGTATACTGCTACGTGGCTGAGGGAATTCCGGGTACCGGCAGTCTTCTTTCCAGATATTACCTTCTTATCAACGCCTCTGACGGTACCGATACCAGTGCCGAGCTCGCCGAAATAAGCTGTGCCCTTGACAGGGAGGAAGGCTGGCACTATGACACTGAAATCTACCGTCTGCTGAATCTTGTGGGACTTGCTCCGGAAACGATGATGTCATCACTGAGCGGCGGCTGGTTGCGCAAGGTTGCTCTGGCAAGAGCTCTTGTAAGCTCACCTGATCTGCTTCTTCTGGACGAACCTACCAACCACATAGACATCAGGTCAATAATCTGGCTGCAGGATTTTATTGCCTCATTCCACGGAGCCGTGGTATTTATTTCCCACGACCGAAGTTTCATCAATGAAGTGGCTTCACGCATAGCCGACGTTGACAGAGGGCGCATTTCCGTATTTGAGGGGAATTACGACGCTTACGTGCAGGCCAAGCAGGAGGCACTGAGGCTTGAGGAAATTGCCAATGCCGATTTTGACCGCAGACTTTCAATTGAAGAGGCCTGGATAAGAAAGGGCATAAAGGCCCGTCTTACCCGTTCCGACAGCCGTGTACGCAGACTCAAGGAGATGCGTCGCGAGCACAAGGAACGCAGGGCAAGACTGGGCAACGTCAGAATGCGCATCGACGACAAGGAAATGTCAGGAAAGATTGTTCTTGAAGCTGAAAATCTCTGCTTCAGCAACGGCGAAAAGGACATTATCAGGGATTTCAGCACCATTGTTCTGAGAGGCGACAAGATCGGCGTGGTCGGAGCCAACGGTGTGGGCAAGACCACTCTCATTAAGATGATTCTGGGACAGCTGCAGCCAACGTCAGGCAGGCTGAAACTCGGATCAAACCTGAAGATTGCCTATTTTGACCAGTACCGCGAACAGCTTGATCCGGAAAAGACCGTAATGGACAATCTTGCCCACGGCAAGTCGGAAGTGGACGTGGCGGGAAGAAAGCAGCATGTACTGGGGTATCTGCAGGATTTTCTGTTTTCTCCCCAGAGGTCAAGAACGCCTGTAAAGGCACTGTCAGGCGGGGAAAAGAACCGTCTGCTTCTTGCCAGAATCTTTCTGCATCCGTGCAATATTCTGATTCTGGATGAGCCTACAAACGATCTGGACATCGATACGCTGGATCTCCTTGAGGAGCTTCTGGCAAACTATCAGGCCACCCTCATAGTGGTGAGCCATGACCGTTATTTCATCGATAACGTTGCCACCGATACCTGGTATTTTGACGGTTCCGGAAAAATTTTTGAAAATGTGGGCGGCTACACCGACCTCAAGGAAACTTTAGCCCGCATGGAACTGTCCAATGCCGGAGAACGGAAAACCGGAGGAGCGGAACCTGTGAAAAAGCAGGAACCGGTACAGCCTCAGAGAGAGCGTAAGAGAAAATTAAGCTTTAAGGAAGCCCGTGAGTTGGAGCAGCTGCCGCAGGAGATCGAAAATGCCGATGCCAGAATTCAGGAAATAGAAGGTATTTTTGCGGGGGCGGATTACGGAACGAGTTCCGAGGATTACCGAAAGGAAATTCAGCAGGAGTACAATGCCCTGACTGAAAAACTTGAACAGCTGTATCAGCGTTGGGAAGAATTGGAAAAAATTAATAATGCATGATGTCAGGATCCCGCCACCGGCGGAATTCGAGGTAATGAGCATTAGATGGATAAAGGATTATGATGAAACTTAAAAGACTGTTTTTTGTGATTGCCGGATGTCTGGCTGCGGGTCATGCGGCTGCTGATGCACAGAACGAATCAGCAACACCGATGTATTCAATCGAAGCCCTGGACATCCCCGCCTCCTCCTTCGGCTACGGACCGTTTGCCGTGTCAATTGGCGAGGGTGAATCTCCGGACGTGGCAGGACTTTATGAACAGTTTGACTTTTTCTCGTTTTTCAACCTGGCTCCGCATCAGGTGGATCTGGGGCAGAAGATGTACCGTCATTTCAGCTGTCGCGGAAACAAGGTAAGCTCCAGTTTCTGTGATGCCCTCTGGGACGGCGCCAACATGGCAAAAGCGTGGAGATACAGCCTTTATAAAGGAACTCCGAATCTGAAGTCATTCCTTAATCAGACCATCGCAGACGACACTGAAGTTATCTACACCGGTCTGGGTAATGACGCTTCGGAAGGGGTGGGCTACCGCTATGACTATGATTCATCACTTTCCGCCTATGCCAATCCGACCTCATACGGCATAGCCAGATTCAACAATAAAACTTTTATCCTGAAGAGTCCCGTCATTGACATGGAAGACGGTTATATTCTCGGCAGCTATGCGTCAGCCCTCGGTTTCGTGAAACTCGATGACGGCAGAATACTTGTGGGCGGCTACAGCAACTTCCCGAGTGCGAAGGAACAGTTCTTCTATAACTGTTATGCCGGCAATGACGATTCAGACGGCAGTTATCATTTCTGTCCCGGTCATAAGATGCAGGCGACCATATGGGTAATAGATCCGAATTCGGATCCTGACGGGGCCGAGATTACCGGACAGCAGGCACAAAGCTACATAGACTATGCCACCAACCCTACGGCACTGGTTTCCGCAGCTGTAACGTCTTTCATCAAAAAAGGTGATGATTTGTATGCACTGGGCTACTCAGTCACCAATGACTGGGGTAGTGCGGTAAATCCTTCAAATACGGCAGTGTACTGGAAACTTGAACTTGACGGAGATAAGGTTAATTATAAAACCGTCAGTGAATATCCGGGAATGGCACGTCCGGGAAACCAGGATAACTGGAATGAATACACATGGACCGTCGGTGCGAATGCCAACGGCTACATTCTTGCCAACAGAAAGCTTGCCAAGGCCAAGAACAGCAACTACGCCATGAATCTTGCCTATACCCGACTCAATGATGACGGAAGCTTTGATACTGTAAGCTACCCTATGTACAACAATCCTTTCGGCGGCGTTAATTCCGAAGGTGCGGCCATCAACGACAACAATTTCATTGTCGGTTGGACTGACAGGCGCAATGACACCCGTGCGGTTGTCGGCGGCAGCTACAGGGATACCGAGGCTCTGTTCTACGATGTTAATGCCGGCAAGTATCATTACATCAATGACTTTATCTGTCATAAGGATGACGAAGGCAACACCGACTGTAAGGCTGAAGACGGCATGTACTATCATATACAGTGGGCGGTGGACATAAATAATTCCAACGTAATTTATGCAACCGCGTTCCAATATGCCAGCAAGAGTGACTGGAACAACAGCATTAACGCAACGGTGAAGTCCGTGCTCCTGAAGCCGTCCGAAGATGCGTTCATTGTTGACGGTGATACCGGGGAACAGACTGTGAACGAAAGCAGAAAGGTTACCTATAACCGCTCCGTCGTAAAGAACTATTCAACAAAGCGCGGAGGCAGTCTTGGCTTCGGTGGCCTTCTGATGCTTATTGCTGCTTCCTGTTTTGCCCTGTCCGGACGCAGAAAGCTTTAGTGTAGGTGTGCACCTGCGGTGAATCCGCATGTGCATTTCAAAATTCCGGCCGGATTCCGGTTACCAGTTTTTCTGGTACATGAGGTATATCCGGCCGGATTTTCTGATTATAAGCCGGCTGCGGATGTTTCCGTAACGGTGGAAAATAACGATAATGATGACTATCAATGAGGAATTGAAGCGGACATTTGAAATGCCCGGTACCAGGATTGACCTGCATACGCATTCAAATGCATCGGACGGAAGAATGAGCCCTGAGGAACTGGTGCATCATGCCGCTGATTCGGGTGTGGTGCTGCTTGCCCTTACCGATCACGATACCTGCACAGGCAATGCCGGTGCGGCTGCCGCAGCCTCTGCGGCCGGAATTCATTTTGTTGCAGGAATTGAGGTTTCAACCCTCTGGCGCGGACGTGAGATCCACGTCGTGGGGCTGTGTGTTGACGAAAAGCATCCCGCAATGACGGAACTCCTTTCCGAACAGCGCAGATTAAGGGATGAAAGGGCGCAGGCCATAGGTGAAAAGCTTGAGGCCTGCGGATTCGTCAATGCCTACGAGGAAACAAAAAGAATGGCGGGAAATAACGCCTCAATTACCCGGGGAAACTATACCGACTATCTTTTCAGCATGGGTGCCGCCGATTCTCCGGGCAAGTGTTTTGCATCATATCTTGCAGAGGGACGCAAAGCCTACGTAAAACCGAAATGGTGCTCCATGGAGTATGCCGTAAGGTCTGTCTGTCTTTCCGGCGGTATAGCAGTTCTTGCCCACCCGCGCTGTTATGATCTTAATAATAAGTGGCTGAGGATGCTTATAACGGATTTCAGGGCGGCTGGCGGAGAAGCAATAGAGGTGTCAGGATGCATGCAGTCCCCCGCAGATCGTGATTTTCTGCAGGTATTATCACGTGAATATGCGCTTTTTGCTTCATTCGGCTCAGATTTTCACAGAGAATGCAAATATATTAGCATCGGAGGCTGCCGGATTGATGCCGGAGCCGTTAATCCCGTATGGAATCATGAAAAATTCAGGTTGGAGGTTTGATCATCATGGCTGAGGTTATTGTAGTTCATCCGAAGAATCCGCAGGAAAGAAACATTCAGCGTATTGCCGAACTTTTAAGAGACGGTGCCGTGGCTGTTTTGCCGACGGATTCCGGTTATGCGCTCGGCTGCGTGCTGGAAAACAAGGACGCGCGGGAAAGAATAATCAGAATCAGAAATGTGGACAAAAACCATAATTTTACCCTGCTCTGTGCGGATCTGAGTGAACTGGCCACGTATTCAAAAGTTGACAATACCGCATTCAGACTCATAAGAAACAACACCCCCGGCCCATACACCTTTATTCTCAAGGGAACAAAGGAAGTGCCGAAGAAACTTATGAACGAAAAGCGCAAGACCATAGGTCTCAGGGTTCCGGAAAACAATATTATTTCCGAACTGTTAAGATATATGGGGGAGCCGCTCATGAGCGTGTCCCTGATTCTTCCGGACAGTGAAAAGGCCGAGAACGATCCTTATGAAATAGATGACAAGATAGGAAAGCTGGTGGATGTAATCGTCGACGGCGGTTATCTGGCGGAACAGCCTACCACCGTGATAAACCTTTCCGATGACGGTAATGTTGAGGTTGTGAGGGTCGGGGCCGGAGACCCGTCTCCCTTTCTATGATTTCATAGAACTGAACGGAGGTACTCATCCCGATTTGGAACCTGACGTGTTTTTTCACGTTTCGTTGCGTGAGCCGGCTGTTGCCGAACACTGTTCTCCGGATTATCAGGAAATGTCTGATTGCGATCTTTCGGAACCGGATGCGGGTACTGATAATCAGTGAATGACGGCAGGAACGGAATATACGTATGAAAATCGTAACACTTGTTGAAAACACTGCATCGTGCGGCACACTGGGTGCCGAACACGGGCTTTGTCTGTATGCCGAGACGCGGAAGCACCGCCTGCTTATGGATACCGGTGCTTCCGATCTCCTGCTGCGAAACGCCGCAGTCCTAAACGTGGATCTGACAAAGGTGGATACGGTGGTTCTCAGCCACGGCCATAACGATCACGGAGGCGGGCTGCCATTTTTCCTGAAAATCAACGGCCGGGCACAGGTCTATGTTCAGAAATCAGCCTTTGACTCATATTACTCAATTCATGAAAAGCCGGTATTCATAGGTCTTCCCGGTGAAGTTTCAGGTAATCCGCGGATCGTCACCGTTAATGACGGGCGGCACATCGATGAGGAACTGGAGATCTTTTCCGGAATAGGCGTTTACGAACCCGTGCCTTCGGCAAACCGCACGCTGCTGGTAATGAGAAACGGCGTGTTTCTGCAGGACGACTTCCGGCATGAACAGTGTCTGGTAATAAACGAAGACGGACGTCGGGTACTCTTGTCAGGATGTGCCCATCACGGCATTCTTAACATCATGCGTGAATATGTGAAGAGGTTCGGCTCTGCTCCGGATGCGGTAATAAGCGGCTTCCATCTCAGAAAGAAAACGGCATACACGGATGCTGATCTGGCGGAAATCCGGAATATTGCCGAAAAGCTTCTGGACTACGGAACGGTGTTTTACACATGCCACTGTACCGGAGACGAGCCTTTCGACGTAATGAAATCGGTTATGGATGACAGACTTTTTCGTATCCGTTCCGGAGACATTCTGAACTTCTGATTTTACTGAGCCGCATATATCCGCATTGCGGTCATGACGTTTCAGAAGAAGTGATTTCCTTTTATTATCGCCAGTTTTTTACGCAAAAAAACTCCGGTTTCGCCGTTTTCGAAACCGGAGAAAATCAGACATTTATGTCTATCGGTTTTTCCCTAAAAAGTTTTCAAGCTGACTGAGGCTCATTGCTCCGACGTGTCTGTCAGCTTCCTTTCCGTCCTTGAGTATCACGAGGCAGGGTACGCCGCTGATGTGAAACTCTTCCACGGCATCAGTGGCCTCGTCAACGTTGTGCAGGCAGATTTTTAAATCAGGATTGGCCTGTCCGAGCTTCATGATGTTCGGCTTAAGCACCTTGCAGTGGCCACACCATTCGGCACCGAAAACGAGAAGCTTGAATTCACTGCCTTCAAGAACTTCGCTGCGGAAGTTCTCGTTGTTTATCATAACCATACTCATAATTTATCTCCTGTGGACCGGGGTTTTATTCATGTGTCCCGTATTGTTTATTTGTTTTGTGTCTCATGCCGCATGTTTTTATGCGGCAGGAAGGTTTAATAACCTCTTTTACATGTTTTTAGTATATCATAAAATTCAATTTAATCAAATTTAATTTAAAAAATTTAATTTATAAAAGAAAATATTTGAATTTATCTGTAAAATATAGGTAAGACCCTGAAAATGGCAGAATCAGCTTTTAACAGCACGCCTAAGGTAAAAACACTGTATCGTGTTTTTTACTTATTCCCGTAAGAGAACGGTTTAAAAAAACTGAACCATATACATAATTAACAGAGCGGAACAGACATGATATTAGATGACTCATTCAAACTTAAAAGCCAGGTTTGCTTTCCTTTATATGCCTGTGCAAGGAGGGTGGCAAACAACTACGCTCCTTATCTCGAGCCGCTGGGCCTTACGTACACTCAGTACATTACAATGCTTATTTTATGGGAGGAGGAAGAGATAACAATTAAGGACCTGTGCCTTAAGCTGTATCTTGATTCCGGTACCATTACCCCCGTAATCAAAAAGCTTATCAATGACGGCTACATCATTAAGCACAGAAGCGTAAGCGATGAGAGAGTGGTGGTTGTCAGTCTTACCGACGAGGGGCGAAAGCTGTATGACAAGGTTAAGGATGTTCCGAAGCAGGTATGCGGAGCCCTTAACGAAAAAGGATATAAGATTTCCAATGAGAAGCTTTCGGTTCTCCGTGATCTGCTTTATGAGATTCTGAAGTTCTGCTGACAGACCTGAAAGGATAAAGTATACGTAGCCGGATTAAATGGACTTTTGACAGTCCCTGTCTTTATCTGCCGGACGGTAATGCCGAAAACGGGCCGTATCCGCATGATTCTTCGACGGCGGAACATCCTGCAGTCTTATCCTTAATCAACGTTGAAATAATTTGTAACAATTTGTAACAATTTGTATCTCTTTTAAAACACAATTTCATAAGTTCCTGATTAAAATTAAAAGCGGGTGGAGACGAAAGAATTCACCCTGACTTTGTGAAAAGTGATTGATTTATCCTTAAACTTTTATTTTTATTAAGCATTTTTTTGCGGGCGCATCTCCGACTGTCCACTGTTCGGGATGCGCTTTTATTTTATCGGTACGTCTCATGCCGCATGTCGTTTGCGGCTGTGTTTTCCAGGGTCAGATTTCGACTCCGATGATCTGAGCCAGTTGTTTGAAATCCTCGGCAATATAGTCGGCTCCGAAGGCCTGTGGATTGCTTTTGTCCTTTATGTATCCCCACAGTGCCAGAGCGGTTTTCATTCCCGCATTGCGTCCAGCCTCAATATCCCTTATGTGGTCTCCCACATAGAGACATTTTTCAGGGGTTACGTTCAGTTTTCTGCAGGCGTAAAAAAGCGGTTCGGGATTCGGCTTGGAAACCGGCAGCGTGTCGCATCCGACAATTACGCCGATGTCTGCAAGTTCGGGAAACTTACCGAGAACCCTGCACGCAAGACGATCCGGTTTGCTTGTAACCACGGCATAGGGAATGCCGTGACGTTTCAGTGCCGTTATCAGCTCGGCCGTACCGTCAAAATAGCGGGTTCTGTCGGCTATATGTTCGTGGTAGTAGGGCAGAAACTGGAGCCTCATGGCCTCAAAATCGTATTTATGATGCTCGCTTTCAGGAATTCCCGACCTGAGAAGGGCCCTCATTCCGTCTGAGGCATGGGTACGTGCGGTTTCGTCGGATATCGGAGGCAGACCGTACAGGGACAGAACGTGGCTGGTGGCCTTGCCGAGGTCAAGAGCCGTATCGAGCAGGGTGCCGTCGAGATCGAACAGAACGGCTTCATATTTTGAATTATTCATACTGAGTGTTAACTGCCGGTAAAATGAACGCTAAACTGAAAACTCCGGCCGAAACTGCGGCAGGAAGATTTTACGTGGCTCATTATAGCACGTGTGCAGCATGACCGTGCTCTGCTTCAGACTGGAGGAAATTTCTCTTTGACATTTTTTCTCCTCCTAATAGAATAGATTTTACGTATACTGAATTTTTTATGATTACCGGCAGCGGTGTCACCGAGGAACTCTAAACAATGGACGAAATTGAATATCTGAAATCCTGTGTCAAATCTATCAATGATTTTCCCAAAAAGGGCATTGTATTCAGGGATATTACTACCGTATGTGAAAATCCCGACGCCTTTTCACGTCTCTGCAGAACAATGGCTGACATGTACAGGAATGCCGGCATAACCAAGGTTGTGGGCAGCGAGTCCAGAGGTTTTGTGTTCGGAGCTCCGGTTGCCGTTCTTCTCGGTTGCGGCTTTGTCATGGCAAGAAAGCCAGGAAAACTTCCAAGGGACGTATACAGTGAGGATTACGAACTGGAATACGGCACCAATACCCTGGAAATTCACAAGGATGCCATCAGCAGCAGTGACCGTGTTCTGATTGTAGATGATCTTATTGCCACCGGCGGTACGGTAGGTGCTCAGATCAAGCTTATCAGACGTTTTAATGCCGAGATCGCCGGAGCGGTTTTTGCCATTTCACTTCCGGAACTCGGAGGTACCGCCATGCTTAAGGAAAAGTATGGCATTGACAGTCGCGCCGTAATGGAATTTCCCGGCCACTGATTGAGCTGTGGCTGAGACATTATGAAATCCGTACATAAAACAGCCGGTCGGTGCGGCTTACTGTGACTGAGCGCCTCATGTTTGACGTTCAGACTATTTAAATTTTGATTTTTTACTCGTTAGTGATAAGCTATATACCGCACTGACGTCGTCCGGTGAACAGAACGGAAAAAGCATGTTCGCCATGACGGCCGAAGGATTTCATGTTACCGTCTATCGCGGTTGTTTCATTTTGAGAAAGGCAGATGGCAGATTATACCGTTTTGGCAAGAAAATACCGACCTCAGTCATTTGAGGACATGGTCGGACAGAAGCATGTTCTGGCAGCGCTGATAAACGCTCTGGATACGGGCAGGCTTCATCATGCCTATCTTCTTACCGGAACCAGAGGCGTGGGTAAGACCACAATCGCCAGAATTCTGGCAAAATGCTTTAACTGCGAAAAGGGCGTAACCGCGCATCCGTGCGGTGAATGTGAAAGTTGCAGGGCTATTGCCAACGGTAACTATCCTGATCTCATTGAAATCGATGCCGCCTCCAGAACCAAGGTGGAAGATACCAGGGAAATTCTGGAAAACGTTCAGTATAAGCCGATTGCCGGCCGTTACAAGGTTTATCTCATCGACGAAGTTCATATGCTGTCAACCAGCTCCTTCAACGCATTGCTGAAGACGCTGGAGGAACCGCCTGAATACGTCAAATTCATTCTTGCCACAACGGATCCTCAGAAGCTTCCCGTTACCGTCGTTTCACGCTGTCTGCAGTTTCAGCTGAAGGCTTTGTCAATAGACGACATCAGGGGACAGCTGAAGTTTGTTCTTGATTCCGAAAAGATTCAGTACGAAGAGGACGGGCTTGTGGAGCTCGCCAGAGCTGCACGCGGTTCCATGCGTGATGCCCTGAGTCTTACCGACCAGGCCATAGCACTTGGCGGCGGACAGGTAACCCTTAACGGGGTTTACGACATGGTGGGAACACTTGATTCCTCATACCTTATTGAGATTATCAAGGTTATAGCCACAAACGACGGAGCCTCACTGTCCAAGGTTCTCAATACGGTTGCTTCCGTTACTCCTGATTTTGATACCCTGCATCTGAGTCTTGCCAGGGTATTCCATGACATTGCGCTTTATCAGGTTGCGGGAAGTAGTGCCGACATTTATTCTCTCCGCAGCGACATCATTGCCGATCTTGCTGGATTGTTCAGTCCTGAAGAAATTCAGCTTTACTACCAGATTGTTCTTGAAGGCAGAAGGGAACTTCCTTTCGCACCTGACGGACTTGCGGCTTTTGAGATGACCATGCTGCGTCTTCTTGCGTTCAATTTAAAAAAAAAACGTTAGGCAGTTTCAGAAAGGTAGTATTTCCGGATCTGGCTCTCGATAAAATCAACGATCCGCTGGTAACCTTTGATCATTTGAACAGGCAGCGTGATGCCATCAGAATTGAAAATGAGGCAAATGAGAAGCAGAAGGATCGTCAGTCCTCTCCGGTTTCGGCCATGCGCAGTGACGTGGCCCGCGGTTATGCCGATCTCTTTGATTATATTTCCGTTCTGCAGAATGAGATTGACCGGCAGGACAAGGAAATTGAAAATCAGTACTACAAGCTGACTGCAAACGAGCAGAAGCAGCTGAACCGTAAACGCGAGGAAGAGTACAGACAGCGTGAATCGGCTCTTGCCGGCCGAATTCAGAACGGGGCAGATTCCGTCAGTCCGGCACAGCTCCCCGGAAACACTTTGGCCGGTGCCATTCATGCGGAAACCGAAGCTGCTGCCGGCAGTAGTTTCGCAGGCCGTTTTGATAACGGCGGTGAGTCAATGGCTCCGTCTTCCGTTCAGCATCAGAAGCTTACGGCTGCCGTGGCAGCCTCAGTCGGACCTCACCGTCCGGTTATGAGGATTGCGGGAAGGGATACCGTTCCCGGAGCTGCATACGTTCCGAATAATTCAAGACCTGTGCCTGACAGCGGATGGCAGCGTGCAAACAGAAACCAGCCTGCTCAGGATATGCGCACCGGTACGGGAAACTCATGGCAGAGCCCTACCCCTGCAGGAAACGATACTCCGACTGCCGGACAGCCTGATAACAGGGTTCGGCAACCTCAGGTTCAGAACAGACCGGACTTTGCCCCGGCAGTTCCCGTTCGGAATCCGTCAGTCCAGCATAACGGTTACGCCATGCCTGGCGGTCCTTATGTTTCTCCTGAAATTCCGGGCGGTGATTCAGCCGGAGAACAGCAGTTTGATGACGTGCCGATGCCGGAATTCGAGGATTTTGCCTCTGACAGTGATGATGAATCCGATAAGGTAAACAGCGTGGTGTACACGCAGATGGATCTCAGTTCGTCAGTACAGGGTCACGCCGGAGGCGAACAGCAGAACGTAAATCATCACCGCAGAATGATTAATGGACGTGAGATCAGAATGCCGATGGATCTTCTGGATCAGGTACAGGATTCCTACACGCGGGATCTGGTTAATGCCGGGGTTTCCATGGAAAACATGGTCGTTCTCAACAGCGGCGTACGTGAGTTCGGCAGCAGTGAGGATGAGTGGATTATCAGGCTGCCTAAGGCCATGGACGGTATCCTGGACAGAAGGGCACCGGCGGAAATCAGTGCCGAAATCAGTAACGGTCTTGGCAGGAACATTACCGTAAGATTTGATTTTGTGGATGCTGACGTGATTGAAGGATGCCCTGACGAACTCGATAAAATGTGCTACGAGAAGACGCTGGATGAAGAATATCAGAATATCACCGGTAATCCGGATTTCAGAAAATTCGGTGATATTCTGGGGCTTGATCTGGAGCATGCAAGAATTGAGCTTGTCCGGCCTAAAACAAAAGGTCTGTCTTAATTTTCGGATGCTTTGTCCATCATGGTTTGACAGATTACAAAAATCTTGCATAATAAAGGCATGAAACGGTTACGGGTTTTTGAACCGATGGGGCAGGTATTTCCCCGTCGTAACTATTATGAATAATATAACTTAAAAGGAATTTGATATGTTCAATGGTATGGGTGGTTTGGGCAACATGATGAAGCAGGCCCAGATGATGCAGGAACGCATGAAGAAGGCTCAGGATGAAATCGAAGCTCATGAAGTTGAAGGCGTTGCCGGCGGCGGACTTGTCAAGGTTCGCATGAACGGTGCTCACCAGGTAATCAAGGTTGAAATCGCGGAAGCCGCATACGGTGATGACCGTGAAATGTGTGAAGATCTGATTGTTGCAGCTACCAATGACGCCGTACGTCAGATCAGTGAATATTCAGCCGAACGCATGAGCAAGGTTACCAACGGCGTACCTTTACCACCGGGATTCAAGTTCCCGTTCTGATACGCACAGGGTATCAGATAGCGAAACGTCCCTTCACGTCAATTAAGTGAAGGGACGTTTTTTAACATTGTCTGCGGTGACCGGAGTGTTCAGGAACACGGCAGGTGAGAAGAAATTAACATGATAAGGTTTTTACGGCAACGGAGCCAATGAGTCATGAAATTCAGTCCACTGGTTGAAAAATTAATTAATGATTTGCAGATTATGCCCGGCATAGGTCCGAAAAGTGCCCAGAGAATAGCCTTTTATCTGCTTGACCACAACAGGGAAGGTGCCATGCGTCTGGGAGATACGCTGAATGAGACAATGAAAAACGTGAGCTGCTGCCCCGTCTGCCGTTCATACAGTGACGGTAACGTGTGTGAAATCTGCAGTGACGTAAAACGTCAGCAGAGCGGCATCATCTGTGTCGTTGAGAGTCCGGCCGACGTTCTGGCAATTGAACAGACAGGGGAGTATAACGGTACATATTTCGTGCTGCACGGACATCTTTCTCCGATTGACGGAATCGGTCCTGCCGAGCTCGGGCTCAATGAACTGGCCTCTCTGCTGGACGGAGGAAACTACAGGGAAATAATTCTTGCCACGAATCCGACCGTGGAAGGTGATACCACGGCCCATTATATTGCCCATATGGCGGCCCGCAGAAACGTTGTCGCCACAAGAATAGCCCGTGGCATTCCGGTCGGCGGGGAACTGGAATCCATCGACGGCTCAACAATCATGAGATCCCTTGCAGGCAGAAGCCCTCTTTAATTTTCTTTGATTTTCTGACGGAATCCCCGGCTTACGGAGATTTCCGTCATGAATGCTCCATGATAACGTCAGTCCGATATTTTTTCCCCGTTTTGACAATAAATCCTTGAAATCCGTTTTTTTAACCCCATATTGAATCTAGACATACGGAAAACCGCACCGCATTTTCTGAAACAGGCGGTTTTCGATTTAGTTTTTTGGTTTTAATAATCCATTTGAAATAAATAACAGAGGATATTATGAGCGAAGTTGAAAAGCATGGTTTTCAGACAGAAGTTAAACAGCTTTTAGGTCTGCTGGCTAACAGTTTGTATTCAAACAAGGAAGTATTTTTAAGAGAACTTATTTCCAATGCGTCAGACGCTATCGATAAACTGCGTTTTATTTCTCTCGAAAAGCCTGAAGTTTTAGGCGATGATCCTGAATTCCGTATCCGTGTTTCCGCAGACAAGGATAAGAAGACACTGACCATTTCCGATAATGGTCTCGGTATGACCAGACAGGAAGCTATAGATCACCTCGGTACCATTGCCAAGTCAGGCACCGCTGAGTTCTTTAAGAATCTTACAGGCGACAAGTCAAAGGACTCACAGCTTATCGGTCAGTTCGGTGTGGGTTTCTACTCAGCTTTCGTTGTTGCCGATAAGGTTACAGTTATCAGCCGTTCATACAAGTCAAATGCCAACGAGGCAGTATGCTGGGTTTCCGACGGCAGCGGTGAATTTGAAGTAAGTCAGACCACCAAGGCAGACCGCGGTACCGAAATCATTTTAAGTCTCCGTGACGATGAATCAGAATTTCTCGAAGACTGGACTCTCCGTTCAAATATCAGCAAGTATTCAGACCATATCAGCGTACCTGTTCAGATGCTTGAAACCGTTAAGCCTGAAAGCGATGACAAGGACGACAAGAAGGAAGAGGCAGAATATACCGAATGGAAGCAGGTTAACGATGCCAAGGCCCTCTGGACCAAGAATCCTAAGGACGTGACCGACGACGAATACAAGGAATTCTACAAGCACGTATCTCACGACTATCAGGATCCTCTTACCTGGACTCATAACCGCGTGGAAGGCAGTCAGGAATACATCAGCCTCATGTACATTCCGCAGCGTGCTCCTTTCGACATGTTCAACAGAGAACAGAAGCACGGTCTGAAGCTCTATGTACAGAGAGTATTCATCATGGATGATGCTGATCAGTTCATGCCGGGATACTTACGTTTCGTAAAGGGTGTTCTGGATTCAAACGATCTTCCTCTTAACGTATCCCGTGAAATTCTTCAGAGCAACAAGATCAGCGCTCAGCTGAAGAAGGCCTGCACCAAGAAGGCTTTACAGATGATTGCAAAGCTTGCCAAGGATGAAGACAAGACCAAGTACGAAACTTTCTGGACTCAGTTCGGTTCAGTACTTAAGGAAGGTCTTGTTGAGGACTGGGAAAACCGTGATGAAATCTTCAGCCTGCTCAGATTTGCGTCAACCGCCAACAGCGGCAGTGAACAGAACGTTTCACTGGACGACTATATTTCACGCATGCCTGAAAAGCAGAAGAACATCTACTTCATTACTGCAGAATCTTATCAGGCTGCTGCCGCAAGTCCATACCTTGAAACCCTTAAGAAGAAGGGAATTGAAGTTCTTCTTATGTGGGAACGCGTTGACGAATGGGTAATGAACCAGGTTACCGAATATAAGGATAAGAAGTTTATCAACGTATGTTCCGCTGACCTCGATCTCGGCGATCTTGAAGATAAGGCTGAAAAGGAAGAACAGGAAGCCAAGGCTACCGAAAACAAGGATCTCCTTGAAAGAATCAAGAATGCTCTCGGTGAAAACGTCAGTGAGGTTAAGGTTTCAGGACGTCTGGTTGATACCCCAAGCTGCGTAATCAGTGAAGGTAACGCAATGCTTACTGCACAGATGCGCAGACTTCTTGAAGCTTCAGGTCAGAAGCTTCCTGAGGAAAAGTTTGTTCTTGAAATCAATCCTGACCATGCAATCATCAAGAAGATGAGTGCGGAAACCGACGAAGCGAAGTTCAAAAACTGGGCTGAACTGGTTCTTGATCAGGCTTTACTTGCTGATCAGCGCGGTCTTAAGGATCCTGTTGCCTACGTTAAGCTTGTAAACTCATTACTCCTTGCGTAGTTGCCTGGTGACGGCTTAGCGGGGTATGAGCCCCGAAGTCGTGCAGAAACAGAAGCCGTACGGTTCTGACCGAGCCGTGCGGCTTAATTTTGGTGAATGGAAAACATTCCGTTTACTGCGTGAAAATGGTTCTTCCGCAATGGCAGACATTCTTTCTGAAAAGGTTTTAAATCCGTCTGTCAGCTTGTATGGTTTGTTCTATTTGCTTATAATGTGAATGGTTTTTTGTGGCGATTTCTTATCGCTGTTTTTTTTATTATTGATTAAAGGTATTACTCATGCGTATTATTCTTTTAGGTGCTCCCGGTGCAGGAAAGGGAACTCAGGCTCAGTTCTTAATGCAGAAGTTCGGTATTCCTCAGATTTCTACCGGTGACATGCTTCGTTCAGCAATCAAAGCAGGTACTCCGTTAGGTCTTAAGGCAAAGGAAGTTATGGACAAGGGGCAGCTCGTTTCCGATGACATCATCATCGGTCTTGTTAAGGATCGCGTTGCTCAGGCTGACTGTGCCAACGGCTTCCTTCTTGACGGTTTCCCTCGTACCATTCCTCAGGCTGAAGCTCTTGATGCCAACAGCATCAGCATTGATGCCGTTGTTGAAATCTGTGTACCTGATGAAGAAATCGTTAAGCGCATGAGCGGCCGCAGAGTACACCTGGCTTCAGGCCGTACTTATCACGTTGTATTCAATCCGCCAAAGGTTGAAGGCAAGGATGACGTTACCGGTGAAGATCTCGTAATCCGCAAGGACGACGAAGAAGCTACCGTACGCAGCCGTCTGAACGTATATCACTCACAGACCGAACCTTTAGTTGCATTCTATTCCGCAAAGGCTGAAAAGAACGAATGCAAGTTTATCAAGGTTGACGGTACCAAGAAGGTTAGCGAAGTAAGTGCTGAACTTGACAAGCTTCTCGCCTAATAAGTAACCTTTTTTTGAATGCGTGAACCCGGGGCATCAGAGTTGTCCCGGGTTTTTTTGTCCGGACGTGTTTTCCGTTAAGTAAAAGTCCTTCTGCAAACGTATTTTTCAGAGAGTTGCATTCAGTTCAGGTTTTGCAGCATGGTTTTGTCTATAATGGGCTCTGTAATTATTTATAACGGAACTTAATATTTGGTAGCATTATGATTCATGTTTATTTTAAGAAGCTGCTTTTGATTCTGGCCGTGTTCATGATTTCCGGAATGTATCCGGTTATCTGTCAGGCCGCAGGAAAGCAGAAAAGTGACTGGCTTGTGTATATTTATCTGGTCGGCAGTGATCTGGAGTCCGATGGCGGGGCAGCCTCAGGTGACCTGAATGAGATCATTGAGGCAAATCCCGGCAAGAATGTCAGGGTTATTGTTGAAACCGGAGGTGCCAGAAAGTGGCACGGTAAAATATCCAGCAGTGAGCTCGGAAGATATACCGTTGAGAACGGAAAGCTTGTCAAGCTGGACGCTGTTAAGAACAGGTCGATGGGCGATGCCGAAACTTTGACGGATTTTATAAAGTGGGGTGATTCCCGCTATGATGCCGAACACAAGATGCTGATTCTCTGGAATCACGGTGGAGGCCCTGCCGGCGGTGTCGGCTATGATGAGCTGTATCAGGACTCCTTCCTTAAAATGGATGAGGTGCACGTGGCCATGAGCAGCGCTTTTGGTGACAGAGCCTTTAAATACTTTGACATTATCGGTTTCGATGCCTGTATGATGGCGAATTTCAACGTGGCATCCCTTATCAGTCCATTTGCCGATTACATGATTGCTTCTGAGGAACTGGAACCAGGTGCCGGATGGAGTTATGACATATGGCTTGCCGAACTGGTAAAAAAACCGAAGATGACTCCGCTTGAGGTAAGCAGATCAGTGGTTGACAGTTATGCGGATTTCATGAGCAGCCAGGATATTGATACCACGACGCTGTCTGTAATTGATTTGAACCGTTTTCCAAAACTAGCCGTTTCCGTTATGGATTTTTCTGAAGCCGTCGGCAGCAAAGTCTTAAGCAACAGACAGCAGTTAAACTATGTTGAACGCATGGCTCAGAGAGACGTACAGTTTTACGGTTTCACCAAAAAGGCTCCGAACTGTCCGGAAAGTCTCGATATGGGGCAGTTTGTACAGGGGCTGAGCAGATATGATTCCAAAAAGGCTGACGAGGTCCTTAGAAATCTTGACAGTACCGTAGTCTACAAAAGAAACGGCAGGTACAGAAAAGGCTCAGGACTTGCCATGTACTATCCCGTAAGTAAGGACGTGGACAAATACGCCTTCTTCCTGGAACACAACGTCAATACCGGATTCGCAAAGATATTCGGTGACATTCTTAATGTTCTCGATGATGACGTGGTCAGTTATCTGGATGCATATCAGCAGAACGGTAAGGAGTATTTTTCCATGCTCGCCGGACTGGAGCAGTCATCTGCGGGGGCCGGAGCCGGAACCGTTGCTTCTTCTGAAGATGATGAAGAAGAAAGCGACGATGAAGATGATGAGAACTACGGCGAAGATGACGAGGATGAAGCTGACGACGCTGATGAGGCTGACGATGAGGATGAAGCTGACGATGACGAGAATGTCGGAACCGGCGGCGGTATTCTCGGAGGCCTTCTCAATGTCGTGAATGTTACAGGCGGTTCATCATCTGCAACTTCAGATGCCGCTTCAGCCGTGGCCACGGGACTTACCGGCGGGTTCAGCAATGCCCTTGAATTGTCAGCAGGTAACAGAAAGCTTACTCCGGAATTCAGGAGCATAGAGAATATCATGCCTAAATTCAACAGTAAGGGACACAGTTACGTGCAGCTTACGACTGAACAGCTTGCCGAAGTCAGCCGTGTGGATATCGCTCACATGATGATAAATCTTCCTTCTGATGATAATCCGGACGGAGGCATTGTGGTACTCGGTTTCGATGAAACTCTTGATGCCGATTGGAAAAAGGGATTATTCACGGATACCGTTGATAATACCTGGATCTGCCTAGACGGCAATCCGCTTTCAGTCAACGTCGTCAATTCAACCGATGACTATATCTTCTATGAAAGTCCGGTTAAGCTCAACGGCACTGAATACATGATGGAAATAATTTATGACCGCAAGGATAAGGAGTACAGAATTATCGGTATGCAGACATACAATGATGAAGGTCTGCCGGTCCGCAGCAACGTACGCCTTACACCGGGTGACAGGATTATTCCTTTATTCAGCGTGTCACCTCTTCAGGGAGAGGCTGATGATGACAATATGATTGAAATGGATGAAATCGTATATAAGAAAGATTCAAAGGTCATCAGGGAATCAATGGGCGAGAACAGTGTGGCATTCAGCTATACGTTCTACAATGCATCCGGCGATGATGTTTCATCAGACATGGTTCACATGGAATCTGATGATGAAGATAATATCAGACTGAAGCTTTTTGATACCTTCCTTGAGGAAAATGCGGAAACCATCATGAAGTACATTAAGGACTAATGGTGGCGGGGAGCAGCTTTCCCGTCTGCAGTCTCCCGTTCCCGTGATTTATGGGAACGGGAGATTTTTTTGTTTTATGCTGGCAGTTGTGGATTTTGATGCTTGTTTGTCAGATGACGATATGGGTTCTTCTATAAAAGTTGTATAACACTGTGTGTAGTGATATCGTGCAGTATTTAAACACCAACCAAACACCAAAAGCCTTTCGGAAGTGCCGTAAAACGCGGTTTATCGGCATTCCTGCGGTATATAAGTTCTCCTTCTCGAAATGGATGGGAATGTTAAGCGATATAAGCTCCCGCACCAGTGCAAGACAGTCTGCGGTGTTTCTGGCAAAACGGCTTATTGACTTGGTAAGCACCATGTCGATCCGGCGCAGTCGGCAGTCTGCCATCAGTCTCTGCAAGCCCGGTCGTGTGTCGGCTCTGGTGCCGGATATGCCTTCATCGTAGTAGACGTTTACCAGCTCCCAGTCCTTATGTGCTCTGATGTACTCATCGTAATGTGATCTCTGTGTTTCAAGACTTTCCAACTGTTCATACTGATCTGTAGACACTCTGCAGTATGCCGCCACCCGGAGACGGGCAAAGCAGTGTGGTGAGCCTTTTTCTATTTTTCTGATTGTCTTCATATGGTTACCTCCCTGTCATATAAATCACTCTGAAGGCTGTTTATAGCAACCGGTATTTGGAAGTATTTCCCTGTACAACGGGTTAAAGGCCTCACGGTTGATGTCTGTTAAAGCCTGGAACTCGGCGGGGGGGAGAAGTCCCCGTGAAAGCATGAGTTCAGCAATCTGCTGCGCCTTCGAGTACCGGATGTCGTTCAGCATTTCATCAGCAGTGGCAGGGGAAAAATCGGTGTTCTGTGTATTCATAAATCGTTACCTCCTACTATCTACTGGACGTGGAGGACGATTTTGAGCGGATTTATTTTCGGGAATGTGCCTGAGTGGCTATTTGGTGAGCAGGGAATAAAATGCAATCCAGATCTCGAAAGAAGAATTAACGCGCATGTTTTTTTAAAAGATGCGTGTTAATAATTGTTTTCTGTTCTAAAGTGTGATATCATAAACTTAGTTATTTTGGAGATGTGAGTGTATGTTGTTGAAAATTTCGGAAAGACTGGGGCAATACAATGCCAATAGTTTTTTAAATGAGCTATCAGAGGCATCTAAACTGCTAGGTGTTCTTGAGGCAAAAATTGCTTCCTATAAGTTTAATGGAATTTTGATTCCTATGTTGAGAAATAAAGAAGCTATTTCATCAATGCAGATTGAAGGAACTCAGACAACAATAACAGACGTTATAGAAGACAAAATTAACGATGATACCAAAGCAAAGGATAAAAGTATGGTTGAGTTTTTAAACCATACAAGTGCTATTCTTTATGGAACTGAATTTTTGCAGAGTTCTTGTTTTACTGATGATTTTATAAAATCGTTACATGGAATAATGATGAACGGGATTCTATCTCCGCAAAAGCAAAGTGGGCTAGGGCATTATAAAACCAAGGATAATTTCATTGTTAATAGCGCCGGAACTATTGTTTTTACCCCACCACCATGTACAGAAACTACAAAATACATGAGAGAACTTTTGGACTTCATGAACTGCATGACAGATGGAATAAATGCTCTTGTTAAAGCCGCTCTGATGCATGCACAATTTGAATCAATACATCCTTTTGAAGATGGAAATGGCCGTGTGGGGAGATTGTTGATTAGCTTATACTTGTACAAGGCTAAAGTTATTAATTTTCCCTTTTTTTACATAAGCGAAGCAATAAGTAAAGACAAAGCTGTGTACTACAATAAGTTAACTTCATCAAGAGGAGAGAGCTATGATGAATGGATTAGATTCTTTTTACAGAAATGTATCGTTCAGGCTACTAACCATATTGAGTATATTGATTCTTTAAATAAGCTTTATGAACGGACAAGAGAAATAATTAAAGCTGTTATTAATAGTCCAAAATTCGATCAAATTGTCGAATGTGTTTTTACGCAACCGATCATAACGGTGGATTTCTTGTCAAAACAGCTTTCTGTAACGTTAAGTCAAGCTCGGCGCTACATGGAAAAGTTAGAGGAAACACAGATTTTGCACGGTGATGACAGAGTCAGAAAACGCAAATACTATTTTGTGGAACTTCTCGATTTAGTGAGAAGACAGTAATCATTCAAATTATGAGTGATTGTCATATGATATGTTAGGAGGATACTATGTGAAAGTTTAATTCTTACAAAAACTAATGGATGCACAACAGTTGTTGGAAGCTTCTGCTATGCACCCATAAATTGATTTGGTGAGTTGTCCTCTAACCAAAACACATAAGCATGTTTATGGTAGCACAACTCACCTGAAAGTAAAGAGATTAATTACACAAAAAGGGTAATAAAATGCTTGACCTTAAACATTATGAGGGCTCGTCTCCTATGGTAATTGACGCTAATGAATTTGTAGAAAACTTTGCAGACAAAGATTGGCTGGTAGTACTCCCTCGTAAGGGATGTCATGATATCTGGAATGCATTCATGGTAAAAAACGCTACTTTTTCTTATCCATCAGACATTCCGTTCTGCCCATGTACCGCAACTTCACTGCCTACTCAACTAATATCTTACGACGATGCCAAAAGCCTTTACAAAAAGGAAATTAAAGTTAATCCAAATTTTCATATCAACGCATACATACATTTTTTTATTGACGATCAAAAATTTGATGGTAAGCGGGACAGTATATGGTTTAACTGTGAAAAGGCTTTGAATATATTCCGACATTTTGATGGAATTATTACTCCGGACTTTTCTACCTATGCTGATTTTCCAGATCCTTTGAAAAGGTACAATACATACCGCATGAGAGCTTTTGGTAACTGGGTTTCTGAAAACAAAATTTCTGTGATAAATAACGTTCGTTGGGGAACTAGTGAAACATGGGACTATTGCTTTGATGGAATCCCTCAAAAAAGCATTGTTGCTGTAGGCACTGTAGCAAGTGGTTTAAAAAAATCTTTTTATAGACCACAATTTGAGACAGGACTGCGCAAGATGGTTGAAACTATATCTCCAAAAGCAATAATTGTCTTTGGTTCAGTTCACTATGATTTTTTCGATGATTTAAAAAAGCAAGGCGTGGAAATAGTCGCTTTTCCAAGCAAAACAAATGAAGTATTTGCAAGGAGAAAAAGTCATGAGTAAGCAATTCAGTGGACATTTTAATAGGACTGCGGGAACAAAAGTTTGGAATACTGCGGAAGTATGGAATCATGTTCATCCAACTCAAGGTAACTATGCGGGGACGTATCTGCCAAAATCCTTTAATGTGGATACTCCGCAAGGAACAATGTGGACTCACAACAATGCAACTAAGCATATGCATGAGACTATTCTTTCAATAAGGGACTCACCAGTTCTTAAAAATAGAGATCCCAAACTTTATACGCAGTTCATTCTTTATGATTATTGGAAGTCACTCGGAAAGGCTGTTAAGAGTGGGATTGTTTATAACGAAATGATTTATGCGGGGCGATGGGAGTTTATGTTTGCCAAACCAAGAAGTAAAGATAGTAATCCCGTTATCAAACATGCTAAATTCACGGGACTTAAATAAGGAGTTTTTATATTATGGAATATAAATTTGATGCGTCCATACAAATGGAGTCAACATTTGTTGCAGAAGAATATTTTGCCGCAATTATCAACTTTTCCCCGGAGGAATTAAATAATCATTTTATTGAGTTTAAGTATAATAATACGGATATGTTTGAGATTTCCGTTCATCCTGAAACTCATGTAATTAAAAGATTTACATTAACACTTTGCAATCATTTCACAGTGATCGACAAAGATATGTCTGTCCCGATTTGTATTGATGGAACAATAATAATCGATGGCCCGGATACAACAGAATGTGAAACCTTTATGGTTAACCTTTATAATAATGGTATGCTGATTAAATTATCCGATGAGGAACCAAAGTTTTATTATAAATCGGGGAATATAATATTTGCTATAAGTGATAATAGCAAATTAACTGAAGTTTATATAATTAACCTTGCTAAAACAGATGTGAATCATGCCAAAAATGAACTTTACCTAGGAGTTGAGCCATAAAAATTTTTTATTAGATCAGTTGATTGGTTTGATTAACCAGGTTTCAATCATTGTATTTTAAGCCGACTGTCTGTCGGCTTTTTCGTTTTGAGGGAGAGTGAACGCGATTCCGTGTAAACCCTTGTTAAGCCACATTTGAGAAAATTATCTAATATATTTAGCTATTCTGTCACAGATTTCATCTAGACAGGATAGCTGATTAAGAACCTTTGCCAGATTCTGTATTTTAGCATTGTTCCATTTCTTGGCAAGTTCCCCCGTAATTCTGAGATAGAAAATTTTAAATACCGAATTTTCATTTTCAAAGAATCCCTTTTTAGAGACCTTTCTAAGGCTGGAATTTACAGATTCGATGGCATTGGTTGTATACATCACTTTACATATGTCGGCAGGATAATTATAGAGCTGACGTACATGTTTAAAATTGTTCTCCCAGACTTTTACGGCTCCAGGATAGTCAGAACCCCATTTTTCTTTTAAAGATTCAAAGGATGCTGTTAAACGAGTAAATTTGTTGAC